>NZ_LZSX01000039.1 GCF_001665835.1 Mycobacterium colombiense | reverse complement strand
AGATGTGTATAAGAGACAGGGGGTGGCGGCGCAGGCGGCGCCGCCGGCGCCTCGGGTGCCGGATTGGCCGGCGGGGCCCCGTTGTCCGCCGGCGGCGGTGCCTGCTGGGCGGGCGCCTGCTGGGCGGGCGCCTGCTGGGCGGGTGCCTGCTGGGGTTGCTGAGCCGGCTGCTGTCCGGGCAGGTGCTGGTTGTTGGGCGGGATCTCCGGGGCCGAGCCCGTGCCGGCACTCGAGCCGGACTGGCTGGACGGCGACTGCGCCGGGGCCTGCAGGGGGATCGGCGGCATGGTGAGCCGCTCTTCGGGAATGTCGGGCGGCGCCACCGGCGGCTGGCCGTTGATCAGCAGCTGACCCTTGGCGCTGTTCAGCAGGGTGGCCCAGCCGCCGTTGCCCAGCGTCGCGCCGATGCTGCAGGCCACCTCACGGCTGCCCGCGGTCCAACTGGCCAGCGGCACCGTCGGGTAGATCAGCGTCAGGGTGGTGGTGCGCAGCTTGACCGGCGCCAGGTACGCGTCGGTCATCTTGGTGCACGAGTCCTTGATGAAGCCGTCCTGGTCGGGCTCGGCGGGCAGGGCGCCGGGGAACTTCTCGGCAAGGTTGACCGTGCCGGTGACCTCCATCGCGTGCGGCGCCGCGCAGTCGACCGGCGCATCGGTCGGCTGGTTGGTCGCCGGATCGATGCCCAGGCACGTGCCGGCCGGCCACACCTTGGACTGGTCGACGTCGGCGACCTTGCCCTTGAACGCCTGCTGCTGGTTGTTCATGCCGGGCAGCTGCAGGCCGCACAGCATGCGGCGATCGCCGGACTGGCGCCAGGCCCGGTCACCGGGCCACAACAGGCTGACGGTGAACCGGCTGTTCGGATCGAACTTGGCGCCGAGGTAAGTGCGGACGGCGGCCTCGCACTGCTCCTGGGTGATTTGTTGAATGCGCGCGGGGGTCGGGGGTGCGGCGTTGGGCCCGTACTCCGAGCCCGGGAACGTCCGCATGTCAATGGATTCGGCGACCTCGAACTTGTGCTCGTCGCCGCAGTTGACGATCCTGGCCGACTCCGGGGTGGTGTCCGGCCACATCAGGCACTCGCCGGGGGAGGCGCGGTTGAAGGCCGCGTCGCTCTTGGTGCCGGTGCTACGCACCGGGCTGCTGTCGAGGAACCGCCCCGACCCGGCACCACCGACCGGGATCGCGGTGACCAGCCCGGCGATCAACAGTCCGCCGAGCGCGGTCAGCAGCAGCGCGCGCCGGGTCGCCCGGGCCTGCAGGCTGCGCGGCCAACCGAAGGCGGACGGCTGCTGGCCGGACGACTCATCGGTCGAGGCGGCGGACGACTCGACCACCCGGCCTTCCCGGGCTTCCGAAAGTTCCTTCTCGGGCGCGTGCGACATCCGCTCCATTCTGACAGCAGCACCTGAGACGCGTGACAAAAGTTACTGATGTGAGTCCTGCGGTCAGCGGGGGCGGGTGCTCCGCCAGCCGGCCGGAACCGGTGAAAGTAGTCTCAGGGCCGTGATCGACCTGAAGCAGCTCCGGGAAAACCCCGACGTCGTGCGCCGCTCCCAACTCAGTCGCGGCGAGGACCCGTCGTTGGTGGACGCCCTGCTGACCGCCGACGCCGCCCGCCGGGCCGCGATTTCGTCGGCCGACTCCCTGCGGGCCGAGCAGAAGGCCGCCAGCAAGAGCGTGGGGGCGGCGTCCCCCGAGGAGCGCCCGGCCAAGCTGGCACGCGCGAAGGAACTGGCCGAGCAGGTGAAGGCCGCCGAAATCGCCCAGGCCGACGCGGCGACGGCGTTCACCGCGGCGCACATGGCCATCTCCAACGTTGTCATCGACGGGGTGCCCGCCGGTGGCGAGGACGACTTCGCCGTCCTCGACATGGTCGGCGAGCCCGCGGCGATCGACAACCCGAAGGACCACCTGGAGCTCGGCGAATCGCTCGGGCTCATCGACATGCAGCGTGGGGCGAAGGTGTCCGGGTCGCGGTTCTACTTCCTGACCGGCAAGGGTGCGCTGCTCCAGCTGGGCCTGTTGCAGCTGGCGTTGCGGCTGGCCGTCGAGAACGGCTTCATCCCGATGATTCCGCCGGTGCTGGTGCGCCCGGAGGTGATGGCCGGCACCGGATTCCTGGGCGCGCACACCGAGGAGGTCTACCGGGTGGAGGCCGACGACCTGTACCTGGTGGGCACCTCGGAGGTGCCGCTGGCCGGCTATCACTCCGACGAGATCCTGGACCTGTCCGGCGGGCCGCTGCGATACGCGGGATGGTCGTCATGCTTCCGCCGCGAGGCCGGCAGCTACGGCAAGGACACCCGGGGCATCATCCGGGTGCATCAGTTCGACAAGGTCGAGGGCTTCGTCTACTGCACACCCGCCGACGCCGAGGCGGAACACCAGCGGCTGCTGGGTTGGCAACGGGAGATGCTGGCCCGCATCGAGGTGCCGTACCGGGTGATCGACGTCGCCGCGGGCGATCTCGGCTCGTCGGCCGCGCGCAAATTCGATTGTGAGGCTTGGGTTCCCACCCAGGGGGCCTATCGCGAGCTGACGTCGACGTCGAACTGCACCACGTTCCAGGCCCGCCGGCTGGCCACCCGGTATCGCGACGAGGCCGGCAAACCGCAGACCGCCGCGACGCTGAACGGCACGCTGGGCACCACGCGGTGGCTGGTGGCGATCCTGGAGAACCACCAGCAGCCCGACGGCAGCGTGCGGGTGCCCGAGGCGCTGGTGCCGTTCGTCGGCGCCGAAGTGCTGGAGCCCACCGGCTAGCGCCTAGAACGCCTTACCGGCCAGCTGGCCGGGAGTGTGCCCGAACGCTCGCCGGTAGCTGTCGATGAAGGCACTCGGTGTGGCCCAACCGCATTCGGCCGCCACCGAGGTGACATCGCGCCGTTCGGCGAGCAGCACCAGGGCGTGTTGCAGCCGGACCTGGGTGCGCCACTGCGGGAACGTCATGGCCAGCTCGTCGCTGAACAGGCGGCTCAGCGTGCGCTGGCCGACGCCGACCCGGTCGCCAATCTGCTGCAGCGTCAACGGCTCTCGCAGGTTGTCGGCGATCAACGCGCAGGCTTGACGCAGCCGGCTGTCGACGGGGGTGGGGATCCACAGCGGCTCTCCGACGCTGGTCGCCGGTAACTGATCGTGCAGCACGGCCAGCATCCGGTGATGCTCGTCGGTGTCGGTGCCATCGGTTTGCGAACACGCGATGATCAGTTCGCGCATCAATGGAGTGACCGCCAGCACGGCGGGCGCCGCGGGGCCGTGATAGCGGCCGGGGTCCAGCGCCACGCCGTGAAATTGCGTGGTGCCGTGGAACTTGTGTTCGTGCCAGCAACCCGCCGGTATCCAGATGGCACGATTCGCCGGCGTGATCCACGTGCCCGCCGGGGTGGTCACCGAGACCGCGCCCGACGACGGGTAGACGATCTGGTGCAGGGCATGCCGGTGCCGTTCGATCTGCGCTCCCGGCGGCAACGTCTGCGTCGACGTCGCCGGGCCGTGGTGGCTGAATTCCGACATATCCAGGCAGGATATCGGAAGCCCGCAGCACGGGTGATCACATAGCGTTCGGGTTGACCGACAGAAAGGGGATCACGATGGCGATGAATCTCCTGCACCGACGCCGGTGCAGCTCAGCGGGCTGGGAAAAGGCGGTGGCCGATCAGCTGTTGCCCTGGGCGCTGCGGGGCGTCGAATTGGGCACGCGCACTTTGGAAATCGGCCCCGGGTACGGGGCGACGCTGCGCGCACTGCTCGAGCGCGCGGCGTCGCTCACCGCGGTCGAAGTGGACTCCGCGATGGCCGATCGCCTGCAGCGCCTTTATGGCGACCGGGCGCGCGTCATCCACGGCGACGGCGGCGAGACCGGATTGCCCGCAGACCATTTCACCTCGGTGGTGTGCTTCACGATGCTGCACCACGTTCCGCGCCCCGAGTTGCAGGACCGCCTGTTCGCCGAGGCGTTCCGGGTGCTACAACCCGGAGGCGTCTTCGCCGGCACCGATGGCGTTCCGTCGTGGGCGTTCCGTTTGATTCACGTCGCCGACACCTACAACCCGATCGCGCCGAGCGAGTTGCCCGGCCGGCTTCGAGCCGCGGGATTCAGCGACGTCCACACCGACGTCAAGGGTGGCCGGCAGAAGTGGCGGACTACCAAACCGGTCGGCTAGGCGTCGACCGTCGCGCGGTCCTGTTCGTGCCGGCGCTGGCGTTCCATGGTCGCGAAGTAGAACGCGAATGCGAACGCGAAGCTGGTGAACAGGCTGGACACGAAGTACAGCCACGGGTGGCGCAGGCCGCGGCGGTAGCCGTCCACGATCGTAAAGATCGGCAGCAGAACAACATTGGCGATCGTGTAGTCCTGGCTGGCCGAGCTGGCGGCCGGGTTGGTGAACATCAGCTTGATGTATTCGACCCAGCTGCCGTGTTCGCCCCAGAGCGGGTTGGTGGATCCGTGCGCGTACTGGTGCACGAAGGTGATGTTGAAATACCAGCCGAGGGCGACCGATGCGATGCCGACGACGTAGTACACGACTTCCATCGGCGAGAAGAGCGGGCCGTTGGCCGGCCGGGCGAAAACCTTCGAGTTGGCCGTGACGATCCAGCTGATGACCGCCAGGCCGAGTACCGCGTGAGTGAGTAGCGAGACCATGGGCGCAGTCTCACCCCCGCCGCAAAGTTTTGTCAATATTGACACAACAAACGCGATGGCAACTCCGCCGGCTTGGTACCTTCTTCCCATGGTCAGGCCCGCGCAGACGGCACGCAGCGAGCGCACTCGCGAAGCGTTGCGGCAGGCCGCCCTGGTGCGATTCCTGGCCCAAGGGGTGGAGGACACGTCGGCCGAGCAGATCGCCGCCGACGCCGGGGTGTCGCTGCGGACGTTCTACCGCCACTTCAGCTCCAAGCACGATCTGCTGTTCGCCGACTACACCGGTCTGCACTGGTTTCGCTCCGCCCTGGATGCCAGGCCGGCCGAGGAACCCATCATCGACTCGGTGCAGGCGGCCATCTTCTCGTTCCCGTATGACGTCGACGCCGTCACCAAGATCGCCGCCCTGCGGCAAGACGAGCTGGACCCCGGCCGCATCGTCCGCCACATCCGGGAGGTCCAGGCCGACTTCGCCGATGCCATTGGCGCGCAGCTGCAACGGCGCAGCCGCGGGGCCAACGGCGCCGCGGATCCGACGGCGGACCGACGGGTGCGTACAGCGGTCACCGCGAGATGCATTGCGGCCGCGGTGTTCGGCGCGATGGAGGTTTGGATGGACAGCGACGAGCGGTCGCTTGGCGAACTCGCGCGGCTGTGCCACGCGGCGCTGGAGGCGCTGCGGGCGGGGATCACCGACACCTGGGTCACGGCGACCGCCCGCCAAGTTTCGTCATAATTGACAAAACTTTGGCGTCGTGCGAGCCTCCATTCCGGAGGGCAGGACATGACTGATTACGACGCGATAGTTATCGGCGCGGGCCACAACGGGCTGACCGCGGCCGCGCTGCTGCAGAAGGCCGGGCTGCGGACCGTGTGCCTGGATCCCAAGCTCTACGCGGGCGGCATGGCCTCCACCGTCGAGCTCTTCGACGGGTACCAGTTCGAGATCGCCGGCTCGGTGCAATTCCCGACGTCCCAGGTGGTGGTCGACGAGCTGGGCCTGGACACCATTCCGACGATCGACCTGGACGTGATGTCGGTGGCCGTGCGCGGCGTCGGCGACGATCCGCTGGTGCAGTACAGCGACCCCATCAAGCTGTTCACCCATCTCAATGAGGTGCACGGCGCGGACGCCGTCAACGGCATGGCGGGGCTGATGGCCTGGAGTCAGGGGCCGACCCGCGCGCTGGGCCGGTTCGAAGCCGGCACACCACCCAAGAGCATCGACGAGATGTATGCCTGTGCGACAAACGAATTCGAGCGCTCGGCGATCGACGACATGTTGTTCGGCTCGGTCACCGACGTGTTGGACCGCTACCTGCCGGACCGCGAGAAGTTCGGCGCGATCCGCGGCTCGATGACCGTGCTGGCCGTCAACACGCTCTACCGGGGGCCGTCCACGCCCGGCAGCGCCGCCGCGCTCGCCTTCGGCCTCGGCGTGCCCGACGGCGACACCATGCAGATGAAGAAGCTGCGCGGTGGCATCGGCGCACTGACCTCGCACCTGTGCGACGTGCTGCAAAGCCGTGGCGGCGAACTCCGGTTGCGCACCAAGGTGACCGAGATCCTGGTCGCCGACGGACGGGTGAGCGGGGTGCGTACCGAGGCGGGCGAGACGTTGAACGCCCCGATCGTGGTCTCTGGCATCGCCCCGGACGTCACGCTCAACGAGATGATCGAACACGGTGAGCTGCCCGCCGACATCCGGGAACGCTATGCGCGCATCGATCACCGCGGCAGCTACCTGCAGATGCATTTCGCGCTCGAGGAGGCGCCCGTCTTCGCCGCGCCCTACGAGGCCCTCAACGAGCCGGCCATGCAGGCCTCGATCGGCCTGTTCTGCACGCCGGAGGAAGTCCAGCAGCAATGGGAGGACGCGCGGCGCGGAATCGTTCCGGCCGATCCGACCGTCGTGTTGCAGATCCCGTCGCAGAACGACCCGGGCCTGGCGCCGAAGGGAAAGCACGCCGCGTCGGCGTTCGCGCTGTTCTTCCCGATCGAGGGCGACGTGGATTACGGGCAGGCCAAGGTCGAAATGGGCCAGCGGGTGATCGACAAGATCACCCGGCTCGCCCCGAATTTCGAACGCAGCATCATCCGCCACACCACCTTCACGCCCAAGCACATGGGCGTGATGTTCGGCGCGCCCGGCGGCGACTACTGCCATGGGCTGTTGAACGCCAACCAGATCGGGCCCAACCGGCCCGGCCCGCGGGGATTCCTCGGCCAGCCGATCCCGATCGAGGGCCTGTATCTGGGCAGCGCGGGCTGTCACGGCGGCCCGGGGATCACCTTCATCCCCGGCTACAACGCGGCGCGCCAAGCGCTCACCGACCGGGGCCGGTAGAGCGCGCGTCCTAGCCGCGCCGGGGGAGCAGCTCGTCCAACAGCGCGGTGAACTCGTCGGGACGCGCCGGCGTGAACGCGGGGGCGGGCCGCGTGCCCGGCACGTCCAGCGTGATCAGCTTCGACCTGAAGGGCCTGCTGATGTCCAGCGGCAGCCAGCGGCGAAAGTCCGAGCTGCCCCATATCCGAAACCGGTGGGTGAAGAGCCCCAGGTCTTCGGTTTTGTACCCGCGGATCGTATCGAGGGTGATCACCTTCGCCGTGCCCGAAGGAAAGTGGTAGCGGCGCAACGTGATCGCCGCACGGTCCAGCTGGACCAGGCCATCATCGTAGGAGTCGTTCACGCCCGTGAACTCCGCAGCTGGTGCCCTTTCGCGGTCAGGCAGCGCCCGTCGTCCAGTCGCCACTGCCAGCCATGCAGGTTGCAGGTCAACGTGTTTCCCTCGACCACACCGAATTTCGACAGGTCGGCCTTGAGGTGCGGGCAGCGGCGCTGAATCTCCCAGCCGTCCAGCGTGACCGAGGCCGAGTCGTCGTGGGTCTCGGCGAACCAGCCGTCGGCGTAGGCGATCCGCTCGTCGGTCAGGCACTTGAAGAACGTGTAGAGGTACTCGTTGTAGCCGCCGACTCGCCAGGCCCTGAACCGGGTCGACAGGAAGATGGTGTTGACCCAGTCCGGCTCGCCGTCACGCAGCACGGTGCGGACCAACTCCGGTGCAATCGCGAACCCGTAGCGAACCTTCTCATCCGGAATCCGTTCCCGCACGGCCCGTTTCGGGAAGTCCAGGATCACGGTCTCCGGTCCGAGCGCAAGCTCGACGGGATAGCCGATCCCGTCGCAGATCTCGTCGCTTTGCGACATGATCGGCTCGAACAGGGCGCGCAGCGGTTCCAGCAGCGGCTCCCCGGCGGCCGGCGCCCAGCTGGCCCGCTGCGCGGCGACGACCGGTGCCATGCGTTCGGCGTACTCGGCGATGTAGTCGGCCTTGCCCGTGGTGAAGATGGCCTCGACCTCGTCCGTGGGCAGCGGATGTGTCAGCGAATTCAGGGTGGAGCCGGTGAAGTCGGCGGTCGACCCGGGGATCATCAGCAGCCCGCCGTCGTTACCGTGCCTGCGCATCTGGTCCAGGAAGACCATCTGGTCGGGGAAGATGTTGGCCGGATCCGCGTGGTCGTCGTTGAGGTCGCGCAGCTCCGGGTCCAGGAAGCAGGGCGGGCCCGCGGACGGGACCACCCACGTCGCGCCCACCTGGGCGAGATACTGGCGGGCGCGGTCCATCTGGCGTTGCCGCTTCTGGACGCCGAAGGACTCCTTGGCGCGGTCCGGCATGTCATAGACCATCGGGTACCAGATGGCCCCCGAGTACTGCAGCATGTGCACGTCGATGTGCCCGAACTCGGACGCCAGCACGTCCAGGTCCACGGGCCGTGCGTCGTTCATGTTGAAAACCGTTGTCGCGCCGTCGGAAACCAACAGCGCCGAATCACCGATCGGGCCGTCGGCCGGTGCCCGCAAGGCGATGATCATGACGTCGAGGTCGCCCTTGGGGCCGCTGATCCGGTGCTTGACCGAGTTGCTGGTCTCGAAGAACCGGTGAAAACCCAGCTTCTCCAACTCATTTCGCAGATCGGGCACCGGGAAGTCCGGCAGCAACACCACCGCGTCCTTGTTGACGTGCTCGGCCAGATTCTTCGCGTCGAAGTGATCCTTGTGCAGGTGCGACACATACAGGTAGTCGCAGTCACCCAGGTCGTCCCAGTCCAGCGTGCTGTTGTCCGGGAACGGGAACCACGAGGCGAAGTAGGCGGGATTGACCCATGGGTCGCAAAGGATGCTGCCCGCTTGGGTCTGGATCAGAAATCCGGCGTGGCCGACGCTGGTGACCTGCACTGATACCTTCCTGGGGCCGGTTTGAAAGCTGCTGCGGCCTCGGCCGGGGATGACGGCTTTTCAGCCCCCGAGCTTAGCGCGAGCCGGCACCATCGGCCTGCCACCGCCGTCGGGTGACGGCGCCCCCGCACCCGGTCCGTCCACCTGGGGTTTCCGGCTGTTAGGGCGGCCCGGGGGCGGGAGCATTAGGCTGAACTGCTGTGGAACCGGTTTACGGGACTGTCATTCAGGTCGCCCGCCTGGTGTGGCGCGCCCAAGGTCTGAAGATCACCATCACGGGTGTCGAGAACCTGCCGAAAAGCGGCGGTGCGGTGATCGCGATCAACCACACCGGCTACCTGGACTTCACCTTCGCGGGACTGCCGGCCTACAAGCAGGGCCTGGGTCGCAAGGTGCGGTTCATGGCCAAGCAGGAGGTTTTCGACCACAAGGTCACCGGGCCGATCATGCGCAGCCTGCGGCACATCTCGGTGAATCGCCAAGACGGCGCCGCCTCCTTCGAGGCCGCCGTCCGGCATCTGAAGGACGGCGAGCTGGTCGGCGTCTACCCTGAGGCCACGATCAGCCGCAGCTTCGAGATCAAGGAATTCAAATCGGGGGCCGCGCGCATGGCCGTCGAGGCCGGGGTGCCGATCGTTCCGCACATCGTGTGGGGTGCCCAGCGGATCTGGACCAAGGACCACCCGAAGAAGCTGTGGCGTCCGAAGGTTCCGATCACGGTACTGGTCGGCGAACCGATCGAGCCGACGCTGGGCATCGAGGAACTGAGGGGGCTGCTGCATTCGCGCATGCAGCATCTGCTGGAGCGCGCTCAGGAGATGTACGGGCCGCACCCGGCCGGCGAGTTCTGGGTGCCCCACCGGTTGGGCGGAGGCGCTCCGTCGCTGGCGCAAGCGGCCCAGTTGGAGGCCGAGGAGGCGGCCGCCCGGGCGGCCCGCCGGGGCCGGTCCGCAGGGGCGTCGGAGTAGTGATCGACGGTGGAGCCGACCTTCCGCGCCTTGGAGCTTCTGGCTCAACTGGCGGTCAAGGCCACCGGCACCGAGATCACCTACCGGGGTGAGGAGCACGTCCCCGAGCGGGGCGGCGCCGTGGTCGCGATCAACCACACCAGCTATGTCGACTTCCTCCCCGCCGCGCTCGCCGTACATCGCCGGGGACGTCGGCTGAGGTTCATGATCAAAGCCGAGATGCAGCAGGTCAAGCCGGTCAATTTCCTGATCAAGCACACCCGGACCATCCCGGTGGACCGCGGCTCCGGGGCGGGCGCCTATGCCATCGCGGTGCAGCGGCTGCGCGAAGGCGAACTGGTCGGGGTGTATCCGGAAGCCACGATCAGCCGCAGCTTCGAGCTCAAGGAGTTCAAGACCGGCGCGACCCGGATGGCCATCGAAGCGGGCGTCCCGATCGTGCCGGTGATCGTCTGGGGAGCGCAGCGAATTTGGACCAAGGATCACCCGCGGAATGTGGGCCGCGCCAAAATACCTATTACTGTGCAGGTAGGCGCGCCGCTATGGGCGCGCGAAGACATCGCGCAGACCGACGCTGCCCTGCGCGATTCGATGACCACCTTGCTGCACCGGGCGCAACAGCACTATCCGGGCGAGCCCGGGGCGTACTGGATGCCGCACCGGCTGGGCGGCGGAGCGCCAACCCTGGCGGAAGCCGCTCGCATTGAGGCCACCGAGGCCGCGGCCCGCGCGGCCAAAAGGACCGAGCGTCCGTCGCAGTAGGCGAAGGAGATGACATGCCCGAGGGGTTCTACCGGTTGGCGGAGTGGATCGTCCCGCCGATGGTCGCGATGCAGGGGACCAAGTTCACCTACCACGGCCTGGAGAACATTCCGGCACGCGGCGGCGCCCTGCTGGCCCAGAACCACACCAGCTACCTGGACTGGCTCCCGACGCTGATGGCCGTCCGCGAGCGCAAGCGGCGTGCGTACTTCATGATCAAGGCCGAGATGGCCGACGTGAAGGCGGTCAACTACGTCATCAACCACGCCCGGCTCATCCCGGTGGATCGCAGGTCGGGACACGACGCCCTCGATATGGCCGTGCAGCGCATGCGCGAGGGCGAGCTGATCGGGATGCACCCAGAGGCCACCATCAGCCGCAGTTTCGAACTGCGCGAGTTCAAGACCGGGGCGGCGCGCATGGCGCTGGACGCCCAGGTGCCGATCGTCCCGATCGTCGTGTGGGGCGCTCACCGGATCTGGCCCAAGGACCATCCGAAGAAGGTGTTTCGCAATAAGGTTCCGATCACCGTGGCGGCCGGGCAGCCGTTGCCCCCGCGGGGCACGCCCGAGGAACTCAACCTGCTGTTGCGTTCGGCGATGAACGACCTGCTGTATTCGGTGCAGGAGGAATATCCGCACCCGAAAGACGAATACTGGGTGCCGCGCCGGCTGGGTGGCAGCGCGCCCACCCAGGAGGATTCCCGGGCGCTCCGGTTGTCGGAGTTGCAGGAGCGGTTGCAGAAGTACGGAACCGACGGCGTGACGCGACCCGGGCAGAGTCAGAGCGGGCGGCATTGAGCGGTCCGGCCAGCCGCCGCGGCGGGCGGTTCCGATGACCCTGCCGGCGCTCATCGCCTGCGACGTCGACGGCACCCTGTTCGACGACGACGAGAAGGTCTCTCCCCGCACCCGCGACGCGATCCGCGCCGCGGTGGCCGCCGGTGCGCAGTTCGTGGTGGCGACCGGCCGTCCGCCGCGCTGGATCCGGCCGGTCGTCGATGCGCTGGGTTTCGCGCCAATCTCGGTGTGCGCCAACGGCGCCGTCATCTATGACGCCGCGACCGACCGGGTGTTGTCGACCCGCACCCTGGCCGTCGACACCCTGGCCGAGCTGGCCGAGCTGGCGACCCGCGTCATCCCCGGCTCGGGCCTGGCCGTCGAGCGCATCGGCGAAAGCGCCCATGACACGGCGACTCCCCAGTTCGTCAGCTCGCCGGGTTACGAGCATGCCTGGCTCAACCCGGACAACACCGAGGTGTCGATCCAGGATCTGCTCAGCGCCCCGGCCATCAAGCTGCTCATCCGCCGATCCGGAGCCCGCAGCGCCGACATGGCGGCTGAACTGGCCAAGCACGTCGGCATCGAGGGCGACATCACCTACTCCACCAACAACGGCCTGATCGAGATCGTGCCGCTGGGCACCAGCAAGGCCACCGGCATCGACGAGATCGCCCGGCCGCTGGAGATCGCCCGCGAGGAGGTGGTGGCGTTCGGCGACATGCCCAACGACCTGCCGATGCTGCGCTGGGCGGGGTACGGCGTGGCGATGGGCAACGCCCATCCGGACGTGCAGGCGGCCGCCGACGAGGTCACCACCGCCAACAACGACGACGGGGTGGGCCGGGTGCTGGAACGCTGGTGGCTCTAGCGGTCGGTCACGTGGGCGTGGGGTGCGACGGCAGCGAGAAGTGCTCGGCCGGAACCGTTGGGCCGCTTGGGGCTTCGGTCGTCAGCGGAACGGTGATCCCGTCCACGACCTCGGTGACGTTTCCGGTCAGCCGCTCGTAGTTCAGCGTGCCGTGCTGAAAGTTCTGCGTAATCTGCAGCGGCTCTTGGATTTCCGCGCTGGTCGGTAGGCCGAGCGGGCCGCGCTCGTAGCTCTCCGAACCCCAGGCGTCGTAGATGGCGCCGGTGACCGGCTGGGCGCCGGTCTCGGGTGACCAGTACATCGCGCCCCGGGCGAACGTGACGAAGCGGGCGTCGCCTTCCGCGCTGTCCTCCGGGGAGGTCGGGGAGCCCAGCACGCTGTTCGTCCCGCCGATCGCCTGCCAGTGGTCATAGATCGCACCGCCCTGCAACGCCCTGAGCAATTCTTCCGGCGGATCGTTGACATGCGATGCAATGTCCCGCATTTCGTCCATCAGCGCGTAGGCGGCGTTGCCCGGGCAATCGGTGTTCCCGACGTCGCGGTGGGTGAAGATGGTCGGCAGCGTCGCGATGGAGCCGGCCGGAAAGGTGGTGTAGTGGCTGCCGGCCGACTCCAGTTGCACCGTGCCCTTGGGGTCGACGTTGTCCAGGCCCAGCCGCCAGCCGAGCAGCCGTCCCATGGTTCGGAGCTGGATCGGCGTGGGGGGCACGTCGTCGAAGTTGCCGATCATCGCCACACCCCAGGTGTTGCGGTTGAACCCGCCGGTGTGGAAGGCCTCGACCGCCTTCGTGAGACCGCCTGCGCTGCCCTCGAATACCTGGCCGTACTTGTCGACCAGCGCGTTGTAGGCGATGTCGCACCAGCCCAGCGTCTTGCTGTGGTAGGTGTAAATGGCCTTGACGATGCCGGCCGATTCCAGCGGCGAATAGTCATTGCTGCCCGCGGTGTGGTGCACGACCGCCGCGCGAATCCCGTTGTCGTACTGCGGGCTACCGCAGCGCAGCGACTCGTCGGCGCCCCACTGCGCGCGGCCGATGATGGGCGGAGCCTGGCCGGGCATCAGCACCCCGGCCGGTGGAGTCCAATGCGTTTCGACGGGCGCTTGCGGTGGGGAGATGAGGATGGCCGAGATGTTCTGGCCGAAGGGCTGTTCCCTGGACGCCGGCTTGTAGCCCAGGTCGGCCTTCTCGCTCGGCGGCGCCGGCGGCGGTTGGGTCACCGCCGCGTCGAGCGGGCGGGTGACCGCGATCTGGACGGTCGTGGTGGTGCCGACGAACACCGGATCGGTGCCGCGTGGCCCCTCCGTCGCCGCGCCGGGATGGTCGGGCCCCGAGGACTCTTCGCCGCCGGCTCGGGCCGGATCGGGTGCCGCGGTTTCGTACTCGGTCTGATACCAGGGGCCCCACGAGCCGTCGGGGCGCTTCGCGCGCACGCGGGTCGACGTGCCGGCCAGGTCGCCGGTCAGGGCGACCAGAGAAAACGGGGTGGCCTGACTGATTTCGCGAACCGTGACGCCCGCGCCCAGCCCGACCAGCGGCTGCTCGACGAGTTGGGTGCCGCGTGACGGCGGCGCGCCGGCGGCGCCGCGGTCGCGTGTCGTGCCCGCCACCCAGGAGACGAGGACGACGGTCGCCGCCATGGCGGTGAGCAACATCGTCGGCGCACGGCTGCGAGACACCAGCTGATGTTACGTGTGTTTCTAATGTTATCTATGGGACGACACGAACTCAGCGTCGGCGAATCTGCACAAAATCGACGGCACCGCAGATGATTCTGCGGTGCCGTCTTGTGGAGGGTTTGTAAAGGACTAGACCGGGGGCAGTGCCGGCAACGCGCCGGCGGCCGCCGGCAACGCACCGGCCGCACCCGCGGCGGCGGGAAGAGCGCCCGCGGCGGCACCCGGGAGGGCACCAGCGGCACCCGGCAGGGCACCGGCGGCACCCGGCAGCGCGCCGGCGGCACCTGGCAGGGCACCGGCCGCACCCGGCAGGGCGCCCGCGGCACCGGCGCCGCCATGCATGCCCTGCGTGATGGCCGGCATGACCAGGCCCTTGAGCAGGTCGATCGCCTGGCCCGCACCCAGCTGGTTGGCGGCTTGCATCACGTCGTTGACCAGACCGCCACTGGCACCACCGGTGCCCGAACCGCCGCCCAGGCCGGTACCGCCGCCGCCGATCGGCGAAGCGTTACCGAAGGTCGACGGGTCGCCCAGGATCGGGTAGGTGCCACCGGCGCCCGGGTCCAACCCGGCTCCGGAGTCGATCGGCACCTCACTCGGCGACATCGCCGGACCACCCAGGCCCGGAGTGACCCCGGCCGGGCTGGTCAGCCCGGGGTTGGACAGCGCCGGGTTGAGCCCGGCCCCCGGGGTCGCGACACCGCCACCAGGGGTGGTCGGCAACGCGCCGGGTGCGGTGAGCCCGGGCGTCATCGGCGCCATACCGGGGCTCGTCAGGCCCGGGCTCGTCAAGCCGGGACTGGCCACGCCTGGCGTCAAACCGGGGCTGGTCAGACCGGGGCTGGTCATGCCCGGATTGGTCAGGCCCGTCGTCCCCAGTCCGGGGGTTCCGAGGCCCGGAGTGCCCAGGCCGGGGCTGGCGAGACCCGGCGTGCCGGCCGTACCCCCGCTCAAGGCGGGCACCGGGGGCATGTTGATCCCGAACTGCGACAACCCCTGCGACAGCGCGCCCATCAGCTCACCGGGCAGGTCGCTCATCAGCGCGGCCTGCTTGAACTCGTGATGCTCGGGCGCTTTGTCGCCGGCAGTCGATTCGTAGACAAGGAAGTACGCGCAAGGACTCGCCACTGCCAGGGCGGCAACCGCGCTCATGGCTGTTGAGAGCTTGCGTCGGCGTCGGTTCGGCACGGAAGTCTCCTCTATCTGACTATGTGTTGTGTCGGCGCGTCCCACCGGTCCTATCTGGTGGGAATCACACAAAGTCGATGGTACGAGTGGTGAGCCTGTTACTAGAGTGGTGATATTGAATCGTGAGGCAATTGCGACCTCGACTGTGATCGCGGATTCCCGGGCGCCGTAACAGCCGTTGTCACATGGCGAACGCCGCCGCATGGCCTCGCCAAATGGGTTAGGGCCACGCGGTCGGATACCCTAAGCAACCGATGACCGCTCGTTTCGATCTTTTCGTCGTCGGCTCTGGATTCTTCGGACTGACCATTGCCGAGCGCGTGGCTACCCAGCTCGGGAAGCGCGTCCTCGTCGTGGACCGCCGACCGCACATCGGTGGCAACGCCTACTCAGAAGCCGAGCCGCACACCGGCATCGAGGTGCACAAGTACGGCGCCCACCTGTTCCACACCTCCAACAAGAGGGTCTGGGACTACGTGCAGCAGTTCACCGACTTCACCGACTACCGGCACCGCGTCTTCGCGATGCACAACGGGCAGGCCTACCAGTTCCCGATGGGGCTGGGCCTGGTGTCGCAGTTCTTCGGCAGGTACTTCACCCCGGACGAAGCCCGCAAGCTCATCGCCGAGCAGGCCGCCGAGATCGACACGGCCGACGCGCAGAACCTCGAGGAGAAGGCGATCTCGCTGATCGGCCGGCCGCTCTACGAGGCCTTCGTCAAGGGATACACGGCCAAGCAGTGGCAGACCGACCCCAAGGAGCTGCCGGCCGCGAACATCACCCGGCTGCCGGTGCGCTACACCTTTGACAACCGCTACTTCAGCGACACCTACGAGGGCCTGCCCGTCGACGGCTACACGGCCTGGCTGCGCAACATGGCCGCCGACGAACGCATCGAGGTCAGGCTGGACACGGACTGGTTCGACGTGCGGGACCAACTGCGCGCGGACAGCCCCGACGCGCCGGTCGTCTACACCGGGCCGCTGGACCGCTACTTCGACTACGCCGAGGGCCGGCTGGGCTGGCGCACCCTCGATTTCGAGCTGGAAGTGCTGCCCACCGGCGACTTCCAGGGCACTCCGGTGATGAACTACAACGACCCCGATGTGCCCTACACCCGCATCCACGAGTTCCGTCACTTCCACACCGAGCGCGACTATCCCGCCGACAAGACCGTGATCATGCGGGAGTACTCGCGGTTCGCCGAAGACGACGACGAGCCCTACTATCCGATCAACACCGAAGCCGACCGCGCCCTGTTGGCCGCCTACCGGGCCAGGGCGAAGTCCGAGACGGCGTCGTCGAAGGTACTGTTCGGCGGCCGGCTGGGCACCTACCAATACCTGGATATGCACATGGCCATCGCCAGCGCCCTGAACATGTACGACAACGTGCTCGCGCCGCACCTGCGGGACGGCGCATCCCTGATAGAAGCCCAGAACAAAGAGGAAGGCGCGCGCAAGTGACTGCCGTGAGCCTGCTGTCCCGGATCATCCTGCCGCGTCCCGGCGAACCGCTCGACGTCCGCAAGCTTTATCTCGAGGAGTCGACGACCAACGCGCGGCGTGCCCACGCCACCAGCCGCACCTCGCTGGAGATCGGCAAAGAGTCCGAGGTGTCGTTCGCCACCTACTTCAACGCGTTCCCGGCCAGCTACTGGCGGCGCTGGTCCATCTGTCAGTCGGTGGCTCTGCGGGTCGAGCTGACCGGAACCGGGCGCGTCGACGTGTACCGGACCAAGGCGACCGGGGTGCGAATCTCGGTGGAGGGCCGCCAATTCGTCGGCACCGACGACCAGCCGGCCGTCGTCGAGATCGAGGTACCGCTCAAGCCGTTCGAGGACGGCGGCTGGATCTGGTTCGACATCACCACCGACACCGCGGTCAACCTCATCAGCGGCGGCTGGTACGCCACCGAGCCCGCCCCGGGCACGGCCAACATCGCGGTCGGCATCCCCACGTTCAACCGCCCCGCCGACTGCGTCAACGCGCTGGCCGACCTCACCGCGGATCCGTTGGTGGACAAGGTGATCGGTGCGGTCATCGTGCCGGACCAGGGTGTGCGCAAGGTGCGCGACCACCCGGACTTCGCGGCGGCGGCCGCGGGGCTGGGCAGCCGGCTGTCCATCCATGACCAGCCCAACCTCGGCGGTTCCGGCGGCTACAGCCGGGTGATGTATGAAGCGCTGAAAAACACCGACTGCCAACAGATCCTGTTCATGGACGACGACATCCGCATCGAGCCGGACACGATCCTGCGGGTGCTGGCGCTCAACCGCTTCGCCAAGAAGCCGACGCTCATCGGCGGGCAGATGCTCAACCTGCAGGAGCCGTCGCACCTGCACATCATGGGCGAGGTCGTCAACCAGGCGAACTTCATGTGGACCGCCGCACCGCACGCCGAGTACGACCACAACTTCGCCGAATTCCCGTTGAACGACAAGAGCGATCGGAGCGCACTGCTGCACCGGCGCATCGACGTCGACTTCAACGGCTGGTGGACGTGCATGATCCCGCGGCAGGTCGCCGAGGAACTGGGTCAACCGCTGCCGCTGTTCATCAAATGGGACGACGCCGAATACGGCCTGCGCGCCGGCGAACACGGCTATCCGACGGTCACGCTGCCCGGCGCCGCGATCTGGCACATGGCCTGGAGCGACAAGGACGACGCCATCGACTGGCAGGCCTACTTCCACCTGCGCAACCGCTTAGTGGTGGCGGCACTGCACTGGGACGGCGACATCACCGGACTGGTCCGTAGCCACCTCAAGGCGACACTGAAACACCTTGCCTGCCTTGAGTATTCGACGGTAGCGATTCAGAACCGGGCCATCGACGACTTCCTCGCCGGCCCGGAGCACATCTTCTCGATCCTGGAATCGGGTCTGCCAGAAGTGCACCGGCTGCGCAAGGAATACCCGGACGCCGTCGTGCTGCCGGCGGCCAGCGAGCTGCCGGCGCCGCGAAACAAGACCAAGGCGATGAAGCCGCCGGTGAACCCGGTGTCGATCAGCTACCGGCTGGCCCGCGGCATCCTGCACAACATGACCAAGGCCGACACCGAATCCCACACCCGGCCCGAGTTCAACGTGCCGACCCAGGACGCGCGCTGGTTCCGGCTGTGCACGGTCGACGGCGTGACGGTCACCACCGCCGACGGTTGCGGCGTGGTCTACCGGCAGCGCGACCGGCGAAAGATGTTCTCCCTGTTGTTCGCATCGCTGCGCCGTCAGCGCCAGCTGCTCAGCCGGTTCGACGAGATGCGCCGGGTGTATCGCGATGCGCTGCCCGTGTTGTCCAGCAAGCAGAAGTGGGAGACGGCATTGCTGCCCGCTGCAGAACATGCATGAGGCCGCCGCTGCACAGGCGCCCCGCGGGGAGGTGGCCGCGCTGGTCGCCGTCCAGGCGGCACTGAGCGATCGTCCCGGGGCGCTGCCGGTGGCACGCGCCCTGTCCCACTTCGGCGAGCACAGTATCGGCTGGGTCGCCATCGCCGCGCTGGGCGCGGTGCTGTCGCCCAAGCACCGCCGGGAGTGGCTGGTGGCCGGGGCCGGTGCGTTCGCCGCGCACGCCGCCGCCGTCATCGTCAAGCGGATCGTGCGCCGCAAAAGGCCGCACGATCCCGCCGTCGCGGTCAACGTGGGCACGCCCAGTCAACTGAGTTTCCCGTCGGCACATGCCACTTCGACCACCGCCGCGGCGATGCTGATGGGCCGGACCACGGGTTTGCCGCTGCCCGCTGTCCTGGTGCCCCCAATGGCGTTGTCGCGGATGCTGCTGGGAGTGCACTACCCCAGCGACGTGGCCTTCGGCATCGCCCTGGGTGCCGTCGTCGCGGCGATCGCGCGCCGCGCAGGAGAGGTCGCAAGAGGTGAAGCCGCATGAGTGAGGACGTCGTGACCCGCCCGCCCGCCAACCTGGTCTCCGGGGTGATCAAGGCGATCCGCCCCCGGCAGTGGGTGAAGAACGTACTGGTGCTGGCCGCGCCGGTGGCCGGGCTGGGCAGCGGTATCCGCTATGACTACGCGCAGATGCTCACGCAGGTGGGCTTGGCGTTCGTGGTGTTCAGCCTCGCGGCGTCGTCGGTCTATCTGGTCAATGACGTGCGCGATGTCGAGGCCGACCGCGAGCACCCGACCAAACGGTTCCGGCCGATCGCGGCGGGCATCGTCCCCGAGTGGCTGGCGTACTTCTTGGCGCTGCTGCTGGGACTGGCCTCGCTGGGCATCGCGTGGGCGGTGACGCCCAACCTGACGCTGGTGATGGCCGTCTACCTCGTCATGCAGCTGGCGTACTGCTTCGGCCTCAAACATCAAGCCGTGCTTGACATCTGCATCGTGTCGTCGGCGTATCTGCTGCGGGCCATCGCCGGTGGTGTGGCCGCCGATATCCCGCTGTCGCAGTGGTTCCTGCTGTCGGCCGCGTTCGCTTCGCTGTTCATGGTGGCCGGCAAGCGCTACGCCGAGCTGCAGCTGGCCGAGCGCACCGGCGCGGCGATCCGCAAGTCGCTGGAGAGTTACACCAGCACCTACCTGCGATTCGTCTGGACGCTGTCGGCCACCGCGGTGGTGATCTGCTACGGCCTGTGGGCGTTCGAGCGCGACCGCCATTCGGGGTCCTGGTTCGCGGTGTCCATGGTTCCGTTCACCATCGCGATCCTGCGCTATGCGGTCGACGTGGACGGCGGGCTGGCCGGCGAACCCGAAGACATCGCGCTGCGGGACCGGGTACTGCAGCTGCTGTTCCTGGCGTGGATCGCGACAGTCGGAGCCGCCGTTGCCTTCGGTTAGCCCCGAACTGCAGGCTCTCAAAGCGCGCATGATGCGGAGCCGGCCGGTGATCAGGCGGCCCGGCTGGCCGGTGTTTCCGTACACCACGATGGTGCGGGTCAGCCTGTGGATCAGCGTGGCGCTGGTCGCCATCCTGTTCGGCTGGGGGAGTTGGCAGCGGCGGTGGATCGCCGACGACGGGCTGATCGTGCTGCGCACCGTGCGCAATCTGCTCGCCGGCAACGGACCGGTGTTCAACCAGGGTGAACGGGTGGAGGCCAACACCTCCACGGCCTGGACCTACCTCATGTACGTCGGCAGCTGGGTCGGCGGCCCGCTGCGCATGGAATATGTCGCGCTCGCGCTCGCGCTGGTGCTCTCGGTGGTGGGGGTGGCGCTGCTGATGCTGGGCGCCGCGCGGCTGTACGCCCCGAGCTTGCGGGGCCGCAGGGCGATCATGTTGCCCGCCGGCGCACTGGTCTACATCGCGCTGCCGCCGGCGCGGGACTTTGCCACCTCCGGGCTGGAAAGCGGTTTGGCGCTGGCCTATCTCGGGCTGCTGTGGTGGATGATGGTCTGCTGGGCGCAGCCGGTGCGCAACCGCACCGATAACAAGGTGTTCGCCGGCCTGCTGGCGTTCGTCGCCGGGTTCAGCGTGCTGGTCCGGCCGGAGCTGGCGCTCATGGGCGGGCTGGCGCTGATCATGATGCTGGTCGCGGCCCGGACCTGGCGCCGCCGGGTGCTGATCGTGGTGGCCGGGGGTTTCCTGCCGGTCGCCTACGAGATTTTCCGGATGGGCTACTACGGCCTGCTGGTGCCGGGCACCGCCCTGGCCAAGGACGCGGCCGGGGACAAGTGGTCCCAGGGCATGATCTACCTCTCCAACTTCAACGCGCCGTATGCGGTGTGGATCCCGCTGGTGCTCCTCGTGCCGCTGGGCGTGCTGCTGTTCGCCGCCCGCCGGCGGCCGTCGTTCCTGCGCCCCTTGCTGGCGCCCAACTACGGGCGGGTGGCCCGCGCCGTGCACAGCCCGCCGGCGGTGGTGGCGTGGGTGCTGATCAGCGGCCTGTTGCAGGCCCTCTACTGGACCCGGCAAGGCGGCGACTTCATGCACGCCCGGGTGCTGCTGGCCCCGCTGTTCTGCTTGCTCGCTCCGGTCGCCGTCATCCCGATCGCCATCCCCGACGGCCAGGACTATTCGCGGGAGACCGGTAACTGGGTCGCCGGCGCGGCCGGTGCGTTGTGGCTGGGGTTGGCCGGATGGGCACTGTGGGCGGCGAATTCACCCGGGATGGGCGACGACGCCACCCACGTCACCTACTCCGGGATCGTGGACGAACGCCGGTTCTACTCCCAGGCCACCGGCAATGCGCATCCGGTGACCGCCGCGGACTACCTGGGCTATCCGCGGATGGCGGCCATCCTGACCGCCCTCAACAACACTCCCGAAGGCGCGCTGCTGCTGCCGTCGGGCAATTACATCCAGTGGGACCTGGTGCCGCAGGCCCAGCCGGCGCCGGGCGACAAGTCCGCGCAAAAACCCCAGCATGCAGTGTTTTTCACCAACCTCGGCATGGTCGGCATGAACGTCGGGCTCGATGTCAGGGTGATCGATCAGATCGGTTTGGCGAATCCGCTTGCGCAACACACCGAACGGCTCAAGCACGGCCGCATCGGGCACGACAAGAACCTCTTTCCGGACTGGGTGATCGCCGATGGTCCCTGGGTGAAGCTGCCCCCGGGGATACCGGGCTACCTGGATGCGCAGTGGGTTGCAGAGGCCGTCGCGGCGCTGCAATGTCCTGAGACGAAGGCGATGCTCAGCTCGGTGCGCGCGCCGATGACCCCGCATCGATTCGTGTCCAACCTGGTGAACTCCTTCCAGTTCACTGGGTACCGGATCGACCGGGTGCCGCGCTACGAACTGGCCCGGTGTGGGCTGCCGATGCCTCCGGAGCTACCGCCCCCACCTCGCGAGTAAGCGTCGCGCAGAAGAATTTTCGGCACGCGCCGAACAAATCACAGTGCGTCGGTCTCGAAAAAATGGCAGCAACATCACGATTGGCCTCTCACCAGCTCGCAATGACCGTCAGGCACACGTGAAAATGGCGCCTTTTAGACACATGTTTAAATTGAAATGCGCTGGGTAGGAGGGCTGCTCGACTGTTGGCGGCCGCGCCTCGATGCGACCGAATGGCACAACGTGTGGTTGACTACACGAGCACTGCCGCGCCCGCGCGCAGGCAGTTCGACCCAATCAAGAAAGTGGCCGGTCGGTGAAATGCGCCGAGGGCTGCAAGAAGGATGAGGAAGCAAGGATGACGCTTGTCGACAGATTGCGCGGCGCCGTGGCGGGTATGCCGCGTCGGCTCGTGGTGGCGGCCGCTGGTGCGGCATTGCTCTCGGGCCTGATTGGTGCCGTCGGAGGCTCGGCAACCGCCGGGGCCTTCTCGCGCCCGGGTCTGCCGGTGGAGTACCTGCAGGTTCCTTCCGCCGGAATGGGCCGCGACATCAAGGTCCAGTTCCAAAGCGGTGGCGCCAACTCGCCCGCGTTGTACCTGCTCGACGGTATGCGCGCGCAAGATGACTTCAACGGCTGGGACATCAACACCCCGGCGTTCGAGTGGTACAACCAGTCCGGCATCTCGGTTGCCATGCCGGTCGGTGGCCAGTCCAGCTTCTACTCCGACTGGTACAAGCCCGCCTGCGGTAAGGCCGGCTGCACCACGTACAAGTGGGAGACCTTCCTGACCAGCGAGCTGCCGGCGTACCTGCAGAGCGAGAAGCAGGTCAAACCGACCGGCAGCGCTGTCGTCGGTCTGTCGATGGCCGGTTCGTCGGCGCTGATCCTGGCTGCCTACCACCCCCAACAGTTCGTCTACGCCGGCTCGCTGTCGGCGCTGCTGGACCCGTCGCAGGGCATGGGGCCGTCGTTGCTCGGCCTGTCCATGGGCGACGCGGGCGGCTACAAGCCCGCCGACATGTGGGGACCCAAGGAGGACCCGGCGTGGGCGCGCAACGACCCGTCGCTGCAGGTCGGCAAGCTGGTCGCCAACAACACCCGCATCTGGGTGTACTGCGGTAACGGCAAGCCGTCGGACCTCGGTGGCGACAACCTGCCCGCGAAGTTCCTCGAGGGCTTCGTGCGGACCAGCAACCTGAAGTTCCAGGACGCTTACAAGGCCGCGGGCGGCCAGAACGCCGTGTTCAACTTCGACGCCAACGGCACCCACGACTGGCCCTACTGGGGCGCACAGCTGCAGGCGATGAAGCCTGAGCTGCAGTCGGTGCTGGGCGCCACCCCGGGTGCGGGTCCGGCCACGGCCGCCACCACCAACGCCGGTAACGGTCAGGGCACCTAAACACGCCAAGCATTACGACGAGCGGCGGGAACCCTTCGGGGTTTCCGCCGCTCGTCGTTTGCGGTGTGTGTGACTTGTTTCACTACCCGGCGCGCGGGGGAACTATGGCCCTGGCTAATGTGCTTTCAGCGACTACACGATGGAGGGTGCACATGACGGTCGTGCGGGGTATGTCGGCGCTTTTCCGGGTGTTCTGCGTAACCGTGCTGGCCGTCGGGTTGGCCTTCGCGCTGCAGACCGCCGCAACCGTTGGCAAAGCCAGGGCGGCGGGCTACGAAAGCCTGATGGTTCCGTCGGCGGCGATGGGCCGCGACATCCCGGTGGCCTTCATGGCCGGTGGTCCGCACGCGGTCTATCTGCTCGACGCCTTCAACGCGGCCCCCGACGTGAGCAACTGGGTCACCGCCGGTAACGCGATGAACACGCTCGGCGGCAAGGGCGTCTCGGTGGTGGCCCCGGCCGGCGGCGCGTGGAGCATGTACACCAACTGGGAGCAGGACGGCAGCAAGCAGTGGGACACCTTCCTGTCCAGCGAGCTGCCCGACTGGCTGGCCGCCAACAAGGGCCTGGCGCCCGGCGGCCACGCCGCCGTCGGTGCCTCGCAGGGTGGCTACGGCGCGATGGCGCTGGCCGCCTTCCACCCCGACCGCTTCGGTTTCGCCGGATCGCTGTCCGGCTTCCTCTACCCGTCGAGCACGAACTACAACGGCGCGATCCTGGCCGGCCTGCAGCAGTTCGGCGGCGTCGACGGCAACGGGATGTGGGGAGCCCCGCAGCTGGGCCGGTGGAAGTGGCACGACCCCTACGTGCACGCCTCGCTGCTGGCGCAGAACAACACCCGCGTCTGGGTCTACAGCCCGACCAACATGGGTGGCGACGACGCCGCGATGATCGGGCAGGCCGGCGCGGCGATGGGCAGTTCGCGCGAGTTCTATCAGCAGTACCGCAGCAACGGCGGACACAACGGTCACTTCGACTTCCCCGGCGGCGGCGACAACGGCTGGGGCTCGTGGTCGGGGCAGCTCGGCGCGATGTCGGGCGACATCGTCGGCGCCATTCGCTAGCGGCGATCGCAAGCGCGGCGCAGCCGGGCGCCGCGGGTCGGCGCCATTCGCTGGCGGGCCGCTGCCCGACTGGCCCGCTCGGCCGAGCCGGTACCGTGTAGGGGGTGCAGCAGGGGTCGGGAGGACCGCGTAGCTGCGATCCACCGACTCTGCTGGCAGGAGAACATGGCTAAAAGCGCGCGGCGTAAGCGCCAACGCACCCTCGCGTGGATCGCCGCATTGTCGGTCGCCGCCGTCGTCTTTCTGGGCATCCTGGCCGCGGTGACATTGCTGCGCGGCCACCAGTCGGAGCCCAGCGCGGTGCCGCCCGGGGTCCTGCCGCCGCCGTCGACGTCGACGCACCCGCACAAGCCGCGACCCGCCTCGCAGGACGCGTCGTGCCCCGACGTGTTCCTGGTCAACGTTCCCGGGACGTGGGAGTCCGCCGTGCAGGACGACCCCGCCAGCCCCCTCCAATTCCCCAACGCGCTGCTGCACAAGGCGACCGCGACCCTCACCCAGCAGTTCCCGTCGTCGCGGGTGCAGGCGTACACCACCCCATACACCGCGCAGTTCCACAATCCGCTGAGCGGCGACACGCAGATGTCCTACAACGCCAGCCGGGCCGAGGGCACCCGCGCGACGGTGCAGGCGATGACCGACATGAACACCAAGTGCCCGCTGACCAGTTACGTGCTGATGGGCTTCTCGCAGGGCGCGGTGATCGCGGGCGACATCGCCAGCGATATCGGTAACGGCCGCGGACCCGTCGACGACGACCTGGTGCTCGGTGTGACATTGATCGCGGACGGTCGTCGCCAGACGGGGGTCGGCAACGACATCGGACCCAACCCGCCGGGGCAGGGCGCCGAGGTCACATTGCACGAGGTGCCCATCCTGTCCGGGATGGGTCTGACCATGACCGGCGCGCGCCCCGGCGGCTTCGGGGACCTCAACGGCAAGACCAACGAGATCTGCGCGCCGGGCGACCTGATCTGCGCCGCTCCGGAGGAGGCGTTCAGCATCGCCAACCTGCCGGCCACGCTGAACACCTTGGCCAGCGGCGCCGGCCAGCCGGTCCACGCGCTGTACGCCACGACGCAGTGCTGGAGCATCGACGGGGCACCCGCGACCGACTGGACGCTCAACTGGGCTCACGGTCTGATCGCAAATGCGCCACAACCGAAACACGGATGACCGGGGCGGTGGGACACAAGGGTTAGGTGGCGGTTGCCGATGGCGATCAGCGGTACCTTGTGATTTGGTCTGCCGTAGGCAGCCCCGTAACATTAAGAGGAATTTAAGAGCTATCGGGCCTTTGTCGCACACCCGGTCGGGGTCGATGCCGGCTGGCGCTGGCACGTCACCGGCGTTCCCAACCGGGTGCGGTGCGAGGTTCGGTGTGCGCGTAGACATGTAACCGTCGGCCGAGCCGACTTGCAGGACGAAGCCGTCGGCGGAGCCGACCTAGGAACAATGTGTCGGCCGAGCCGACCGAAAACAGGTGCGACAGGAGAGCGGCATGGTGTACCACAACCCGTTCATCGTGAATGGAAAGATCAAGTTCCCGGACAACACGAACTTGGTCAAGCACGTTGAGAAATGGGCGAAGGTTCGCGGCGACAAGCTCGCCTATCGGTTCCTGGACTTCTCCACCGAGCGCGACGGCGTCGCCTGCGACATCTCCTGGTCGGAGTTCAG
Source organism: Mycobacterium colombiense (assembly GCF_001665835.1). Lineage (GTDB taxonomy): Bacteria > Actinomycetota > Actinomycetes > Mycobacteriales > Mycobacteriaceae > Mycobacterium > Mycobacterium colombiense_A. The sequence continues at coordinate 179,239 of NZ_LZSX01000039.1, read as the reverse complement.
CGCCCGCAACCGCGCCGTGGGCGCCCGGCTGCAGCAAGTCACGCAGCCCGAAGACCGCATCGCCGTGCTCTGCCCGCAGAACCTGAACTACCTCGTCGCCCTCTTCGGCGCGCTGTACGCCGGCCGGATCGCGGTGCCGCTGTTCGACCCGAGCGAGCCGGGCCACGTCGGCCGCCTGCACGCCGTGCTCGACGACTGCACCCCGTCGACGATCCTGACCACCACCGAGGCCGCCGAGGGCGTCCGCAAGTTCATCCGCGCCCGTTCCGCCAAGGAGCGCCCCCGCGTCATCGCCGTCGACGCGGTACCCAACGAGGTCGCATCGACCTGGGAGCCGCCGGAGGCCACCGAGAACACCATCGCCTACCTGCAGTACACCTCCGGCTCCACCCGCACCCCGACCGGTGTGGCGATCACCCACCTGAACCTGCCCACCAATGTGCTGCAGGTGCTCAACGGCCTGGAAGGCAAGGAGGCCGACCGCGGACTGTCCTGGCTGCCGTTCTTCCACGACATGGGGCTGATCACCGCGCTGCTGTCGCCGGTGATCGGTCACAACTTCACCTTCATGACCCCGGCCGCCTTCGTGCGCCGGCCCGGCCGGTGGATCCGCGAGATGGCGCGCAAGCCGGAGGACGCCCCGGACTGCGAGGTAATCACCGTCGCGCCGAACTTCGCGTTCGAGCACGCCGCCGTGCGCGGGGTGCCCAAGGACGGCGAGCCGCCGCTGGACCTGAGCAACGTCAAGGCGATCCTGAACGGCAGCGAGCCGGTGTCCCCGGCGTCGATGCGCAAGTTCTACGACGCGTTCTCGCCCTACGGTCTGCGCGAGACCGCGATCAAGCCGTCCTACGGACTGGCCGAGGCGACGCTGTTCGTCTCCACCACGCCGATGGACGAGGCGCCCAGGGTCATCCACGTCGATCGTGACGAGCTGAACAAGCAGCGCTTCGTCGAGGTGCCCGCCGATTCGCCGAAGGCCGTTCCGCAGGTTTCCGCCGGCATCATCGGCGTGGACGAGTGGGCGGTCATCGTCGACCCGGAGACCGCCAGCGAGCTGCCCGACGGTCAGATCGGCGAGATCTGGCTGCACGGCAACAACCTGGGCATCGGCTACTGGGGCAAGGAAGAAGAGACCAACGAGACCTTCCGCAACATCCTCAAGTCGCGGATCAGCCAGTCCCACGCCGAGGGCGCGCCCGACGACGGCATGTGGGTCAAGACCGGCGACTACGGCACCTACCACAACGGCCACCTCTACATCGCGGGCCGCATCAAGGACCTGGTCATCATCGACGGCCGCAACCACTACCCGCAGGACCTCGAATACTCGGCGCAGGAAGCCAGCAAGGCGCTGCGCACCGGTTACGTCGCCGCCTTCTCGGTGCCGGCCAACCAGCTGCCGCAAGAAGTGTTCGACAACCCGCACGCCGGCATCAAGTACGACCCGGACGACGGGTCCGAGCAGCTGGTGATCGTGGCCGAGCGCGCCGCCGGCTCGCACAAGCTGGACTACCAGCCCATCGCCGACGACATCCGGGCCGCGATCGCCGTGCGCCACGGCGTCACGGTCCGCGACCTGCTGCTGGTGCAGTCGGGAACGATCCCGCGTACCTCCAGCGGCAAGATCGGGCACCGCGCCTGCCGCGCGGCTTACCTCGACGGCAGTCTGCGAAGCGGCGTCGGTTCTCCGACGGCCTTCGCCAGCTCCACTGACTGAATCCCTTAGGACCATGGCTGACACTGAGCACCCCGAAAACCACACCCCGGGCCCTGGCGGGGAGGTGCCCGCCACACCGCCCGCCAAAAAAGCCGACATGACCGTCCCCGAGATGCGCCAGTGGCTGCGCAATTGGGTGGGCCGCGCCGTCGGGAAGTCACCCGACGACATCGACGAGTCGGTCCCGATGGTCGAGCTGGGCCTGGCGTCGCGCGATGCCGTGGCGATGGCCGCCGACATCGAGGACATGACCGGTGTCACCCTGTCCGTCGCGGTGGCCTTCCAGCATCCGACGATTGAATCGCTGGCCACCCGCATCATCGAGGGTGAGCCCGAGGTCTCCGACGACGAGCTGGACGGCGCCGACTGGACCCGCACCGGCCCGGCCGAGCGCGTCGACATCGCGATCGTGGGCTTGTCGACCCGGCTGCCCGGCGACATGAACTCCCCGGACGAGACCTGGGCGGCGCTCATGGAGGGCCGCGACGCCATCACCGATCTGCCCGAGGGTCGCTGGTCGGAGTTCCTGGAAGAGCCGCGCATTGCGGCGCGCGTCGCCACCGCCCGCACCCGGGGCGGCTACCTCAAGGACGTCAAGGGTTTCGACTCCGAATTCTTCGCGGTCGCCAAGACCGAGGCCGACAACATCGACCCGCAGCAGCGGATGGCGCTGGAGCTCACCTGGGAGGCGCTCGAGCACGCCCGGATTCCGGCGTCGAGCCTGCGCGGTGAGGCCGTCGGCGTGTACGTCGGCTTCTCGAACAACGACTACCAATTCCTGGCGGTGTCCGATCCGACGGTCGCGCACCCCTACGCGATCACCGGAACCGCCAGCTCGATCATCGCCAACCGGGTGTCCTACTTCTACGACTTCCGCGGCCCCTCGGTGGCGCTGGACACCGCCTGCTCGAGCTCGCTGGTGGCGACACATCAGGCGGTGCAGGCGCTGCGCAACGGTGAATGCGACGTCGCGGTCGCCGGCGGCGTCAACGCGCTGCTCACGCCGCTGGTGACGCTCGGTTTCGACGAGATCGGCGCGGTGCTGGCCCCCGACGGCCGGATCAAGTCGTTCTCGTCGGACGCCGACGGCTACACCCGTTCCGAGGGCGGCGGCATGTTCGTGCTGAAGCGGGTCGACGACGCCCGCCGCGACGGCGACCAGATCCTGGCCGTCATCGCCGGCAGTGCGGTCAACCACGACGGCCGGTCCAACGGCCTGATCGCCCCCAACCAGGACGCCCAGGCCGAGGTGCTGCGCCGGGCCTACAAGGACGCGGGCATCGATCCGCGCACCGTCGACTACATCGAGGCGCACGGCACCGGGACCGTCCTGGGTGACCCGATCGAGGCCGAGGCGCTGGGCCGCATCGTCGGGCGGGGCCGCCCCGCCGACCGTCCGGCGCTGCTGGGCGCGGTGAAAACCAATGTGGGACACCTGGAGTCGGCCGCCGGCGCGGCGAGCCTGGCCAAGGTAGTGCTGGCGTTGCAGCACGACAAGCTGCCGCCGTCGATCAACTTCGCCGGCCCCAGCCCCTACATCGACTTCGACGGCATGCACCTGAAAGTCATTGACAACGCCAGTGATTGGCCGCGCTACGGCGGCTACGCGCTGGCCGGGGTGTCCAGCTTCGGCTTCGGTGGCGCCAATGCGCACCTGGTGGTGCGCGAGGTGCTGCCCCGCGACGTCATCGAGCGCGAAGCCGAGCCGCAGCCCGTCGCCGCTGCGCCGGCCGCCGACGCGGCCGAGGCGCCCACGCTGGAGAGCCACTCGCTGCGGTTCGACGACTTCGGCAACATCATCCCCGACGCCTCCGAGGCCGAAGAGCCGGAGTACGAGCTTCCGGGTGTGACCGACGAGGCACTGCGTCTCAAAGAGATTGCGCTGGAAGAGCTTGCCGCACAAGAGGAGTCGGAGCCGACCAAGCCGCTGATCCCGCTCGCGGTGTCAGCGTTTCTGACGTCGCGCAAGAAGTCCGCGGCCACCGAGCTCGCGGACTGGATGGAAAGCCCGGAGGGGCAGGCGTCGTCGCTGGAAGCCATCGGCCGGGCGCTGTCGCGGCGCAACCACGGTCGCTCCCGTGCGGTGGTGCTGGCCCACGACCACGAGGAGGCCATCAAGGGCCTGCGCGCGGTCGCCGAGGGCAAGCAACGGCCCAACGTGTTCAGCACCGACGGGCCGGTGACCAGCGGCCCGGTGTGGGCGATGGCCGGTTTCGGTGCGCAGCACCGCAAGATGGGCAAGAGCCTGTACCTGCGCAACGAGGTCTTCGCCGAGTGGATCGAGAAGGTCGACGCGCTGATCCAGGACGAGCGCGGCTACTCGGTGCTCGAGATGATCCTCGACGACTCGGTCGACTACGGCATCGAAACCAGCAACGTCGTCATCTTCGCGATCCAGATCGCGCTGGGCGAGTTGCTCAAGCACCACGGCGCCAAACCCGCTGCGGTGGTGGGCCAGTCGCTCGGCGAGCCCGCGTCGGCGTACTTCGCCGGCGGCCTGTCGCTGGCGGACGCCGCGCGCGTGATCGCGTCGCGCTCGCACCTGATGGGCGAGGGCGAGTCGATGCTGTTCGGCGAGTACATCCGGTTCATGGCGCTCGTCGAGTACTCCGCCGACGAGCTCAAGACGGTGTTCGGCGACTTCCCCGGCCTGGAGGTGTGTGTCTACGCCGCGCCCAGCCAGACCGTGATCGGTGGCCCGCCGGACCAGATCGACGCGATCGTCGCCCGCGCGGAGACCGAGGGCCGCTTCGCCCGCAAGCTGCAGACCAAGGGCGCGGGCCACACCTCGCAGATGGACCCGCTGCTCGGTGAGTTCTCCGCCGAGCTGCAGGGGATTCACCCGCTGAGCCCGACGGTCGGGATCTTCTCGACGGTGCACGAGGGCAGCTACATCAAGCCCGGCGGCGAGCCGGTGCACGATGTCGACTACTGGGTCAAGGGCATGCGGCACTCGGTGTACTTCACCCACGGCGTGCGCAACGCCGTCGACAGCGGCCACACCACCTTCCTGGAGCTCGCACCCAACCCGGTGGCGCTGATGCAGATCGGCCTGACCACCGCTGCCGCGGGTCTGCATGACGCCCAACTGATTCCGACGCTGGCCCGCAAGCAGGACGACGTCGAGTCGATGATCTCGGCCATGGCCCAGCTCTACGTTCACGGCCACGACCTGGACATCCGCACGCTGTTCAGCCGCGCGCAGGGACCCGAGGATTACGCGAATATCCCGCCGACCCGGTTCAAGCGCAAAGAGCACTGGCTCGACGTGCACTTCTCCGGCGACGGCTCGGTGATCATGCCGGGGACCCACGTCGCGCTGCCGGACGGCCGCCACGTCTGGGAGTACGCGCCCCGCAACGGCGAGACGGATCTGGCCGCGCTGGTGAGATCGGCTGCGACACAGGTCCTTTCGGATGCGCAGTTGGTGGCCTCCGAGCAGCGCGCGGTGCCCGGCGCGGGCGCCCGGCTGGTGACGACGATGACCCGGCACCCCGGCGGCGCCGCTGTGCAGGTGCACGCCCGCATCGACGAGTCCTTCACGCTGGTCTACGACGCGCTGGTGTCGCGGGCCGGTCAGAGCGTGGCCGCATTGCCCACCGCGGCGGGCGCCGGCGCGGCCATCGCCGCGCCGACCACGACCGCCGCGGACGAGGCGCCCGCCGCGCCCGCCGAGGAGCCCGACGCCGAGACGCTGTCGGACAGCCTGACCAACCGCTACCTGCCGGCCGGCGTGGGCCGGTGGACGCCGGATTCCGGCGAGACCATCGGCGAGCGGCTGGGCCTGATCGTCTCGGCGGCCATGGGTTACGAGCCCGAGGACCTGCCCTGGGAGGTGCCGCTGATCGAGCTCGGCCTGGACTCGCTGATGGCGGTGCGGATCAAGAACCGCGTCGAATACGACTTCGACCTGCCGCCAATCCAATTGACGGCCGTGCGCGACGCCAACCTCTATGCCATCGAGAAGCTGATCGAGTACGCGGTCGAGCACCGCGACGAGGTCGAGCAGCTACACGAGCACCAGAAGACGCTTACGCCCGAGGAGATCGCCAAAGAGCAGGCCCAGCTCCTCAGCGGGGCAACGCCGGCGTCGGCCGGCGCACCCGCACCGGATCCGCAGGCGGAGCCCGAGACTCAGCCGGCACCGCCGGCGCCGGACGCGACGATCCCGCCGCCGCCGACGGATCCGTCCGGCCCGAAGGGCGCGGCGACCAACGGCGCGAAGCCGGATCTCGCGGGGGCGCTCAGCCAGGAGGCGGTGTCCAAAGCGCTGAATTCCGATGTGCCGCCGCGTGATGCCGCCGAGCGGGTCACCTTCGCCACCTGGGCGATCGTCACGGGCAAGTCGCCGGGCGGCATCTTCAACCCGCTGCCCAAGCTCGACGAGGACACCGCGGCCAAGATGGCGCAGCGCCTCTCGGAGCGCGCCGAGGGCGCCATCACCGCCGAGGACGTCCTGACGTCGGACACCATCGAGGCGCTGGCCGAGAAGGTCCGCCAGTACCTGGAGGCCGGGCAGATCGACGGCTTCGTCCGCACCTTGCGGGCGCGCCCCGAGGGCAGCTCGAAACCCCCGGTGTTCGTGTTCCATCCGGCCGGCGGTTCGACCGTGGTCTATGAGCCGCTGCTGAACCGGTTGCCCGCGGACACGCCGATGTACGGGTTCGAGCGTGTGGAGGGCACCGTTCAGGAACGGGCCGCCCAGTACGTGCCGAAACTGTTGGAGATGAACGCTGGCAAGCCGTTCATCCTGGCCGGGTGGTCGCTCGGCGGCGCGCTGGCGTACGCCTGCGCGATCGGTTTGAAGCGCGCGGGCGAGGATGTGCGCTTCGTCGGAATGATCGACACGGTGCGCGCCGGCGAGGAGATCCCCCAGACGCAGGAGGAGACCCGCAAGCGCTGGGACCGGTACGCGAAGTTCGCCGAGCGCACCTTCAACGTCGAGATCCCCGCGATCCCCTACGAGCAGCTCGAAGAGCTCGACGACGAGGGCCAGGTCAAGTTCGTGCTGGACATCGTCCAGCAGAGCGGCGTGCAGATCCCGGGCGGCATCGTCGAACACCAGCGGACGTCCTACCTGGACAACCGGGCGCTCGAGACCGTCCAGATCGAGCCGTACGAAGGCCACGTGACCCTGTACATGGCCGATCGCTACCACGACGACGTCATCGAGTTCGAGCCGCGCTATGCGGTCCGCAAGCCCGACGGCGGCTGGGGCGAGTACGTGGCCGACCTCGAGGTGGTGCCGATCGGCGGCGAGCACATCCAGGCCATCGACGAACCGACCATCGGCAAGGTCGGTGCTCACCTCTCCGACGTCCTGAATAAGGTGGAGGCCGAAACCAGTCAGACGAGTGAGGTGGGCAAGTAATGACGGAGATGGCGCCGGCTCCCATTCAGCACACCACCGCCGAGAAGCTGGCCGAGCTCTACGCTCGCCTGGAACTGGCCAAAGAGCCCGGCGGTGAGAAGGCCGTCGCCAAGCGCGACAAGAAGGGCATCCCCAGCGCCCGCGCCCGCATCCACGCGCTGGTGGACCCGGGCACCTTCCTGGAGACCGGCGCGCTGGCCAAGACGCCGAACGACCCGAACGCGCTCTACGGCGACGGCTGCGTCACCGGGCACGCCATGATCGACGGCCGGCCGGTCGGGGTGTTCTCCCACGACCAGACGGTGTTCCAGGGCACGGTGGGCGAGATGTTCGGCCGCAAGGTGGCCAGGCTGATGGAGTGGTGCGCGATGGTCGGCTGCCCGATCGTCGGCATCCAGGACTCGGGCGGCGCGCGTATTCAGGACGCCGTCACCTCGCTGGCGTGGTACGCCGAGCTGGGCCGCCGCCACGAGGCGCTGTCCGGGCTGGTGCCGCAGATCTCCCTAATCTTCGGCAAATGCGCTGGGGGAGCGGTGTATTCGCCGATCCAGGACGACCTGCTGGTGTCGGTGCGCGACCAGGGCTACTTCTTCGTCACCGGGCCGGATGTGATCCGGGAGGTCACCGGCGAAGACGTCACGCTCGACGAGCTCGGTGGCTCCGACGCGCAGGCCCGCAACGGCAACATCCACCAGGTGGTGGACTCCGAGGAAGCCGCATTCCAGTACGTGCGCGACTTCCTGTCCTTCCTGCCGTCGAGCGCCGTCAGCGAGCCGCCGATCGTCAACCCCGGCCTGGAGCCGGAGACGACCCCGACCGATCTGGAGCTCGACTCGATCGTGCCGGACTCGGACAACATGGCCTATGACATGCACGAGATCCTGCTGCGGATCTTCGATGACGGTGACTTCCTCGACGTGGCCGCGCAGCACGGGCCGGCCATCATCACCGGCTTCGCCCGCGTCGACGGGCATCCGGTGGGCGTGATCGCCAACCAGCCCATGTACCTGTCCGGGTCGATCGACAACGAGGCCTCCGACAAGGCGGCGCGATTCATCCGGTTCTGCGACGCGTTCAACGTCCCGCTGGTGTTCGTGGTGGACACGCCGGGCTTCCTGCCGGGCGCCGAGCAGGAGAAGAACGGCATCATCAAGCGCGGCGGCCGGTTCCTGTACTCGGTCGTCGAGGCCGACGTGCCGAAGGTGACCATCACGGTCCGCAAGTCCTACGGCGGCGCCTACGCCGTGATGGGGTCCAGGCAGCTGACCGCGGACTTCAACTTCGCCTGGCCGACCGCGCGCATCGCGGTGATCGGCGCCGAGGGGGCCGCGCAGCTGCTGATGAAGCGCTTCCCCGACCCCACCACGCCCGAGGCGCAGCAGATCAAGAAAGACTTCATCGAGGGCTACAACCTCAACATGGCGATCCCGTGGACCGCCGCCGAGCGCGGCTTCATCGACGCGGTCATCGACCCGCACGAGACCAGGCTGCTGCTGCGCAAGTCGATGAAGCTGCTGCGGGAGAAGCAACTGTGGTTCCGCACGGCGCGTAAGCACGGGCTCATTCCGATCTAGTCCGCCCTTCGATGCCGCGATCGCGCCTGTCTGGGCAAATGGGCGATTGCGGAATGTGCTAGCGCATCCGCTATCGCTTTCGGGGACACCACATTTGCCTAGAGCCGCAGCGCGCCGTCGAGCAGTTCGTCGAAGCGCTCCAGCGCCTCGTCGGAGTCGGCGTCGATACCGCGCAGCGTCCCGCGATCGGCGAGATAGCGCTGCGCGTGGAGCCCCGCGACAAGCGCCTTGCGCTCACCGCCGCGGGCGGCCCGCTCCCAGGCGGCCTGCTCGATGAGCAACGCACCGGCGTAGACGTCGCCCATGAATTGGGCCAGCGGGAACAGCCTCGCCTCGGCCGTCTGCCTGTCGAGCTTGGTCCACGCGGTGATCGCCGCGTCGAGATCCTCGATCCGGCCGGCGACCAGTCGGGTGGTTTCGCCGTCGTCGGCGACCGACACCGCATCGCGCAGCCGCGCCAGCAGCGTCTCATGCGCGCGGGTCTGCTCTATCCCGCGACGCACATCCAGACACAGAATGTTGTCCGGCCCCTCCCAGATGGTGTTCACCTGCGCGTCGCGCAGCAGCCGCGCCACCGGCCAGGTCTCGATATAGCCGTTGCCGCCGTGGATTTCGATCGCATCCGAGGCCGCGGTGATCCCCAGCCGGCACACCCGCAGCTTGGTGACCGGCACGGCGATCCGTTGCCGCATGCTGCGGGGCTGACGATGGTTGGTGGCGCCGGTGCAGTCGAACACCAGCGCCTGCGCGGCCTCGACGTCGACGATCAGCTCGGCGAGTTTGCGCCGCATGAGCGGCTTGTCGATGAGCGCGCCGCCGAACGCCCGGCGTTGCCGGGCATAGCACAGCGATTCGACCAGGGCGCGCCGCGCGTTACCGAGCGCGAACGAGGCGATGCCCAGGCGCGCGGCGTTGGTCAGCTCCATCATGCGTCCCAGCCCCTTGCCGTCCGACGGCCCCGCGACGCCGTCGCCGGGCTCGCCGGACAGCAAAAAGGCTTCGGCATCAACGAATTCGACCTCACCCGAGGCCACCGAGCGGGTGCCTAGCTTGTCCTTCAGCCGCCGCACCCGCACGCCGTTGCGCGAGCCGTCGCGGCGGTTGCGCAGCACCAGGAAGTTGGCGACGCCGCGCGAAGAGTCCGGTGCGCCTTCGGGTTTCGCCATTACGACGAACGCCTCCCCGGCGCAGTTGGACGCAAACCACTTGAAGCCGTTCAACAACCACGCGTCACCGTGTCGGGTGGCGGTGGTCTCCAGCGCCCCCAGATCGGAGCCGCCGGTGCGTTCGGTCAGCAGCTGCGCCGTCTCGCCGGCCCACTCTCCGGAGGCGAATCTGGCCAGGACGTGCTCGGCCACGTCGGGCGGAGCGTAGGCGGCCACCAGCGACTGGACCATGCCGCCGCCGGTGCCCAACGCGCAGCCCATGCCGATGTCGGCCTGGTTGAGCAGATAATTCGACGCGAACATGGTGAACGACGAGCTCGTCTTCGCCTCGCGGGCTTCGGTTCGCAGCGCCTGCTGGGCGTCCAGGACTGCCCGCTTGGACTGTGTGAAGGAGGTCGGCATGACCACCTCGCTGATGTCGTGGCCCCACCGGTCGTAGCGCTGCAGCTGCGGGGGGTTGCGATCCGTCTCTTCGGCCCACTGCGCCACCGGGCCGCCCATCAGTTCACCGATGCGCGTCAGGTGGCGTTCGGCCAGCGTCAGTTCTTCGGGCTCGAGGTAGTAGGCCATGGTGAACTGCAGCGTGGGGTCGGTGAGGTACCAATTGAGGCCCACGGCCCCGCGGTAGTTTTCCGTCGCGTAGCGCTGCGACTTCTCGTCGGTGGAAAACGGCAGCCGGTCCACAGCCTCTACGGCGTAGTCGCTCATGGCTCAGACGCTACGCGCCGAGCCGTTCGTCAGGCAGTAGCGCGTAGCGGGCGGCGCCGGCGATTCGGGTCCGGGCCGGAGCTGTCACCCGTGTCGGCGCGGCGAGCCAGCGATTCGGGCTTGACGATCACAACGGCCTTGCCGTCCAACAGGATCCAGCCGCGCGTCGTGAAATTGCGCAACGCCTTGTTCACCGAAACCCGGTCGGCGCCGACCAGTTGGGCTATCTCGTCCTGGTTGAGTTCGTGGGCGAGCCGCAGCGCGTCGCCCTCGGGGGTGCCGAAACGCTTGCCCAACAACAGCAGCTGGCGGGCCACCCGCGCGGTGACGTCGCTGGAAACCATTTCGACGAGTTGCCGTTCGCTGTGCCGCAGCCGCCGGGTCAGCGCACGCAGCAACTGCTCGGCGATCGCGGGCTGTTCGGCCATCCAGGCGCGCAGCGTGGCGCGGTCCATCCAGATCGCGCGCACGTCGGTGATCGCCGTGGCGGTGCAGGCGCGCGGGCCGGGGTCGAACACCGCCAGCTCGCCGAAGATGTCCGCGGGGCCGATGATCGCCCGGACGCTGCTGCGGTCGCCGGTGCCACGAAAGTTGATCTTCACCGTGCCCTCGACGATCAGATAGACACGATCACCGGGGTCCCCCTGAACGAAAATCGTTTGGCCGGGCCCGAATTCGGAGGTGTGGACCTGAATATGGTCCGGATTGTGGCCGGGTGCTGTGGTCACGAATATCCCCTCGTCGGTGTCAGCCCGTCTGGGCGGTCAGGAAAACCAGCCGGAAATTGCCGATCTGGAGCACGTCGCCGTTGGTCAGCACCGCAGAGTCGACGGCGCCGCGGTTGAGATAGGTCCCGTTGAGGCTGCCGAGATCGACGACGCGGAATTCGCCGTTCTCACTGCGGAATTCGGCATGCCTACGGCTGACCGTGATGTCATCGAGAAAGATGTCGCTGGCGGGGTGCCGCCCGGCGTTCATCACCGGCTCGTTCAACACAAACTTCGCCCCGACGTTGGGGCCCCGCTTCACCACGAGCATGGCCGAGCCGCGGGCCAGCGTCGCCGCCGCTTCGGCGACGGCCGACGATGTCTCGACCTCGTCGGGGACGTCGGCACGCAGCACCGAACCGATGTCGCCGGTCGCTTCTTCCGGCGCGATTGGTTGGTGGCTTGTTTCCTCGTATGACGCCGACACCGCTCCCTTTCACCAGGTTCTCGTCGATACCTCCATCGCAGCATTTGACGTGAGCGTCAAGATAGGGACCGAAGTCCCTGTTTTCTTCCGGGTAGCTGTCTGAGGCGGTCGTCTCGGGCGTGTGGGGGCCTGCTACGACCCTACCGGCACCACGAACTCGGACGTATAGAATTCGGCCGGGTTGTGCGAGTTTGCGTTCGCCCGCTCGACGATCACCCATACGCCGGTCGTGCCCGGCCGAATGGTGTCGGCAACGGTGGCCGTTCCATTTCCCGCGCCGTCGAGATCCATGCCGGTAAAGGCGGTGCCCGGGTCTCCCGGCCCACAGGTGGACGAGGACGGTCGGGGTTCTTCGATAAGGCCGACGTCGAAATGCATGCCCGGCTCGGGCCCGTCGACCAGGTGGACTTCGGCGACGGCCCGGGACCCGCTGGCCCGGACGATGGCCGAACCGGTGCCGAGCATCGGGCTGGGCACCTTGGGGGCGATGCTGACCTTGCTGAAGTCGCAACGCCGCAGATAGTTGTCGAAAACGACCGTCGTGCCACCGCCCTCGGCGGCCGCCGTTCCGCTGGCCGAACTCGCGGCCGGCGCGATCAGCAGCGTGACCGCGGCCGTGCAGGTTCCCAGGCGTGTCAGCGTGTGCATCGGCCACCCTTTTCCATCGTATGAAATGGATCACAGCGGAATTAGTATTGACCAGGAAATGGCGGAATTAAACCCTTGACCAGTAATTACTCCGCCGTTAATTCAGCGGGTTATTAGACCGGTGAATAACGACCGCGCAAAGCCATTTGCAAACTTTCGTCGCTCGCTACGGCTTGATGCGGATCGGCCCGGGCGACCACCATCCGGTCCGGGTGGCGGTGCCCAGGTCGAGCTGCGCCGGGTGCGCGTCGGCGATCGTGTCGAACTTGCGTAGCGATCCCCAGTCGCGGCCCCAGTCATGGGACAGGTACGTCGACATGACGTGGGCCCGCAGCAACAGGTCGGTGATGCCCAGCAGGCCGCCGTTGACGCCGTCCTGCCAGGTGTCGGTGTCCTGCTTCTTGGCGTTGTAGTCCGGGGTGATGCGGAACTCCGGGATCTCGGTGACGCCGTTGGAATGCAGCATCGGATGCTGGCACGGGAACGCCAGCCCGACCGCCCAGTCCATCAGCACCGGCCGCTTCGAACCGATGTACTCCTGCAACGAACGCAGCTCCGGTACCCGCGGCGGGGTCAGCGCGATCCAGTCATCCGGCGTCAGGGACAGGTCCTCGGCGACCACTCGCACCGCGACCGTGTCGGCGGGCATCTGGGAGCGCGCGAAGCGCAGGTTCCGCCACACCTTCGGCTGCTCGCCGTACAGGTCGTAGGGCACCAGCCGGCCGGCGGGCTGCACCGCGCCGCCGGGGCCGGGCCTGCCGAATTCCAGCTCCACGGCCTGCCCGTTGGTGTGGTGGTGCAGGATGCTGTTGCCGGCGATCGTGCCCGCGGCGGTCACCACCACCAGCGGGTGCCCGTCATCGAGTTTCGGCAGTTGATACCACGCCGAGGTCAGCCTGCTCTGCTGTTGCGCGCCGGTGGTGTAGCTACCCGCCAGCGGAACTCGTGCGGGATCGAGGCCGTAGGGCAGCGGCACCGTCGACCCGTTGATGCCCGGCGTCGTCAGCTTGAGCGGCGCATCCCAGTCGTAGTCGGTGCCGGGCTGCGGTACCGACGTTTCCTTGACCGACTCGGCCAGGGTGCGGTCCGGTACCCCGTTGGGCGTGAATCCCGTTGGGTTGACGCCACCCAAGGGGCCCAAGGGGCCCCAAGGACCCGCGTTGTCGGGCAGCGGCGCCATGAAGCCGGCATTGCTGTCCGGCTCGACGAGCACGTCGTCGGCCAAACCGCAGCCGCCGCTGAACTCGCGCAGGTTGTCCCACGCATTGGAGTAGGTGGGGTACTGACGAACGATGCCGGCCACCATCGATGCGAAGAACACCAGCGCCATGAACCCGGCCGCGACGGGGATGGGCGCGGCGGTCAGCGCCCGCGCCAGCCGTCCTTCGCCGCGGTCCCGGGGGGCGAAGTGCAGGTACGCCGCCCACAGCGCGGTGATCACGAAGAATGCGAAAAAGATTGTGCTGATCGTGATTCCGCCGACTTTCGGCATCGCGCTGTTGAACGGAACGCCGTAGCTGGAGACGTACCACCAACCGTTCGTGGTGGCGAAACACAGCGCCAGCACGAAGAACAGCGCCGCCAGGAACGCCATGCGGTTGCGCGACCAGCGCAAGCTCTCGTGCGACACCAGCACCGTCGCCAGCGCGGCCATCGCCGCTCCCACCGCGGCGAACAGCCCGAAGTGGTGCACCCACTTGGTCGGGGTGAACATCAGGAAGAACATGGTGCCGAAGATGACACCCATCAGCCGCCAGGCCGGCCCCCGCGCGACACCGGGAATCCGCTTGCGCCGCAACATGATAAAGACGGTCGTGAAGAGACACAGGGCGGCGACCAGGAACCCGAAGCGGCGCGACAGCGACCCGTCGACGGTGGGCAGAATCAGGTAGTAGTAGCGCAGGTTCTCGGTGTACCAGGCCTGGCTGGGGCCGATCGAGGTGCGAATCCTGGTGGCTTCCAACACCGTTGACAGCGTCTGATCGGCGAACACTACGGTCAGGATGACCGTGCCGGCGGCCAGCATCGGCGCCACCAGCGGCCACGTGCCGACCACGCGGTGACGGCGAACCAGAATGCGCAGGATCGGGCGGCCGCCGGCGACCAGCGCGGCCACCGCGATCAATCCGGTGGGCTGCACTCCGAGGGTGAACGCCGCGGTGATGACCGCCAGCGCCGCGGGCGTCAGCCGGCTGTAGCGCATGGAGCGCTCGATCAGCACATAGGTGATCAGCGACCCGACGGCGATGATCGGCTCGGGGCGCAGGCCGTTGTCGAACGGCATCCAGGCCGTCAACAGCACCATGCCCGCCGCCCAATTCGCCGCCTTGCTGGCGGCCACCGCGGGCCCCAGCCGGGGCAGCACCTCACGCGAGAGCAGCAGCCAGCACACGATCCCGGCGATCAAGTCCGGCAACCGCATCCACAGGCTGGCGTCGGTGACATGGGTCATCAGCGCCAGCAGGTTGTAGTACCAGCCGAAGGGGTCCTCGGGGCTACCGAACCAGCGGAAGTAGTTCGACATGTAGCCGGCGCGGTCGGCGACCCGGGCCATGCCCAGGATGTAGCCGTCGTCCGACGAGTTCGCCCCGATCACATGCCACAGCACGAAGCCGGAGATCACCGTGACATCGGCCAGGGTGAACGTGCGCCAGTTCGCCGGAATGAGCCGGCGCATCCGGTGACCGTCCAGCTGATCGAGCCGCCACAAGGCGATCAGCGCGACGATGGTGGACACGATAGCCAGCACCATCGCGGCCAGCTTCAAAGTCGTTGGGGTGGTGGAGAACCGGGTGTCGATGGTCGCCGACAGCTTCAAACCCGCCGGGGCCGGCCCGCTGAGGTCGGTGAACACCCCCACGATCTGCGGCCGCAGGTTCGGGTCGGGGAAACCGCCGCTGATCGGTTTGCCCGCAGGATCATTCAGTCCGACGAAGGTGGCGAAGGCGCCCGCCTTGGTCGAGGTGATCTCGATGCGCTGACATTGCGGGGACGTGACCTGATCCCGTGCCGCGCTGGCGATCACCACGTTGCGGTCGGTGACGTCGACGCGCTTGCCGTTGACGACCACGAACAGCGCGTTGAGCGCGGCGTCCTTGCCCTTCTTGGGTGCCGTGCTGAGCACCACCCCGCCCTCCGGCGGCAGGGCGCGCACCACCGAGCACGGCACGGTCACGTTCACGTCGACCGGTGTCAGCGAAATCAGCGGCGCCGTAACGCTGTTCAGCTGGCCGTTCTGCGGCCAGTTCAGCTGCGCGGTGGTCTGCACGACGGGCAGCAGCGGCGTCGCGACCGACAGGATGAAGCCGATCAGCCCGGCGATCGTCGCGACCCAGCGGGTCACCCGCACGTTCTGCCGGGGGGCCGCCTTGTCTTCGCGGTTGTCGACGGTCGTGACGCTCATGGCAGTGCCCGAATCGGTCCCTGCCGGCTCCAGCCGTGCACTGTCATCACACCCTGTTCGATTACGGCGTCCGGCGCCTGATCAGCCGGCACCAACCGGAAGTACTGCTCCACGGATCCCCAGTCGCGATACCAGTCGCCACGCAGATACGTCGAGATCGTCGAGGTGCGCAGCATTGTCTGCAGGAACAGGAACGGCCCGCCGGTCTCGCTGGCCTGCCACCCGTTCGACGACGATGCCGTCTGCTTGTGGTCGGGCAGGATGCGGTACCGCGGAAGTTCCGCCACGCCAAGGTGTTCGGAGAACGGCCGCTGGCAGGGGAAGTTCGCGGCGGTCGCGATGTCCATCAGCACGGGCGTTTGCGATCCCATCATTTGCTGCAGCGTCTGCAAGACCGGCACCCGCGGCGGCGTGAAGGCGAACCACTGGTCCGAGCTCAGGTTCGGGTCGTAGGCGACGATGCGCGCCACGTTCGCCTCGGGCGGCGCCCAGGTCAGCGGGAACCGCAGGTTGCGCCACGCCGGCTCGGGCCCGATGTCGATGGGCTGGACTTCACCGAGCGGCTGGGTGGTGCCGTCGGGGCGGGTGACACCCCACTGCAGTTTCAGCGACTGCCCGTAGGTGAAGGTGCCGTCCTCCTTGTAGGACCAGATGGCGCCGGACGCCGACACCACGACGATCGGCCGGTCGCCGGTGCGTGGGGGCAGCTGGTACCAGGCCGAGGTGGCGGTGGCGGCCAGCGAGTTCTCACCGTAGCTGCCCATCACCGGGGTGCGGGCCGGGTCGAGGCCGAACGGCAGCGCGATGTTCGACCCGTTCACCCCGACCGGGCCCTTTCCGCCGGCCGTGCCCGCGGAGTCGCTCATGGCCGCGTTGGGCTTGTTCGGTGACGCGTCGGAATTCACCACGCCCGGTTTGGTGACCACCGGGTACGACCTCAGGTCGTCGCCGACGCCGTCGGGTTTGAAGCCGACCGGGTTGCTGCCGCCCAGCGGGCCGTCCGGGCCGAAGGTCTGCCCGGGCGCCGCCTGCAGCATGCCCGCATTGGGGTCCGGCTCGGTCAGCACGTCGTCGGCCATGGCGCAGCTGGCGGGGGACAGCCCCGAACTGATCGCGGCGAGGTTGGCCTTGCCGGTGGTGTAGAGCGGATAGCGGAACACCGCGCCCTTGGTCAGTGAGGCGACTTCGCCGACGACCATGATGGTCGCGACCACCAGCAGCGGGGTCGACGCCAGCACCCGGTTGCGCCGGTTGTCCTTGACCTCGGTGTGCCCGGCGTAATCCATCCGGAAGTGCTGCCAGGCGGCCAGCAGGCCGGTCGCGATCGACAGCGCCAGGAACATCGACGTCACCGGGTGGCTGGCGATGACCGGCTGGATGTCGTACCACGGCACCCCGTAGTTGCCGACGTAGAACCAGCCGTTGACGCCCGAGGTCGCCACGGCCAGCACGAACAGCAGCGCCGTGACGTACAGCGTCAGGTTGCGGCGGTTGTGCAGGCCGATCCGGGCCAGAGCGAAGGCGGTGACCGCACCCAGCGCCCCGGCCAGCCCGGCGAACGCACCGAACTGGACCGCCCACTTGGTCGGCGTGAACGTCAACAGCAGCAGGCCGAACGCGGTGGTGCCGATCAACCGCCACGCCGGGCCGCTGGCCACGCCCGGAATCCGGCCCCGGCGCAGCAGGGTGACCAGCATCCCGAACATGCACAGCAGCAGGACCAAGACGGCGAATCGCCGCGCCATCGATCCGTCGGGGTTGGATTCCACGGTGAGGAAGTAGTAGCGCAGCCAGTCCTGGTACCAGGCGATGGTCGGGCCGACCTTGTACTTGATGCGGGCCGATTCGCCGACCGTGGCCAGCGTCTGGCTGCGGAACACCACCACGAGGATCAGCGACAGCGAGGCCGCCAGCACCGCCAGCGGTGCCAGCAGTCCGTCGGTCGCCCGGCGGCGCCGGATCGTCTGGGCGACGGCCCGTGCCCCGGTCAGCAGCGCGGCGACGGCGATCAGGCCCTGCGGCGCCAGCGTCGCGCTCAGCAGCGCCACGATGACGGCCACCGCCGCGGGTGCCAACCGCCGCAGCGCGATCGCGCGTTCCACCAGCATCCAGGTGACCAGCACGCCGAGGGCGATCAGCGGTTCGGGCCGCAGGCCGTTGTTGAACGGCAGCCACGCCGCCACGAACACCGCGCCCGCGGTGAAGACCGCCACCCGGTTGGCCGCCAGGCCGCCGCGGCCGGGTCCGAGCCGACGCAGCACCCAATGGCTGATGATCAGCCAGCAGCCGATCGCGGCCGCCGTGGCGGGCAGCCGCATCCAGACGCCGGCCGTGCTCACCGAGGCCATCTTGGCCAGCACCCCGAGATACCAGTCGAAGGGTGCGTCCGTGGTGCCGAAGTAGCGGTAGTAGTCGGCGATGTAGCCGGCGCCGGGGGCGACGCGCGCGATGGTCAGGTTGTAGCCGTCATCCGACGAGGTCGCGCCGATGATGTGCCACAGCAGCAGGGTTGCGATCACGCCGGCGTCGGCGATCCATGTCGCGATTCCCACCCGCCGCCAGTTCGCCAGGCGCGTGCCGGGGCGATACCGGGACAGCCAGGCGATCGGGGAGCGCCAGTTGTGTATCAAGCTCCCGCCCCGGCTGCGGCGGTCCAGCACCGCGAGGGCGATGATGGCCGTCAGCACGGCCAGGGCGCCCAGGATCATCACGATTTCCTTGATGACGGTGGGCGCGGTGATGAAGCGGGTGTCGATGTCGATGCGGGCCGACAGTCCCGGTCCTGCGGGCACTTTCATGTCGGTGAAGACGCCGCCGACCTGGGGCTTCTTCTCGGGTGGCAGCACCCCGGTGGCGCCGGGGATGCCGACGAAGTCAGCGCCGGTTTCGCCGGCGTTGGCCCAGACGTGCAGCACGCTGCAGGCCCCGGCGGCGACGGCCGAGCGTTGCGCGAACGCGGCCACGGTGTCCCGGAACGCGACGACGACCACGTCGGTGTTGGCGCGCACGAACAACCCGTTCTTCCCGGCGTCCATGCCGCCGGGCGGCAGGGTCGAGACCACCAGGCCGCCGCCGCGGGGCAGGGTGGCGATGTCCGGGCAGGGAATGGAGATGTCCAGCGCGCGGGGTGCCCCCGACACCAGGGGCGCGGTGATCTGGCTGACATGCCCGTCGATGTTGCCCTGCGGCCAGAGGACCGTTGCGGTGGTCTGTTTGACCGGGAGCAGCGGGACGGACAGGCACAGCAGCAGCCCTACGATGCCCGCGATGGCGGCCACCGACCGGGGGATCCGCTGCGATCGCTCTTTACCGTCGTGGGGCACGAGGCTCGATCGTAAGCGACGCGGCTTTGTCCGATGAGGACGCGTGGCCGCGCAGCGCCTCGGGAACGAGTTGGACCGTCGCTGTTGAGCGCCCCGGGGACGAGCCGGGACACGGGGCTGTGCGCGCCTTGGACGTCGGACATCGGAGTCGGCACCACCGCGTGCCGCCACGCTGCAATACGGGTGCGAATCACAGCAAAACCCGCCCGCCAATTCAGCATTCGTTGCGTGTATGCGTTCAAAATAGGGGGCTGAGGCCTCGAGTGCGGCCGCCGAACCCCCGGGAGGCTGACAGCGCGTGACGAACGCAGGTCTGGGATTTGGCGTCTTGGGACCGTTGTCGATGACGGCCAACGGCACCCAGTTGTCGCTGGGCGCCCCGAAACAGCGCGCGGTGCTGGCCATGCTCCTGGTCCACCGCAACCGGCCGGTGTCCGTCGACGCCTTGATCGACGCCGTCTGGGGCGAGGCTCCGGTGCCGGCGGCGCGCACCAGCATCCAGTCCTACATCTCGACGCTGCGGCGGCTGTTGCGCGGCGCGGTGGCCAACCCGAACGGGGTGCTGGCCAGCGCCCCGCCGGGCTATCAGCTCAGCGTCGCCGACGCCGATTGCGATCTGGGACGGTTCCGCGCCCACAAGACCGCGGGAGTCCAGGCCGCCAGCCTGGGCCGCTTCGAGGAAGCCAGCAGCCACCTGTCGACGGCGCTGGGCGAATGGCGCGGACCGGTGCTCGACGACCTGCACAATTTCGCCTTCGTCGACGCGTTCGCCAGCATGCTGCTCGAAGAGCGGGTGGCAAGCTACACCGCACGCGCCGAAGCCGAGATCGCGTGTGGGCGCGCCGATGGCGTCATCGGCGAGCTGGAAGCGCTCGTCGCACGGCATCCCTATCGCGAACCACTGTGGGCGCAACTGATCGCCGCCTACTACGTCACCGAGCGGCAGTCGGATGCGCTCGGCGCGTATCGGCGGCTGAAGACGGCGTTGGCCGACGGGCTGGGCATCGATCCCGGACCGACGGTGAACGCCCTGCAGCAGCGCATCCTGCGCCAGGAGCCGCTGGGCCCCGAGCAACCCAAGCGGGCGGGCAAGCGGGCGGTGATGACCACCCACAAGCAGAGCACCGTGCGCTCGGAGTCGACGGCGGCGCTGGTCGACGATCCCGTCGTCGCCCGGTTGCGTGACAAGGCCGGCCGGCACTATCAGCTCAACGGTGTGACCACCCGGATCGGACGTCTCGACGACAACGAGATCGTCCTGGACGACACCGAGGTCAGCCGCCACCATGCCGTGATCATCGACACCGGAACGGACTTCCTGATCACCGACATGAAATCCACCAATGGCGTGCAGGTGCGGGGCCGGCGCGTGCGGCGCAGCACCACCCTGGAGGACGGCGATCACATCCGCATCGGCAACTCGGAGTTCGTCTTCGAAATCCGCCCCGCCTGAACGCTATCCGCGGACCCGGTCCGTCAGCGTGGCAAGCCCGGGACCCTCGAGGTCGGCCAGGGCGGCCGGCCGGCCCGTCATCGCCAGCAGCAGTGCCTCGCCGGGGCCGGTCACCTCGGGCCCGTCGCCGTGCGTCCACGAGACATCGGTGGCGCGCAGTCCCAGGCCCCTGATTCGGCGTCCCGCACCGAGCCGGGGGTTGCCGGGCACCAAGGGGAGAATCCGCTCGAGTCGATCGGGCGGAACCACGCGTGGCCGGCCCAGCGAGCGGCGGATGTCCTGGTGGTGGACGGTGCCGTCGACGAGCGCGATCATTCCGCCGAAACCCGCTGGCAGACCGCGTGGTTGGAGATGGCTGCGCAGGAATTCCAGTAACTGTTGCGGCGTGAGGGACGCAAATTCGTCGACGCCCACCTGGTTGGCCCGCACGATCCAACCCTTGGCGAACCGTCGCAGCAGCCCCAGCGTGCCCAGTTCGTCATAGCTGATCACATGGGCGACAACGTCTTTGACTTTCCAGCGGGTGCACAGGGTCGGCGCCTCCCACTCCTGCGGCGTCAAAGTGGCGAGGAATTCCGCGAGGTCTGCGCGCTCGGCGCGCGCCATGGTCATCAGATCGGACGTCATCGCGGGTCACCATCGCTCAACAGGTCCAGGTAGCGCCCCAGGTACAGCGGCCAGCCGGCGTCTCCGTCGACACCATCCGCGACGGATTGCCAGCCCGGTCCGTGGCGATCCAGGTGGCGGTGTTCGAGGTCCACCCGGGTGCGCCGGTCACCCTCGGCGGCGAAGCGCACTTCGACCTCGCTGGTCTTGGACGGGTCGGTTTCCAGCTGCCACGTCGGCCCGATGTCCCAGCTGAACATCACCCGGTGCGGTGGCTCGTACACCAGGATGCGCGCCCATCGGCAAACGCTGCCGTCGACGCCCCGGTCGTAAATGTGGCCGCCCACTTGGGGTTCGAACACCGTCTCGGCGATCGGGACCGCCAACAGATTGTGCTCGCGCGGCTTGAAAGCGCCGAACTGTTCGGTGAAGACGGCGAACGCGCGCTCGAGGGGGGCGTTGACGACGACGTGGTGGGTAACGGTGCGAGTCGGCTCCGGCGTCATGGTGCTCCTTCGTTCATCGCGTCGATGGTTTGCGCATACCCGGCAAGCGCCTGGGTCCAGAACCGGTCGAGATCGTCGCGCAGTGCCTGCAGACCGGCGGGGTCGAGCTGATAGACGCGGCGGGTGCCCGCGGCGCGGTCGCGCACCAGCCCGGCGGACTTGAGCACCTTGAGGTGTTGGGAAACCGCCGGCCGGCTGACCGGCAGGTCGCGGGCCAACTCGCCGACCGCCGATGGGCCGTGCGCGAGGCGTTCCACGATGGCCCGCCGCGTTCCGTCCGCCAGGGCCAGCCACGCGTTACCGGTTTGGTAAGCGACCACGAACCGTAAGCATAGACTTACCGATAGTCATTCTCAAGGGTTTCGCCGCAGGTCAACCCGGCAGCGCAAGAATTTCGCAAGAATCTCGCGACCGTATGGCAAGCCGTCTGCCGCAACCTGGTGTTGCCGGTCATCAAGATCGGCACCAGGGAAAAGTACGCAAATACGCAAAGTACGGCAGATAGGAATCACCACCATGAAGGACAACATCGCCGGCGCAGACACCCAGACCGACGTCAAGAAGGTCTCCAAGCTCCGCATCGCCGCGGGTGTCGGGTTGGGCGCCATCGGTTTGTCGATCGCCGGGTCGCTGATGCCGGCCGTCGCCTCCGCAAGCCCCGACGTCCCGCACAGCGGGCACCTGCACCCGGTGCGCCACTACGCCGCCAACTTCCTGAACCCGGGCTGGACCCTGACGCACCCGTTCAACGCCGCCCTGCCATGATCTGACATCGATCCCGCACAGTCTGCCCCGCTTCCATGCCTTTCAGCCGGAAGCGGGGCAGAACTCGTTGTGCGCCTTAGTGTCTCAGCGGGGCTGGGCCCCACAGGCCGCTTCGCGTGGCCGTCCCGAGCAGCAGGTGGGCGGGCTCGGCGTCGGGGTAGTAGGGCGACAGCCGTTGCAGCGAGCCCCAGTCGCGAGACCAGTCGTCCTTGAGGTAGGTGGCCACGGTGGTCGCCTTGGCCAACAGCTCGGTGACGCCCAGCGGGCCGCCGCCGTTGTTGTCCATCACCGGCGAGTTGGCCTCGGCGCCGAATCGGTCGGGCAGGATGCGCCATCTCGGGGCCTCGTCGACGCCGTTCTGATGGCCGAAGGGTCGCTGACAGGGGAAGGCCAGCCCGACGAGCCAGTCCAAGAACACCGGGTCGACGGAACCCACCACGTCCTGCAGCGTGCGCAGCTGCGGGGTTCTCGGCGCGGTCAGCGCGATCCAGTGCTGCGGGGCCAGGTCTTCGTCGTCGGCGACCAACCGAATCTGGGTGGCGGAACTCGGAATTGCCGACATCGGCAGGCGCAGGTTGCGCCAGGCCGGAGACGCGCCCACGTCCGAGAATTGGAACGACCCGCCGGGGTGTCCGCCGGCCGCCTGGTCGTCGGTGGCCCACTGCACCTGGACCTCGCGGGGGTCGAAGCGCCCGGCGGCACTCACCACCAGCAGCGGCCCGGCCTTGTCGCGGGCGGGCAGCCGGTACCAGCTGGACCGCAGGTGCGCGGGCACCTGGATGCCCGAGCGCCAGCTGCCCAGCACCGGTGTGCGCGCCGGGTCGAGGTTGAAGGGCAGCTGAGCCGACGAACCGTTGATCCCCGGCGCGGGGGTGGTGCCGCCCTCGGTGCCGGCCTGGTTGCTGCCGGTCTTCTCCTCGTCGTTGACGAAGCTGCGGTCACCCGGGCGTTCCATCACCGGGTCGGCGCGCACGTCGGCGGGAATTCCGTTGGGCGTGAAGGCTTCCGACAGACCCGCCCCCAGCGCGTCGGCGACCGACGTGTTCACCGGCGTCAGCATGCCCGCGTTCGGGTCCTGCTCCACCAGCACGTCCTCGGCCAATCCGCACGACTTCCCGGTCAGAGCCTGCAGGTTGGAGCGACCGACCGACCACGCCGGGTATTGGTCGGTCATCGCCAGAGTCAGCGATGCCACCTCGAACACCACCAGCATCCAGGTCGCAATTGCCAAGGGGGACTGAACAATTCCGGCTACCCGGGCGCCCAGGCGGGTCTTGGGCGGCCCATTGTCCGGGGCGACGAAGTGGAACCACGCCGCCAGCAGCAGCACCACCACGGTCAACCCGAGCAGCGCGGTCGCGAAGGCGTAGTGCCAGGCCGGGAACTCATTCGACCAGGGCACACCGAAATTCGAGACGTACCACCAGCCGTTGACGCTGGCGAACGACAACGCGACCAGGAACAGCACCACGGCCGCGTACACGGTGCGGTTGCGCCGGGATCGCATCGCCACGGAGGTCACCGCGACCGCGGCCAGCGCGCCCAGCGGCCCGGCCAGCCCGGCGAACACCCCGAAGTGGTGGGTCCACTTGGTGGGCGTGAACATCATCGCGACGAAGGAGATGATGGTGATCCCGACGATGCGGCGGCTCGGGCCGACGGCGGTGCCGGGAATCCGGCCCTTGCGCAACGACATTGCCACCGTGATCCCGAGCGCGAGGATCAGCGCCAGCACGGCGAAGCGGCGGGCGACCGAGCCGTCGGGGCTGGCCATGAACAGCCGCTCGTAGCGGAGGTGTTCGTCGAACCAACTCAGGCTGGGTCCGACCGCGCGCTTGAGCATGGTGGCCTGGATCTCACCGGTCAGGGTCTGGTCCCGGAAGATCAAAATCACGGTGACGGTGACCGCGGCCAGCAGCGGCGCGATCAGCGGTAGCGCACCGAATCGTTTGAAGCGGCGGTGCAGAATGGTCCGCAGCGGCCCGATCGCGACCAGCAGGGCACCGATCGAGGCGATGCCCGTCGGTCCGGAAAAGAGCGTCAGCGCACCGATGATGCAGGCGATCGCCACCGGCAGCAGCCGACTGGTGGCCACCGCGCGTTCCACCGAGCACCACGTCAGCAGAATGCCCAGGGCGATGATCGGCTCGGGCCGCAGGCCGTTGTCCAGCGGCAGCCAGACCGCCAGGAACGTGCCCGCCGCGGTCCAGGCCGCGGTCCGGTTCTGCTTGACGGCGTGGCCCAGGCGGGGCATGACTTCGCGGCTGATCACCCACCAGCACGTCAGCGCCATCACCAGAGTGGGCAGCCGCATCCAGACGCTGGTGGTGCTGACATGGGCCCACAGCGCGAGCAGGTCGTAGTACCAGCCGAACGGAGCCTCGGGCGTGCCCAACCAGCGGTAGTAGTTGGCCATGTAGCCGGCGTGCTCGGACACCCGGGCCATGGTCAGGATGTAGCCGTCGTCGGAGGTGTTGGCGCCGACGAAATGCCACCACACCAGCGCCGCCGTGACCAGGGCGTCCAGAGGGCCGATCGACCACCAGCGAGCGGGCAGGAAGCGGCGGTGCCGGATTCCGTCGGCGGTATCGAGGATGTGCAGCGCGATCAGGGACGCGGCCGTCAGCACCAGCCCGAGGATCATCGCGGCCATCTTCAGCGGGGTGGGGCTGCTGCTGTAGCGGGTGTCGATGGTCGCCGAGAAGTGCAGGCCGGACGGCGCCGGCCCACTCAGATCGGTGAAGACGCCGACGATCTGGGGGCGGAAGTCGTAGCCGCTCTTCTCACCGCGCAGCGGCGAGCCAGGATGCTCGGCGTTGGGTCCCTGGGTCAGGCCGACGAACTCGGCGGTGACCCGGTCGGCGTGGGCGGTGAAGGTCAGCCGCTGGCAGGCCGGGCCGAGCACCTGGCTCAGCGGGGCGGTCACCACCGGGACGTTGCGCACCACCAGCACCAGGTCGTTGTTGGCGCGCACGATCAGCAGTCCCCGGTCGACGGCCTTCGGCGCCTGCTTGGGCACCGTCGACAGCAACACCGTCTTGCCCCCATTGCCCGGTCCGGCCAGTCCGGCGGCGGCCTCGCACGGCACGGTGATGGTCAAATCGGTGGCGACGTAGCCGATCAGCGGCGCGTCGACGCTGCCAAAGGTGCCGTTCTGCGGCCAGTTCAGTTGGGCGGTGGTCTGGTCGACCGGAAGCAGCGGGGTGGCGATCGCGAGCAGCACTCCGAGCAGCCCGGCGACGGAAGCAACCAGCCGGGCGATCCGGTGATTCGCTTCCGTGTCGTGCACGGAGCTAGATGCTAGTTCTTCGGCTGTTTGGGCCGAGGTGTCGGTGCTCATCATCAGTTACGTCCCGGGCTTGCGGATGGCCAGCACAAATGGGCCGACGCTTTGGACGACGAAACGCGGGTTGTCGAACAGGGCTCCGCGCAGATCGACGGTATACCGCCGCACGTTGGGCTGGTTGGGGTAGACGTCCTCGGCCAGCCGCAGCGTGTAGTTGCCTCCTGCGCCGCGGCGCATCAGGAAAACCGTCGGCGGGGGCCACGGGCACGTGTCCAGGGCATGGATCAACTCGTCGGCGGTCTTGAGGTCGGACCACTTGTTGATCTGTGCGGCCCGCAGGTCGAATTGTGCGAGGGGGTTGGCGTAGTGCGAGGTGAGACCCTGGAATCCCCAGTAGGGGTAGAAGGACAGGAAGCTGTAGTCGGCGGTCATCACGACGGTCTGGTCGCGTGGCTTGCCGGTCACCTGCGTGATGGCGTGATCGATGGTGGCGTAGAACTTCTCGGCGCTGGGCGGCCGGCGGTCGCCGCGCTGCCCGTGACCGTCGGTGTCGGTGTAGGCGATGGTGAGGTCGGGCCGCAGCACGTCGGGGATGTCCTGGCTGAATGCGATGGCGGCGGCCAGGCCGATGGCGCCGGCCACCGGTGCGATGGCGCGGCCCCAGTGGCGGTCGCGGCCCGCGGCGGCGAGCGCCTGGGCGAGTTCGAGGAAGCCGAACGCGCCGGCGGCGACCAGCAGCACGCTCAGGGTCGGCTGCAGCCGGAACGACAACAGGGTGGTGCGGGCCAGCGTGGTGAGCATGGACAGCAGCGACCACAGATAGATCGCCAGCACGCCCACGGCCAGGGCGCCCGCCCGCACCGACGATCGGGCCCGCAGCACCAGCCATAGGGTGCCGATCAGGCAGACGACGCCCAGCAGCGTGAACTGCAGCATGGGGAAGGTCAACTCGGCGCCGTCGGCCGGCAGGTAGTGCATGGCGCTGCCGGAGTTGCTGATCGGGCTGCGCATCGCTCGCAACACGAACGGCAACCACGTCGTGCAGGCGATCGCCACGGCGATGCCGGCGATGACGGCCAACCGGCGCAGCGGATCGAGGGCGGCTTTGAGCCCGCCGGTCTTGCGGTTCCGCCACCAGCGCACGCCGGCCAGCCAGAGGGCCATCAACCCGACGGTGAACGCGCTGAACCCGAACAGCAGCGTGTACCAGGTGGCCGTCCAGCCCAGAAACAGCCCGGCGGCGATCACCGCGGCCCAGCCCGCACGGCCGGGCGCGTCCGGCCGGTCACCGGCGCGCAAGCCCGACCAGGTCAGCACCAGCATCGGCGGCAACAACACGGTGATCATCGCCGAGTAGGGCTCGGGAGAGCCGTAGGCCAGCGTCACCGCGGCCGTCGCGGTGGTGACGATCAGCGCGTATTCGAACCGGACCATCCGCCACCACAGCACCAGCGCGAGCGCGACGGCGATGGTGATCGAGGTGATGGCCCACGGCTTGAAGATCTCCCAGGCCGGCGACCCGCCGAGCGCCGCGGCGCGCCCGCCGATCCAGAACCAGCCCGGCGGGTAGTACGGCGGCAGCCCGAGATAGGTCATGTCGCGCAGGGCGGGGCTGTCCGCCAGGCGGGTCAGGTATTCGGTGCGGAACTGCTGGTCGACGGAGATGCCGAACAGGTACAGCTTGGTCGCCCCCAGCGGCATGCCCAGCGTCACGACGGTGAACGCGGAGACGAAGACCAGCCCGGCCAATTGGGTGAGCAGCCGGCCGCGGGGGCGCGCGCAGCGCCGCCACACCCAGCCGACGGCGACCAGCCCGGCCAGGCAGCCGACCTGCCCGACGGTGGTCAGGGCGTGCAGTTGATTGGAGGACGGGAACGCCGGCCACTGCACCCGGGAGATGGCGACCAGCGAGACCACCGCGACGACAACCGCGACCAGCACCGCCAAAGCCATCTGGCCGAGGGTGGCCAGCGCGTTACGCATGGTCAGATGGGAAGCTTGCGGAAGATGGGACGCGGGACGTGTCGCAACACCATCATCACATAACGGAATGCTGCTGGTGCCCAAACCAATTCCTTACCTTTGGCGGCCGCAGTCACCGCGAGGTTGGCGACGTACTCCTTGTCGACGGTCAGCGGCGCTTCCTTGACGTGCGCACTCATCCGGGTGCGTACCTGGCCGGGCCGGATCACCAGGACGCGAACCCCGTACTCGCGCAACGCCTCTCCGAGGCCCAGGTAGAAGCCGTCCAGTCCGGCCTTGGTGGAGCCGTAGACGAAGTTGGACCGCCGCACCCGCTCGCCGGCCGCCGAGCTCATGGCGATGATCTGGCCGAAGCCCTGGGCGCGCATCTTCTCGCCCAGCAGAACTCCCACCGAAACCGCTGCGGTGTAGTTGATTTCGACGGCCTGCACCGCCTTGTGCTGGTTCTGCCACAGCTCCTCGGCGTCCCCCAGGATGCCGAACGCCACAATGGCCACGTCTATATCTCCGCCGGCGAAGGCCGCCTCGATCATCTTGGGATGGGTCTCGGGGTCGGTGGCTTCGAAATCGATCAGCTCGACCGAACGCGCGCCTGCGGCCTGCATCTGCGCCACCGCGGCGTCGCGGCCGGGGTCACTGGGCATGGCGGCCAACACAATCCGCGCGTGCGCATTCTGCAGGTAGCGTTCGCAGATGGCCAGGCCGATCTCGGAGGTACCGCCGAGCAGCAAGATGGTCTGCGGATTACCTACGGCATCGAGCACCATTTAGAGCAGCTCCAAACGTCGGGCCATGTCGGAGGCAAACACCCCTGTCGGATCTACCTTGCGTCGCACGGCGATCCATTCGTCGATGCGCGGGTACATGGCGTGGAAGGTTTCGGCGCTCACGCGAGAATCCTTGGCGGTGTAGACCCTTCCGCCGAATTCCAGCACGCGCCTGTCGAGTTCGTTGAGGAACTCGTTGATCCCCGGCTTGTTGGGGAAGTCCATGGCGACATTCCAGCCCGCCATCGGGAAACTCAGCGGCCCGCGGTTGCCCGGCCCGAAAAGCTTGAAGACGTTCAGCGCCGAGTAATGGCCGGTGGTCTGGATCCAGCGGATGATGGCCTTGAACTCGTGCATCGCGTCCGGCGGAACCAGGAACTGGTGTTGCGCGAAACCCCTTGGGCCGTAAGCGTTATTCCAGCCACTGACCAGGTCGAGCATGTGATAGAACTGCGACAGATTCTGAATCTTGCCGCTGTAGGTCCCGCCCAGCCGGTAGTACACCTCGCCGATCGCCATGAACGACAGTTTGTTCATCGCACTGATCGGGAACACGTCCGGCACCGTCAACAGCTGCGGCGCATCGAATTTCAGCGGGTTCTTGGCCAGCTTCTTGGGCAGCTGATCGAGCTTCGCCAGGCTGCCCCGGCTGACCGAGGCCCGGCCCAGCTTCGGTGGCGGGCTGATCAGGTCGAACCACGCGCTGGAGTAGGTGTAGTTGGCCTCGCTGCCGTCGAGGTGAACGGCGACCGTTTCATCGAGGTCGTGGGTGGCAACACCGTCGGCGATAAAGTACGCCGTCTCCGTCGGCGTCATGGCGATGGTGGCCCGCAGCACGATCCCGGTCAGGCCGTTGCCGCCGACGGTCGCCCAGAACAGTTCGGCATCGTCCCCTTCGGGGGTGATGGTGCGGACGGTGCCGTCGGCCATGAGCAGGTCCATCGACCGGACGTGGTTACCGAAGCTGCCCGCGCTGTGGTGGTTCTTGCCGTGGATGTCGCAGGCGATCGCGCCGCCGACGGTGACCTGGCGTGTGCCCGGCAGCACCGGCACCCACAGCCCGAACGGCAGCGCCGCCTTCATCAACTGGTCCAGGCTGACGCCGGCGTCGACGTCGACCAACCGGGTGTCGGCGCTGATCGAGTGGATGCGGTTGAGCCCGGTCATGTCGATCACCAGGCCGCCACCGTTTTGGGCGTTGTCGCCGTAGGACCGGCCCAGACCACGGGCGATCACGCCCCGGCCCTTCGGATCGCCCGACTCGGCCACCCGGGCCACCGCCTTTGCGATCACCTCGGGATCGCGGGTAGAGAGCACCTGGGCCACCGACGGTGCGGTGCGCCCGAAGCCCATCAGCTGGGTGGGCTTGGTCAGGGGATCGGTGCTCGACATCGTCAAAGAGGGTACCGCTTGCCGAGGGCGGCTCAGCGGATGCGGAAGATTACGGCCCGCTGCACGACGAAGTTGATCACCGTCGCGGTGCCCTGCGCGATCACGAACGCGACGAGCGGCGCCCAGCCGCGGTAGTGGAGAAGCGCCAGGCACACGTGGTTGAGCCCGACCTGCACGGCGAACGTGATGGCGTAGAGGACCATGACCGCGACGAACCGGGCGGTGCTGGGAGACGCCTGGAAGGTCCAGCGGCGGTTGATCAGGTAGGCCGTGATGGTGCCGACGATGAAGCTGGTGGCCTTGGACAGGTCAACCTGGACGCCCACGACCTTCCACAGCAGCAGGTAGAGCCCGAAGTCCACGATCCCCGCCAGGCCGCCGGTGACGACGAATCGGGTGACCTGCGTCGTCAGGCTCAAGTGCGGGCGCACGTCTTCGGACGCGGAATCGGGCAGCGGGGCAACCATCGAGGGGAGTCTAACGGGGCCGGTGGGTGCTCCCCGGCCAGCGTTAACGGGGCAGCTTGACCGAGATCAGCTCGACCTGGTTCTCGCCCTGCGGCGTCGAGTAGGTCACCGTGTCGCCGGGTTTGCGCCCGGCCAGCGCCTGAGCCAGGGGGCTGCGCGCGGTCAACGTCTCGGCCTCCCGGCCCACGGGTGTCTCCTCGACGATGGAGATCACGTGCATCGTGACCACTTCACCGTCGGCGAACCGCAGCGTCACCTCGGTGCCGCCGGGCAGCGTCTCGGACGCGTCGGTTGCCGACGGACCGGTCCGCAGGCGACGGTCCAGCTCGCTGATCCGGTCGGTGAGCACCACCAGTTCCTCGGCGCGCTGGATCGCCTCGGCCGCATCCCCGTGATCGCCCACCATCCCGCGGTCGTTCTTGACCTCGGCCTCGAGCCGCTCACGCCGTTGCCGTAGCCGGTCCAGCTCCGCTTCGAGATTGTTCCGCGCGGCGTCCGCTGCTGATGGGGCCTTTTTGCTCACGTCGGTGGACCTTTCGCCCAGTTGCTCAGATGGCGTTCCAGTGTGACACCACGACGAGGCGCCCCGCCACCGTTCTGCGTGGCCGTCGGAGTCGCACGTCACTGGCGCGTCGGCGCATGCATCGCGTCGAGCCCGTCCCCGGCCGTCGCGGCAATCGTGCTCCGCACCATGTGGCGCGGCTCCCGCGCCGGCCACGGCCGGCCGCGGTGCATGATCGCCCGGTTGTCCCACATCACCACGTCGCCCTCGCGCCACGCGTGCAGATAGCTCGCGCCGGGGACGGTCGCCGCCTGGGTCAGCTCGGCAAGCAACTCTTGCGCCGCGGTCCGCTCCATGCCCTCGATCGCGAAGGTGTGCGAGGCCATGTACAACGCCTTGCGGCCATTGACCGGGTTCTTCCAAACGAGACGCCAACATTGCGGCGGCAGCGCCGCGCGCTCAACCGGGCCGACCAGGTCGGGCGCGACCTTGGCGCGCGAAAAGGCGTATTCGTGCCAGGCGAAGGAATTCTCCAACTGCCGCTGCAGCGCCGGATCGAGACGCTCGAACGCAAGCCGCGTCGAGACGTACTCGGTCTCGCCTCCCCGTGCCGGAACGATGCGCGACGACAGCACCGAAGCGAGCGCCGGCACCCGCTTGAACGAACTGTCGGTGTGCCACAGTTGGTTCGCCTTGTTCTCCAGGGCGAGCCGGTGATCCTCGGGCACCACTTTGCCCTCCTCGTTTAGGGTCTTGAGGACCACGAGGTTGCTGCCGGCGCCCACCGACCCCGCCTTGGTGACCTCGAGCGGGCCGAACCGGCGCGTGAAGGCAAGTTGTGCTTCGTCGGTGATGTCCTGGCCACGAAAGACCAGAACAGAATGCTCCTCGAAGGCCGCGCGCACCGCCGCGTACACGGCGTCGGCCGCCGCAACCTCGTGGATGGTCACGCCGCGCAATTCCGCGGCAAAGCCAGGGCCCACCGGCACAATGTCCATCGGGCGCCCTCCGTCGCATTCGAGGTCTGAGCACGACTGTCCACCCAAAGCGCGTCCCCGGCAACCAAGCCGGCGCGGGGCCCCGAGCAACCGCCCGCCGGGCTACACCCAGTAGGGCACGCGGGCGCGGTATTGGCGCATCGCAAACGCGGCCAGGATCCAGCCGACGGTCGTCAGCACCAGCACCACGGCCCAGTGCCGCAGTTCCTGATGCGACCCGAGCAGCGGGGCGCGAACGATATCCAGATAGTGCAGCAGCGGGTTGAGTTCGACGATCTTCGACCACCGTCCGGCCCCCTGCTGCCGCAGGGTGTCGTCGTTCCAGATGATCGGCGTCATGAAGAACAGCAACTGCACGATCGAAAACAGCAACGGGCCGATGTCGCGATAGCGGGTCGCCAGGATGCCGAAACACAGTGACACCCAGATGCAGTTGAGCACGATCAGCGCCAGCGCCGGGATCACTGAAAGATCGGCCCACGACCATGGTTTGGGGAAGATCATCGCGATGACGACGTAGATGACGATGTTGTGCGCGAACAGGATCATCTGCCGCCACACCAGCCGGTAGACGTGCACGCTCAGCGGCGTCGGCAACTGCTTGATCAGTCCCTCGTTGGCGACGAAGACGTCGGCGCCCTCCAGGATGGCGGCGTTGATCAGGTTCCAGATGATCAGCCCCAGCGTCACATACGGCAGATGCAGCGACAGCTCGAGATGAAACAGCTTGGAGTACAAGCCGCCCATCGCGACGGCCGTGGTTCCGGTCGC
The DNA here is from genome assembly GCF_001665835.1 of Mycobacterium colombiense. Classification (GTDB taxonomy): domain Bacteria; phylum Actinomycetota; class Actinomycetes; order Mycobacteriales; family Mycobacteriaceae; genus Mycobacterium; species Mycobacterium colombiense_A. The sequence continues at coordinate 146,636 of NZ_LZSX01000039.1, read as the reverse complement.
GATGGTGATCCAGAACGGCCCCAGCACCGAGCGACGGTAGCGCTGCTTGATGTCCTGCCAGCCCAGGTGCAGCCAGAGCTCGCGGCGACGGAAGCCGTCGACGAGATCGCTTCGGGCGCGGGTGAAGGTCCGCGACTGTGCTGCAGCATCGAGGAACGTCATCGGGATCCTCCCGCATCGTGCTTGCCGAACTGTTCACGACGTCCCAAGCGCCGCAACCGGATCCATTCCAGCAGACCGCGCGGGTCGCGCCGGGTCACCAGGAAGAACCAACCGAACCGCACCCATTCCTGCACCAGCAGCTTGCGCAGGCCGGGCTGCGACAGCAGGTAGCCGCGGTTGCGGTAGGTGTAGAACCGCTTGGTGTCGTTGTCGGGGTATTGGGTGTGCATGCGGCCACCCAGAATCGGCCGGAATTCATCGGATCCGCAGGGGTGCAAGTAGATCGTGTCCAGGCACGTCCCGAACGGCAGGCCGGAGCGCACCAGCCGGCGGTGCATCTCCACCTCGTCGCCGCGGATGAACAGCCGCAGATCCGGGACGCCGACCGCGTCCAGGGTGGCGGCCCGGAACAGGGCGCCGTTGAACAGCGAGGCGATCCCGGGCAGCAGGTCTTGGCCCGCCTCGGTGCGCAATTCGCTTGCGCGCCTGCGCCATACCAGGCCCCGCCGCAGCGGGAACGCCAGCCGCTGCGGGTCGTCCATATTGCAGACCATCGGTGACACCTCGGCCAGGCCGTGCTTCGCGGCGCAGGTCAGCAGGGTGGCCAGCACGTTCGAGTCCTGCGGGCGCCCGTCGTCGTCGGCCAGCCAAACCCAATCGGCGCCCTGAGCCAACGCGTGCAGCATGCCCAGCGCGAAACCTCCCGCGCCGCCGAGGTTTCGGTGCGATCCCAGGTAGGTGGTCGGGATCGGTTGGCCGGCAACCAGATCGCGGATCCGGCCGGAGCCCGGTCCTTCGCCGGAAAAATCGTTGTCCACCACGATGAGGTGATCGGGCAGCCGGGTCTGCGTGCTCAGCACATCCAGCGACTTGGCCAGCTCGTCGGGGCGCCGGTGGGTGACGACGACGGCGAAGACGGTCTCACTCATCCACGGATGCTCTTTGGGCCAGGGGTGTCTCGACCCGCCTCGCGTGCTGGTCCTCTTCCAGCACCTCGCGGACGGTCCGGGCCGCGTCCTCCCCTTCGTACGCGCGCACCACGTCTTCGATCCCGCCGGACATGCGGATGACGCCGTGGTCGATCCACATCGCCGTCTTGCACAACCGGGCCAGGAATTCGTTGGAATGGCTGGCGAACACCAGGATTCCGGAGCGTTCCACCAGACTCTGCAACCGCGACTGCGCCTTCTTCAGGAAGTCGGCGTCCACTGCGCCGATGCCCTCGTCGAGCAGCAGGATCTCGGGATCGATGCTGGTGACCACACCCATCGCCAGCCGCACCCGCATGCCGGTGGAATAGGTGCGCAGCGGCATCGACAGGTAGTCGCCCAGCTCGGTGAATTCGGCGATCTCATCGACCTTGGACAGCATCTGCTTTCGCGTCTGGCCCAGGAACAGGCCGCGAATGATGATGTTCTCGTAGCCGGAGATCTCGGGGTCCATGCCGACGCCGAGATCGAAGACCGGCGCCACCCGGCCGGTGACCGTCGCCCAGCCCCGGGTGGGTTCGTAGATGCCCGAAAGTAGGCGCAGCAGAGTCGATTTGCCCGCCCCGTTGTGGCCGACCAGTCCGACCCGGTCGCCCAGCTCGAGGGACATGGTGATGTCGCGCAACGCTTCGACCACCACCACGTTGGAGCTGTTGCGGCCGATCGTGCCGCCGGCCTTGCCCAAGAAGGCCTTCTTCAACGAGCGCGACTTGGCGTCGAAGATGGGAAACTCCACCCACGCGTTGTGCGTCTCGATGTGAGGACCAGACACCATCAGCTACTTGAGTTCGCTCACAGGTACTGACCGTGTCCGGGCGCGCCGCCCGGCTTACCCATGCCCGGGGGGAGGGCGCTCTGGCGCATGTTTTCCAGCTGCGCGCGAGCGGCCATCTGCTGGGCGAACAGCGCGGTCTGGATGCCGTGGAACAGTCCTTCCAGCCACCCGACCAACTGCGCTTGGGCGATGCGCAATTCGGCGTCGGACGGCGCGGCGTCTTCGTTGAAGGGCAGGGTGAGGCGGTCGAGCTCCTCACGCAGTTCGGGTGCCAGGCCCTCTTCCAGTTCCCGGATGCTGGTCGCGTGGATCTCGCGCAGCCGGTTGCGGCTGGCCTCGTCCAGCGGTGCGGCGCGCACCTCCTCGAGCAGCTGCTTGATCATGGTCCCGATGCGCATCACCTTCGCCGGCTGCTCGACAAGGTCGGTCAGGGACCGCTCGTCCTCGTCGTCGGCCACTGCCATCACGCGCGGGTCGACGCCGCCGATGATTTCGACGTCGTCGTCATCGTTGCGGGTACTCAATGCTTCACCATCCTCTGTGGACTATGAGTGTGGCGTCGTGCCGTTTCCGCGCCATTCATAAATTCGGGCACCGCCGTTGTCGTAGATCAACGCCCACGACTTCGACTTATCCAGTGACACTAGTCCTTCGGGTATTGCGAACCCCCGGACAGTCGGCGTGCTGGTGTAGATGTACCGGATATTGAGCGCTTTAATCGCCTCGAGGACCCGCGGATCGGAATCGCCTTTGCGGGCCGAGGTCCAGAAGATGTATCGGTAGTAGCCCGGGCCGGTTTGCTGCGGGAAGTCGTAGTGCGTCCACAGCGGATGCAGGTCGGCGACGGCATACATCCACGCGGTGCCGTCGACGTTGGAGTCGCCGATCAGGGTGTTGTGCGCGCCGGGCAGTTTGGCCAGGTAGGCCATGGCCATCAGGTCGCGCTGGTCGATCATCACCGAGTCGTATTTGTCGCCGAGCAGCACCTTGTGCGGCAGGAAGTAGTGCCGGGCGGTGTAGACGCAGGCCGCCGCCAGCACCACCGCCGTGGCCGCGATCCACACGGGGCCGGGCAACTGCCGGAATCGCCCGGCCAGCCGTTTGGCGGCGGCCATCACCAGCACGACCAGCGCGAACAACCCGATGCCCGCCATGGGCGCCAGTAGCATCGCCACCACACCGGAGAGCCTGCGGGGGTCGTTGTAGAAGAACTGGCTGAACTCCCCGATCGTGTTGCCGATCGGCCCGCGAAACCGTGCCGGCGCCCCCGAGTAGACGATGGCCACGATCAGCAGCAGCCACACCGCCGTCGGCCACCAGACCTTTTTGTACAGCAGGATCGCCATTCCGATCGCCGCCAGCGCGAGCAGCTTGTACTGCGTCGGAAAGTCGTTGAGGTGGCGGGTGTGCTGCAGCACGGCGTCGATGAGGCCCTGCCTGGCGCCCTTGAAGCTGGGGAAGGAGTGCCCGGCGATGATGTCGGCCTGCCTGAGCACCCCCAGGAACTGCGGCGCCAGGATCAGCACGGTCGGCACCGCCACGCAGAGCAGCGTCAGCGCGTCGGCGAGCCGGCCCCGCACCGGATGCCAGACCGCGTCCAGCAGCCACCAGCCCAACAGGAACAAGATCGCGACGAACCCGCCGGTGAGGTGCACCGACAGCAGGCCCACCAGCGCCAGCACGGCCAGCGGGACCCGGTCGCGGTGCCGCAATGTGGACACGATCAGGACGAACGTCGGCACCGCTACCCCGTAGGCCGCCAGGTTGGGCATCGCCGCGACGCCGAACTCGACGTAGGGCAGCGAGGTGAACGACGCCGACAACGCCGCCGCGGTGGCCGCCACCCCCGCACTGCGCCATTCGGTGGTGCGCGGCCGGGCCAGATGCCAGGTCAGCATCGCCGCGCTGGCGGGAAACAGCCACACCGACGCCGCGACCGAACTCAGCGTGTAGCCGGTGGTGGGCGCCGCCCCGGTCAACTGGCAGAACACCGCGATCAGGGCGTGGAACACCGACGGGTAGTAGAGCGCCTGGTGCGTCTCGACGTTGCGCAGCTCGCCCATGTGGGTGGACGACGCCTGGCCGGTGTCCAGGATGAACCGCACCTCGTTGGCGTGCCAGACCGCGTCCCAGGTGCTGGGGATGGACTCCCAATGGGGGATGCCGCGGTAGGCCGCCCACATGATGAGCAGGGCGCCCAGCAGCACGCCCCCCGCCACCGTGAGGGCCGGCCAGCGGCTCACTTCGAGGGCTTCGGCATCGCGGTCGCGGTAGCGGGCGAGCAGTAGTTGGAGCCCGATCATCAGCACGCACACCACGGCCAGCGCCGCCAGCGCAGTCCAGCCGTTCCACGGAATTCCAATGGCACCAAACGGAATAATGGCCAGCGCGACCACGCCGTAGGTCAGCGCCGGGCCGACCGCGACAGCCACCGGCCAAGACAACTGACTGATGCGTGCGATGATCGCCCCGGGCGCTATCAGCAAAAACAATGCAATGAGCGTTCCGAACCAGAGCCCCACTCGACTAGTATGGCTGGCCGGGTGCCCTGGCTCGGAAAGCCACCAACTGGCCGGAACGTGTGTGGTACCCGCTACCGTCACAGTTTCGCAAAAAGCGGAAGCTCTAAGGTGGCCCACATGGCATATGACGTCGCCCGGGTGCGCGGACTGCATCCGTCGCTGGGTGACGGTTGGGTACACTTCGACGCTCCGAGCGGGATGCTGGTCCCCGATTCCGTCGCGACCACGGTGTCGACGGCCTTCCGCAGGTCCGGTCCCACCACCGTGGGCGCACACCCGTCCGCGCAGCGCAGCGCCGCCGTTCTGGAGGCGGCGCGGGCGGCGGTGGCCGATCTGTTCAACGTCGAACCCGCGGGTGTGGTGCTGGGCGCCGACCGGGCGATCTTGCTGTCGGCGCTGGCCGAGGCGTCGTCGTCGCGGGCCGGCCTGGGCTACGAGGTCGTCGTCAGCCGCCTGGACGACGAGGCCAACATCGCACCGTGGCTGCGCGCCGCGCACCGGTACGGCGCCAAGGTCAAATGGGCCGAGATCGACATCGAGACCGGAGAGCTCCCGACGTGGCAGTGGGAGGGCCTGATCGGGAAGTCGACCAGGCTGGTCGCCGTCGCCTCGGCCTCCGGGACGCTGGGCACGGTCACCGACCTGCGGGCGATGACCAAGCTGGTGCACGACGTCGGCGGCCTGGTGGTCGTCGACCATTCCGCCGCGGCGCCCTACCGGCTGCTCGACGTGAAGGAAACCGACGCCGACGTTGTGGCGGTGAACGCCGCGGCCTGGGGCGGCCCCCCGATCGGGGCGATCGTGTTGCGCGACCCGTCGCTGCTCAACTCGTTCAGTTCCATCTCACCGGACCCCAAGGCCGTCGGGCCGGCGCGCCTCGAGATCGGCGCGCACCAGTTCGGTCTGCTGGCCGGGGTGGTGGCCAGCGTCGAGTACCTGGCGTCGCTCGACGAATCCGCCCGCGGCACCCGGCGCGAACGGCTGGCCGTCTCGATGCAATCCGCCACGTCGTATCTGAACCGGATCTATGACTACCTGATGGTTTCGCTGCGCTCGCTGCCGTTGGTGATGGTGATCGGCCGCCCGGAGGTGCGGATCCCGGTGGTCAGTTTCGCCCTGAACGGCGTGCCCGCCGAGCGGGTCGTGCAGCGGTTGGCGGACAACGGGATTCTGGCTGTCACCAACGAAAGTTCCCGCGCGCTCGATGTATTGGGCGTCAACGATGTCGGCGGCGCGGTCACCGTCGGGCTGGCGCACTACTCGACTACGGCCGAAGTCGACCAGTTGGTGCGCGCGCTGGCGTCCCTGGGTTAGACGCCGGGCCTAGGCCGGCAGCGTCAGCACGACCTTGCCGTGCACCTCACCCGCCGCCAGCTTCTGGTGGGCGGTGCTTGCCTGCTGGATGGGGATCCGTTCGCCGATGATGGGCCGAACCCGGCCGTCGGCGAACATCGGCCACACCTTGTCCGTCACGGCCTGCACGATCTCGCTCTTGCTGTTCGGTCCGCTCACCGGACGGCCCCGCAGCGTGGTGCCGATGACATGGGCCCGCTTGGCGAGCAGCTTGCCGACGTTGAGCTCACCCTTGATGCCGCCCTGCATGCCGATGATGACGAGCTGGCCGTCGGTGGCCAGGGCGTCGATGTTGCGGTCCAGATAGGAGGCGCCCATGATGTCGAAGATCACGTCGGCACCGCCGAACTCCTGCACCCGCGCGACGAAGTCGTCGTCGCGATAGTTGATGGTGATCTCGGCGCCCAGGTCGCGGCAGGTTTGCAGCTTTTCCTCCGACCCGGCGGTGACCGCCACCCGGGCACCCAGCGCCCGGGCGATTTGGATGGCGTGGGTGCCGATGCCGCTGGCCCCGCCGTGCATCAGCAGCAGCTGTCCTTCGCTCAGGTGGGCGGTCAGCACCAGGTTCGACCACACGGTGCAGGCCACTTCGGGCAGCCCGGCCGCGTCGAGCAGGTCGACATCTGAGGGAATCGGCAGCAGCTGGCCGGCGGGAACGGCGACGTACTCGGCGTATCCACCCCCGGCGAGCAACGCGCAAACCTCTTGTCCTACAGACCAATTCGTGACACCGGAGTCGGTATCGGCGATGACGCCGGACACTTCCATGCCGATGATCTCGCTCGCGCCGGGCGGCGGCGGGTACTTGCCGGCCGCCTGCAGCAGGTCGGCGCGGTTCACGCCCGCGGCGGTGACCTTGACCAGGACCTCGCCCGCCCCGGCGGAGACGTCCGGCACTTCCTGCCAGGAGAGTTGCTCGGCGGATTCGGCGACGATGGCGCGCATGGTGGCCACGCTACCGAGTCCCGCTACCCTAATCAGCGGTGGCGTGGCAGAGCGGCCTAATGCACTCGCCTTGAAAGCGAGAGACGGCTAAAACCGTCCGGGGGTTCAAATCCCTCCGCCACCGCTCTTATCGCTCGGCGCTCTGGTGCAGCGTCGGCGCGTAGCGCAGCACCGCGCCCACGCCGTCGGCCGGGGAGATCCGCTCGTCGGTACGCACCAGGGCGGCGCCGACCGAGATCGCCGACACTGGTAGCGCCTCGTCGGCCCGCAGCGTCTTGGCGGGAGCGGCGCCCTGTTCGGACAACACGTTCTCGTCCGGGGCGATCGTCGTCAAACCCTCGTCCGCGACGACGGTCGCATCGCCGATGTCGCCGATGATCAGTGTCTCCACCGCGCCTTGACGCAGCGCCGAGCAGACCGCGCCGAGTCCCTCGGCCGCGAGCCCCGACGGCCGCCCGATCTCGGCGGTAAAGCGTTGCGCGGCATCGTCAATCGTGCGCAGCTGGCGCTTGATGAATTCGTCCTCGATGGCGTGTTCGATCTCGCCGAAGTCGTGACCGCTGTGCCGTGCCCCGATCTCGAGTGCCACCGTGCGCTCCTGCAAGCGTTCGGGCAGCGCGGCGAGCAGATCGGAGCGCGAGCGCACCTCGCCCACCACGAAGATCACCTCGATCGCCTTGTCGTCGGCCAGTTCAGCGACGCGGTCGGCGACGGCGCGCACGTTCTTGCGGCCCGCCTCCTCGGTGCGCAACTGGGGGTCGCCGTAGCCGGCCGTCTCAGCACCGGCGGATTTGTGCACCGGATAGCCGCCGCCGTCGACGGTCTCGGTGCGCAGTGTCCCGCCGATGTGGGTGCTGATGTCGGCCCCGCTGTGGTCGACGACCACCAGCACGTAGTCCGGGTGATCGAAGCTCTGTTCGAGAATCGGCACCAGATAAGGCAATTCGGAGACGCGAACGATGTCGGTGGCAGCGGGCCGGGCCAGGTGCTCGTTGATCACCACGCCGTCGGCGCCGGCGATCACGGCGCGTCCGCTGCGGCCGATCGGCGGACGCAGGTTCATGATCGCGTCCTCGATCTGGCCGATCACCGTCGCGCCGGCGCGCTGTCGCTCCAGCTCTTCTTTGACCGCCCGCCACTTCAGCTCGAGCTGAGCCTCGGCGTCATGGGTGTCGTGTGAGTCATCGAAATACACCGAAGCGAACGGCCCCGGTGCGTCCAGCAGTTTGCGGAAGCGTTGCGAGTCCATGTTTGTTGGTTGCCCCACGAGCCGGGGGACAAACCCCTAGCTTCGATCGCCCTCGCTGTCGTCGAAGAAGTGCCACTCGCCGTCGTGCTGGACTTCCATGCGCCAGCCGAGCTCGCTGTTGTCGGCCTTGTTGTCGACGAACCATGCGTGTGCGTCGTCGGCGCTTTCGATGTCTTTGGTCGCGACGACGTCGCCCTTCGGGTCGAGCACTCGATAGGTAGCCATGACTGGCAGTGTTCCCACTGCCGTCGTGATCAACCGGTCGGAATTTCGGCGGTGATGGTGTCCAGCAGGGCGGTGTACCGGCGGGCTTCGGGGTCCCGTCCGGGTTTGCCGCTGCTCACCACGCCGGCCGACAGTCCGCGCGCCGGGTCGGCCCAGATCGCGATGTTCACCAGGCCCAGGTTGCCGAACGCGTGCGGCGCGTTGCGCCCGAACGGACCCCACCGGTTGGTGCCCAGGATGTAGCCGGTGCCCCAGCGGGCCGGTTGCAGGCCCACCGCGAAATCCGGTCGCAGCCTTCGGCATTCGGTCACCGCGGCGTACATGGTCTCCGGACTGATCACCCGGACGCCGTCGAGTTCGCCCCCGCGGCGCCATATCTCGGCGAACCGCGACATCTCCTGCGCGGTCGACACCGTGTTGGACGACGGAATGATGGTGGTCAGGAACGCCGGGGAATTCGTGTACGGGATCATCTCGTGCACGGTTCCGCCGATCGCCTTGCGGAAGATCTGGGCGACCACCGGCGGCAGTGTTCGCCCGGTGGCGTGGCTGGGCGCGACCAACGGGACGTCCTTCTTCGCGACGCCGAAGTTGGTCCAGCGGAAGTCGAGTGGGTCGAGGATCTCGGTGGCCAGGATCTCGCGAATCTCCTTGCCGGTGGCCGCGTATACGATCTCGCGGACCAGCGGACCCCAGGTCAACGCGTGGTACATGTGGAACAGCCCTGGACGGTAGAGGGGCCGCAACTCGCCCAGCTTCTGCTGCGCGTATTCGTGGTCGTCGGCGCGGGCGACGTCCGGCCTGGGGCCGGTCGGGAAGGGCAGCCCCGCACTGTGTGTCATCACGTGCCGGATGGTGATCCGATGCTTGCCGTGACTGGTGAAGGTGGGGATGTATTCGCACACCCGGTCGTCGAGCGAGAAGACGCCGCGCTCGACGAGCATGTGCACCACGGTCGCCGCCATGCCCTTGGCCGCCGAGTACACGCAGAACGGTGTGTCCGGCGTGACCGCGATCTTCTCCGCGTCGGGCGGATCGCTCGGGGCGTTGCCCCAGCCGTGCCCGATCGCGCGGTTGAGCACGACGCGGCCGTGCCGGCGGATGCAGAGCTGGATGGCGGGATGGAAGCCGGCCCGGTACCAATGTCGGGCGGCCTGCCAGATCCGGTCGGCGGCGGCGCCGTCGATTTCGGTGTGGTCTTCCGCGCCGATCGCCGTCACGGAGTCCAGGTCTGCCGGGAGGCGGATCTTGCCGTCGGGTGTCGTCACCTCAGCGAGGGTACGTGCCGCCGGATTATTCCCCGGTGAACTGCGGCGGGCGCTTCTCGAACGTCGCCGAGATGCCCTCGGTCAGGTCCTTGGACGGCAGGAAGGCCGCGTTCCAGGCCGCCACGTACCGCAGGCTCTCCGAGACCGCCGCGGTGCGCTGCTGGTCGAGAACGTCCTTGACGCCGTGCACCGTCAGCGGGGGATTGGCGGCGATCTCCGCGGCGGTGGCGTGCGCCGCGGCCAGGGTGGCGTCGGCGTCGGCGTACACGTCGTTGACCAGACCGATCTTCTCGGCGCGGGCAGCGTCGATGTCCTTGCCCGTCAGCGCCAGCTCGCGCAGGTGACCGTCGTTCAGGATCATCGGCAGGCGGGCCAGGCTGCCGACGTCGGCGACGATGGCGAGCTTGACCTCACGCACCGAGAACTTGGCGTCGGCACTGGCGTAGCGGATGTCCACGGCCGAGATCAGGTCGACGCCGCCGCCGATGCACCAGCCGTGCACCGCGGCGATGGTGGGGGTCCGGCAGTCGGCGACCGCGGTGATCGCGCTCTGCATGCGCTTGACCTCGCGGTGGAACACCGCGCGCGGGCCGGCCAGCGCGTCGCCGGACAGCAGCGGGGTGAATGAGCCGCCCATCGCCGGCACGTCCAGGCCGTAGCTGAAATTCTTGCCCGAGCCGGTCAGCACGATGGCCCGCACCTCGGGGTCGGCGTCCAGCGCCGCGAACAGCTCCGGCATCTCCGACCAGAAGGCCGGTCCCATCGCATTGCCCTTGCCCGGTCCGATCAGCGTCACCTGGGCGACGTGGTCTTTCGTCTCGACCGTGACGGATTCGTATGCTTGCGCCATATCGAGACCGTAGCGTGGCGAATATGGCTCCTGACTTGCGGCCCGGGCCGCATTCCCAGCCCACCGACGAGTTGCACAGCGCCGAGGACACCTTGGGCGTGCTGCAGCGGGTCCTGCACACCATCGCCGCAGGCGACCTGTCGCGGCAGACGCCGTGCGCGGAATTCGATGTGTCGGCGCTCACCGGGCATCTGCTGAACTCGATCACGGCGCTCGGCGGCATGGTGGGCGCGCAGATCCCGGAGCGCGCGGAAGGCGATTCGGTAGAGCGCCAGGTGATCGCCGCGGCTCGGCCCGCGTTGGACGCCTGGCACCGCCACGGCCTGGACGGATCGGTGCCGTTCGGCAAGGGCGAGCTGCCCGCGAACAGCGCGTGCGGCATCCTGTCCATCGAATTCCTGGTCCACGCTTGGGATTACGCCGCCGCGGTGGGACACGACATCCATGCGCCCGAGCCGCTGTCCGAATACGTGCTGGGGCTGGCGCGGCAGATCATCAGGCCGGAGTTACGCGGTCAGGCCGGATTCGACGACCCGGTCGACGTCCCGGCCGACGCGGGCGCGCTCGAGCAGCTGGTCGCGTTCACCGGCCGCAACCCGGCGGGATAGCTCGGCGCTGCCTATCCCGCCTCAGCCGCCGAGTGTGCAGCCACCCCCTGAACCCACCCGGCATGTCGCCGCCCTGGACGCATACTCAAAGCCGTCAATGCACGCTCGACGAGCGCCTACCGCTCACGTTCGAGATAGAAGTAGTAGTACTTGCCGTTGTCCCGGACACCCTTGCCGTTCATGATGCCCATGACGGCGTCGTCGTCGATCTTCTTGAAGTGATCGTGCACCGGCTGGCCGTCGTAAACCATGGTGGCGGTGACCTCGCCGCGGAAGTCCTCCAGCCACAGGCTGGCCTCGCCCTTGCCCATCTCCACATTGGAGAATTTGTTGCCGCCGGCGTCGAGGCAGACGAGCGGCTGCACATCGCGGACGGACTTAAAGGTCTTGCCGTACCAGCCGGCCTTTTCCAATTGGCCGTTCATCTTGTGGCCGGTCTGGAACTCGCCGCCCTTCCACTCGCCGAGCATCCCGTCGATCGTCGCGGGCTGAAGTTCGGCCCAGAATTCGTCGAGCTCGGAATCCGCGATGTCGCCGCTGCGCTCTTTGAACTCGGTGAACTTCTTGCGCGCGAGGTCCACGGGCGACTCCCTTACGATTCGGTGCGGGCAATCCAGTCGCAGGCAAAACGCAGCAGGGCGTCGTTTTCCTCCGGCGCACCAATGGTGACACGGATGCCTTCGGAAGCGAACGGCCGAACCACCAGGCGCGCGTCGGCGGCCTGCTCGGTGAAGTCCATGGTGCGCTCGCCCAGCGGCAGCCAGACGAAGTTGGCCTGCGACGGGGGAAGTTCGAATCCGGCCTCGCGCAGGGCGTCACTCACTCGGGTGCGCTCGATCACCAGCGCGTCGGTACGGGCCATCAGCTCGTCGGACGCCTCCAGCGACGCGATGGCCGCCGCCTGGGCGACGTTCGTCACCGCGAACGGCATGACGACCTTGTCCAGCGCGGTGATCAGGTCCGGATGGCCCACCGCGTAACCGCAGCGCAGCCCCGCCAGCCCGTAGGCCTTCGAAAAGGTCCGCAGCACAACGACGTTGCTGTGCGTCAGGGCCAGCTCCAGGCTGTTGGGCAGCATGCCGTCGCGGATGTATTCGACGTAGGCCTCGTCGATGGCGATCAGGACGTGCGGCGGCACGGCCTCGACGAACCGCGTCAGCGCGTCCGGGTCGACGACGGTGGACGTCGGATTGTTCGGGTTGCACACGAAGATCAGCCGGGTGCGGTCGGTGATCGCGGCGAGCATCGCGTCGAGGTCGTGCGTGTGGTCGGTCAGCGGCACCTTGACGGTGGTCGCACCCGACACCTGGATGATCGGCAGGTAGCACTCGAAGCTGCGCCAGCCGATCATCACCTCGTCGCCGGCCGCGGCGGTGATCTGAACCAGCTGCTGGCACAAGGTGACCGAACCGCTACCCACCGCGATCTGCTCGGGAGCCACGTCGGAACCCAGGTGCATGGCCAGCGCGGCCTTGAGGTCCACGCTGGCGTTGTCCGGGTAGCGATTGACGACGGCAACGGCACGCTCGATCGCCGCATGCACGCTGGGCAGCGGGCCGTACACCGTCTCGTTGCTGGCCAGTTTGATGGAGCCCGGGACGTTCTTGCCGGGGACATACACTGGCAATCCGGCCAGTTCGTTGCGAAGGCGAGCGGTCACTTCGACAGTTTATGTCTCGACTGTGTACAGTATGGCCGGTTCCGCGAGACCGGAAAGGGGTCGGTACCCTCAGAAAGTCCAAGGGAGGCGTGCCAGAGCGGCCGAATGGGGCTCACTGCTAATGAGTTGTCCCCCTCAAAGGGGACCGGAGGTTCAAATCCTCTCGCCTCCGCTGTTTCCTCTAGCGGAACCACGGAACACTGAACGACAACTGCAGAACAGGCGCCCGTAGCTCAACGGATAGAGCATCTGACTACGGATCAGAAGGTTAGGGGTTCGAATCCCTTCGGGCGCGCCCACCACCAAGGACGGTTCCCTCGGGACGAGCTACACACCTGGGAGTTGCTACTTGCCTGAACCAGTGTGTCCGCAAATTGGTTCACTGCTGGCCGTATACGAGGAGTTGGGCGATGAGCAGTTCGTTCAAGGCCAAGGCCATGAAATACACGGCTCGAATGCAAGTGCGCGTTTTCAAGTTGACCAATGGTCGACTCGGCAGCCGCTGGCGTGTCGGCGCGGCACGTCGGAATCCGGTGCCGACGCTGTTGCTAGAGCATCGAGGCCGTAAATCTGGACGGGTATTCACCACGCCCGTGCTCTATATGCCCGACGGCGACCGCCTGGTCGTCGTGGCGTCGCAAGGCGGCCTCCCCAAAAATCCACAATGGTTCGCCAATCTCGTCGCAGAACCCCAGACCGTCGTTCATTTACGAGGCCAGCGCGACGTTCGTGTTGCAGCTCAGGTGGCATCGCCACAGCAGCGCGCCGAGCTGTGGCCACGGCTAGTGAGCCTGTACCCGGATTTCGACAAGTATGCGGCGGCGAAGGACACTGAGATACCTGTTGTCATCCTGACTCCCCGCTAGGGCGGTATTTCGATCGGGGTTCGGGCGCGCTAACCAGCCCGGGCGTGGCCACCCAAAATGATTCGAATCGTTCAGACCCAGTTTCTTGTCGGCGCGGTGTCTCGCCGATACCGTCCGCCCATGACTAACAGCATTGAGCAAATCGGTGGTGGCGCCGGCGGCGGCTTCCTGGGTGGTGGCGCCGGTGGCGGGTTCGTCGGCGGTGGCGCCGGCGGGGGCTTCCTGGGTGGTGGCGCCGGCGGCGGCTAAGCCCCGGACTCGCGCACCCGGCCCGGCTGAATGATCGGGCCGGGTGCCCCATCCGGCTCGGCAGCGGCCAGGTCGAGCTGCATCCACGCGACGTCGTGCCAGCCGTCGTGTTTCCACTCGACGCGCCGGTACAGGCCCACCTGGGTGAACCCGAAAGACCGGTGGAAGCCGTTGCTGGCCTCATTGGGTTGGGTGATGCCGGCGAACGCCTGCCGGTAGCCCCGCTCGGTGAGCCTGCGCAGCAGCTCCGTGTAGAGCGCGCGGCCGCCACCGGTGCGGAGATGACCGGCGTCGAGGTAGATCCCGGTCTCGATCGACCACTGGTACGTGGCAAGGCGATTGAGGGCGTGCCCGTAGGCGAAGCCGATCACCCGGCGATCGCGTTCCAGGACAAGCCATTCGTGGCTCACCTGCGCGGCGGCGATCCGTGCGGCCATCTCGTTTTCGGTCGGGACGTCGGATTCCCAACTGATGACCGTGCGCTCGACGTACGGCCGGTAAATCGCAACGCACGCAGCCGCATCCGCTGCCGATGCCGGGCGGATCAGGCCGCCGCTCGCCTGCACGTCGTCCGCGCTACGGGCGCGGCTGGAACGGCTGGAACGGCCCCCGGCGGGGAGGTTCGGTCACGGTCTGCGTGACGGTGCTGGTTTCTGTGCTCGGTGCGGCCGTGCTGGGCGGCTCCGTCGTCGTGGGAGTGTCGGTGCTCGGCGGCGGGGCTGTCTCGGTCACCGTCTCGGTCGGCGCGCCACCGCCCCCGTGATGCCGCGGTGCCCGCTCCGTGGTGGTCACCGGCGCGGTGGTGGACGGGACGGGCGTGGTCGTGGCGGGGCTGGGCGCCGGCGAGCCGGTGGTGAGCTTGACCACCGCGTACACCAGCGCGGCCAGCAGGATGACCCCGATGGCGCCGGCCGCGACCAGCGCCGCCGGACGGCGGTACCACGGCGTCGGGGGCTCCGGCGGCTGTGGCCCGGGTTCGTAATACCCGCCGTACCGCGCGGCGGCGGTGGGCTCGGAGTAGTAATCCGGTTCCTCGGGATAGGGCGGCACGAGAGGAGATGTTAGTAGGTCAGCCCTTGTCGGAGATGAGGCCCAGCGCCCGCTCGAACAGATGCACCGTGGCCGCGTGTAGCTGGTCGCCGACCTCCTTCTCCGCCTTGCCGGCGCAGGCCCGGGCCAGCGTCCCCTCGATCACGATCCCGAGCTTGAAGCAGGCCAGCACGGTGTACCAGGTGATGTGGGACAGGTCGCGGGTGGTGTTGGCGGCGTAGCGCTCGAAGAGCTCGTCGGTGCTGGCCAATCCGTCCTGCCCGCCCAGCGCGTGGCTGAAGACACTGGAACCGTCGGACTGGCGCCAGGTGGCAAGCAACCAACCCAGATCCAGCAGCGGGTCGCCGATGGTGCACATCTCCCAGTCGACGATCGCGACCACGTCCGGTCCTGTGCGGGAGAACATCACGTTGGCGGCGTGGTAGTCGCCGTGCATGATCCCCGGCGTCCAGGTGGCCGGGCGGTGCCGGTCCAGCCAGGTCGACACCTCCTCGATGCCGGGGATGTCGGGACCGGGGTAGCCGTCGTACTCGTTGTAGGACTCCAGCTCCGAGAGCCAGCGCGGCACCTGCCGTTCCAGGAAGCCCTCGGGCTTTCCGAAATCCGCGAGGCCCACCGCGATGTGGTCGACCGCGCCCAGCTTGGCCAGCGCGTCGGCCATCGACAGGCCCATGCCGTGGCGCACCTTGGCGTCGCCGGCGTGCAGCGGTGGCAGGCCTTCGCCCGCGTTGAAGCCGTCGACCGGGTCCATCAGGTAGAAGACGGCGTCGCCCAGCACACTCGGGTCCTCGCAGGCGGCGATCAGGTGGGGATGGGGAACGTCGGAACCGGCCAGTGCGGCAAGGACTTTCGTCTCCCGCAAAATCACGCTGTTGCTGCGCGCGCGCAGGTGTCGTGGCCCGCGCCGCAGCACGTACGGCCGGCCGGCCCGGGTGAATCGCAGCATGACGTTCTGGGTTCCGCCGGTGACATTGGAGACGTCCTGTAGCGGCCCCTCGCCGAGCCCCTGCCCGGACATCCACTCCGCTACGGCTTCCAGATTGACGTAATCCACTGCTCAGCCCTTCGGGTGCGGGGTGTATCGGACGGTCTGCGCTCGGATCATGCCGTCACGGAACACGAAGGTGTCAACACCGTCGTCAACCCGGTTGACAGCCGAATCGGCGGCCCACTGTAGGAACAGCACGTCCTCGTGGAAAATCTGAGTTCGCAAGTCCCACTTCGCATCCGGCAGATCGGCGAGCAATGTCGCGAAGACGGTCCGGATGGCATCCTTGCCGCGGGCGATGCCGGCGGGGCTCAGCACCACCGAATCCTCGGCGTAGTCGACGACGATCTCGTCGAGGTCGCCCGCGGCCAGTGCGGTGCCGTGGTGGGCGAACACCTCCTGCGGCGTACGCGGGCCGGGCGTCATGGCACTCCCTTGCAACCTGTGGACCGTCTGAGAAAAAGACTAGGGCAGGGGTGACGGGCGGCCCCGGGCGGCGGCGGCTGGAAGAATAGTGTGCGTAACTTACTTTCTGGGGAAGGGAACTGGCGATGCCGCGGACCGACAATGATTCCTGGGAGATCACTCAGAGCGTGGGCGCCACGGCGCTGGGTGTCGCCGCAGCTCGCGCGGCCGAAACCGAGAGCGAGAACCCACTGATCAACGATCCGTTCGCGCGCGTGTTCGTGGACGCCGCGGGCGAGGGCATGTGGAGCATCTACGCCGATCCGGCGCTGCTGGCCAAGGCGGGCGACATCGAGCCGGATCTGCGCGATCGCCTTCAGCTGATGGTCGACTTCATGGCCACCCGGACGGCGTTCTTCGACGAGTTCTTCCTCGGCGCCGTGGACGCCGGCGTTCGGCAGGTGGTGATCCTGGCGGCCGGCCTGGACGCACGCAGCTGGCGGCTCCCGTGGCCCGACGGCACCGTCGTCTACGAGCTCGACCAGCCCAAGGTGCTGGAGTTCAAATCCAAGACGCTGCGTGAGCACGGGGCGGAGCCCAAGGCGCAGCTGGTCAACGTTCCGATCGATCTGCGCCAGGATTGGCCGAAAGCGTTGCAGGAGGCGGGGTTTGACGCCTCCGAGCCGGCGGTTTGGTCGGCCGAGGGACTGGTTCGCTACCTGCCCGCCCAGGCCCAGGATCTGCTGTTCGAGCGGATCGATTCGCTGAGCGCTGCGGGCAGTTGGCTGGCGTCCAACGTGCCCGACGCGGGCTTCACCGACCCCGGCCGGGTGCAGCGCCAGCGCGACGACATGCGGCGGATGCGGGCCGCGGCCGCCGAACTGGTCAACGCCGAGATCACCGACTTAGACGATCTCTGGTACGCGGAGGAGCGCACGCCCGTCGACGGCTGGCTGCGCGACCGCGGCTGGGACGTCACGACGGCGTCGTTCGCGGAGTTGATGGCGCGCTACGGCCGCAGCGTTCCGCAGGGCGCGGAGGACTCGATGCCACCCACCCTCTACGTGTCCGCGCAGCGGACGACGGGCTGATCGCCCTGGGGTTGAAACCTGCAGCACCGCAAGGCTTCTCGCCGCGCCGATGAGCGGGACCACGAGCGGTCGGTACGCTCGCGGATATGCCTGCTCGACGCGCCCGACTCGGCGACGTGCATGAGATCGCCGCCGCGATGCCGCACGTTCAGCGCCTGGAGGGTCCCAAGGGCAACGCCATCTACCAGGTCGGCGGCAAGTCGTTCGTCTTCTTCCGCACGCCGCGGCCGGACGCGACCGATCCGGACACCGGCGAACGCTATGCCGACGTGATCATGCTCTGGGTGGAGTCGGAGAGCGACAAGTTGGCGTTGGTCTCCGATCCCACGTCGCCGTTTTTCACCACGGAGCATTTCGACGGGCATCCTTCGGTCCTGGTGCGGGCGAGTCGGCTGGCCGAAATCAGCAGAACCGAATTAGCTGAGCTGATTCAGGACGCCTGGTTGTCGCGGGCGTCGAAGAAGCGGGCCGCCACCTGGCTCGCCGACCATATCTAGCTCGGCGAGCTGGGCCGACAAGCACTGCCGCATAACCCATTGCATGTTTAGACATAAGTCGAACGGGTAACTTCACGTCCACGAGAAAACTTCTTCTCGACCACATTGGAGGTCACAATGCGTGGCAGCGGGATCATCGGAACGGTTGCTTTGGTGTGGTTGCTGATCGGAGTCTTCGCGGCGTGGCAGCGCGACTACTTCAAAAACGACAACACATCTTGCGCCTCGGCGGGCACGGTTGCGGTGACCGTAATCGCTGGACCCTTGAATTATTTCGGTGTCAATCCAAAAGTCACGGATTGCCATCTGCCGCAACCAAGTTCAATGCAATCAATCAACCTCTAACCGCTCACTCAAAGGAATCGACATGGTTATCTTAGGAATTGTCCTGCTCATTCTCGGTTATTTCTTCCACGTACCCGTCCTGACCACTCTGGGTATCGTGCTGTTGGTCATCGGCGCGATCCTGTGGATTCTGGGCTCGATCGGTCGCCCGGTCGCCGGTCGCCGCTACTGGTATTAACAACTTCGACTCGAGATCGAATCGCGCGGCTGCTCAGCAGTCGCGCGATTCGTTTCACAGGCCACGCATAGGTTTGGCATAGCGTTGCCTCAGTCCGCGGCGGATACTGGAACTTGTGACGCAGCCCCGAGCCTCAGTAGAGCGGGTTGTTATGTGTCGTGCAGACGGCAACCCCATCAACGTTTTGGTCGTAGACGACGAATCCGTTCTGGCCGACATGGTGTCGATGGCACTGCGGTATGAGGGCTGGAACATCTCCACCGCCGGTGACGGGGCATCGGCCATCGCGAGCGCCCGCTCGCAGCGGCCCGATGTGGTTGTGCTGGACGTGATGCTGCCCGACATGAGCGGCCTCGACGTCTTGCACAAACTTCGCGAAGAGAATCCGCAACTGCCCGTGCTGCTGCTGACCGCCAAGGATGCCGTGGAAGACCGCATCGCCGGTCTGACGGCGGGCGGCGACGACTATGTCACCAAACCGTTCAGCATCGAAGAGGTCGTGCTGCGCCTGCGCGCGCTGTTGCGCCGCACCGGTGTGACGACGGTGGATAGTGGCGCGCAACTGGTGGTCGGCGACCTGGTGCTCGACGAGGACAGCCATGAGGTCACCCGGGCGGGTGAGCCAATCTCGTTGACCTCCACCGAGTTCGAGCTGTTGCGGTTCATGATGCGCAACTCCAAGCGGGTGCTGAGCAAAGCCCAAATCCTGGACCGGGTCTGGAGTTACGATTTCGGCGGCCGGTCCAACATCGTCGAGCTCTACATTTCGTACCTGCGCAAGAAGATCGACAACGGCCGGGAACCGATGATCCACACGCTGCGCGGCGCGGGTTATGTCCTCAAGCCGGCCCGCTGACACGCGAAGGGCCTGGTCCCTTCGGCTGCGGCTGCTGGTCGGTCAGATCGTCGTGCTGGCGATCGTCTGCGTGGGCATCACCGCGGCGACCGAACTGGCGCTGCTGCACCACCTGGTGGCCCAGCTCGACGGGCAGCTCGCCGGCACCTCCTACCGCTCGTCGCTCATGTATCCCGAGCCGCCGCACTCGGGCTGGCGGCATCAGCACGTCTATCCGAGGCCGGGCCCCGGCCCGCGATTCCTGGACGCCCCGGGCCAGCCGGCGGGCATGGTGGCGGCGATCGTCAGCCACGGAAACACGGTGGACGCCGGCTACACGACGAGCAGCGGCGACCGGGCCGAGCTGACCCCGACGGCCCAGCTACAGCTGTCCGGGATCGCAGGCAGCCGCAAGCCGGTGACCCTGAACCTCGACGGGCTGGGCCGCTACCGGGTGGTCGCGGCCCCGAGCCGCAACGGCGGCGACGTCATCGTCACCGGCCTGTCGATGGCCAACATCGACGCCACCCTGATGCGGATGCTGGTCATCTTCGGGATCGTCACCGTCATCGCGCTGGTCGCCGCGACCACGGCCGGTGTGATCATCATCAGGCGGGCGCTGGCGCCGCTGCGCCGCGTCGCGCAGACCGCGAGCGAGGTGGCCGGTTTGCCGTTGGCGCGCGGCGAGGTCGAACTCCCGGTGCGGGTGCGCGAATCCGACGCGAACCCCTCCACCGAGGTGGGGCAACTCGGCGCGGCCCTCAACCAGATGCTGGATCACATCGCGGCCGCGCTGTCGGCGCGGCAGGCCAGCGAGACGCGGGTTCGCCAATTCGTCGCCGACGCCAGCCACGAGCTGCGCACGCCGCTGGCGGCGATCCGCGGCTACACCGAACTGACCCAACGGATGGGCGACGACCGCGAGGCGGTGGCGCAGGCGCTGAGCCGGGTGGCCTCCGAGACCGAGCGGATGACGCGCCTTGTCGAGGACCTGCTGCTGCTGGCCCGGCTGGACTCCGGCCGGCCGCTGGAACGCGAACCGGTGGATCTGTCTCGGTTGGCGGTGGACGCGGTGAACGACGCTCACGTCGCCGGGCCCGATCATCAATGGGAACTCGACCTTCCCGAAGAGCCGGTGGTCGTCACCGGGGACGCGGCGCGGCTACACCAGGTGCTGGCCAATCTGCTTGCCAATGCCCGGGTCCACACCGGGGCGGGCACCGTCGTGACGACGCGGTTGTGCGCCGAGCCGTCGCACACCGTGCTGCAGGTCATCGACAACGGGCCCGGCATCCCGGCGGCGCTGCAATCCGAGGTTTTCGAACGGTTCGCGCGCGGCGACTCATCGCGTTCTCGCAAGGGCGGCAGCACCGGGCTGGGCCTGGCGATCGTCTCCGCGGTTGTCAAGGCGCACAACGGAACTATCGCGGTGGACAGCGCGCCGGGTCGTACCGAGTTCACGGTGCGGTTGCCACCCAATGGATGGCAACCGCCCGCGTCGAACTCCGAAGGCGCGCAAGGCGCCTGACCTGACTAGCTGTTGCAGGTCACGTTGATTTCGAAGGGTTTGTCGACCGGCTGCATCGGGTTGGCCATGTCCACCCCGGTGGCGGTGCCGCTGATCTTGTAGGTGTTGCCGTCCTTGCTGGCGGAGGCATTGCCCTGGCCGGTACCCGAGGTGTAGCCCAGGGTCACGCCGTTGACGTTGCCCAGCCCAACCGATTTCACCTGCGGCGGACTGCCATCGCTGAGCACGGCGGCGATGCCGGTTGCCGCGCCACCGATCGCGATGTTGACGGTGCCGCCAGCATTCGTGCACACGACCGAGCCGGTGACGTTCTGGTCTTTGCCGTCGATGGTGACCTTCGTACCGGAGGCTGCACCAGAGCTCGCCGACGCGCTGGTACCCGAGCTACTCGAGGAACTGCCTGTGCCCGACTTGTTACCCGAACACCCGGTAATGCCCGCGGCCAGAATTGCCGCACCGGCCACCGCGACCGTCAGTTGACGCTTCACCTGTTCTCCTTTTGCCCCGATAGTTGCGGCCCTCTGCATTGAGGGTCGTCTGGGGCAGTATGCGGGTTAACTGGGCCGCGATCCAGCGCCCGCAGACATTGTTGCTGTGTTCATTAATTGGACGACGAAAAGCCGCCCGAACCGCTTTTGGGTGATGGCGCATTAGTGACAAGGTATGACCGTGGACCATAAGCCGCCCAGCGCTGTCATCGAGTCGGCCCATCGCGACCACTCCCTGCCGTTTCATGATGAATCGGATTTCGCCGACGCCGACCGGGGATTCATTGCCGCGCAGTCGCCGTGCGTGATCAAAGCGGCCGACGGGCAGGTGGTCTGGGACAACGACGCCTACTCGTTCCTGAGTGGTCCCGCCCCGACGTCGGTTCACCCCAGCCTCTGGCGACAGTCGACCCTGGCCGCCAAGCAAGGCCTCTACGAAGTGGTGCCCGGCATCTATCAGGTCCGCGGCTTCGACATCTCGAATATCACCTTCGTGGAATCCGACAACGGCATCATCGTCATCGACCCCCTGGTGTCCACGGAGGTGGCCGCGGCGGCAATGGCCTTGTATCGCACCCACCGAGGGGGCGAGCGCCCCGTCGTCGCGGTGATCTACACCCACAGCCACGTCGACCATTTCGGCGGCGTATTGGGCGTCACCTCGCAGCAGGATGTGGATGCCGGTGCGGTGGCCGTCCTGGCGCCTGAGGGTTTCATCGAGCACGCGGTGCAGGAAAACGTCTATGCCGGACCGGCAATGACGCGACGGGCGACCTACATGTACGGCGCCCTGCTGCCCCGTGGACCGATGGATCAGGTCGGCTGCGGGCTGGGGCAGGTGCCGTCCACCGGCGAGGTCGCCGTCATCGTGCCCACCATCGACATCCGCACCACAGGTGAAACACACACCATCGACGGCGTGGAGATCGAATTCCAGATGGCGCCGGGCACCGAAGCGCCCGCCGAAATGCATTTCTATTTCCCAGGTTTCCGCGCTTTGTGCATGGCCGAGAACGCCACGCACAATCTGCACAATCTGTTGACCCTACGCGGCGCGTTGGTGCGTGACCCGCACGCCTGGTCCGGTTATCTCACCGAAGCGATTGACACGTTTGCCGATCGCGCCGACGTCGTGTTCGCCTCCCATCATTGGCCGACCTGGGGGCGGGACAGCATCGTCGCGTTCCTGTCGCTGCAGCGCGACATGTATGCGTACCTGCACGACCAGACGCTGCGATTGCTCAACCAGGGCTACACCGGTGTCGAAATAGCCGAAATGTTCCAGATGCCACCGGCTCTCGAGCAAGCCTGGCATACGCACGGGTACTACGGATCGGTGAGCCACAACGTCAAGGCGATCTATCAGCGCTACATGGGCTGGTTCGACGGCAACCCCGGCCGGCTGTGGCCCCATCCGCCCGAGGCCCTGGCCCCCCGGTATGTCGAGGCGATGGGCGGGCTCGACCGCGTCGTCGGTCTCGCCAGGGATGCCTTCGACGCCGGCGACTTCCGTTGGGCCGCGACACTGCTGGACCACGCGGTCTTCACCGACAGCGAGCACGCGGCCGCCCGCGAGTTGTACTCGGACACGCTCGAGCAGCTAGCGTACGGGGCCGAAAACGCCACCTGGCGCAACTTCTTCCTCAGCGGCGCAACGGAATTGCGCGACGGCAACTTCGGGACCGCGACCCAGGTCGCCTCTCCCACCATGATGGCCCAGCTGACACCGGAGCAGATCTTCGACGGTTTGGCGATCCGGGTCAACGGCCCACGCAGCTGGGATCTGGACATCGCCATCGATATCGCTATCGCCGACACCGCGACCAACTACCGACTGACCCTGCGCAACGGGGTGCTCGTTCGCAGAACGGTGGCGCCCGATCCCTCGACGGCGACCGTGACGATCAAGCTGGCCAACAAGATTCGGCTCCTCGCCGTGGTGATGGGCGACTTCAGCTCGCCCGGCCTGGAGCTCACCGGTGATCAGAGCGCGCTGCAGGCCCTGCTGAGTGTGCTCGACGGGCCAGACCCGAATTTCAACATCGTCACGCCGTGACGCCGCGTCACGCGACGTCGATCACCACCTTGCCCAACACCTTGCGGTCGGCCACATGCCGTAAGGCCGCGGCCGTCTCCGACAGCGGGAATCGCGCACCGATGTAGGGCCGCACCGTGCCGGCGGCGAACATCTGCGCCAACTCCCTGAGGTCGCGCACGGCGTCGTCGGGCCGGTCGGTCATGAACGTGCGGATCTCCATGCCACGCACGCAGATGTCTTTGAGCAGAATGAGATTCAGCGGGATCGCCGGGATGGTGCCGGCGGCATAGCCCAGCGTGACGAACGCGCCGCCGCGCGCGAGCCCGCGCAGCGCCGGCTCCGAATACGATCCGCCCACCGGGTCCAGCACCACGCGGGCGCTGTCGCCGGTGAGCTCACGGATCCGCGTCTTCAGGTCCTCGCGGTCATAGTCCACGGTCGCCTCGGCGCCGCGCTGCCGGCACAGCTCGAGCTTCTCCGGGCTCGACGCCGCCGCCAGCACCCGGGCTCCCATCGCGACCGCCAGGTCGACCGCGGCCAGCCCCACGCCGCCCGCGGCGCCGAGCACGACCACCCAATCTCCTGGTGTGACCGCGGCCGTCGAGCGCAGTGCGTGATAGGCGGTGCGGTAGGTGACGCCGAACGCCGCGGCTGAGGCGAAGTCGGCATCGTCGGGCACCAGCTCGGCCTGACTCGCGTCGAGCAACGCCTGCTCGGCGAACGCCCCGAATGTGGTTCCGGAAACCCGTTGTCCGGCACGGAACGGCGCGCCGTCACCGGCGGCAATGACCTCCCCGGCGATCTCATTGCCGGGGATGAACGGCGGCGGAATCTTGACCTGGTACTTGCCGGCGATGAACAGCACGTCGGGGAAGTTGACCGCGGCCGCGCGGACCCGCACCAGCAACTGGCCCGGGCCCGCAACGGGATCGGGCACGTCGTCGATCACCAGGTCCTCGGGAGCGCCGTAGGAACGACAGATCACCGCGCGCATCAACTGGCCTCCAGACCGCGTAAACAGAACCGCACCACGTGTGCGATGTCGTCGGGGCCGGGCCGGTCGGCCGAGCCCACATAGCGGCGCATGGTTGCCGCGGTGCAGCTGAACACCGCCTGGACGTCGCGGTCGACGTCGCTACTGCCCAGCGCCGCAACGGGTTCGACGAGAAGCTCGCGAAGCGGCCGCATCATCTCCTGGTCGGCCGCGCGCCAGCTGGTGCCGGCCGACATCTGGCCGGCCGCCGCGCGGGTCATGCTGATCAGGTGCGGGTCGGCCACCTGGGCCAGCGTGCCCTCGATCCACCGCGCAACCTTCTCGCGCGGCTCGGATTCCTTGGCCATCTGATGCTCGAGGTAGGACACCACGATGCCCACCCCGCGTTCCATGACGGCCAGGATCAGATCGTCCTTGCCGGCGAAATAGCGGTAGAACGCCTTGTTCGACGAACCCGCCTCGGCGACGATGTCGCTGACCCGCGGCGGTTCCGGTGCGACGCGTTCCATGACGCGCACCGCGGCGGCCAGGATGCGTTCCACCTCCTCGGTGGCCTCCCGCTGCCGATCATCCAGTGCCCGCTCGACCGCGGCGGTCACCCGGTTAGAGGTCAACGAGCTCACCGTATTTGGCGCGCGCGGCCGCGCGCCGCACGTCGAGCATCTCGCTGGGCCAGTCGCCCTTCTCGGCCTCGTAACCCTTGAGCAGCATCCGGGCCAGGTTGACCTTGTGCGCCTCGGTCGGCCCGTCGGCCAGGCCCAGCGCGATGCCGCCCAGCAGGACATTGACCAGCGGCAGCTGGTCGGTGAGCCCTAGCGCCCCGTGCACCTGAATGGCCCGCAGGGCAATCGATTTGAGCACCTGCGATGCCAGGATTTTGCAGGCGGCGATTTCCGCGCGTGCGGCACGCTCGTCGCCGTTGTCGATCAGCCACGCGGCGTGCAGCACGGTCAGGCGGAACGGGATCAGCTCGGTGTACGAGTCGGCGACGAACTCCTGGACCAGTTGCTTGTCGGCCAGCAGACTGCCCTGGGTGAAGCGGCTTTTCGCCCGCCGCGACATCATCTCGACGGCGCGTTGCGCCATCCCGATGGAACGCATCGCGTGATGCAGCCGCCCGCCGGCCAGCCGGGTCTGCAATATCAAAAAGCCCTGGCCGGGTTCGCCGAGCAGCGCGTCGGCGGGCACCCGCACGTCGTTGTAATGCACCAGCGAGTGGCCCGGTTCGTGCGGGTCCGCCCCGACGAGGTGATGATTGGCTTCCAGGACCAGCCCCTCGGTGCCGGCGGGGATCAGGAACGTCGAGGCGCCGGTGTGCACCGGCACGTCGGGATCGGTGATCGCGACGACGATGAAGAACGAGGCGACAGAGGCGTTGGAGGAGAAGTACTTTCGCCCGGAGATCACCCAGTCGGCATCATCTTCCGGCGCGGCACGCCGGGCCGTGGTGGTGAAGACCCGTGGATCCGCGCCGCCCTGCGGCTCGGTCATCGAGAAGCACGAGAAGATCTCCCCGGACAGCAGGCCCGCCAGGTAGCGGTCCTTCTGTTCCTGGGTTCCGAAGCGGGCGATGATCTCGGCGTTGCCGGTGTCAGGCGCTTGCGTTCCGAACACGATCGGCGCCCACGGGCTGCGGCCCAGGATCTCGTTGATCAGCGTCAGCTTGACCGCACCGAATCCTTGCCCGCCCAGTTCCGGCCCCAGATGTGGTGCCCACAAACCCTTGTCGCGCACCTGTTGCTTGAGCGGGTCGACAATGCGGCGCCGCTCGTCGTTCAGCGGCAGAAACTCGCAGCCCGGAAACAGCACCTCGAGCGGTTCCACCTCGTCGCGAACGAAGCCGCGGATCCACTCGAGGTTCTCCTCGAACTCCGGCTCGGTAGAAAAGTCCCAGGACATCCGAACACTCCTTTCGTTGGTGGCGACCTGAGATCGCCACCTCAGGGGATGCCGCCGTCGGCCCGCAGGATCGAGCCGGTGGTGAAACTGGACGCGTCGGAGGCCAGGAACAATGCCGCGCCGACGATTTCGCGCGGGTCGCCCGCGCGCTGCAACGAAAGGTGCTTGAACGGATTCTGTTCGGCCGCACCCAGATTCCAGGCCTTGCTCACGTCGGTGAGAAACGGCCCGGCCATCAGCGTGTTGACCCGCACCGCGGGACCGAACGCCTTCGCCAGCGCCTCGGTCATGGCGTTGAGTCCGGCCTTGGACGCGGCGTAGGGGATGATGTCGGGCGTCGGCCGCAGTGAGCCGGCCGTGCTCACGTTGATGATCGAGCCCCGGCCGGCCGCCACCATGCGCTCACCCACCAACGCCGACAAGCGGAATGGGCCCTTGAGGTTGAGGTTGACCACGGCGTCGAACAGCTTCTCGGTTACATCGGTCAGCTTGTCGTACAGCGGGGACATGCCCGCGTTGTTGATCAGCGTGTCGACCTTGCCGAACCGTTCGTAGGTCGCCTCGACCAGGCCGTCGAGCTGATCCCAGCGCCCCACGTGGACCTGATACGGCAGGGCCGACCGGCCGGTGTCGGCCTCGATCTCCTTGGCGGTGGAGACGCAGTTGTCCATGTTGCGGCTCGCGATCACCACGTCGGCACCGCAGCGGGCCGCGCCGAATGCCATCTCGCGCCCCAGGCCGCGGCTGCCCCCGGTGATCAGGATGACGCGGTCGGTGAGATCGAAAAGCTCTTCGACATAACCCATTTCAGGATCCCTTGGTAGATCGGGCGAGTTCGGCCGCCGTGGCGATGAGCTGAAGAATCATCGGGCCGAACGCGTCGGTGATCTTGGGGTCGACTCCTCCTTTTTGGGAGCCGGTCCGCACCCCCGCCGCGTACGTCTTCTCCAGCACGATGCCCAGCTTCCAGTTGGCCAGCACCAGGTAATAGTCGATGTTCTCGGTCGACAATCCGCTGACGGTTTCGTAATGCTCCAACAGCTCGCTGCGCGTCGGCATGCCGCGCATGTCGAGATAAAACCCGTCCTCGCGCGGCTTTTCGCCGTCGTAGCCCAGCAGGCACCACGCCAAGTCGAGCAGCGGATCGCCGACCGTGGTCATCTCCCAGTCCACGATCGCGGCCAGGCGCGCGGGGGCGTCGTGCTCGAACATCACGTTGGCGAACTGATAGTCGCCGTGCATGATGCCCGCCCGGTAGTGCGCCGGACGGTTGCGGCGCAGCCAGTCGGAAGCCTCGTCCAGCCCCGGCAGCTCGCGGACCTTGTAGGCGTCCAGAAACGCCAGCCAGCGATCGACCTGCCGCTCGTGGAATCCGTCCGGGCGGCCGAAGCCTTCGAGTCCTTGCTTGCGCCAGTCCACTCGGCCCAACTTGGCCGCGCCGTCAACCAATTGGAAAGCCAGGCCGCGCCGCGCCTCGAGGTCGGCGTCGAACGGCGGTTGCCAGCCACCGTCCATCGGGCTCCACCCGTCGATCGCCCGCATGACGTAGAACGGCATCCCCAGCACGGCGCCGGTGTCGTCGGCCGCGATCAGCTCCGCGTGCGGGACGTCGGTGCCGGACAGCGCGCGCACCAGGCGGATCTCCCGCAGCAGCCCGTCGAGGCGGGCGGCGTCGGCCCGGGCGCCGGGCATCCGCAACACCATCCGCTGGCCACCGCGCTCGATCAGATACAGGGTGTTCTGCGAACCGCCCTTCAGCTGGGTCAGCCGCGGCTGCTCGCCACCGCCCGGTGCGTCGTTCCCATCCAGCCAGCGAGCGAGGACGCCCGCGTCGAGTCCCGATTCACCAGTCACTGGCCAACCCTCTCTGCACACCTCGATCTCTGTCCGGAGAATAGCATTCTCCGCTCTCGAGCAAGTGCGGCTGTCAGCCCGGTTTGTGCGCGCTCAGCAGGAACCCGGGCGCCATGAAGTGGCCCTCGTCGTCGTGGTCCAGGTGCGCCAGCGGACCGTCGGGCGACCCGGCCGCGTCGTCCGTGCCGTACACCTTGGCCGCGCGAACGTCGTCCACCCGCCACCGCGTCGCGACGGCGTCGTGCAATTCGGCTTCGGTGAAGCCGGGCGGCCCCGGCCGGCCCGAATGGGCGTCGTCCAATGCGCCGGCGGCGAAGGCCAGGATGTATAGCGCGGCGCCCGGGGCGGCGGCCCGAAAGATGGTCTGCACGTAGTCCTGGCGGCGATCGGGCGGCAGCGCGTGGAACAGCCCGCTGTCCAGAATCGTGGAGAAGCGACCGTCATAGCCGCCGAAGTTGGTGACGTCGGCCTGGGCGAATGTCGCCGTCGTGAGCCCTCGCTCGGCGGCGGCGGCGGTGGCCGCCTGAATCGCGGTTGCGCTGGCGTCCAGGCCGACCACGGTGTAGCCGAGCGCGGCGAGGGTCAGCGACAAAGCGGCGTGGCCGCAACCGGAGTCCAGCACCTCGCCGCGGATCTTGCCCTGCTCGATGAGCGCCGCCAGCTCCGGTTGGGGCCGGCCGATGCTCCAGGGGGGAGGGGCGGCTTGTCGGTAGGCGGCGTCCCAATCCCTGTCCGGTTCTGTCATCCGTCCTCCTCGGCGCTGAGGGCATGAAGCTAGTGCAGCGATGTCATTGTGCACGCCCTGAGCGACGGGCAAGCGGCGATGAGAGACTTCGGACCGGCACAACCTTTCGACAAGACGGGAAGAAACATGCAAGTGCTTCTGGTCCGGCACGCGCTGCCGCTGCGCAGCGAACACGGCCAAGGTTCCGATCCGGACCTGTCGGAGGAAGGGTTGGCCCAGATCGAGCGACTCCCCAAGGCGCTCGCCAGGTTTCCCATCGCGCGGGTGGTGAGCAGCCCGCAGCGCCGGGCCATCCAGACCGCCGAACCGGTCGCGGCGGATCGCGGCCTGACCGTCGAGATCGACGATCGCTTCGCCGAGTACGACCGCGACCTTCCCGTGTACATCCCCGTCGAGCAGATACGGGCGGAGATGCCCGAAGAATGGGCGCGCCTGGCTCAGGGGCATCTGCCCAGCGCGGTTGACGAGGACGCTTTTCGTGCCCGGGTGCGCGCCGCGGTCGACGACCTGGTCGCCACCGGCGACCCCGACGACACGGTCGCGGTCTTCAGCCACGGCGGGGTCATCAACGTCCTCCTGCACGAAATCCTCGGCACCGCCCGGCTGCTGTCCTTTCCGGTCGACTACGCGTCGGTCACTCGGCTGTTGTTCTCCCGGTCCGGGCAGGCGACGGTGGCGGCGGTCAACACCACCGAACACGTCTGGGACCTGTTGCCGCGAAACCAGAGGCTGCTCGACGACGACGCGAGCCGTGGCAAGGCCTGAGCAGGGGACCGGCAAATCGCAGGTGGTGCGCCGCGTCGAGCCCGGCGATGGTAGACAAGTTCGGTGACTTCAGCTGACCAACTCGAGGGGCTCGACCTGGCCTCGCTGGACGCCTACCTGCGTTCGCTAGGGGTAGGGCGCGACGGCGAGTTGCGCGCGGACTTCATTTCCGGTGGTCGCTCCAATCTGACGTTCCGTGTCTACGACGACAGCACCAGTTGGCTGGTGCGGCGACCGCCGCTGCATGGGTTGACGCCGTCGGCGCACGACATGGCCCGCGAGTACCGCGTCGTCGAGGCGCTGCAGGACACACCCGTTCCGGTGGCGCGCACGATCGGGCTGTGCGAGGACGATTCGGTGCTGGGCGCCCCCTTCCAGATCGTCGAATTCGTCGCCGGACAGGTGGTGCGCCGCCGCGCTCAACTCGAATCGTTCAGCCACACGGTCATCGGCGGCTGCGTCGACTCGTTGATCCGGGTGCTCGTCGACCTCCACACTGTCGACCCCAACGCCGTCGGCCTGGCCGACTTCGGCAAGCCCAGCGGCTATCTGGAGCGTCAGGTGCGGCGATGGGGCTCGCAATGGTCGCTGGTGCGGTTGCCCGAGGACCGCCGCGATGCCGATGTGGAACGGCTGCATTCCGGTCTGGGCGAGGCGATTCCGCAGCAGAGCCGCACATCGATCGTGCACGGCGACTACCGGATCGATAACACGATTCTGGACGCCGACGATCCGACCAAGGTTCGTGCGGTCGTCGACTGGGAGCTCTCCACGCTGGGGGATCCGCTGTCCGACGCGGCCCTGATGTGCGTGTACCGCGACCCCGCGCTGGATTTGATTGTCAATGCGCAGGCCGCGTGGACGTCACCATTGTTGCCGACGGCCGACGAACTGGCCGACCGCTATTCGCTGGTGGCCGGTACACCGCTGGCGCATTGGGAGTTCTACATGGCGCTGGCCTACTTCAAGCTCGCCATCATCGCTGCGGGCATCGACTTCCGCCGGCGGATGTCGGATCAGGCCCGCGGCACGGGCGACGCGTCCGAGCACACACCGGAGGTCGTGGCGCCGCTGATTTCCCGCGGTCTGGCCGAACTCGCGAAGCTGCCCGGCTAGCGCGAGGCGGCCGCGTGCTGCCGTTTGGCCGCGCGGCGCAGCTGCAAGATCCGGGCGGTGCCGACCGCAACCGTGATCAGTCCCCCGACCACGGCCGCCAGCAAGATCGCCACTCCCTTGGGCTGGCTCCAGTGCCAGCCCAAGAACTGAAACTCTGCGGGTGTCGTGTTCTGGGTGATGAAAATCAGCAGCAGGATCAGGATCACGAAGCCGGCGATCAGCGACGACCACAGAGCGCCGGCGCGGGTGAACCCGATAGCCGGTTCCTTGGTGGGTGCGCCGGTCTTGGCGGCGGGGTTGGGCTTGGGGGGCGGCTGCCCGGGCGAGGCAGGGGTGTGGCTGCTCATACTGCCATCTTTGCCCTATCGGACGCCGATTGAAACCGATTCGGACAACCGAACCTTGCGGGCCAGCGTTTGCGCCGTTCGGGCGTTAGGGTCGGCGGTATGACGGCACTGCCGCACGTGCGGGGCGCGATCACGCGCGCGGCGGTCTTGGTGATGGCGATGTCCGTCGTTGCGGCGTGCAGCAATTCCGATCCGTTGGGGGCGCAGATTCGAAGCCCCAACTCCATTGTCATTGGTTCCGGCGACTTCCCGGAATCGCAGATCATCGCCGAGATCTATGCACAAGCACTGCAGGCCAACGGTTTCGAAGTGGGTAAGCGAATGGGCATCGGGAGCCGGGAGACGTATATTCCTGCGCTCAAAGACCATTCCATCGATCTGGTGCCGGAGTACATCGGCAATCTGCTGCTTTATATTTCGCCGCAGTCCGACGCCACCACGTTGGATGCCGTCGAGCGGGAGCTGGACCAGCGCCTGCCCGATGACCTCTCGATTCTGACGCCCGCCCCGGCCACGGACACCGACACGGTGAGCGTTACCGGACAAACGGCGAATTCCTGGAACCTGAGGACAATCGCCGATCTGGCCGTCCATTCGGCCGACGTGCGATTCGGGGCGCCCTCGGCGTTCGCCACCCGGCCGGCCGGGCTACCGGGGTTGCGGCAGAAGTACGGACTCGAGATCAAGCCGGGCAACTTCGTCGCCATCGACGACGGCGGCGGTGCGGTCACCGTGCGCGCATTGGTCGAGGGCAGGGTGAACGCCGCCAACGTCTTCACCACGTCACCGGCCATCCCGCAGAACCACTTGGTGGTCCTCGATGACCCCGAACATAATTTCGTGGCCGGAAATATTGTGCCGCTACTTAATTCGCAGAAACGATCTCCGCGGCTCAAGGAGGTGCTGGATGCGGTCTCGGCGAATCTGACCACGTCCGGCGTCGCCGGACTCAATGCCGCGGTGTCGGGGAACTCGGGCATCGATCCCGACCAGGCGGCGCGAAACTGGATACGTGACAACGGCTTCGACCATCCGATCGGAGGATGACTTGATCATCTTCGACAACGTCAGCAAGGCCTTCGCCGACGGAACCACCGCCGTGAACCAGCTCAGCCTGAGCGTCCCCACCGGCAAGCTGACCGTGTTCGTCGGATCCTCCGGCAGCGGCAAGACCACGGCGCTGCGCATGATCAACCGGATGATCGAGCCCACCTCGGGCACCATCACGATCGACGGCGTCGACGTCTCCACCCGGGACCCGGTGAAGCTGCGCCTCGGCATCGGATACGTCATCCAGCACGCCGGCCTGATGCCCCACCAACGCGTAATCGACAATGTGGCAACAGTTCCCGTCTTACGGGGCCGGCCCCGCCGGACCGCTCGCAAGGAAGCCTACGCGGTGCTCGAACGGGTCGGGCTGGACGCCAAGCTCGCGACCCGCTACCCCGCACAGCTTTCCGGCGGCGAACAACAACGGGTCGGCGTGGCCCGAGCGCTGGCCGCCGACCCGCCGATCCTGTTGATGGATGAGCCGTTCTCCGCCGTCGACCCGGTGGTCCGCCACGATCTGCAGAACGAAATACTGCGCCTGCAAGGCGAATTGCACAAAACGATCGTCTTCGTCACCCACGACATCGATGAGGCGCTGCGGCTCGGTGAACGGGTCGCGGTGTTCAAGGGCGGTTCGCTACAGCAGTACGACGAGCCCGCCCGGCTGCTATCGCGGCCGGCCAATGACTTCGTGTCGCGGTTCATCGGCCTGGGCCGCGGCTACCGATGGCTGCAACTCCTCGACGCGACCGCGCTGCCGCTGCACGACGTCGAACGGATCGCAGCCGACAAGCTCTCCGCCACAGAGCTTTCCGACGGCTGGGCCGTGGTCGTTGACGACGCCGGAGTTCCGCTCGGCTGGATCGACGGCGAGGGGCTGCGACGGCACCGCGACGGTGTGTCGTTGCCCGATAGCATGAGCGGGGTCGGATCGCTGTTTCGGCCGCGGGGCAATCTGAGCCAGGCGCTGGACGCGGCGCTGTCGTCGCCGTCGGGCATCGGTGTCGCCGTCGACGATCGCGGCAGGGTGATCGGCGGTGTGCTGGCCGCCGACGTGCTGGCCGCGGTGGACTCCCGACGGCTGGGTTCGGCGGAACTGCGGGAGACCTAGCCGATGCACTATCTACTCACCCATCTCGACGACGCCTGGGGGCTGACCGTCGTGCACCTGCGGTTGGCGTTGGTGCCGGTGCTGATCGGGCTGGCGATCGCGCTGCCGCTGGGCATGCTGGTGCAGCGCACCCGGATCGCCCGCCGGCTCACGACGGCGGCCGCCAGCGTCGTGTTCACCATCCCGTCGCTGGCGCTGTTCGTGGTGTTGCCGATGCTCATCGGGACCCGCATCCTCGATGAGGCCAACGTGATGGTTGCGTTGACGGCCTACACGGCCGCGCTGCTGGTGCGGGCGGTGCTCGAGGCGTTGGACGCGGTGCCCACCCAGGTCCGCGACGCGGCCACCGCGGTCGGCTACCCACCGATCACGCGGATGCTGAAAGTCGAACTGCCGCTTTCGGTTCCGGTGCTCGTCGCGGGGCTGCGAGTGGTGGTTGTCACCAACATCGCGATGGTCTCGGTCGGCTCGGTCATCGGCATCGGCGGGCTGGGCAGCTGGTTCACCCAGGGATACCAGACCAACAAGAGCGATCAGATCCTGGCCGGCATCATCGCGCTGTTCCTGCTGGCGGTCGTCATCGACATGCTCATCGTGTCGGCCGGCCGGCTGGCCACACCGTGGGCACACGCCACGCGCAGCACCGGCCGCCGCTCGGTCGTGGCACCGGTGGTGGGTGGTGCGCGGTGAACTTCGTGGAGCGCGCGATCTCCTACGTGCTGACCGGCGACAACTGGACCGGCCCGGTCGGGCTCGCGGCCCGCATTTTGGAACACCTCGAGTACACCGCGCTGGCGGTCGGCGCCTCGGCGCTGATCGCGATCCCCGTCGGCCTGATCATCGGGCACACCGGGCGCGGCACCCTGCTGGTGGTGGGCGCCGTCAACGGCCTGCGCTCGCTGCCGACGCTGGGCGTGCTGCTGTTCGGAACGCTGTTGTTCGGGCTGGGCCTGGGTCCGTCGTTGGTCGCGCTGATGCTGCTGGGTGTGCCGGCGTTGCTGGCCGGCGCCTACGCCGGGATCGCCAATGTCGAGCCGACGGTCGTCGATGCCGCCCGCGCGATGGGCATGACCGAGGCACAGGTGCTGCTCCGCGTCGAGGTGCCCAACGCGCTGCCGTTGATCCTGGGTGGCCTGCGCAACGCAACGCTGCAAGTGGTCGCCACCGCGACCGTGGCCGCCTACGCCAGCCTCGGTGGTCTGGGCAGGTACCTGATCGACGGGATCAAAGAACGTGAGTTTCATCTCGCCCTCGTCGGTGCGCTGATGGTGGCCGCGTTGGCGCTGGTGCTCGATGGATTGCTCGCGGTGGCGGTGTGGATTTCGGTGCCGGGCACGGGGCGATTGCGGCGAACATACCGGGCACGTCCGCAGCGGGTGGCGGGCACGTCTTACGGTAGATGAGTGAACGCAGCCCCCTCTGATCCGTCTCGCCGCGTGTGGCAGGCGATGCTCACCTGGCGCGCACAGGATGACCCCCGGATGGAATCGGTACGAATCCAGGTGTCCGGCAACAGAATCAAGGCCAATGGCCGCATCATTGCCGCCGCCACCGAGACCCATCCGGCGTTCGGCGCCTATTACGACCTGCTGACCGATGAAGCCGGCGCCACCAAGCGGCTCGGGATGACCGTCACCGTGGCCGAGCGTGAGCGCGTCTTCTCCTTCGCCCGCGACGAAGAGAACATGTGGCTGGTCACCGACCATCAGGGCGAACACCGCGCGGCCTACAACGGCGCGCTCGACGTCGACGTGGAGTTCAGCCCGTTCTTCAACGCGCTGCCCATCCGGCGGCTTGGGTTGTATCAGCGGGCGGCCTCGGTCACGCTGCCCGTGGTCTATGTGAACGTGCCGGAGATGTCCATCACCGCCGGCACCGTGAGCTACAGCAGCACCGGCTCTCTGAACGAGATCAAGTTGCGCTCGCCGGTCTCTGACACCACGGTGAGCGTCGACGAAGAAGGATTCATCGTCGACTATCCAGGCTTGGCAGAGCGGATCTGATCACCTGGCCGGCCCGGCCCGCGGCGGCCAATTCCGCACGCCAGTTCTCCGCCCCGATCATGACGTGGAAGACGTCGCTGCGCGGGAAGCTGTCGTAGCGCGTTCGCGCGGCATGGCCGGCCTCGACGAGATCGGCGACCGAGTTGTGGGAAGCCAGCGATTCCCGAGCACGACTCAGCTGCTCGATGACGCGGTCGACCATGGGCACCAGTTGGTCGGAGTTGCCCTCGCACATCGCCCGGACCAGGTCCGGGGCGGTGGCCGCCACCCGTGTCCCGTCCCGGAACGACCCCGCGGCCAGCGGGAAGGCCAACGGCATGTCTCCGGCGACGACGGCCAGCGCCTCGGCGAGCAGGTGGGGCAGATGCGAGATGGCCGCCGCGGCGGCGTCGTGTTCGTCCGATCTGGCCGGCACCACCACCGCGCCGCAATCCAGCGCCAATGTCATCACCGTCGACCAGATCGCCGCGTCCACGTGATCGTCGACGCTGACCACCCACGGGGCTCCGGTGAACAACCCGGCGTAGCCGGCGGCCCAACCCGAGTGGGCGGTGCCCGCCATCGGATGGCCCCCGACAAAGCGTTCCTGCAGACCCGCCGCGACGACCTGGTCGAGTACGGCCTGCTTGACGCTGGTGACGTCGGTCAGCGGACACGCCGGAGCCGTCTCCTTGATATGGGCCAGCATGCCCGCCAACCCTGGCATCGGCACGGCCAGCACGATCAGCGCGCCGGAGTCGCCGGCGCGAGACAGGGTCGCGGTCAGATCCGTATCGGCGTCAAAGCCGTCGGCGGTCGCGGCCTGCGCGCCCTCCACCGAGCGGTTATAGCCGAACACCTCACGACCGGCGGCCGTGGCGGCCCGCATTATCGAGCCGCCGATCAGCCCCAGCCCGAGCACACACACCGGTGTCTTAGAAGGAGGGCTTGTCACATTCCAAGGTTGGCACATCCGGCCGGGAACGGCGCCGTCAGATCTCGCGGCTACCAGGAGCCATCTGGTCAGGGGCCTGGTCAGGGACTACCGTAAGCGGCCATGGGAGCACAACGGGCCTCTGCCCAGGGGCTGTCCGCGGACACGCCGGACGGTTTCGGCGTCGCGGTGGTGCGTGAAGAGGGGCAGTGGCGCTGCGCCCCGATGGCCCGTAAATCGCTGTTGAGCCTCGGGGCCGCCGAGACCGAGCTGCGCGAATTGCGCAGTTCCGGGGCGGTCTTCGGCCTGCTGGACGTCGACGACGAATTCTTCGTCATCGTGCGGCCAGCGCCATCGGGCACGCGGTTGTTGCTCTCGGATGCCACCGCGGCCCTGGACTACGACATCGCCGCCGAAGTGCTCGACAAGCTGGACGCCGACATCGATCCCGAGGATCTCGAGGATTCGGATCCCTTCGAGGAGGGCGACTTAGGGCTGCTGTCCGACGTCGGGCTGCCCGAAGCGGTCCTCGGGGTCATTCTCGACGAGACCGACCTGTACGCCGATGAGCAACTGGGCCGCATCGCCCGCGAGATGGGCTTCGCCGATCAGCTGTCGGCGGTGATCGACCGCCTCGGTCGGTGATCGCAAGCGCGGCGGAGCCGGGCGCAGCGGGTCGCCACGAATGACGGAGCCGGGCGCGGCGGGTCGCCGCCATCAGGCGCGGTCGGTGAGATCTGACGAAGACCTGATCCGTTCCGCACTCTCGGTTGCAGCGACGGCGGGTCCGCGCGACGTGCCTATCGGTGCGGTGGTGATCGGCGCCGACGGAACCGAGCTGGCCCGCGCGGTCAATGCCCGTGAGGCGTGGGGAGACCCGACGGCCCATGCCGAGATCCTGGCCCTGCGCGCGGCGGCCGAGGTACTCGGGGACGGGTGGCGGCTGGAGGGCGCCACGCTGGCGGTCACCGTCGAACCGTGCACCATGTGCGCGGGCGCACTGGTGCTGTCGCGCATCGCCCGGCTGGTGTTCGGCGCCTGGGAGCCCAAGACCGGAGCGGTCGGGTCGTTGTGGGACGTGGTCCGCGATCGGCGGCTCAACCACCGACCGGAAGTGCGCGGCGGCGTGCTGGCCCAGGAGTGCGCCGCGCCACTGGAGGCCTTCTTCGCCCGCCAGCGATTGGGGTGAGGGGCATGCCGTTCGGTAAGCTGCTCGGCGGTGGCGTGTCCGAGCGGCCTAAGGAGCACGCCTCGAAAGCGTGTGACGGCTAAAACCGTCCGAGGGTTCAAATCCCTCCGCCACCGCCAAGTCTGCACGGACGTAAGCGGTTTCCAGATTTGCTGGAAACCGGCCGATCGTTCCGTGAGCGCCATTGCCTGGGCGCGACGGTGTCCACGTCGGTCGCGGTGGAAAGCCACGGTTTAAAAATTACGATTCTGGGCACCCAGCGGCATGATCGCACGTCACAGCTCTCGTCTCCTTGCACCTACGGTAGCCGCGGTGTCAGGCGTCGCCGCTTCGGTCCTGCCAACCGCCCTCCCCCTCGCCGCCGCCGATCCGTGCCCGGACGTGCAGGTCGTGTTCGCCCGCGGCACCGACGATCCGCCCGGCCTCGGCCCGACCGGGCAGGCGTTCGTCGACTCCCTGCACCCGCGCATCGGCGCAAAGTCCTTCGACGTATATCCGGTCGATTACCCCGCCAACCATGACTGGACGAACGCGGGCGAGGCCGGCGTCAGGGACGCGGGCGCACACGTCCTGTCGATGGCGCACAACTGTCCCAACACCAAGATGGTGCTCGGCGGTTACTCCCAAGGCGCGGCGGTGATGGGCTTCGTCACCTCGCCCGTCGTACCGAATGGGATCGATCCTGCGAGCGTGCCCAAACCGTTGGATCCGGAAATCGCCAACCACGTCTCCTCCGTCGTCCTCTTCGCCTTGCCCAACGAAAAGGCGATGAACTTCTTCGGTGAGCCCCCGGTTGCCATCGGCCCGCTCTATCAGGCCAAGACCCTCCAGGTGTGCGCCGCCGAGGACCCGATCTGCTCCGACGGGATGAATTTCGCCGCGCATGACACGTATTCGACCAACGCCGCCGTGATCGACAAGGGCGCGGCCTTTGCGGCCGGCCTCCTCGCCGGAAGTCCTGGCGGGCACGGCTCGACGCAGCCCGAATGGCCGTAGCCGTCCTCAATCAGCCGAGGGCACGCACGACTCGGGCCGGAGCCGATTGGCGCTCGATGCTTCCGAGCCACTAATTTTTCTCAGGTGAACTTCTCAGCTGCTGGTGCAGCCGCGCGGTGGATCGTCCCCTTGCTCACGGTTGCAGCAGTAGCCGGCATGGGTCTTGTCGCCGACCCGGTACAGGTCCGTCCCGCCCCTGCAGTGCGGCTGGTCGCCGACGGCGATCCG
This sequence comes from Mycobacterium colombiense, assembly GCF_001665835.1. GTDB lineage: Bacteria > Actinomycetota > Actinomycetes > Mycobacteriales > Mycobacteriaceae > Mycobacterium > Mycobacterium colombiense_A. The sequence continues at coordinate 108,262 of NZ_LZSX01000039.1, read as the reverse complement.
TTGGCCGGAGCGCCGTTCTACGTCAACCCGACGTCGGCGGCCATGCGCGCCGCGCAGAGCGCCGATCCGCCGAGCCCCGAGCTGACGGCCATCGCCAACACGCCGCAGGCCTACTGGATCGTCCCGGGCGGGTCCGCGGCAACGGTCGGGAAGTATGTCGGCGAAGCGAATGGGGCCGGCGCCATCCCGGTTCTGGCGATTTACGGCATCCCCCATCGCGACTGCGGCAGCTTCGCCGCGGGCGGTATGGGCTCGGCCGACGACTACCGCACGTGGATCGACGGCATCGCATCCGGTGTGGGCGCTTCGCGGGTGGCGATCGTCGTCGAACCCGACGCGCTTGCCATGGCCGACTGCTTGTCGGGTGATGCGCGCCAGGAACGCTTCGACCTGATCCGTTACGCGGTCGACACGCTGACCCGCGATCCGAACGCGGCCGTGTACATCGACGCGGGTCACCTGCGCTGGCACAGCGCCGACGACATGGCCGCCCGGCTCAACCAGGCCGGCGTCGGCCACGCCCGGGGCTTCAGCATCAACACCGCGAACTTCTTCACTACCGAGGACGAAATCGGTTACGGCGAGGCGATTTCGGGGCTCACCAATGGTTCGCACTACGTGATCGACACATCGCGCAACGGCGCGGGACCGGCACCCGACTCCGACCTCAACTGGTGCAACCCGAGCGGCCGGGCGCTGGGCACTCCGCCGACCGCCAGCACCGCGGGTGCGCACGCCGACGCGTACCTATGGATCAAACGTCCCGGTGAGTCCGATGGAACATGCGGCAAAGGCGACCCGCCCGCCGGCAACTTCGTGAGCCAGTACGCCATCGATCTTGTCCACAACACCGGCCACTAGAAGGGCCTTGCTTTCGAGCCGCTAAGCATGTCGGTGCCGCGGAACGGATTTGCGATTCATGATCGTTCTTGGTTGAAAATGGGTAACATTTAGATACCAAAAACAGCAAAGCGAGCGCGCGACAAGAGGCATCATGGCCAAGAGAGTCGAATTCTTCGCTATCTTCGCGATCTTTACTGCCTTCATCACGGCTGCCGGGACACTGTCCGGTTTCGTCGCGCACGCAGACGATTCGGGGACCGCGCTGTACAGCGGCATCAACCAGCTTCGCCCAGGATGCGGACCGATCGGCGACGACCCGCGGCTGACCGAAGCCGCCCAGCGCCACGCCGACGACATGCTGCGCAACGGGGTCAGCGGACACATCGGATCGGACGGCTCGTCGCCGCAGGCGCGAATCACCGCTGCGGGCTACAGGAGCAGGTATTCCGGTGAGATTGTCTTCTGGGGCACCGGATCCGCTGCGACTCCCAAGGAAGCCCTCGACATGTGGATGCAGAGTCCTCCACACCGCGACATCATTTTGAACTGCGCATATAACGCGGGTGGCTTCGCCACCGCGTGGGACGGCAACAAGATGACCGCCGTCGGCGACTTCGCTGCATCGTAAAACCTGTTAGGCCAAGCTGTTTCGGTCACCCCTCTGGTCGCTCCGCCGGCCCGGTAGCCGTGCCGCCACCCTCGAGCGGCCCTCACACGTGGGGCAGCCACCCAGATCCCTTGGGCGACAGCACGAAGCCACGGCCTTGCGGGTCTTTGCACGCGGTCGTGCCTGCGTTATCGACCCCGCAGATGATGCCATTGACGGTGATGGAATGACCCGGAGGAAGCGTTTTGACAGGGTGTCCGTCAATCACGCGTGATGGTTCACCCTCATTCGTCTGCTTCAGCCCAGTAGTGGTTCCAATCCAATTGACCCCCGTGATTCCCGCATCGGGATTTGAAGGCGCGGGAGGGACCGCAGGCAAGTTATTTCCAGTGCACTGTGCTTGATCAGGCATGTAGTTGCAGACGACCCCATCGGGAGTGAGGAAATACACCGTTGGCAGGGGCGGCCGGCCAGGGCTGGGAACGTCGATCGTGTAATCGCGGACGTTCACTGGCGCGTCTGCGCTCAGATCGGGAAATCTAGGTGGGTCGGCGTGCGCCGTGCAGGCAACTGAGAACGTAGCTCCGACGAGTGTCGTGACGCCGACCAGCTTCTTCATCACCATATGCATCCAATCGGTTCAGGAGGTCAATGATAGGGGCTGAGTTGAAACTCTCGGATGTTGTACGGATTACCGAACGGCACGCCGTTCGCATCTTTAAGCGTATTCCATTGACTGCCAAATAATTTCAAATCGTCCAGCGTTGATCCTGGCAGGATGTATCCACCGTACGGTTGTGGGATGAACTTCGGGGCTCCTGGATCGCCATTCTGCGCAACGAGGGTCGTGGGCACGTTAGCGCCGAACATTTCGGTCGGGTTGACTCCTACCCGCACTTCGATACTTCCCTTATGCGCGTCTACGTTGAAGCCAGACAGGACGGGCCTCCCGCCGATTTCTCGAAAGCTCAGCTCCCCGTATCGGTTCGGGGTTACCTGTACGGCCTGTTGTCCGGGCTTTCCCCAGTCGTTCCCGTTCCAAGGCTGCCAGGTTGAACGATCGAACACGTTGCCGGGATCCGCACGGTACATGGTGATGCCTCGGCTGCGGTCGAAGGAATCGACGGCAATGTAGACCTTGCCGTCAGTGCCCTTGTAGCCGCTGACCTGTGTGGGTGCGTCGCCCGCGCCCCGATACGACCCCGGCACCATGGCCCACCCCTTACCGGGGTCACCGTTGACTTCGACCAGCCACGAAGCCACTGGCTTCAAGTCACCCTGAGTGCCTGTCACCATCATGTACGTTTTGTCGCCGAGCGTGATCGTCCCGGCCGGCAACGTATCGTTGATTCCGGCCTTGACCGCCTCTGCTGGCATGGGGAACAGCTCGTGGCCACTGCCTTTTGCGCCCGTCAATGGCGCCCCGAAATGCGGGCGCCCATCAGCATCGAAGGTCACTGGAACGGCGACAGATCGATAGTGCTCGCCGTCCCCGACCTTATTGCCGGAGAACGAATCGCCGAAGATCGCGAGGAACTTCCCGGGCTGCCCGGGTACCTCGACGACTTCCCCTAGGTCGGCCGCCCCAATCCCTGGGATGCCGGGAATGCCGCCGGTCCCGGCGATCGGCCCGAGATCTCTTACCTCACCGGGTTTCAGTGGGCTTTCGATCCAATCGTCTACGGCTTTCGGGATGTCGTAGCCGTCGGTATGCAGGGCGCTCATCGACTTCCGCAATGTGTCCGAGTAGGCATTGCGAATTGAATTCATCTGCTTGACGGCTTCGCGGACATCGTCCACGGCCTGGGCGTGCGCAGCGTCCTTCAGCTTCTCTAATTTGTCGTGTTCCGCCGGAGTGAGGCCGAGCCCCAAATCCTGGTTTATCGCGTCGATGAGTCTGTCGAGGCCCCGCAGCTCGCTGTCCAGCAGGGCGATCTCTTGAGCCCCTCGCTTTTGCGCGTCGGCCAAGGCGGCGGCGATGGATTCCAGATCGGCGCCGATCTTCGGTAGTCGCTCAGACTGGGCACCAAGGGATTTGGTGACCCGTTGGACTTCATCGGAGTCATTGATCGGGTGGCCACCCTGCTGGTGGTTCCAGGCGGCGGCGAAACGTCTGCGCGCGTCTTCGAAGGCGTGGTCAGCTTCGGCGGTGTGCCGACCGGCACCATGGAAGGCCTCCGCCAACTGGGATATCTGAAACGGGCTGCCCGCTTGCAGGCTTTGGTTGATCGCCCACGGATCGCCGGCGGCCGCCGCGATCAGTTCTGCTTCGGTGAAATTTTTCCACGTCATGGCATCGCCAGCAGCCAACCAGCACCGACGACCATCGCCGCCCCCTTCTGAGCAGGTATAACCCTACTACCGAAGGTCTATGGCGGGTTGGTGTCGATTGACTTCAGCGAAGGATTAGGAAGGCCGCAATCCGGCTCAGGTCTGATTACCGGCCAGCTTTCGCACCGTCAGCGCTTCGATGTCTTGGAACGGCCGTCCCTCGGGCCTGATCAGGTCGTGGAACCACACCTTCGGGACCGAGGTGTAAGGGTGATCCCATGAGTCCCAGGGGAAGTAGGTCTGGGTTTTGCCGGCGACCAGGCCCCAGTTGATGGCGCCGACGTTGTGCCGCTTCGCGACCGGCAGGATCGATTCGACGGTGCTGCCCTGGGGTCGCGCCATGTATTCCGTGCACAAGATGGGACGGCCCAGCGGGGTGAGCTCGTTGATCCGGTTCTCGAACCCGGAAGGCGCGGCGTAGGAGTGGAAGGTGATCACGTCGGCATTGGCCAGCTGTATGTCGCTGATCGCGCTGCGGCCCTTCGGTTGTCCCCAATCGCCGCGCCACACACCGCTTGTCAGCGGCTGGCTGGGATCTACGGCCCGGGCCCAGCGAAAGACCTGGGGGAGCAGGTTGGCGACCAGTTGCTCCTTGTCGCTTCGTTCGGTGTTGCGGTACTGGCGCGCGGGGTTGTCGGGCTCGTTCCACAGGTCCCAGCCCAAAACCCGGTCGTCGTTGCGGAATTGGGTCATCACCGCCGTGACGTAGTCCCGCATGACCGGGACGTACCTCGGGTCACCGAGGCGTTCGGCGCCGGGGCTCTGCGCCCAGCCCGAGTTGTGCACGCCGGGCCTCGGCGCGCGCTGGCGTCCCGCTCGGGGCTGCGGATCCCAACAGGAGTCGAAGAACACCAAGAGTGGTTTGATGCGGTGGCGCGCCGCGATGTCGACGAATTGTCCTAGGCGCGTTTGGAAGCCGCGCTGATCGGCCGCCCAGAGCTGATCGTGCAGGAACACACGCGCGGTGTTGTGGCCGTAGAACTGGGCCCAGCCGAGCTCGGTATCGATGCGCCGCGGGTCGAAGGTGTCGGGCTGGAACATCTCGAACTGGTTGATGGCATTCGCCGGAATGTAGTTTGCTCCAACGAGCCACCCCTGCGCTTGATACCAACGGTTCGCGCGGTCGGGTGACCACCGGCCCGCTTCCTCCGCGGAAGCCCGGGGCATCCGGGCAACTGCGGCGCCTGCTGCCAGTAACAGAGGGAGTTTCAGGGCCGTACGTCGTTCCACGATGTGACGATAAGTTTTCGGGGCGATTTCCCCGGGATTTGCTCAGCGCGTCGCGACAGGTTCGTCTCAGCGCTGCCGCGCGGCGACTTTCGCTCGCGATCGTGACCAATCCGTGACCACCACTACCGGCGCGCCCCGGACCTTTGCGAAACCGTCCAGGTTAAAATCTGGCCCCAACGCGAACCAAAAACGTTGCCGGACAATCGAAACCGTTGTCCAATCCCATGTTTCTAACGCAGCTTGCGGCCGTGGTTGTCTTTGACGCTGCCGGTGAAGATCATGATCGCGTCGACAATCGCCCAGACGATGCCGCCGAGCAGGACCGGAAAACCCAGAAAACAGAACAGGCTGAAGAGAACCCCGAACAGACCAAGGCACAACTGCGCCACCGCAATCTGAGTCGAGTCGATGTAGAAGCGGCCGATACCGAACAAGCCGAGAAACAGCTGGAGCAGGCCGGCGGTGGTGGCGGACTTGTCCGACAGTGGCAGCCCGGTAACCGGATCACGGCCGTAGGGCGCCTGCGGGTCAACGTATCCCGGATAACCGGGGTATGCCGGATAGCCGGCGTGCCCGGGGTAAGCCTGCGGAGGCGGATATCCCTGCGGTGGCGGTGGGTGGTACGGATTCGGCTGCGATCCGTAGCCGGGCGGCTGCCATCCCCAGGGTGGCTCGCCGGGCGGATTTCCGGGTGGGTTTGGCGGCGTCGACATCAATTCGAGTTAACACGTCCGCCGGCCGGGCGTCCACACGGCGGCCGAGGTGCCGGCTCGAAAAATCCTGACGCGCAGTCGGCGGAATTACTTCATACTTCCCCCTTGAGGGCGCAATACTGAACGGGTGCCTGATCGAAATGTGTTAGGCGGTCAGCTGGAACCGTGCGGCGCAGACCCGCTGACCGGCTTCTACCGCGACGGCTGCTGCTCGACCGGCCCTCAGGACCTTGGGCGGCACACGATCTGCGCGGTGATGACCGCCGAATTCCTGGAACACCAGCGGTGCATCGGCAACGACCTGTTGACGCCGGTGCCCGAGTACCGGTTCCCGGGCCTGCTGCCGGGGGACCGCTGGTGCGTGACCGCGCTGAACTGGCTGCGCGCTCACCACGACGGATGCGCCGCGCCGGTGGTGTTGGCGGCGACTCACGAGAGCACCCTCGAAGTGGTGCCCCTGGAGGCGCTGCAAGAACACAAGGTCGACGTGCCCGACGATCTCGCCAACCTGTAGCGCCGGGCCACCGGCGAGGTGGATGAACGACGGATCTCCACCGCGGCTAGCGTCTGTGTCATATTTCTCACCTGACGCGTCGAAGAGGGGTTCCGGTGGGTTCTGCGGTTGACGACATCGACTTCGCTGACTTGACCGCGCCGCAACTGACCGACGTGCAGCGTCAGATCCTGGAGTTCACCGAAGCCAAGCCTGTCGACCTCGACATCGACCGGATGCTCGCGGAGGCCGTCGAGCAGACAGGGCTGCCGGCCGGAGCCGCCGACCTCGGCGACAGCGACGGTTACGCCGACCGCCTGCGCGCGCACGTAGCGGCGATCGAAGCCGACGACGGCCTGCGCCAGCTCACCCGCGGCTCGCTGCGCCAACGAATCGTGCGCCTGCTACGCAACCGCATGTCGCTGACCGAGCTCGTCCGGCGGTATCCGGAGATCGAGTCCATCCCGATCGAGAAGCCATTCATCGTCGTCGGGATGCCGCGTTCCGGCACCACGCATCTGGTGAATCTCGTTGCCTCCGACCCACGCCGGCGCGCCCTGCCGTACTGGGAGAGCCAGGATCCCATCCCCGCGCGCGGACAGGGTCCGGACATCTTCGGCGTCGATCCCCGCTACGCGCGCGCCAAGTCGGAACACGATGCGCTGATGGTGAGCGCCCCCGTGGTGGCCGCCATGCACGACCGGTTCCCCGAGGCGATCGAGGAAGAGGTGGAGCTCCTCGACCTCGACCTGGCCTCATACGTGCTGGAATGGCATGCGCGCGTGCCCGACTGGCGTGACTTCTACCTGGGTCTCGACCAGATCCGGCACTACGCCTACATGAAGAAGGTGCTGCAGGCGCTGACCTTCCTGCGCGGGCCGCGGACATGGGTGCTCAAGAGTCCTCAGCACTGCGAGCAGCTCGGCCCGCTGATGGCTACTTTCCCCGATGCCACAGTGGCTTTCACCCACCGCGACCCCGCCGCGGTGATCCAGTCGGCGATCACCATGATGGCGTACTCGGACCGGTTGCGCCGAAACAGCATTGACCCGCAGTGGCTGCTGGACTATTGGAGCGACCGCGTGCACCGACTGCTCAGCGCATGCGTGCGTGACCGCGACCTGGTAGCGTCCGAACGCAGCATCGACATCAACTTCCATCAGCTCAACGGCAACGAAATGCCGGTGCTCGAACGGCTTTACCAATGCGCCGGCGTCGACTTACCGCCCAAGGTGCAGCAACGTTTCCAGCGCTACCTGGACGGCAACCCGCGGGGCAAACACGGCCGCATCCGCTACGAACTACAGCGGCACTTCGGCACCTCGGCCGACGAACTGCGCGCCCGTTTCGGCTTCTACTTCGACAAATTCGACGTCCGCCCGGAATGAAGGAGTCACCCGCGATGTCCGAACCTGTCTATCGGAGCAGGCCGGGTGCCGACGCGATGCGCCCGGCGTCGGCCGAGAAGGCCGAAGAGATCGCCCCAGGATTGTGGTGCTCGCCCGGCCTGTCCAACTCGTATCTGCTCACCACGACCGAGGGCCGGGTGATCGTCAACACCGGCATGGGCTTCGAGGGGCCGGTCCATCGCGCCAACTTCGACGCCGTGGACCCGTCACCGGTGCGCTACATCATCTTCACGCAGGGCCACGTCGATCATGTCGGCGGCCTGGACAGCGTGCGCGATCCCGCGACGACCTGTGTCGCACAGGCGAATTGGAAGTCCTGGCGCGACGACAACGACCGGCTGATTCCGTACCGGGCCAACCGCAGCGCCTTCGCCTTCAAGGACACCCTGGCCAGTGGCATCCAGGCCATCCAGCGGCGCCTGGGCACCACACGGCTGGCCGGCCAGAGCGTGCCAGTCGTCGACATCGACTTCGAGGACACCCTGCGCCTGGAGGTGGGGGGCCGGCTCATGGAGCTGATCTCCGTCCCCGGCGGCGAGACCACCGACTCCTTGGTGATCTGGCTGCCCAACGAACGAATCTGTCTGTGCGGAAACATGTTCGGGCCGCTGATCGGGCACATTCCCAATCTCGTCACCATGCGCGGCGATCGGTATCGGGACGCGTTGACGGCCATCGCATCGGTCGAAAGGGTTCGCGACCTGCAGGCCGACCTGCTGGTGACCGGCCACTTCGAGCCGATCAGGGGTGCCGAACGCATCCATTCGGAGTTGACCCGGCTGCGCGACGCGATTCAGTACATCCACGATCAGACCGTCGCCGGGATGAACGCCGGCAAAGACGTTCGCACCTTGATGCGGGAGATCACCCTGCCCGCGGAATACGAAGTGGGCCAGGGCTACGGCAAAGTCGCGTGGGATGTGCGGGCCGTCTGGGAGAACTACTCGGGCTGGTTCCACCACGAATCGACCACCGAGCTGTACCCGGTCGCATTCGATTCCGTCGCCGCCGATGTGGTCGAACTGGCCGGCGCCGATGCGCTGGTGGAACGGGCGCGGGCACACCTGGCCGCCGATCGTGCCCTGCAGGCCATCCACCTCGCCGAGCTTGTCCCGGCAGACCATCCGGGGGCTCGCGTCGTGCTGCGGGAAGCGCATGAAAAACTGCTCGCCGGCAGCACGAACTTCTGGGAAAGTGCCTGGCTTCGCAACCAGATAGCGAGGAACACATGACGGCATTCGCGCTTCGGCCCGAGGACTTCTATCACACCGGCATCATCGTGCCCGACCTCGACGCGGCGATGACCCGGCTGACCGCGCTGGCCGGTTACCGCTGGATCACCCCGGTGAGCTACACGTTGCCGTTTCGCACGACGAGCGGAACCCAGGAGGTGACTTCGACTTTCGTCTACTCCGTGCAGGCGCCGCACGTCGAACTGATCAAGGAGGTACCGGGGACGGCCTGGACGGCGGCGCCCGGCAACGCGATTCACCACCTCGGCTACTGGACCGACGATTTGGCCGAGAGCGCGAAGTTATTGGAAGACAACGGCTTCACCTTCGAAGCGACTGCCGACACGGCTGGCCCATCTTCGAAGCCGGAGCTGGCGCTCTTCGCCTACTACGTCGACGCGGCGGGGACCCGCATCGAGATCGTCGACCGCGCGCTGTTCCCGGACTTTCCGGCCTTCCTGCAGGCGGCGGCCGGATCGGAAGCGTAGCGAGGTCCGAGATGCTCTTGACGGTGCTGCGGTTCAACTTCGCTTCCCCGCACGGTGATCCACGCAGGCAGGGCGAGCTCCTGTCGGCGGCGCTCGAGCTGGGGCAGTGGGGGGAGTCGCACGGCATCACGTCGATCAGCGTCGACGAGCATCACGCGACCGGGCACGGGTGGAGCTGCAATCCGATCATGGCCGCGGCGATGTTCTTGGCCCGGACCTCGACGCTGATCGCCAGCGTCGATTGCGCACTGGGGCCGCTGTGGAACCCGGTGCGGCTCGCCGAAGACATCGCGCTCGTCGACAACATGAGCCGCGGCCGCCTGCACACCACGGTGGGTCTGGGATATCGGACGGTCGAATACGCCGCCATTGGAGCCGATTTCGGCCGGCGCGGTGCGCTGATGGACAGCCTGCTGGAGCGGATGCTGGCCGTCTGGTCCGGCGGCGATCCGGAGAACGCAGTCTGCGCCGGCACCTGGACGCGGCCGCATCCACCCCTGTACGTCGGCGGCGGCGCTCGCGCCACGGCGCGCCGCGCGGTCCGGTTCCGGCTGCCGCTCAGCCTGGCCGATCACCTGCCGGACATCGCCGCGTACTACCGCGAGCTGTGTGCCGAGGCCGGCATGTCGCCGTTCGTCCTCATGCCGGGGCCGATCAATCGCGGAATGATCTACCTGCACGAGGATCCGGACCGGGCATGGGCGGAGCTCGGCGATCACATCCTCTGGGAGGCAGTCACTTACGGGCGATGGTCAACTGACCAGCGTTCGCTCATGCACCTGCCCGGTGTCCAAACCCTGGACGAGGTCAGGGCGTCGGGGCGATACCGCTTTCTCACTCCCGATCAGCTGATCGCCGAGGTGCGCGACGCGGATAACTACGGCCCGCTCGTCATGCACCCCCTGGTTGGGGGCATGCCGGTCGACGAAGCGTGGAAGTCGGTCCAGTTGCTCACCGACAAGGTCCTGCCGGCGCTCGCCTAACCGCGCCGAATCCTCAACTTTCGATTGCTAACCCGGATTAGGGGTACGCGAGCTTGAGGCCCAGCTGAGATACGCAGAGGGAGATCGATGAGATCTGACGCAACGAAGACGATGGCTTTAACCGGCGGTGCTGCGATGTTGGCGCTCGGGATCGGTTGGGGTGCCGCCGCGACCGCATCGGCCGACGCTCCTGCGGCACCACCAGTGCCTACCTCGTCCAGTCCGACGCCACCGCCCGCGCCACCAGCACCCGCGCCCCAGGTGCCATACGGCGGGGGCGCGGGCGGTACCACCAACGGCGGCGGAGCAGGAGCCGGTGGCGGAGCGGGCGGCGGCGGCTGAGCCTATCCGGGAACGTCGCTAACCGTCGCGGCGCTGCTCCAGCCACTCGGCCAGCGAGCGTCCGGCGTCCAGCACATGTCGTTCGGCGATGGTGCGCGCCCGCTCGGCGTCTTTGTCACCAAGGGCGTCCAGCAATTCCTGGTGTTCATCGAGTGAGTGCTTCTCGTGCTCGGGGAACAGGGTCAGGAAATTGCTCGGCACCACCCGGGCGGCCTGCTTGATCTGATTCAGCAGCCGCGGCGAGTGCGCGGCACGGTGGATCATCTGGTGGAAATGCCAGTTGGCCTCGCCGATGCTGTCGTCGCCGGACCGCGCGACGACGTCGGCCGCGAGTTCACGCAGCGTCTCGAGTTCTTGCGCCTCGATCCGCCCGGCGGCCCACGCCGCGGCCTGCCCGGTCAGCACACCGAGAATGGTGAAGCTGTCCAGCACGTCATCCGGGCTGATGCCGAGCACCGTCACGCCGCTGCGCGGGGCGACTTGGACCAACCCTTCGAAGGACAGCTCCAGCAGCGCCTCTCGCACCGGCGTGCGGCTGGTCGCGAATTCCTCGGTGATGGCGTCGAGGTCGACACGTGACCCGGCGGGCAGGGCGCCGGTGAGAATCCGGTCGCGCAGCTCGCGCGCGGCGCGCTCGCGGACGGTTCCGGAGATGTCGATGCCTGCCACCTGCGCAGAATACCAAACGGCAGATCTAACGTTTGATATCTGAAATATCAGATGTTACGTTTCAATCATGCGTACCGACAAAATGGCGCTCGTCGCCTTCATGCAGGCCGGCAGCACTTCCGTCTACGCGGGCTCGTGGCGGCACCCCGCAACCGAGCACCGGTACCTGGATGCGTCCTATTACGCCAAGATCGGCCGTCAGCTCGAAGAGGGCTGCTTCGATCTGATGTTCTTCGACGATCGCTTGGCGATGCCGGGGGTTTACGGCGGCTCGGTGGACGAAGCCGTCCAGTACGGCGCCCGCCCGGTCAAGCTGGACCTCAGCGTGATCCTCGGCGTCCTCGCGCAGGCCACGTCGAAAATCGGCCTGGGCGCCACCTACTCCACGACCTACTACCAGCCGTTCCACGTCGCGCGGACCTTCGCCTCGCTGGATCACCTTTCCGGCGGCCGCGCCGCGTGGAACGTGGTCACCTCGGTCAACGACAGCGAAGCGCAGAACTTCGGCGTCGACGCCCACCTCGGCCACGACGAACGTTACGACCGCGCCGACGAATTCATGGATGTGGTGACCGGCCTGTGGGACACCTGGGAGGACGACGCCGTCCTGCACGACCGGCTGTCCGGGCAGTACGCGGACCCCAGCAAGGTGCACGAGTTGGGGCACGTCGGCCAGTTCTTCTCCGCGCGCGGCCCGTTGACGGTGCCGCGCACGCCGCAGGGCCGCCCGGTCATCATCCAGGCCGGCTCGTCGGGCCGCGGCCGCGAATTCGCTTCGCGGTGGGCCGAATTGATCTTCACCGGCGATCCGGGTATCGACGTCGCGCGCAGCCACTACGCGGACCAGAAAGACCGGATCGCCGACGCCGGCCGCGATCCCGCCACCGTCCGCATCTGCCCCATGGCATACGCTGTCGTCGGCGAGTCGGAAGCCCACGCCAAGGAGCGCGAAGCCATGTTCCTCGATGATCTGGTTCATCCCATCGCATCCCTGACGCTCTTATCCGAGTTGATGAATTACGACTTCGCGCAACACGATCTCGACGCCCCGATTACCGACGAACTACTCGCCTCGGTCTCCGGAATCCGCGGACTGGTGCAGAACCTACGCACCCACATTTCTTCCGAGGGCGGGGGCCGCCCTGTCACGTTGCGTGACCTCGTCAACCATCGAGCCACCCTGCTGCAGGGGCCGCGTTTCGTCGGCACGGGTCAGCAGGTCGCCGATCAGATGGCGGACTGGTTCGAAACCGGCGCCTGCGACGGATTCGTGTTGGCTGCAACGCATTTGCCCGGAGCATTCGAAGACGTCGTGCGCATGGTGGTTCCGGAGCTGCAACGTCGGGGTTTGTTCCGCACCGGGTACGAGTCGTCGACGCTGCGGGGACACCTTGGGCTGCAGCGTCCTTCGAACGCTCGGGTGGCTGCCGGTGTCAATGCTTGACGGGCTGCGGGTACTCGACCTCGCCACCCTGGCCGCCGCGCCGCTGGTGGCGACCTATCTGGGCGAGTTCGGCGCCGACGTGATCAAGGTCGAAGAGCCCAGGCATGGCGATCCGATCCGGGGGTGGGGTAATCAGCGCGACGGCGTGGGGCTGATGTGGAAGTCGTTGTCGCGCAACAAGCGATCGATCACCCTGGACCTGCGCTGCGCCGAGGGGCAGGCGCTGGCGCGCCGCCTGGTGGGGCATGCCGACGTCGTCATCGTCAACACCCGTCCGCAGACCTTGCGCAAGTGGGGCCTGGACTACGAGAGCCTGCGCGCGGTCAACGACCGGATCGTGATGCTGCACATCACGGGTTACGGGTTGACCGGCCCGAAGAGTGAGCGCCCGGGGTTCGGCACGCTGGGGGAGGCGATGAGCGGGTTCGCCCACATCACCGGCCAGGCCGGCGGTCCGCCCACGCTGCCGCCGTTCATGCTGGCCGACGGTGTGGCTTCACTGAACGCCGCCTACGCGGTGATGATGGCGCTGTATCACCGCGACGTGCACGGTGGACCGGGTCAGCTGATCGACGTGAACCTGATCGACCCGCTGGCCCGCCTGCTCGAACAGACGTTGTTGGGCTATGACCAGTTGGGTCTGGTGCCCGAGCGGTCCGGCAATCGGTGGGACATTTCGGCGCCCCGCAACACCTATCAGACGGCCGACGGGCGGTGGCTGGCCATGTCAGGGAGCTCGCCGGCGCTGGCGCTGCGGGTGTTCCGGGCGATCGGACGAGACGACCTGGTGGCAGACCCCGACTTCTCCGATCCGCAGCGCCGGCTTGCCAGAGCGCGTGAGGTCGACGCCGTGGTGGCCGATTGGGTTGGGGCAAAGACACTTTCGGAGGCGATGGAGGTCTTCGACGCCCACGAGGTGGCCGCGGCCCCGGTCTATGACATCGGCGATCTGGTCGCCGACGAGCAGCTGGCGCATCGTGAGGTGTTCATCTCGGTCGACGATGCACAGCTCGGGGCGATGAAGGTGCAGGCTCCCGTGCCACGTTTCTCATCGGCGCCCGGCACGGTCGGCCACCTAGGACCGCGCCTCGGCGAACACAACGCCGAAGTCTACGGCCAACTACTCGGCTTGACTGCCAACGACATTGACGATCTGCGCGCCCGCGGCGTGTTGTGACAGAAGGAATTCACTTGTGACCGATCTGCTCCGCCGTTCCGAACTCGCGGTGCCCGCGAGCAACGACAACATGTTCGAGAAGGGCGCCCGGTGCGGCGCCGATCTGGTGTTCCTCGATCTCGAGGACGCGGTGCCGGTGGCCTTCAAGGAGGAGTCGCGCGCCAAGGCGATCGCCGCGCTCAACGACATCGACTGGGGCCGCACGGCCCGCGCCATCCGGATCAACGGCCTGGACACCCGGTGGTGCCACGACGACGTCGTCGATGTGGTGACCAAAGCCGGCCAGAACCTCGACACGATCATCATTCCGAAAGCCCGTCGGGCCCGCGACGTCTGGTGGGTGGACGTGCTACTCACCCAACTGGAGGCGAAACTCGGCCTGGACAGAGCCATTCGGCTCGAGGTGCTCATCGAAGAGGTGGAAGGCCTGGCCAACGCCGAAGAGATCGCGGCGGCCAGCCCTCGCCTGGATGCCCTGATCTTCGGCGTCGGCGACTTCTCGCTGTCGCAGGGCGCGCGGGTGGACACCAACTTCGCCCCGCTCGGCGAATACCCGGGCGAATTCTGGGCTTACGCGCGCAATAAAGTGATCGTGGCCGCGCGCATCGCCGGCATCGACGCTATCGACGCGCCGTATCCCGACTACCGGGACCTGTCGGGCTACGAGCGTGACGCCCGGCGAGCGTCGCTGCTCGGCTACACCGGCAAGTGGGCGATCCATCCCGACCAGGTACCCGTGGCCAACGAGGTCTACGCCCCGACCGCCGACGAAATCGCGCGGGCCGAAGCCAATGTCGTCGCCTACCGGGAAGCCGAGGCAAAGGGCCGTGGCGCGGTCGGGGTGAACGGCGTCCTGGTCGACGCGGCCCACGTGAAGCAGGCCGAGCAGACGCTGGCGCGCGCCGCTCTGATCAAGAGCAGCCTCGCTTGATGGCGGCGACCCGCTTCGCCCGGCCACGGCCTGTAGTGGCGACCCGCTGCGCCCGGCTACGCCGCGCTTGCGATCGCCACGGCCGCGCTTGCGATCGCCACGGCCGCGCTTGCGATCGCCGCTAGTCGATCACCACCAGGAGGTCGCCGCCCTCCACCTGGGCGGTGTGCGACACCGCGATTCGTTCGACCTTGCCTGCCTTCGGGGTGGTGACGGCGGCCTCCATCTTCATCGCCTCGATCGTCGCGATGGTCTGGCCGGCTTCGACTTCCTCGCCGACCTCGGTGGTCACCGTCACGACGCCGGCAAAGGGCGCGGCGATGTGGTCCGGGTTGGCGCGGTCAGCCTTCTCGGCGGCGGGCACGTCCGAGGCGACGCTGCGGTCACGCACCACGACGGGACGCAGCTGACCGTTGAGGATGCACATCACGGTGCGCATGCCGCGTTCGTCGGCATCGGAGACGGCTTCCAGACCGATGAGTAGCTCCACACCGCGCTCGAGTTGGACGCGGTGTTCGTCCCCTTGGCGCAATCCGTAGAAGAACTGGTTGGCGCTGAGTCCGGATGTGTCGCCGTATTCCTCGCGGTGGTCTTCCAGATCTTTCGCCGGCCCGGGGAACAGCAACCGGTTCAGCGCCGCCTGCCGGCCGGTGCCCGGTGTAGCCAACGCCTTTTCGTCGTCGGCCGTCAGCTGCTGCTCCGGCTTGGCCGGACCGCGTCCCTCTAATGCCTTGGTGCGCAACGGCTCGGGCCAGCCGCCCGGCGGGTCGCCCAGTTCGCCGCGCAGAAAGCCGATGACCGATTCCGGGATGTCGTAGCGTGCGGGGTCGTCGGCGAATTCCTGCGCGCTGACGCCCGCTCCCACCAGCGCCAGCGCCAGGTCGCCGACGACCTTGCTGGATGGGGTGACCTTGACGAGGTGGCCCAGGATGGCATCGGCTCCGGCGTAGGCGTTTTCGATGTCCTCGAACCGGTCACCGAGTCCCAGCGCGATGGCCTGCTGGCGCAGGTTCGACAATTGGCCGCCGGGGATCTCGTGGTGGTAGACGCGACCCGTCGGCGCCGGCAGCCCGGATTCGAAGGGCGCGTAGACCTTTCGCAACGCCTCCCAGTATGGCTCCAGGTCGCAGACCGCCGGCAGTGACAGCCCGGTGTCGTAGGCCGTGTTGGCCGCGGCGGCCACGATCGACGACAGCGCGGGCTGGCTAGTGGTTCCCGCGAGTGGGGCCGCGGCACCGTCGACGGCGTCGGCCCCGGCGTGCCAGGCCGCCACATAGGTGGCCAGCTGCCCGCCCGGGGTGTCGTGGGTGTGCACGTGCACCGGTAAATCGAAGCGGGACTTGAGCGCCGAGACGAGGGTCGCGGCCGCCGGTGCACGCAGCAGGCCGGCCATGTCCTTGATCGCCAGCACGTGTGCGCCCGCATCGACGATCTGTTCGGCCAGCTTCAGGTAATAGTCAAGGGTGTACAGCTTTTCGGCCGGATCGCTGAGATCACCGGTGTAGGACATCGCCACCTCGGCAATGGCCGCACTCGTTTCCCGGACGGCGTCGATGGCGGGTCGCATCGAGTCGACATTGTTCAGCGCATCGAAGATCCGGAAGATATCGATGCCGGTCGCCGTCGCCTCCTCGACGAACGCCGTGGTGACCGTCTCCGGATAAGGCGTGTAGCCGACGGTGTTGCGCCCGCGCAACAACATCTGCAGGCAGATGTTGGGCAGCGCCTCGCGCAGCGTTGCCAGCCGCTCCCACGGATCTTCCTTCAAAAAGCGCAGCGCCACATCGTAAGTCGCCCCGCCCCAGCATTCGATGGACAGCAGCTGAGGCGTGGTCCGGGCGATGTAGGGCGCCACCTTGATCAGGCCGCTGGTGCGCACCCGCGTGGCCAGCAGGGACTGGTGCGCGTCGCGGAACGTGGTGTCGGTGACGCCGACGCCGGGCGACTCGCGCAGCCAGGCCGCGAATCGCTCCGGCCCGAGTTCGGTCAACCGCTGCTTGGATCCCGCCGGCGGGTCAGCCGACAGGTCGATGTCGGGCAACTTGTCGTGCGGGTACACCGCCGACGGACGCTCACCGTGTGGCTTGTTGACGGTGACATCGGCCAGGTAGTTGAGAATCTTGGTACCGCGGTCGGCGGAACTGCGCGCGGTGAGCAGCTGCGGGCGCTCCTCGATGAACGACGTCGTGATCCGGCCGGCCTGAAAGTCAGGGTCATCCAGGACCGCTTGCAGGAACGGAATATTCGTCGAGACACCACGGATCCGGAACTCGGCGACCGCGCGTCGCGCCCGGCGCACCGCCGTGGCGAAGTCGCGGCCCCGGCAGGTCAGCTTGATCAGCATCGAGTCGAAGTGCGCGCTGATGTCCGCGCCCAGCGTCGTGCCGCCGTCCAACCGGATTCCCGCGCCGCCCGGGGTGCGGTAGGCGGTGATCCGGCCGGTGTCCGGGCGGAAGCCGTTCGCCGGATCCTCGGTGGTGATCCGGCACTGCAGCGCCGCGCCGTGCGGAACGACCGAATCCTGGCTCAAGCCAATGTCTTCCAGGCTTTGCCCGCCAGCGATCCGCAGCTGCGCCGACACCAGGTCGACATCGGTGATCTCCTCGGTCACCGTGTGCTCCACCTGGATGCGCGGGTTCATCTCGATGAACACGTGGTTGCCGCGTTCGTCGAGTAAGAATTCCACCGTGCCGGCACACGTATAGCCGATACTGCGCGCGAAAGCCACCGCGTCCGCGCAGATCTTTTGGCGCAGTTCAGGGTCCAGGTTGGGTGCCGGTGCGATCTCGACGACTTTCTGGTGCCGACGCTGCACGCTGCAGTCCCGCTCGTAGAGGTGCATGACGTTGCCCTGGGTGTCGGCCAGGATCTGCACCTCGATGTGCCGCGGATTGATCACCGCCTGCTCGAGAAACACCGAGGCATCCCCGAATGCGGACTCGGCCTCACGGCTGGCGGCCTCGATCGCCTCTGGCAGCGACGCGGCGTCGGCCACCCGGCGCATCCCGCGCCCGCCGCCACCGGCGACCGCCTTGACGAACAGCGGGAACGTCATCGACTCGGCGGCCGCCAGCAGCTCGTCCACCGACGTCGAGGGCGCCGAGGAAGCCAGCACCGGAAGGCCTGCTTCGCGCGCCGCCGCGATCGCCCGCGATTTGTTACCGGTGAGCTTCAGCACCTCGGCGTTCGGCCCGACGAAGGTGATGCCCGCCGCCGCGCAGGCCGCCGCCAGGTCCGGGTTCTCCGATAGGAAGCCGTAGCCGGGATAGATCGCGTCCGCTCCGCACGCCTGCGCCGTCTCCACGATGTTGTCGATCGACAGGTACGCGCGGACCGGGTGCCCCTCCTCACCGATTTGGTAGGACTCGTCGGCCTTCAGCCGATGCACGGAATTGCGGTCCTCGTAGGGATAGATCGCGACCGTGCCGATTTCCAGCTCATAGGCCGCGCGGAACGCGCGGATCGCGATCTCCCCGCGATTGGCGACCAGTACCTTCGCAAACACGGTATTTACGATAGAGCGCGCTGCGGAGGTCCGACATACTCGCTCAGCGGACGGATCAACGCGTTGGACGCGGTCTGCTCCATGATGTGCGCCGTCCAGCCGGTGATCCGGCTCATCACGAAGATCGGCGTGAAGATGCCGATGTCGAAGCCCATCAGGTGATAGGCGGGTCCGGTCGGGAAGTCCAGGTTGGGTTTGATGCCGTTGGCCTCGGCCATGCCCTTCTCCAGGACTTCGTAGATGTCGAGCCACTTTTGGCCGTCGCGTGCCGCGGCGACGCGCCCGAGCGCCTCCTTCATGGTCGGCACCCGCGAGTCACCGCTTTTGTACACCCGGTGGCCGAACCCCATGATCTTGTCCTTGCGAGCCAGCTTGCCCCGCAGCCATTCGGCGGCCCTGTCGGCGGTGCCGATGTCGAGCATGTCGTGCATGACGGCCTCGTTGGCGCCGCCGTGCAGCGGGCCCTTGAGCGCGCCGATGGCGGCCGTGACCGCGCTGTAGATGTCGGACTGGGTAGAGGTCACCACGCGCGCGGCGAAGGTCGAGGCGTTGAAGCTGTGCTCGGCGTAGAGGACCATCGACTGCTCGAAGGCGTCCACCACGACCTGCTCGGGCACGTCACCGAAGCACATGTGCAGAAAATTCTGCGCGTAGTTCATGTGGCTGTGTGGGCCGATCGGGTCCAGGCCACGCCGGCGGCGCATGTCGGCGGCCACGATGGTGGGCAGCACCGCGAACATCCGCAATGCCTTGGCGTAGTTGGCCGTCGGGCTGCTGTCGTCCTCTTCGGGGTCTTCGGCGCCCATCGAGCTGATGAAGGTGCGCACCACGTCCATCGGGTGGCAGGTCTCGGGCAGCTTGGCCAACAACGACAGCTGAGATCGGTTCAGCCGGCGCGCCGCTCGTTCCCGCTGGGTGAACAGCGCGAGCTGTTGCTCGTCGGGAAGTTCGCCATGCCAGAGCAGGTAGGCGACCTGCTCGAAGCTGCGATGCGCCGCCAGGTCCTGGACCGCATACCCGCGGTAGGTCAGGGAGTTGGTCTCCGGGACGACCTTGGAGATGGCGGTGGTGTCGACGACCACACCGGCCAGGCCCTTGTAGATGCGGGGTTGGTTATCTTCGATGGCATTCATTGCGCTTCTCCTCCGAGGGCGAAGTTGTAGATATCGGAATCGAATTGGTTGTAGTCGGCATAGCGCAGCAGCTCGTACAGTCGGCCGCGGTGTTGCATGCGGTCCAACAGACCGGATTGTGTTCCCTGGTCCGCCATTTCGCGCAGGCCGGCCTCGACGGCGTGCATGGCCAGCCGCAACGTGGTCACCGGGTAGATCACCACGTTGTAGCCGATGTCGGAGAGCTGCTGGGCGGTCAGGAGCTCCGACTTGCCGAACTCCGTCATGTTGGCCAGCAGCGGCGCGTCCACGGCGGCGCGGAACTGCTCGAATTCGCCTGGTGTGTGCAGGGCTTCGGTGAAGATCAGGTCGGCGCCCGCGTCGGCGTAGGCCTTCGCACGGTCGATCGCCGCGGACAGGCCCTCGATGCCGGCGGCGTCGGTGCGCGCGCAGACGATGAAGTTCGGGTCCCTGCGGGCTGTCACGGCGGCGCGCAGGCGTTTGATCATCTCGGCGGCCGGCACCACGGCCTTGCCGTCGAGATGCCCGCACCGCTTGGGGTTTTCCTGGTCTTCGAAATGGCAGCCGGCCAGCCCGGCGTCTTCCAGCACGGTCACGGTGCGCGCGGCGCTCATCGGCTCGCCGAAGCCGGTGTCGGCGTCGATCAGGGTGGGCAGGTCGGTGACCGCCGCGATCTGCGCCCCGCGGCCGGCGACTTCGGTCAGGGTGGTCAGGCCGATGTCGGGCAGGCCGAGGTCGGCCGACAGTACCGCCCCGGACACGTACACCCCTTCGAACCCGAGCTCGGCCACCAGCTTGGCGACCAGTGGCGAGAAGGCGCCCGGGAGCCGTTGCAACCGAGCACTTTCCAGTGCGGCACGGAATTGCGCCCGCTTGATCGACGCCGGCAGGGTGCCGCCGATCAGCCCGCTCATCAGAAGATCCCCGAGGGAATCGTGGGCGCCCGGTCGAGCACCAGCGGAGCGACCGTGATGTTCAACGCGCCCAGCGCGCCAGGTTGCAGGTCCGAGAGGGCCTCAGCCGCGGAGAGGAAGCGCCGCTGCTCGGTGTCGCTGACGACGCCCTCGGCCAGTTCGTGGAACTTTCCGATGTATTGCTCGCGCGCAAACGGCCTGGCCCCCAGGGGATGTGCGTCGGCGACGGCGATCTCGTCGACGATGACCTCACCGTTTTTGAGGGTCACCTCGGCACGGGCTCCAAACGCCTTCTCGCCCGGATCCGGGGAGTGGTAACGCCGGGTCCACTCGGGATCTTCGACCGTCGAAACCTTGCGCCAGAGCTCGATGGTGTCAGGCCGGTGTGCCCGCTCGGGCGCGTAAGACCTTTCGTGATGCCAGGTTCCGTCCTGCAAGGCGACGGCGAAGATGTACATCACGGAGTGGTCCAGCGTTTCGCGGGAGGCATCCGGGTCGAATTTCTGCGGATCGCCTGCTCCGGTGCCGATCACGTAGTGGGTGTGGTGGCTGGTGTGCAGCACGATCGTCGCGATCTGGTCGAGATCGCCGATGCTGTCCCGCATTCGGCGGGCCAGGTCGATCAGCGCCTGGCTCTGGTATTCGGCCGAGTGCTCCTTGGTGTAGCTGTCCAGGATGGCGCGCTTGGGTTCGCCCGGCTCGGGCAGCGCAACCTGGTAGGTGTGCTCAGGACCCGAGAGCAGCCAGGCGATCACCCCGTCCTCGCCCTCCCAGATCGGGGCGGGTGCGTCCTCGCCGCGCATGGCGCGGTCGACGGCCTCGATGGCGACCTTGCCGGCCCAGGCGGGCGCGTACGCCTTCCAGCTGGAGATCAGGCCCTTGCGCGACTGCCGGGTGGACGTCGTCAGGTGCAGCGCCTGCCCGATCGCCTGATAGATGGTGTCCTTGTCCAGTCGCAGCATGGTGCCCAGCCCGGCGGCGACCGACGGGCCGAGGTGAGCGACGTGGTCAATCTTGTGCTCGTGCAGGCAGATTCCCTTGACCAGATCGATCTGGACCTCGTAACCCGTTGTGATGCCGCGGATCAGGTCGGCTCCGCCGATTCCGAGATGCTGGGCCACTGCCACCAGGGCCGGGATGTTGTCACCCGGGTGGGAGTACTCGGCGGCCAGGAAAGTGTCGTGGAAGTCCAGTTCGCGCACAGCGACGCCGTTGGCCCAGGCCGCCCATTCCGGGGAGTGGTCGCCCCGGATGCCGAAGACCTTGGCGCCCTTGAACGAGTTGGGGTGGGCCTGGGCCTGGGCTCGGGCGGCGGCTGTCGGACGGCGGGTCACCGAGGCGGCCGACACCGCGGCGTTGTCGATGATCCGGTTGATCACCATCGTCTCGGTGTCGGCGGGCACGGCGACCGGGTCGGCCGCGACCTCCGCGATCTTCCAGGCCAGGTGCTCATTCCGTGGGAAGTCTTCGGCGCTGCGTCGGGTTCGGACGTCATGAAGGCGCATAAGCCGCACAGTACGCAAAGCCGCATGCGAGGTAAATGCCCTGTAAAGGCGTAATCGTGTGTCCTCACCCGCCGCATTTTGCGAACTTTGTGAAAGGCGCGGGCGTATCGTGTGATGGGTGGCGAAGACGTTCGCCGGAGCGCGGCTACGGCGATTACGCGAGGAGCAGGGGCTGACCCAAGTGGCGCTGGCGCGCGTCCTGGGACTGTCGACCAGCTACGTCAACCAGCTGGAAAACGATCAGCGCCCGATCACGGTGCCGGTGCTGCTCACCCTCGCCGAGCGGTTCGATTTGCCGACGCACTATTTCGCACCGGAATCCGACGCCCGCCTGGTGTCGGATCTACGCGAAGTCCTGGCCGACGCGTCTGCCACCGCAGGGCAAGTCGAGGAGTTGGTCGCCCGGATGCCGGCGATCGGGCAGACACTGGTCAATCTGCACCGCCGGCTGCACGACACCACCGCCGACCTCGAAGCGCTGCACAGTCGCGCCAACCTCGACACGTCGGGAATGTCCCAGCAGCCAATGCCTTTCGAAGAGGTCCGCGACTTCTTCTACGACCGCAAGAACTACATTGGCGAACTGGACACCGCTGCCGAAGACCTGTTCAACGAGAACCGTTTGCGCATTGGCGGTCTCGACGGCCAGCTGGCACGGTTGCTCGCCGACAAACTTGACGTCACGGTGGTGATCGACGACGGCCAGGCGCTAGATCCCAACTCCAAACGGCTGTTTGCGCCCGAATCGAAGACCCTGTATCTGGCCCGGTGGCTTCACCCCGGCCAGCGTGCCTTTCAGCTCGCCACCCAGATCGCCCTGCTGACCCAGGACAGGTTGATCACCGGGATCATCGCCGGCGACGATCAGCTCAGCGACGATGCGCGCGGCGTCGCCCGCATCGGCCTGGCGAACTATTTCGCCGGCGCGCTGCTGTTGCCCTACCTGAGATTTCTGGATGCCGCCGAGGGCGTCCGCTACGACATCGACCAGCTGGCCAGGCGATTCGAGGTGGGGTTCGAAACCATCTGCCACCGGCTGTCCACCCTGCAACGCCCCAACGCCCGCGGCATTCCGTTCATCTTCGTTCGCACCGACAGCGCAGGGAACATCTCTAAACGCCAGTCCGCCACGGCATTTCACTTCTCCCGCGTCGGCGGAAACTGCCCGCTTTGGGTGGTGCACCACGCGTTTTCCCGGCCCGGCCAGTTCCTGACGCAGGTCGCACAGATGCCCGACGAGCGCACCTACTTCTGGATCGCCCGGACCACCGCGACTGAGCCGAGCCGCTACCTCGGCCCGGACAAGAGCTTCGCCATCGGGCTCGGCTGCGACGTCGCCCACGCCGAAAAACTCATCTACTCCGTCGGCATCGATCCGACCAACACCGAATCGACCGTGCCGATCGGGGCCGGCTGCAAGATCTGCGACCGGCCCGCCTGCCCGCAACGCGCCTTCCCGTATCTCGGCCGCCCGGTATATGTCGATCCGCACAGCAGCAGGGATCTGCCGTATCCACCGGCGATTACGACCTGAGGGCGGTCAGGTCGGGTCGCCCGCCGACGTCAGCGACGGACCCGACGCAGCAACCATTTCAGGAGCCCGAAAGCGAGCGGTATCGCGAGCAACCCCATGGCGATTGTCGCGATTCTCACGCCGACCAGCGACAGCATGCCCCGATGGACGCCGTCCCAGATGGCCAGGCCGCCACACGCGGGGAAGTGTAGGTTCTCATCTGGCCTGTCATTTTCTCATCGTCATGTCATGTCGATGTCATATATGACACGAAAGTGAGACGCAGACCGATCTAGCCTATCGCTGGCCCTCACGACCTGGCGGATAGTCCAATGCACCGCCGCCCAAGCGAAACAGCTTGCTATAGAGCCATATTCGCGGCGTGGCCGGACTCGATCAGCGGGTGTCGTCGGCCTTCCGCAGCGGATTTGGAACTGGCGACTCCGGAACACCGCTGAGCCTGCGGAGCGCAGCGATGCAGGCTTGGAGTTCTTCAAGAGCCACGCTGGCCGCCTTGGCTCGGAAGAACTCATGCAGCTGGCGCAACGACTCCTTTTGCACGCGCGCACCGCGCGGCGTCACCTGGATGCGGGTGACCCGTTTGTCGGCATTCGATGCCGTCCGTCGCAACAGATCCGCGGCGGCGAGCTTGTCGATGTCCGCGGTGATGGTACTCGGCAGCACGTTGAGGTATTCACTCAGTGAGCTGGGGCGGTCGAGCCCGGCGTGAACCAGAAAGATGATGCCGAGGGCGCGTTCAGAGATTCCATACTTGTTGGCCACCGGCATGGTGAGGGTCGCAATCATACGTTCGACGTCCATCACTGCTCCAAGAAAGTCGACGATGTCGGCGTCGTCGGCAGGTCCAAGGGCGTCGGTCACGACGCCATACGCTACCGCCTCAACGTCAGGCAGCGACTCAGCAGAATATTTCATTATATGAATAAACTGGGTTAATCTTCACCCTGGGGCGATGTTCGCCTCACGCGTCACTAGAGGTCGCGGGGATACGCGAGGAGTGCAATGAAGCCATCAGTTCCTGTCCACGAGCTCTCGGTCTCCAACCGGACCGTGCGCCCCCGCGCTATTTCACCTTGGCAGGCCCTGATCGGTTGGGTGATGGTGGCCGCGTTGGCGGTCCTCATTCTGGTGACCGCGGACAAGCATGGACCGGCGTCGCCCGAGAACGTGAATCCGGACGGCGTGGGCAAGCCGCCTCCGGTGCAGCCACTGTTACACCCCTTCGACTGGCTCGCGTGGGGACAGATATTGGGCGCTCTGCTCGCCGTTGGCACCATCGTCGCCTCTATTCTCGTCTGGAGGCGGCATCCCGGACAGCCGGTGATACTTATGGTCCTCGCCACCAGCACACTGTTTTGGTGGGATCCGATCAATAACTGGGCAATCGGCCTGGTCTACAACCCAAATCTTTGGCACTTTTCCCGAGATTGGCCGTGGCTCAACATCTCTCCGATTATTGAGCCGCTGACCTCCTTCATTTACGCGCCCTATGTCCTCGTTCCTTACTTCCTGGCCATGCCGATCCTGCGGACCATTCAGCGCCGCAGTGATCCGGGGGCCTTCGTCTGGCGCCATCCGCTGATCTCAATAGCCGTGCTGACGTTCGTCATCGGCGTCATCTGGGATGCTGCTCAAGAGATCCTCCTGACCCGTGCCCAGTTCCTCACATACAGCCACGTCATCGACTTCGGCTCGATCGATGCTGGCAAGAACAGTCAGTTCCCGCTGATGATGGCGAGCGGGCTCATCACGATCGTCATGATTCCGGCGTCGGTCCTGCTCTATCGCGACGACACCGGAAGATCCCAGGCGGAAAAGATTGCACAGCGATCGCGCCTGCATGCTCGTCGCCCCACGTTGGCTACCTTCCTGGTGATGGCGATTGTTGTGAATATCGCGATGATCACGTTTAGCTCAGCCTTTTGGCTGGTACGTGCGACTGGCGCAGCGTCCACCGTCGCCTGCCCGTGGCCGTACCCACAGGCGAAGACCTGGGATCCGCGCGGCTACTACCAATCTCAAGGAGCCCCGGGACCATTCACCGCCGGTAAGGCCAGTTCGTGGCAGATCGCGCAACCGGAAGGCCGACCGAGAGACATCGTTGTGCAGTCCGACCGCTGCAATTCCACGTGACCCTCCGCGGCGCGCGGCCAGGAAACAACGAAGCGGGTATGTTGCTTTCCGACAAGGGGTTTCGATACCCGAGGGGGATTCGAGTATCCGGTTGGCGCATTCGCCGCATGAGGATCTGACGATGCGTTCTGCCTTGGGACGGTGCGCGATCGGCGCGATCAGCCGACGAGCATCAAGCGCCGATTATCAGTTCGGCGGCCCGTTCTCCGATCATCATCGCCGCGGCATTCGTATTGCCTCCGACGATGCTCGGCATGATCGATGCATCGGCCACGCGCAGTCCCGCCACGCCCCTTACCCGTAGCGCGGGATCGACAACCGCGCGTTCGTCGGTGCCCATCCGGCACGTCCCGACCGGGTGATACACACCCGAACCGTTTCGTCGTACGAATTCCGCGAGGTCGGTGCCATTCTGGTCGGAGCCGGGCAGCACCTCACGACCAACCTCGCGTGCGATCGCCTTGTGTGCCAACGTCTCCCGCACGAGCTCCATGCCGGCCACCAGGGTCGCCAGATCCCGGGGTTCGGCCAGGTAGTTGGGATCGATGAGGGGAGCGGTGAACGGATCCGTCGAGGCCAGGCGCACGGTCCCCCGGCTCTCCGGATAGATCATCGTCGGCATGAGGGTTAACGCAGGTGACGAATCAGCGGCCAGGTGCAGGCCCGGGCTGTCCTGATTCTCGGGATAGCCCATCGGAAGGATGAACACCTGCAAGTCCGGAATGTCGGTGCCCGTCCGCACTCCGCTGTCGACGAAGCCCACGGCCTCGAACAGGGTGTGCGCCAGATATGTCGACCGCGGACGCACGCATTCGCGGATCGCCACTCCGGCAAAACTCAGTGGCGATGAACTTCGCCCGCCGGGCGCCCGGTAGCACATCGGTACGAACAGATGATCGTGCAGGTTGTCACCGACCGGCAGGTCCGCTATGACGTTGATCCCATGCTCACGCAAGTGGGCTGCATTGCCGATGCCGGAGAGCATCAGAAGTCGCGGCGAACCGAGCGACCCCGCGCTGACGATCACCTCGCTGCTCGCGCGCACAGGAGTCATCGGTCGCCGGTTGCGGCCCGTGACCAACTCCACTCCCACCGCCCGGCCATTTTCCACCATCACCCTGGTCGCGGTTGCGCCGGTGAGCACCCGCAAAGTCGGCGGTGCATCCCATAGGTACCCACGATCGGTGCCCACTCTTCGGCCGGCGCCGGCGCTCTGCTGAAGTGGCGCCACCCCGGCCTGCTGCGCACCGTTGTAGTCGTCGTTCATCCCGACGTCGGCAGTCGCCGCCAGCGCGACCATGTAGCTTTCGGTAACACTCGCCAGGCATGTGGCCCGTTCGACCGCAATTGGGCCGTCTCCGCCGCGCAGATCACTGGGACCGTCCTCGAAACTCTCCAGCCGTCGGAAGGAGGGCAGCACCTCGGAGAATCCCCAGCCCTTTGCCCCGTCGGCCGCCCAGTCGTCGTAGTTCTGCCGGTTTCCGCGTACAAACGCCATCCCGTTGATCACGCTGCCGCCGCCGAGTATCCGGCCGTGAGACTGGGGAAGCTTGCGGCCCTTCATATGTCGTTGCGGGACGCTATAAGCGGGCCAGGTGACCAACCGCTGCAGGGCGGTAGTCGCGTGAATGGCCCCACACATGCCCGGGACCGTGACCAGCGGGCTGCGCCGCTGGCGTCCCGACTCGATCAGAGTGACCGCGGCGCCCGTGTCGGCTAGGCGCCGGGCGATGATCGCCCCGGCGCTACCGGACCCCACAACGACGTAGTCGGCTGGCTCCGGCGCGGCGGGATCCTTCGTCGTCCGTGCTCGCTTCATCCCAATGCCTCCGTTGACACACTCAACTTCATTTCATAATCTGAAATATCTGCTGACGCTAACATAGTCGGCCCACGAAGAGGCGCCATCATGTGATCACGCTCAGACCTCACACCGCTCTCGCTCGCCACCCAGGCACAGTCGCGCGAGCACCATTCCAGATGTTGGCCGCGGGTCGTAGGGTGTATCGAATACCGTGTTTTCCTCGATGTATCGCGAAACGTATTCTGCAACAGAGAGTGTCATGACCTCGGAGCGTGCCGAGGTCAAAAGCCGCCGCAATAACTGTAATAGCAACAGTATGGTGATCGCTACTGACGATTGTGGGCCAGTCCTGTGCTGGCATGCCGACTGCATCGAAGGCCGGAACCGAGAAGAGCCCGATACCCCCGACCACCTTCGCTGCGCGACGCCGTCGCGGTCTTGACGGCACCCGCAAGGTAATGGTCCAGTGAGCCATGCACCGGATCGGGGAGACGGCATGGTCAGGGTAGCGATTCTCGATGACTACGCGGGTGTGGCCTTACAGGTTGCCGACTGGTCACCCGTGCAAAAGCGGGCCGAGGTAACCGTTTTCGGCCGGCACCTTGCCGACGACGAGGCGGCCGATGCGCTGCGGCCGTTCGATGTGGTATGCACCCTGCGAGAGCGGATGGACTTTCCGCGCAGCCTGATCGAGCGGCTGCCGGACCTGAAGCTGATCACGATCGTCGGCAGGAGCCTGCCGAACCTGGACATGGCCGCAGCCACCGAACACGGCATTTTGGTGGCGCATTCGGATTTCGCGCATCCCCGGTTCAGGTCCATGCGCGACGCCACGCCGGAACTCGCCTGGGGGCTGATGATCGCGACGGTGCGCAATCTGGCCGACGAGCATCGCAACTTGCGAGACGGCGGGTGGCAGAGCAGCGCGGGTATGACGTTGTCCGGCAAGACCATCGGACTGCTCGGACTGGGCAGAGTCGGCAGGCGCATGGCCGAATACGCCGCGGCATTCGGCATGGAAGTCATTGCGTGGAGCCAGAATCTCACCGAGGAGGCCGCCGCGAGCGCGGGCGCCCGCCGGGTCGAGAAGGCCACGCTGTTCGAATCCTCGGACGTGGTCTCCATTCATCTGGTGCTCTCGGAACGCACCCGGGGACTGGTCGGCGCGGCCGAGCTGGCTCTGATGAAGCCGCACGCCTACCTGATCAACACCTCCAGGGGCCCGATCGTCGACGAGGCGTCCCTGCTGGCTGCGCTGGAAAGCGGGCGCATCGCCGGGGCCGGGCTGGACGTCTATGACACCGAGCCGCTGCCGAAAGACCATCCGCTGCGGCTGCTTCCGAACGTGACCCTGTCTCCCCACCTCGGGTACGTCACGCGCGAAATGCTGGGCGCCTTCTACTCCGACACGGTGGAATCGGTGGTGGCCTGGCTGGACGGGGAGCCCATCAGGATCGCCAATCCCGAAGTGGCGCAACGGGACTGAAGCCTGGCTCATTTCCGTTTCCAGTGCGGACTCTTGACCGCGTCCAGCGCGTCGGTGACGTATCGATCCAGCGGTCGCGGCTTTCCGGACTGACGCACCCATTGCTGGAAGGCGAAATCGGCCGCCGCGAACGCGAGTTGGACCAGCAGGCCCGGACGGAGATCGGCATCCGGATCGACGCCCATCCGTTCGGCGATGAGCTTCGTCGCGCGCTCCTTGTCGGCCGGCCGGTGCACCGTGACCTTGTCGAGCAGGTCGGGAACCACCAGCAGGGCTTCGCGCCATTCTTCGGTGTCGGCCTGCTCGAATGATCGGGTCCGCGTGATGATGGCGTTGATCAGCGCGGCATCGGGCGACTCGCCGGAGGGCCGCCCCTCGAGGAGATTGACGATCGCGGCGCCGCCGTAGCGCACGGGTGCGAGGAGGAGCTCTTCCTTCGCCGGCACGTGCCGGAAGAACGTGCGCGGGGAAACGCCTGCGGCCGTCGCGATTTCCTCGGTGGTCACCGCGTCGTACCCGCGCTCGACGAACAGGCGGAACGCCGCACGCCGGATATCGGCCCGGATCTGTGCGCGCTGCCGGTCGCGGAGCGACACTGGTCTGGTGGGAAAGGTCATCGGAAGCAGCCGATCCCGCCGTCGACGTGGATGGTCTGGCCGGTGATGAAAGTGGCGTCACTGCCGAGCAGGAACGCCACCAGCGCGCCCACGTCGGTGCGGACGTCGCCGATGCGCTTCATCGGAACCCGGCCCACGGCCTTGTCGTACTCCTTGGGCGCGAACGACTTCCAGAACTTGACGCCGTCGGATTCGGCGAACGGGCAGATGACATTGACGCGGATGCTGTCGCGACCCCATTCCAGCGCGGCAACCTTCGACAGTCCGCGGATGCCTTCCTTGGCGGCGGCATAGCCGCCCCACTTGGGTTCGCCGCCGGTGCCCGTCCCCGAACCGAGATTCACGATCGACCCGCCGCCGGCCTCGACCATCAGTGGGTGCACGGCCTGCATCAGCAGGAATGTCGCGCGGGGGCCCACGTCGTAGCCGAGGGCCAGGTCTTCGGTGGTGATGTCGACGAACGCCTTGGGCTCGTTGGTGGCGATGGCGTTGTTGACCAGGCCGTGCACGGTGCCGAAGGCGTCGACCGCCGCGGCCGCGATCCGCTGCGCGCTGTCCGGGTCACGCAGATCGGCGACGAGCTGTTCCACCCGTCCGATCGCCTCGAGCTCGGTGGTGGTCCGGCCCAGGGCCTCTTGCTGGATGTCGACCAGCAGCACCTCGGCGCCGCGTTCGAGCAACGCGGTGGCGACGCCCTTACCGACGCCCTGGGCGGCGCCGGTGACGATCGCGACGTGACCGCGCATCGAATCGGGGTGGCTGTACGTCATCTGACGGGTCCCACCTGCAGCTGTACGCCGCGGTGCATTTCGTAGGTGCTTCGCGCCCCGCCGGGTAGTTCGATGAACTCGATCGGTGTCCCGTCCGGGTCCTTGACGAAAAACATTCGGACGCCGCCGATCTCGAAGGGAGCCTGGTCGGGGGTGTAGCCGGCGTCGATGAGGCGGCGGTGGGTGTCGTCGAGATCGGTGACCGACAGCGACACGTTGTGGATGCCGGTGATGCCACGGCACTGCTCCTGCTCGGGCGGGTCGGCGCCGATGGAGAGCAGCTCGATCATCAACCCGCCCAACAGGCCGCCGACCACCCGGCCCTCCTGTTTACGGTTCGAGTGCAAGGCCGCGTCGAAAGGCTCTCCGGAGATGAGGGTTTCGAAGACGATCTCCATGCCCAGCACGTCGCGGTAGAAGGTCAGGGCACGGTCCATGTCGGTCACGCCGACGACGAGGTGGCAGAACGACACGTCGCCGAGGACGCCCTTATCCGTCACCGCTTGCCCGTCGAAAGGTTTGGAGCCGGACGCCCGGCGAACAACGGCAAGTCGAGGTAGGTCTTGATGCCCGGCTCGGCGGCGCAGACGTCGGGAATGGCGTTGATGCAGTGATTGGCGGTGACGACGACGCCCGGATTCTTCACCAAGCCTTCCGCGATCGTCTCCGGCTGCAGACCCTTGAAGGTGAGGCTCACATCGGGATCGCCGGTGATCTCCACCTCGAAGCGTTCGCCCCGCTCCCCGAAATTCCAGGCTGGATCCAGATTCTCCTCGCCCATCAGCCAGTTGACCGCCGCGGTGATGACCGGCTCGCCGTCAACCAGCGCCTGCCAGCGGAACCGGCGCGCGGCCACCGTGCCGGTCGTGATCGGGAACGGGTCGTAGTCGATATCGGCGGTCGCCACGGCGACGTCCTGGATGGTCCTGATGTTGGGGTCGATGCGAAATCCCATGTGTTCGGCGATCATCCGGACCGACTGCTTGAAGCCCGCATCGAGCAGCCCGGCCATCGGCCCCTGCGTCGCCTCCTCGGGGGTGCCGCCGAATCCCATGATGTGCCGCACCACGTCCGGCGCGTTGTAGGTGCGGATGTCGGAGAACTCCTCGGCCCGCACATGCGTGATCGCCGACGACAGGGAGGACACCATGAGCGGGAACCGCTCGGTGATGCCGCCGGGGTGAATTCCCGAACCATGTAGCGTCACACCGCTTTCCGTCGCCGCGTCGACGACGGCCCGGTGACGCTTGTTGCCTGGGTCGGGGTACACCCAGCCGACCGGGGTGACCACGTTCTTCCCGGACCGCAGGATCGCGATCACCTCGTCGTCATTGGGTATCAGCGGGCTGTACATCACGCAATCGGCGTCCAGCGCCAGTATCTCGTCGATGCTGGTGGTCGCGGTTACACCGAGCTCCTGCGTCCCGATGATCTTGCCGACATCGACGCCGTCCTTGTCCGCGCTGTGCACCCAGCACCCCACCAGCTCCAGCTGTGGGTGATTGATGACGCACGCGATCGCCGCTTTCCCCACCCCCCCGGTGGCCCACTGGACGACACGAAGCTTGGACGGGCTACTCATCATTGACCTCCCGGACGGCACGCGGCCTTTACACATCGGTGAATGAAATGGCAGGCTATGACTTGCTGACAGTGACTGTCAAGAATTGACCATTCGATGAGAGGGTCTGTTGATGAGCGTCCTCGACGGCAAGATCGCGATCGTCACCGGCACCAGCCGCGGCGTGGGCGTGGGCATCGCCCACGAACTGCTGCGCGCCGGAGCGACCGTGATCGGCTGTTCGCGCTCACCGCTCGACGGCATCCCCGGCATCGAACCCGACTGGGCGGACCGCGCTTCCCAACAGGTGTGCGATCAGGGTGACTACCGCTCGATCGACGCGTTGGTCGCGGACGTCGTGGCCACCCACGGACGGGTCGACATCCTGGTGAACAATGCCGGCGGCACCGTCCCGGCGCCGCATGCCGAGAGCATTCCCGAACTGGTGCAACGCATTCAGGGTGCGCCCGCCGACGATGACGACTTCGCGCGCACCGCTATGTTTCACGCGTTCGCCGTGCAGATGAATCTCATCAGCCCGCTGTGGTTCGCGATCCGTGCCTATCGGCAGATGCAGGTCCAGGACGGCGTCGGCTGCATCATCAACATCTCCAGCGGCGCCGGACATCCGGCGGGATCGCCAACCCTGGTCTCGTACGGGGCGGCCAAGAGCGGCCTCAACCACCTCACCCGGTCGCTGGCCGAAGAGTGGGGGCCCAAGGTGCGGGTCAACTGTGTGGCGTTGGGCCCGACGATGACCGAGAACTTCCGGTCCTTCGTGCTGCCCAAGGACGACCCCGATGGCGCAAAGTATTTCGCCGCCGTGCCCTTGCGCCGCGCGGGTGAGCCCGCCGAAGTCGGCCGGGTCTGCGTTTTCCTGGTCGGCGGCCAGGCCGACTTCGTCAACGGCACCACGATCGAATGCGACGGCGGGATGCTGCCCGGGGTGCTCTATGACGCGGGCTTGAAGACCATCACCGATCTGCTGTAGCGCCCCGGGCCGCTTCTAGAACAAACAAGCGCAAGGAGATTCACATGGCCGGCTTGGAACCGACGCCCGAGCAGTTCGCCGCGCTCGCGGCGCGACCGGCCGATGCGCCGGTGGTGATGGTCAACCTGTTGAAGTTCAAACCCGAGGGCGGCGTGGAGAGCTATCTGGAGTACGGCCGGGAAGTGGCTCCGCACCTGCAACGCGTCGGCGCCACCCTGCGCTATGCGGGGGGTGCGCCCTCGGTGGTGATCGGCGACTGCGAACGGCCTTGGTGGGACGCCATTCTCGTCGTCGAGTACCCCAACCCCCAGGCCTTCATCGACATGGTGACGACCGAGGAGTACGCCAAGGTGCACCAACATCGCGCCGCCGGCCTGGACCGCGGAGACTTGATCGCGACCTCGACATGGTCGATGACATCCGGGTGACCTGACGCGCCCGTCCGGCTCGGCCGAGCGGCGTGGCACCCGCCGAATGCGGGCCCACCGCCGGTCCGATCACGTTATGGCTTTCCGGATCAGCCCGAAATGGGTCTAATGGGTGGATGGAACTGATAAAGCCCACCGACGCGATCTTTCTCCTGGGAGAATCTCGCGAACATCCCATGCACGTCGGGGGCTTACAGTTGTTCGAGCCCCCGCCGGGCGCTGGCCGCGGCTTCGTTCGTGACCTCTGCAACAGCCTGACCGGCCAGCTGGATTTCCAGCCCACGTTTCGCAAGCACCCCGCGAGCCTTGTCGGCGGAATCGCAAACCTGGGCTGGTCTTACGACGATGACATCGACGTCGACTATCACGTACGGCGTGCGGCACTGCCGTCGCCCAAACGGGTCCGCGAATTGCTCGAGCTCACTTCGCGATGGCACAGCAGCCTGCTCGATCGCCACCGCCCCTTGTGGGAGACGCACATCGTCGAAGGCCTGAAAGGCGGCCGGTTCGCCATCTACACCAAGGTGCACCACGCGCTGATCGACGGCGTCTCCGCGCAGAAGCTGATGCAGCGCGCGCTGTCCACCGACCCCGACGACTTCGAGATCCGTGCCCCGTGGAGCCTGCGCAAACCCCAGCGCAAATCGAGCCCGTCTTCTCCCTTCCGCTCATTGGCCCGCGCCGCGGGATCCCTTGCTGCACTTGCTCCTTCAACAATAGGGCTGGCGCGTGCGGCGCTGTTCGAGCAGCAACTGACCCTGCCCTTCGGGGCCCCGAAGACCATGTTGAACGTCAACATCGGCGGCGCCCGCCGCTGCGCCGCACAGTCCTGGTCACTGGACCGCATCAAAAGCGTGAAGCGTGCCGCGGGGGTCACCGTGAACGACGTCGTCCTGGCGATGTGCTCGGGCGCTCTACGTTATTACCTCCTCGAGCATGACGCGCTGCCGGACACGCCGCTGATCGCGATGGTCCCGGTGAGCCTGCGCACCGAGGAAGAGGCCGACGCCGGCGGCAACCTGGTCGGGGCCATCCTGTGCAATCTGGCGACCAACGCCGACGATCCCGCGCAGCGTCTGCAGACCATCAGCGAGTCGATGCGCAGCAACAAGAAAGTTTTCTCGCAGCTGCCGCGGTTTCAGGCGCTGGCGCTGTCGGCCGTCAATACGTCAGCGTTGGCGTTGGCGGCGGTCCCCGGCTGGGTCGCATCGACGTCGCCCCCGTTCAACATCATCATCTCGAACGTGCCGGGACCGACGCAGCCGACCTACTACGGGGGCGCCCGGCTTGACGGCAACTACCCGCTGTCCATCGCGCTGGACGGCCAGGCGCTGAATATCACCGTGGCCAACAACGCCGGCAATCTAGACTTCGGTCTGGTGGGGTGCCGGCGCAGCGTGCCGCATCTGCAACGTCTGCTTGCGCACCTGGAGTCCTCGCTCAAGGATATGGAACGCGCTGTGGGAGACTAGAACTCGATGGCCAGACTCAGCGCGGGCGTGATGTTGTACCGGACCTGCGGCGGCGCCGTCGAGGTGTTGATCGCGCATCCGGGTGGGCCGTTCTGGGCCCGCAAAGACGACGGCGCGTGGTCGATCCCGAAAGGCGAGTACACCGACGGGGAGGATCCTTGGGCTGCCGCGCAGCGTGAGTTCGCCGAGGAGTTGGGGCTGGCGGTGCCGGCCGGCCCGCGAATAGACCTGGGTCAGCTGAAGCAATCCGGCGGCAAGGTTGTGAGCGTCTTTGCGGTGCACGGCGACCTCGACATCACCGACGCGCGCAGCAACACTTTCGAATTGGAGTGGCCGAAAGGGTCGGGCAAGCTGCGGGAGTTTCCCGAGGTTGATCGCGTGGGCTGGTTCGCGGTGGCGGCCGCGCGCAGCAAATTGCTGAAGGGCCAGCACGGCTTTCTCGATCGCCTGATGGCGGAACCGGGCCTGGCCGGATTATCCGAAGGGACGTGACATGCAAACGCTGCGAACACCCGACGACCGATTCGACGGCCTTCCCGACTTTCCTTATGCCCCAAGGTATGGCGAAGTATCCGACGATGGAGGCGGCACACTGCGCGTGGCCTGGGTCGAGGACGGGCCGGACGGCGCCGATCCGATTCTCATGCTGCACGGCGAACCGTCGTGGTCGTATCTGTACCGCAAGATGATTCCGGTACTGGCCGCCGCCGGCCATCGAGTCATCTGCCCCGACCTGGTCGGATTCGGCCGTTCGGACAAGCCCACCCGTCTCGAAGACCACAGCTACGCGCGCCACGTCGAGTGGATGCGAGCGTTGGCCTTCGATGTCCTCGACCTTCGCGACGTCACCCTGGTCGGCCAGGACTGGGGCGGCCTGATCGGATTGCGGCTTGCCGCAGAGCATCCCGAGCGGTTCGCGCGGGTGGTCGTCGCCAACACCGGGCTGCCGAATGGCGAGCAGCCCATGGCCGACGTCTGGTGGCGCTTCCGTGAAGCGATCAGGAACGCTCCGACGTTGAATGTCGGCGCGTTTGTGCAGGGTGGTTGTCGCCGACAGATGAGCGAGGAGGAGCGCGCGGGCTATGACGCGCCGTTCCCCACCGACGACTACTGCGCCGGGCCGCGGGCCATGCCCGGCCTGGTGCCCACGTCACCGGACGATCCCGCCGCGGCGGCCAACAAGGACGCCTGGACCAGGCTGTCGGTCAGCCCGACGCCCATGCTGGTCGCCTTCAGCGACAGCGACCCGATCACCGGGCCGATGGCCGCGATCTTCCAGCGTGAGATGCGCGGCGCACAGGGGATCGACCACCCGGTGATCCGCGGTGCCGGCCATTTCGTGCAGGAGGACGCCGGAGCGGAACTGGCCGGCCACATCGTGGAGTTCCTGCGCCGCTGAGTCGGGCGCCGCCGGGTGGCGGGCACAATGTCAGCATGACGACAGCGCCGACCGAGTCCACAAAACCCGACGAGTTGTTGGTGCGGCTGTTGGACCCGGCGGTCCGTGCCGACCCCTACCCGCTGTTCGCGCAGTTCCGCGAGCGCGGGTCGTTCGCCTTGCCGGAAGGCAACCTCGCCGTGTTCTCGACCTACCGCGACTGCGACGAAGTTTTGCGGCACCCGTCGTCGAGCAACGACCGGCTCAAGTCGACGGCCGCCCGCGCGCAGATCGAGGCGCAGACCCAACAGCTCATCGAGGCCGGTGCCGAGGCGCCGCCACAAACCCCACCGGGATTCCTTTTCCAGGACCCGCCGGATCACACTCGGCTGCGCAAACTGGTCAGCAAGGCGTTCGCGCCCAAGGTGGTGAACGCGCTGCAACCCGACATCACCGCGCTGATCGACCGGTTGCTCGACCGGATCGCCGAAAAGGGACGGTGCGAGGTCGTCGAGGACCTCGCCTATCCACTGCCGGTGGCGGTCATCTGCCGCCTGCTCGGCGTACCGATCGAGGACGAGCCACAATTCAGCCGGGTGTCCGCGCTGCTGGCGCAATCCCTGGACCCGTTCGTCGCCTTCACCGGAACGCCGTCGGACAACCTGAAAGAGCGCATGGACGCCGGAATGTGGTTGCGCGCCTACCTGCACGGCTTGATCGACCGGCGACGCTCGCGGCCCGGCGACGATCTGATGTCCGGGCTGATCGCCGTGGAAGAGTCGGGCGACCAGCTGACCGCGGAGGAGATCGTCTCCACCTGCGTCCTGTTGTTGGTCGCCGGTCACGAGACCACCGTGAACCTGATCAGCAACGCCGTCCTGGCGATGCTGCGCCAACCGTCGCAATGGACCGCGCTTGGCGCGGACGCCAACCGTGTCCCGGCGGTCATCGAGGAGACGCTGCGCTACGACCCGCCGGTGCAGATGATCGCCCGAACTGCGGGTCACGACATGGCAATTGGGGGCATCGACGTACCCGCCGGCGACATCATGATGCTGCTGACCGCCGCCGCCCAGCGCGATCCCGCCGAATACGACCGCCCCGACGTCTTCGACCCGGACCGGAAATCGCTGCGACACTTAGGGTTCGGTCGTGGTGCGCATTACTGCCTGGGTGCCCCACTGGCCCGGCTGGAGGCCGGCGTGGCCCTGTCGGCGGTGACGGCACGTTTCCCGAACGCTCGGCTGGACAGTGACCCCCAGTACAAGGCCAATGTCACGCTGCGCGGGATGTCGCAGCTCATCGTCGCGGTCTAGTCCCGTTCCCAGGGCGGCCTCTCGCCCATCTTCTTGTAGTACTTCGCCAGGTGACTCTTGATCCGATCGACATCGGACGCGGGCACGTCGATACCGCCGCGCGCACCGTCCATGATCGCGCCGGCCGCCATCACTCCGCGCGGCACGGCTTTGAGGTCGCCGTCGATGACGTCGGCGATCAGCAGCTTGTAGGACGTGAAGTTGTCCTTCTTGTCGCCGTCGTACCAGACGTGCGCGTCGCGGTATTTCTGGTTCGGACCGTCCTGCGCATCGGCCCACTTGCGCACCCGCTTTTCGGCGCCGTCGCCGTCCCACTTGCGGTCACGATCGGCCAGCGGCAGATCTTGAAAGGCTGTGACTGACATGCTGGCCGCGTGCCCGCTGCGGTCGCGATTAAACGTCGCTAACCGTGGGTTCCCAGTGCCCGAAGCGGTAGCGTCATGGATAGCTGACTGGGCTGTCGACGGCGATTGCCATCCCAACACTCGGCACGCCCCAGCGGCGGTGTGACGGGAGACGACCATGAAGCGGTGCATCGTCGGAGGATTCGCGGCCCTGATGATTGCCGCGCAGCTGATCGCCTCGGCGCCGTCGGCCGGCGCCGGGTGTCAGTACGGGGGACCCGTTCTCAGCAAGTGCGACGGACCGGTCCAGCCCGACGGCACCTGGCAACGTTGCGTCGCAGTGACCCGCTTGGTTCCCAACGGCGCCAGTTCCTACCTCGTGCCCGACAATCACTGCGGTCTGATGGGTCCCGGCCAGCAGCCCTCGGATTTCACCTTCGGCGACCCGCCGACGCACATCGACGGCTGAGCAGCCTCTCCGTGGCCGGGGCACCGTCCTAGCCCGCACCGAGTCCCGGCACGATCTCGCCGAGGCTGAACGTCACCGGTTGTTCGAGTTGTTGGTAGGTGCACGAGCGTGGTTCGCGATCCGGACGCCACCGATTGAACTGTGCGGTATGACGAAATCGCCGGCCTTCCATGTGGTCGTAGCGGACCTCGACCACCCGCTCGGGCCGCAGCGGCACGAACGACAGATCCTTGCCGGCGTTCCAGCGCGAGAACTCGTTCTTACGAGGAGTCCGCTCGCCGGCTTCGTGCGCGGCCCAATTCCACGGGTGGTTCTCGAAATCGGTGACGAGCGGCTGTAGTTCGTCGAAGAGCCGCCGCCGCTCCGCCATCGGAAACGCGCCGATCACGCCGACCGACGCGAGCTGGCCGTCATCCTGATACAGGCCCAACAACAGCGAACCGATCGCGTCGGCGCCGGATTTGTGCACCCGATAGCCGGCGACCACACAGTCGGCGGTCCGCTCGTGTTTGATCTTGAACATGATCCGCTTGTCCGGCTGGTAGGTGATGCCGAGCGGCTTGGCAATCACGCCGTCGAGGCCGGCGCCCTCGAATTCGTCGAACCAGCGCTGCGCGGTGCCCAGATCGGTCGTCGCCGGCGTGACGTGGATCGAGGGTCCCGAGCCCGCCAGGGCGTCGACCAGGGCGGCGCGCCGCTCGCTGAAGGGCCGTCGTGTGTAGTCGTCGTCGTCGAGGGCGAGCAGGTCGAACGCGATGAAGGACGCCGGCGTGGCCTCGGCGAGCATCCGCACGCGTGAGTCGGCCGGGTGAATGCGCTGTTGCAGCGCCTCGAAATCCAGCCCGTGGTCGGTGGCGATGACGATCTCGCCGTCGATCACGCAGCGATCCGGCAGCTCGGCTTTGGCCGCGGCGAGCAGCTCGGGGAAATAGCGCGTCATCGGTCGTTCGTTGCGGCTGCCCAGCTCGACCTGGTCGTGGTCGCGGAAACAGATCGACCTGAAGCCGTCCCACTTGGGCTCATAGGACGCGTCAGGGGGAATTGAGCGCACCGACTTCGCCAGCATCGGCGACACCGGCGGCATGACAGGGAGGTCCATAGCCTGATTGTGCTGGAATCGAAGGTATGGCTGCTGCAGAGGAGCTCGACGTCGACGGCATTGCGGTGCGCCTGACCAATCCGGACAAGGTGTATTTCCCCAAACTGGGGTCGAAGGGGACCAAGCGACACCTGGTGGACTACTACCGCGCCGTCGCGGGCGGTCCGATGCTCGACACGCTGCGCGACCGGCCCACCCACCTGCAGCGTTTCCCTGACGGCATCGACGGCGAGGAGATCTACCAGAAGCGGATCCCGCAGCACCATCCCGACTACCTGCAGACGTGCCAGGTGACGTTTCCGTCCGGGCGGACGGCCGACGCGCTGAAGGTGACTCATCCGGCGGCGGTCGTGTGGGCGGCACAGATGGGCACCGTCACCTTGCACCCGTGGCAGGTGCGCTGCCCGGATACCGACCATCCCGACGAATTGCGCATCGATCTGGACCCGCAGCCCGGTGTCGCGTTCGAGCAGGCGCGCACCGTCGCGGTCGAGGTGTTGCGGCCGCTGCTCGACGAGCTCGGTCTGGTCGGATATCCGAAGACCTCGGGTGGTCGCGGGATCCACCTGTTTCTGCGGATCGCCAGCGACTGGGATTTCATCCAGGTGCGCCGCGCCGGCATCGCCCTGGCCCGCGAGGTGGAGCGCCGTGCACCCGACCTCGTCACCACGTCCTGGTGGAAGGAAGAGCGCGGCGAGCGCATTTTCATCGATTTCAACCAGAACGCCCGGGACCGCACCATGGCGTCGGCGTATTCGGTGCGACGCACCCCGATCGCGACGGTCTCGATGCCACTGACGTGGAAGGAGCTGGCCGACGCCGAGCCGGACGACTACACCATGGCAACCGTGCCCGATCTGGTCACAGATCGAGAAGACCCCTGGGCCGCAATGGATGATGCGGTCCAATCGATCGATTCCCTACTGGAAATGGCCGAGGCCGACGAAGAGCGCGGGCTTGGGGACATGCCGTATCCGCCGAACTATCCGAAAATGCCCGGCGAGCCCAAACGCGTTCAGCCCAGCCGGGATCGAGATCTCAAAAGCGAGAAGGGCTAGCCCAAATTCATCGAGTGGTCCGGGGATCGGAACCGCGGCCGGCGATCGGGCCGCGTCTACCCCTCTCGCGTACTAAGCCGCTTTGCCCACGTGAGGACCTCAACGCAGCACCCGCAATGCCCGAGCGGGAAGTGATTCTCTTGCGCCGCAGTGGCTTAAGCCGATTTGTCACAGTGACAATCGGGATCACGGACCAGGTGAACTCCAACTATGCCGGCCGAGGTGGGGAAATGCCGAGTCAGCGTTAACTCTGGAATCGCCAACCGGATTCAAAACCACACGAGTTCCCCCACCCGAACCGCTCAGGTGTCGGGGCCAACCACTTTTCAGCGTTGTCGCGCGAGGCGATTAGCTGACCACTAACCCGCGCAAAGGGCAGCAAGCAAATTCGCGCAGAGCGTGCGCACGGCCCGAGCAACCGGTGGTCCGCAACAGCCTTGAGGCCCGGCTGCTTTCACATCACGATGCCTCGGCCGATGCGGTCACGGCAGAATCCGCTACGCCGGCACGTCGCGGCATGTAGCCGTGCGAGAACTGGCACCCAATGTCCCGAAGGGAGCACTCAATAGGCCCGAATATGGGCCGTACCGAGTAATGGGTGCGAGTAACTGAGCCCCTGCCGTTACCCGGCAGACCTACATTGTGCAGGTCAGGTTAGGTCCGCAGTCGATGGTTATCGGCGTTGTGCAGCCGGAAGCCGTGAGGGCGGCGAAGGTGAGGAGAAGACCAAGAACAACTTTGTATTTCAGACCAGACATGACCACTCCGTTCGTAGGAGAAATCTTTCGCCCGAGAGTAGGTATATTACGCGTGGCGCTCTCGGACGAGTATGGAATGAGTAATTTTCGATTAATTACGTCACCTGACTGAAAGCCGACGGGTGACGGGCGCACGAATTCGAATCGTCGCGAGGGTGTGCGCTCGTAAATTCCCGCGAAATGCCGTTTTTACTGCGCAGCAGGGAGAGTAGTTGAATGCGATCGTCGCCCTTTGTCCTGGTCGAGTAGCGAAGACGATGCTTGCGGCCGCCTTAACCGCATTCCGTGAGTATGCGGACGGGCCTAAAGACGTTGGCCCGAAACAGGATACGAGCTTGTCCAGCGGGGCTAAATCCAACTTTCAGTACGAAATTGCGCCCATTCCTAAACTGCTAGTACGTACCGTGTTTAATTGCGAAAGTTGCGGCCGGATCATCCGCCGACGAGGCCGACAAAAGTAGGCTCAGTGGCTATGTCGGCTGCGGTGCGCGTGAGTTCCGCGGTATTCGCGTTGCTGCTATTGGTAAATCCCGGTGCCGGGGCGGCCGGCGCGGAGCCGGCCGCACCCGACACAAACCAATCGGGCGCACGAATGGTCGGCTGGGATACCTACCGTCGATTGGACCTGTTGCCCTATTTGAACCCTGGTTCGCAGACTCTGCAGGTATCGAGCTTTGACCGCAGCGGCGGCGATTTCGACATGTCCACGGGCAATCGCAACGGCAGTGGCGGGTGCCTGGCACCCGGGGGTGCCGGCTGCGTCATCGCGGAGGATCACGGTGCCGGAGAAATCGATTCGATCTGGCTGACCCGCGACGGCGGCAATGTCCGCGCTCTCGGAAACATCCGCATCGAGCTGGACGGGCAGGCCGTTGTAGACACACCATTGCAATCGTTGGTCGACGGCAAATTGGGGGCCCCATTTGTATGGCCGCTGGTGGCCAACGCCGCACAATCGCCCGGCGGCGTCTACATCAAAGTGCCGATGCCCTACCGGCGTTCGATGCGGGTCAGCGTCACATCGCATTTGGAGTATTACCACGTCGACTATCGGCAGTTTCCCGATGGCGACGGGGTTAACACGTTCTCACCCTCCGATCCCGCGCTCGATGTGCTGGACACGCTCAAGTCCGCCGGCGTGGTTGACCCCAAACCGGTGGCAGCCGGGGCGGCGCACAGCACTCGGGTCAGCGACCTGGCCGCCGGTGCCGCGCAAACCATCGCCGAATCGACTGGCTCGGCCAGCGTCTCGGAGCTGCGGCTGCAACTGCCCGAACCGGCGGTGGAACAGCTGGACGGATTGCGGCTGCAGATTGAGTTCGACGGCCGGACCATGGTCGACTCGCCACTCGGGGAATTCTTCGGTGCCGGACTCGGTGCGAACCCCGTGCGATCGTTGATGTTCGGGACCAGCATCCAACCCGATGGATCGGTGGTGTTATGCGATTGGTGGCCAATGCCTTTCGCGCAGTCGGCCCGTGTCTCGCTCGTCAACACGGGCGCCGGCCCGGTCACGGGGATAGTCAGCGACCTCGCCACCACACCCGACGGCCAATGGGCGCCCGCATTGACCAGCGGCCGCGCCGGCTACTTCACCGCGCGCTCGCACGCCGGACCGACGGTCGCGGGCCAGGACTGGGTGTTCGCCGAGGAGCAGGGACGCGGCAAATTCGTCGGCGTCAGTCACACCATCCGCGGCTATCGAACCAAAACGGCGTTCAGTGATGACGCCCCTTACTTTCTCGAAGGCGCCGAGCGGGTCTACACCGACGGCGCCGCATCCCCGCAGTGGTACGGAACCGGCACCGAGGACCTCTACGAGGGCGGCTGGTACTTCAAGAACGGCACCCACTTCAGCGACCCACTCAACGGCCAGCCCGATCAACGCACCGCCACGGGCGGATGCGCCGACTACTGCGTCGCCGTCTACCGCATCATGCTGGCCGACGCGATCGGCTATCACTCCGGGATCCGATTCGGCATCGAGCACGGGAAAAGGAATATGGTCCAACCCGACTACAGCTCAACCGCATTCCTCTACACACAGCCCGACGCCGGCGTCACCGCCGGTGACGACGTCAACCCCACCGACCCCATCAATCGAGTCCTGCACGGCTACACCGACTCCGACGCGACCGATCAGCTACTGGTCAGCGAATACGAGGGCACCCAGGACACCCTGCCCGTGGTCGGCTCGGTCCGTACCACCCAGGGCGCGATCACCTTTCACGTCCAGATCGATCCGGACAACCACGGCATCCTGCTACGCCGCACCGCGGATCAAGCGACTGGATTTCAATCGGCGGACGTCGCCGTCGACGGCGTACCGACGGGCAACTGGCTACAGCCGCGCAGCAACACCTTTCACCGCTGGCTGGACGACACCTACCTGGTGCCGCGCTCGGTCACGGCGGGCAAGGCGCAGGTGAGCGTCACCCTGACGCCCACCGCCGACTCACCGCCCTGGACCGCCAGCCGCTACCACGTCGACACACTGACCGGGCCCCCTGACTAGCGAGCGATTGGTGGCCAGCCCGATGAGCGCACCGGCCAGGCCGCCGGCCGGCGCCATCAGCGAAGGCCCGGCGAGCAACAGATAGCCGAACGTGACACCGACCATGAGCAAGGCCTGGTGCAGCGGTGTCCAAGTGGCAGCCGGCCGCAACCGGAACGACAATCCGATGCCGAGCAGCAACGCCACCACGTGGCCGACGGCGGTGAAATCCGCGCCCGCGGCCGCCACCACCGCGGTCCCCAGCCACCAGCCCGCCCAGACCCCGCGCCAGCGCGCCGGGACCGCCGCCGTGAACGCGCCGAGCACACATACCGCGCCATAACTGATCCCCACGTCACTGGCGCGGGCGACCGAGACCGGCAGCATCCCCGTCTCGATGGCAGCGACCAGCCCGACCGCGACGATCAACGTGGCGCCGATGTGGCCGACGGCAAAGGTGACGAGCAGACCCCGACCACACCACATGAGTTCACCCAAGGCCAGCAGGCAGACCAGCCCGGGCAGCCAGAAGAACAGATCACCGCCGTCGTTGACGAATGCGCTCCCGATCAAAGTGCCCAGATGTCCGCGCCCAAGATTGTGAACGTTTGTGCTCATGCGGCTTACGGCGACCTCGTGCGCATGCGGGCCCAGCGCCGCGAGGACGAGATAGATGACGAGCAGGATGACCGCATAGGTGGCCGTCACGCGAACCGACGCCGCGCCGGGCACGGC
The DNA here is from genome assembly GCF_001665835.1 of Mycobacterium colombiense. GTDB lineage: Bacteria > Actinomycetota > Actinomycetes > Mycobacteriales > Mycobacteriaceae > Mycobacterium > Mycobacterium colombiense_A. The sequence goes on along the minus strand of NZ_LZSX01000039.1, from coordinate 63,866 downwards.
GCGCAGCGGCGCCTGCGTCCAGCGCAGGGCGCCGTCGCGGGTAGCGGCGAACGTCATGGTCCCACGGTGCGGGTCCCGCGGGCGGCGTGCCTCGTTCTTAACGAAGCCTTCACACCCCTGCCGCAAATCTTCACGAAGTCGGGCGGGCCCGTGACGTCTCCTTAAAGAGAAGCCATCGCGGCGACGCTGATCGAGGCCGCCCTACGGCCTTGACGGACTCGTCGGGATGCTGCTAAACATGGCCTGCGCCACAGTTTTGGGCGATCGCCCAAAGTCGATGGGTGGAGGATGTATGGGTCGGATGGATGACAAGGTCGCATTCGTGACAGGTGCGGCGCGGGGGCAGGGCAGAAGTCACGCCGTCCGGCTCGCGCAGGAGGGTGCCGACATCATCGCGGTCGACATCTGCCGTGGATTCGAAGGGTCGCCGGCCCCCGCCGCGACGCCGGAAGACCTCGATATCACCGCGGGCATGGTCAAGGACGCCGGAGCTCGCGTCGTGACCGCCGAAGTGGACGTGCGTGAGTACGACGCGTTGAAGGCGGCGGTCGACAGCGGCGTCGAACAGCTGGGGCGGCTGGATGTCATCGTCGCCAACGCGGGCATCGGCACGATGACCGGCAAGCTGCACAAGACCGACGAGGCGCTGTGGCAGGAGATGATCGACGTCAACCTCAGCGGGGTGTGGAAGTCGGTCAAAGCCGGTGTCCCGCACATGCTGGCCGGGGACCGCGGCGGTTCGATCATCTTGACCTCGTCGGTCGCGGGTAAGAAGGCCTACTTGCACACCGGCCACTACACGTCGGCCAAGCACGGGGTGATCGGGCTGATGCGGGCGTTCGCAGTTGAATTGGGGCACAAGATGATCCGGGTCAACGCCGTGCTGCCGACCCACGTGAACACGCCGCTGCTGATCAACGAGGGCACCTTTCATGCCTTCCGCCCCGACCTGGAGAACCCGGGGCCGGACGACCTCGCGCCGATCTGCCAAACCTTCCACACGCTGCCGATCCCGTGGGTCACCGCCCAGGACATCAGCAACGCCGTGCTGTTCCTGGCCTCCGACGAAGCGCGATACATCACCGGCGTGGCGCTGCCGGTGGATGCCGGCAGCTGCCTGAAGTAAGGAAAGCATCGATGACCGTCACCAACGACACCGACGTCTACTACGACCCCTACGACGTCAACATCAATGCCAACCCCTACCCGATCTACGCGCGGCTGCGCGAAGAGGCGCCGATCTACTACAACGAACGCTACGACTTCTGGGCCCTGTCAAGGCATTCCGACGTCGAGCACGGCCTGGCCAACTGGGAGACCTTCTCCAACCGGCGAAGTGACATCCTGGAGCTCGTCCAGTCGAAATTCGACATGCCCGGCGGCGTCATGATGTTCCAGGACCCACCGGAGCACTCGAGGCTGCGAGGCCTGATGTCGCGGGTGTTCACCCCCCGCCGGATGGCCGCCCTCGAGGACCAGATTCGGCAGTACTGCATACGCTGCCTGGACCCGCTGGTCGGCTCCGGTGGATTCGACATCATCGCCGAGCTGGCATCCATGATGCCGATGCGCGTGATCGGGATGCTGTTGGGAATCCCGGAATCCGAACAGATCTCGGTGCGCGACGCCAATGACGCCAACCTGCGCACCAAGCCGGGCGCGCCGTTGAAGGTCGCCAACGCCGACTCCATCGCCGACGGCCGGATCTACGCCGACTACGTCGAATGGCGCTCCAACAACCCGTCGGATGACCTGATGACGACGCTGCTCAACGTCGAATTCGACGACGAGAACGGGGTGCACCGCAAGCTGACCCGCAAAGAGGTGTTGCACTACACCCAGGTGGTCGCCGGGGCGGGCAACGAGACCACCGGCCGGCTGATCGGCTGGCTGGCCAAGGTGCTCGCCGAGCACCCCGAGCAGCGCCGCGCGGTCTACGAGGACCGGTCACTGTTGACCCGCACCATCGACGAGACGTTGCGATTCGAACCCACCGGCCCGCACGTCGCGCGTTGGATGGCAAAGGATTTCGAGTGCTACGGCACGACTGTTCCGGCCGGCAGCGCCATGCTGTTGCTGTTCGGCGCCGCGAACCGCGATCACCGCCGCTATACCGATCCGGACACCTACAACATCCGTCGCGACAACATCTCGCACATCACCTTCGGGAAGGGCGTGCACTACTGCCTGGGCGCCAACCTGGCCCGCCTCGAGGGCCGCGTCGCGCTGGACGAGATCCTCAACCGGTGGCCCGAATGGGACATCGATTACGACACCGCGCAATTGGCGTCGACGTCGACCGTGCGCGGCTGGGAGCGGCTGCGGGTGGTGTTGCCCTGAGCTGCCGTCTCAGGTGGCCCGGCGTTTCTTCGGGGTGGGCATCTCGAACCGGTCCAGGAAGCGGTTGACCAGCGCGACGGCCTCGTCGTGCCCACCGTGGGTGCCGAGCCCCTGTTCGAGGATCAGGGTGCGCCCGATGGAGGCGATCACCACCGCCAGGGCCGCGGGCGGGAATTCGTCGGTATCGAGATCGTGTTCGCGAACGATGAAGTTCAGCGCGGTGATCTGCTGTTCGCGCCAGCGTTCCGACCAAGCCGAGATCTCGGCCCGAATCTCCTTGCGGTGGTTGGCAAGTCCCATGAACTCCAGCAGCAGCCGGGTGTCCTTGGGTGCGGTGAGCGTGTCCCAGAAGGCGTGCAGCGGGCGGTCGGAGGCCAAGGCCTGCTGCTGACGCTCCAGGTAGACGGCGGCACCGCTGCGAAAGACGGCCAGATACAACTCGTCCATCGTGGGGAAGTAGTAGTGCACCAGGGCCGGCTTGACGCCGGCCTTGGCGGCCACCCGCCGCGACGTGGCGGCGGCGTAGCCCTCCTCGACCATGACCTGACTCGTCGCCGCCACCAACATGTCGCGCGTGGTCGAATCACGCGCCTTCGGTCGCTGAGATGCGGTCACAGTGTGGTCTTATCACAGGCCGTGTCAGGGGACCGGTTCGGCAACCATGTCGAAGAACGCGGCGCCGGAGTCCGGGATGCGGTTCTGCTTGAACACGTTGACGGCGTAGGAGACCAGGACCATCGAATACAGCAGCTGCAGCAGCCTGGTCGCATCGTCCGGTAGTGCGTTGATGTCGCGCTCATTCAGGTAGGCGATCGCCTCCTCGGCCCGGGGGGCAACGGCGTCGTAGAACGTGACGAGATCGTCGTAGGGCTTGGACAGCCGCGCCTCGTAGCGCTGCGCCCGCGTCGGCAGCGCCCAATCGGCGACGAACGGTTCGAGGTCTGCGAACCCCTGCGGCAGTGTCATGAGCGCCGCTCCTCAGACCGGTGGGCGTCCACCGTGTCGCGAATGACGGTGTGGAACTGGCGGATCAGCAATTCCTGATCGCTGAGGTGGAAGGTGTTCTGCGCGCGGGTCTTCAGGGCCGAATGCGTGGCCTCGATCGTGTTCACGTCCTGCATCGCGAACTCGATCGTGCTGTCCACCACCAGTTCCTGCGCGAGTCGCTGGGCGGCGTTGACCGGCGGCACGAAGTACATGTCAATCTCGTAGATGTGCGAGTCGACGGTCTCGGGCCAATAGGTGTAGGTGATGTAGTACCCGCGTGCCCAGATCTGGATCGAAATGTTCGGGAAGACCCAGAACTGGTCGTTGCCCCACGAGGCGATCTCGCCGCGGTTGAGGAAGTCCGGTTGCGACCCGTCGAAGCCCAAGTCGGGCACGTCATCGGGCCCGAACAGCCCGGCGCGGAACAGCTTGTAGACCCAGCGCTGGTCCTGGCGGGCCGGTCCCGCGTTGCCCGGCTCGCGCGGGGGTAGCGGGGGCGGTCCGGGAACCGAGGTGAGCATGTGCGGCCGGAACAGTTCGTAGTGGTAGGAGTCGACGGGCGGCACCATCTTCTCGGCCTTGGCGACATCGGGATCGATGAAGCGGCCGTGCACATACGGCGGGTGATACCACTCGCAGACCGAGTCGACGGCCAGCTTCCAGTTCCCGTTGATGCGGGTGGAAAACCCGTAGTGCTGCGTCATCTTGTCGAAGGGATACGTCTCGATGCTCAGCAATCCGTCGCCCAGGAAGCTGCGCAACGGTACCGGATCGTCGGCGAGATTGACGAAGATGAACCCTGCCCAGACCTCGCAGTGCACCGGCGGCATCCGCAGCGTGCTCTTGTCGAGGTCGAAGAACTCGCCTTCGTTGGTGATGTGGTTGACCTTGCCGTCCAGGCCGTAGCGCCAGCCGTGGTACTTGCACGCGAACGCGCGACAGGTGCCCGACGATTCGCGGCCCGGGTGCTCCTGCCAGACGACCTTGTTGCCCCGGTGCGCGCACACGTTGTGGAAGGCGTGCACGGTGTCATCGCGGTCGCGGGCGATCACGATCGAGGCGAGCCGTCCGGGCAGATCGCGGGTGAAGTACGACCCCCTGCGGGGCAGGCGTTCAAGCCGTCCGACGCACAACCAGTTTCGCTCGAAGACTGCCTTACGCTCGGCGGTGAAGAACTCCTCGGAGATCGAGTCCTCATAGCTGACGGGCGCGGTCCCCAGCTCGGGATAGTCGGTGGTGAACTTGCCCCGCCCGGTCGACAGGCGCTGCTGGATGCTGGTCACGAGGTGACTCCTGCACTGCGTTGCCCGCCGTTGGCCCAGGGCTCCTGATCCCAGGCCCGGTCCAGCGGTGCCATCTCGCCCCCGAACGGGAAGAAGGCGCGCTGCGCGTAGGTTTCCCGCGCGAGGCCGTGGCCGAGCTCGTCGATGAAGGCCCGCTTGAGCGGGTTGGTGAACAACTGGCGCGAATAGCGCAGCGTCAGTGGTGGACGCTTGACCAGTTCGCGGGCGAGTTCCCAGGCCCTGTCCAGCAATTGGTCCTTGGGCAGCACCTCGTTGACGACGCCCCACTCCTTGGCCTCGGCCGCCCCGAGCTTCATGCCGGTCAACAGGAAGTAGCGGGCGCGGGTATGACCGGCCACGAAGCTCCAGATGACGTGCTGGCCGTCGCCGGGCACCTGGCCGCGGGGGAAGTGGGAGGCGTCCTGAAAATAGGCGTCTTCGGAAGCCAGGACGATATCGCCCATCAGCGCCACCTCGGAGTGGATGTTGCACGGGCCGTTTACGGCGCTGATCATCGGGACGTCGACGTCGAGCACGTTGGTGATCAGGTGCCGTGCGTACCAAGCTTTTTCGTCGAGCTTGACCAGGCCGCGGGTGCCGGGCATCACCTGGTACTCTGGCTTGTCCACCAGCTCACCGTTGGGTAAGCGGCCCCAGTTGGCGTTGTAGTTCTCGCCGGTGCCGGTGTGGATCAGCACCTTGATCTCGCGGTCGCCGGCGATGTCGGCGAACGCATCCGACATGTCGTCGTGCGCGCGCCAGTCCCACACCAGGCTGCCGCCGTTGGTGTGGCATTGCATGAACAGAATTCCGTCGTCGGTGAGTTCGAACCGGTAGTTCGCATACCGATCGCGATATTCGCTGTACCTGGTTCGCTTTGCCATTGAGCCGTCTCATTCTGCGAGAAACCGTCAGCCACCTGGTTTGAGCGATCGCCCAAACCGGGTAGCTGACATGCTTGCACCTGCGGTCGCGGCGGTCAAGGCTCACCGCCCGTGCAGGTGGGCCACCACCGGCGCGAAGGAGTCGAGCTGTGCCTGCTGCACCGTGACATAGTTGATGCCCAGGGTTTCCCGGCGCGAATGCAGCGTCTCGGCAACGTGTTCCAGCGAACCGATCAGCACATTCGGATGATCGCGCAACAGGTCGGCGCCGATGCCCGTCGACTTCGCCAGGCCCGCCAGTACGGTCTCGGGGTCGTCGGTGATCTCGGTGAAGTACGGCGAGCTTTCGACGTCCAGCCGGCCGAAGCGCGCGCCGGCGGCCGCACGCACGAAGCCGATCCGGCGCTGCGCCACCGCCTGTGGGTCCAGCCCGTCGGGATCGTGCGCCACAAACGGCACGCTCGAGATGCTGACGATGTCGGCCTCGCGTCCGGCCAGCGTGAGAACGCGCTGCCCGCCCCCGCCGATCATGATCGGCGGATGGGGGTGCTGCACCGGCCGTGGTCGTCCCGCATAGCCGCGTACCTCGACCAACTCGCCCGAGTAGTCCAGTTCTTCGCCCTGCCAATGGGCCTTGACGAGCGAGACCACCTCGGCCAGCTTGGCGATGCGCCGGCCCGGCCGGTCGAACGCTAGCCCCATCGCGGCGTACTCGACTCCGCTCCATCCGGCGCCGATGCCGAATTCGAGGCGCCCGTCGGAGAGCAGATCGAGAGTCGCCGCTTCCTTGGCCAACACCGCGGGCACGTGATAGTCGATGCAGAAGACGCGGCAACCGATGCGCAAGGTCTCGGTCCAGGCGGCCGCCGCCGCCATCGCCGCGATGGGTGCCAGGTCTTGGCGCGGGGTGCGCGCTTCTCGCTGCGCCGGTCCCGGTCCCAGGTAGTGATCCGCGAGGAAAAGCGTTGTGTATCCGAGATCTTCGGCCCGACGAACGGTATCGCGCCACTCTCGTGACCCGGCGGCATTGGTGGCCTGCACTCCGAAACGAAACGGGGGTCTGTCCATCAACGGACCCTAAGTGGGCCCCTGAACCTAATCAAGGCGACATCGACAACTCGCGCTTGACCGTGGGCGAGACCGGGTGATAGGCATGTGAAGCCCATTATTTGGGCGGTCGCTCAGGAAAGCTGGGGTGTTGCTCGCGTGAAGACGGCGGTCGTTACCGGCGGCGCTTCTGGGATCGGCCGTGCCGTCGCCGAGCGATTGCGTAGCGACGGATTCCGGGTGGCAGTCCTCGACCTGACCCCCACCGACGACGGCTTCGGCTATGCCGCCGATGTCACCGACCGCGCCCAGGTCGATACCGCGATAGCGGAGATCCGCGCGGCGTTCGGCCCGATTCTGGTGCTGGTCAATGCCGCAGGCGTGGAGGGGTTCGGAAAGTTCTCGAACATGTCCTTCGAGGAATGGTCCAAGGTCATCGACGTGAACCTGCACGGCGTCTTCCACACCGTCCAGGCCGTGCTGCCCGACATGGTCGAGGCCGGATGGGGTCGCATCGTCAACATCTCGTCGTCCAGCACCCACTCCGGGCAGCCGTTCATGGCCCACTACGTCGCCGCGAAGTCCGCGGTGAACGGCCTGACCAAGTCGCTGGCCCTCGAATACGGCCCGGCCGGCATCACCGTCAACGCCGTTCCGCCGGGCTTCGTCGACACCCCGATGCTGCGCAGCGCCGAGCGGCGGCACCTGCTCGGAGGCACGGTGGAGGATCACATCGCGCGCACCCCGGTACGTCGCGTCGGCAAGCCGGAGGACATCGCCGCGGCATGCGCCTTTTTCGTCTCCGAGGAAGCCGGCTACATCACCGGCCAGATACTCGGGGTCAACGGCGGCCGCAACACCTGATCGCTGAACACGCAGAGCCCCAAGGAGATTGATGTACGAGAGGGACCAACTCTTCATCGATGGGGAATGGACGGCACCAGCCTCTGGACACGACACCGTCATCTCGGTGGTTTCGCCGCACAGCGAGGCGGTGATCGGCCATGCGGTCGCCGCGGGACCCGAGGATGTGAACCGCGCCGTCGGCGCGGCGCGCGGGGCATTCGACACCGGGCCGTGGCCCCGCATGCAGCCGGCGGAGCGGATCGATGCGCTCGCCCGCCTGGCCGGCATCTACAAGAAGCGGCGGGCTGACATGGCCGCGCTGATCTCGGCCGAGATCGGCGCGCCCATCACCTTCGCGAAGATGGCGCAGGTCCGTTTACCGCTGACCATGATCTCGGCGTTCTGCGGCATGGCGGCGAATTACCAGTGGCGACAGGATCGTCCGGGCCTGTACGGCAAGGACATTCGCATCGTCAAGCGACCGGTCGGCGTGGTGGCCGCGGTGGTGCCGTGGAACATGCCGCAGTTCCTCACCATGTGCAAGATCGTGCCGGCGCTGTTGGCCGGGTGCTCGGTGGTACTCAAGCCCGCCCCCGAGTCCGTGCTCGACGCGCAGCTGCTCGCCGAACTCGTTGCGGCAGCGGACTTTCCGCCGGGCGTGCTGAACGTGGTACCCGGCGGCCGCGACGTTGGTGAACTGCTGGTGGGCCACGCGGGCGTGGACAAGGTCTCGTTCACCGGGTCCACCGCCGCCGGGCGGCAGGTCGCGCTGGCGTGCGCCCAGCGGCTGACACAGGTGAGCCTGGAATTGGGCGGCAAGTCGGCCGCCGTGGTGCTCGACGACGCCGACCCGGCCGCGACCGCCAACGCGATTCAGATGGCCAGCCTCGCCAACAGCGGTCAGGTGTGCAATGCGCTGAGCCGAATCCTGGTGCCGCAGGCCCGCAAGGACGAGTTCGTCGACGCGCTGGCGGCGGGCATGCAGTCGATGACGGTAGGCGACCCGGCCGACCCCGACACCCAGATCGGGCCGCTGGTGGCGCAGCGCCAGCAGGCGCGGGTCCGTGGCTACATCGAATCGGGTAGAAGCGAGGGCGCGCGCCTGGTCACCGGCGGCAGCGAGATGCCCGACGGCCTCGAAACCGGTTGGTACGTAAGGCCGACGCTGTTCAGCGATGCCACCAATGACATGCGGATCGCCCGCGAGGAGATCTTCGGTCCGGTGCTGACCGTAATCTCCTATGAGCACGAGGACGAGGCGGTTCGGATCGCCAATGACTCCGAATACGGGCTGGCCGGCTCGGTGTTCACCGCCGACGTCGAGCGCGGTTACGGCGTGGCGGCCAGGGTGCGGTCGGGCACCTTCGGCGTCAACGAGGGCTACATCATGGATCCGGCGGCACCGTTCGGCGGGGTCAAGAACAGCGGGTACGGCCGCGAACTCGGCACCGAGGGGATCGACGGTTACACGGTGAGCCAATCCATTTCGGCCGCGACGTCGTGACTGCACGGTTGCCCGCCGCGTTTAAGTTTCTTAACTACCGGGGATAGGGATGGGGCAATCCCTGCACAGGTAAGGAACACGCGTGGCCCCCAGCTTCAAGGACGTTATCCAGTCCAAGTACGTGCTGTTGACGACATTCACCAAGGACGGCCGCCCGAAACCGACACCGATCTGGGGCGTGCCCGACGGCGACGACACGCTGTTGGTGATCACCGACGACGGGTCGTGGAAAACCAAGCGCATCAACAACACTCCCAGGGTGACGATCGCCAAGAGCGGGGCGCTGGGCAAGCCCAAGAGCGAAGAGGTCGAAGCCGTCGCCCGGGTGCTTCCGAAGTCGGAGACGCGACGCGTCTACAACGCCGTCCTCAAGCGGTACTGGTACCACGCGCCGTGGTTCTACGTGCACTCGATCGTCCGCGGCGGCATCGACAAGGTGCACGTCGGCCTGGAGATCAAGCCCGCCGGCTGAGGCACCCCACGGTCAGCCGCCTGCGGCGCGAATGGCCTCGAAGGTGTCCGCCACGGTCTCTTTGGGGTCCCGATAGGTGATGCCGAGGTCTCGTTCGCTCGGAGAATCGTCGGACGCCGGCATCTGCGTGTAGTACTGCATGCCCGCCCAGGTGAACGGCGTCTCGAAGGGCAGGAAACGGTTCGCCCGGTCCAGCACCGCGCCCGCAACCCGCAGTGCGGTGTCCGGGATCGGGACGGCGACCATCGGCGTCCCGGCGACCTCGCCGAGCAGGTTGGCGAGGTCGGCCGCGGGCACCCGATGACCGCCGGCGGTGTAGCGGCGTGGTCCGCGTCCGGGCTCGAGCAACGCCGCGTGCAACGCGGCCAGGTCGCGGACGTCGACGATGAGCCATGCCGCGCTGCGGCCGGGGATCGCGTGCATCTGCACGGCCGCCCGCACCCCCTCGCCGGCCTCACCGAACTGGTCGCCGACCGGCGGGCCGAGCACCATGCCCGGATAGCTGATGTTGACCGGCGCTCCCGCATCCTGCAGGCCCCGGGCATAGATCTCGACCTGCGCCTTGGACGTTCCGTATCCGTCCGCGCCGCCCACCACCGGCAGGTCCGCGGTCAGCGTCTCCAGGTCCGGATGGAACAGCGCGGTGAAGCTGGACACGTGGACGATGGGATCCAGGCCGAGTTCGACGGACTGACCCAGAACGTTCTGGGCGCCCTGCATGTTGGTGGCGAGCATCTCGGGCGTCTGGCGCGGGTCGGTGGCGACCAGCGCGGCGCTGTGCACGACGGCGTCGCATCCCTGCAACGCCTCGCGCACCGTGACCCGGTCGACGATGTCCGCGACGACGAAGTCCGAGACATCGACGCCCAGCTTGGCGACGGTGGTCTGCAGCTTGTCGGGGTTTCGGACCAGGAACCTGACGGAGTGCCCGGCATCGGAAATGGCCTTGGCGGTCCACCCGCCGACAAACCCGGTACCGCCCGTGATCAGAACCCGCATCGGCTCATTCTGCAAGACCGCAAAAACCTACAGGTGGCTGGAGGCGAAGTTGGCGGCTTGGCTTGTCATGCCGTTAACCGGATAAGACGTGTGCGCGGCGAAACCGGAGTCGTCGCCGTTGCCGCAGACCGGGTCGCCCTGCGCGCACAACTCGAGCGTCTTGGGCTGATACAGCGGCCCGATGGTCAGCGGGGGTGCGTTGTACTTCTGCAGGAACTGGCCCGACGGCGTCCCGAACAGCGCCACGGCAGCCACGTGCTTGGCGATGTCCGGCGGCATCGGCGGGGGTACCGCGGATGCGGGGACACCCGGGGGCACGGCGGCCGATGTGGTGTAGCCCGCCACCGCCGCGCCCTGCGAGTAGCCGCCGAGCACCTCTTTGGTGTTGGGGCAATTCGCCGCCATCGACTCGATGTGCGAACTGGCGTCCCGGATTCCGTCGATGACGGTCACGGGGAAGTCGGGGCTCGAAAAGTCGGTGCTGGCAGGGTAATTCACCGGATAGACGGTCAGTGACCTGCCGCCGATCTGTGAGCGCAACGCGTCGATGAACGGCTGACCGATCCCGCCGACGCCGGGCCGTTCGCCGGATCCCCGGGCAAAGACGACCTCGACGTCGGGACACGGCTCGGCCGCCGCGGACGGAACGGGCGCGCTCGCTAGCATCAAACCGCCGCCCACCGCCGCCGCGGACAGCATGCAAACCGACAGCCGGCGCACGGGCGTGGCGGCCGATACCTTGCGAATGCTCATTACTTTTTGAAGGCGTCCTTCACCTTCTCGCCGGCATCCTTCAGGCTGGACTTCGCTTGGTCCGCCCTGCCCTCGTTCTTGGTGTCGTCGTCTCCGGTCGCCTTGCCGGCGGCCTCCTTGGCGCGCCCGCCCAGGTCCTCGATCTTGTTCTTCAGCTTGTCTTCGTTACTCATGCCGCTGTGGCTACCCAGCAATGGGAGATATCAAAACCCCAGCCCTGTCATCATGGACTCGTGAGCACCGCAATCGTGGTGGCAGTAGTGGTGGGGTTGATGCTGCTCGGCATCGGCATCGTGGTCAATCAGCTACTGCGGCTGAGGCGCTATTTGAACGACTCGCCCACCGAACAAGCCCCCGGTGCAAATCCGGAGCCACCCGAGGGCTGATAGCTTCAAGCTCGTGAACGCTCGAGGCGCCGGGACGCGGTGACGCCGTCGACTCTGCTGGTCAGCGACGCTGGCTTGCCGCGCGGTGTGTCCGGTGCCGCCGACCCGCGTTTCGCGAGCGCCATCAGGGTGTTCTCCCAGCTGTTTCCCGGGCGCCGGTTCGGCGGGGGAGCGCTGAGCGTCTACGTCGACGGGGTGGCCGTCGTGGACGTCTGGACCGGGTGGTCGGACCGGGCCGGCACCCAGCGCTGGACCGCGGACACCGGCGCCATGGTGTTCTCGGCGACCAAGGGCGTCGCGTCGACCGTGATTCACCGGCTCGCCGACCGCGGCCTGCTGTCCTACGACGCGCCGGTCGCCGATTACTGGCCGGAGTTCGCCGCCAACGGGAAGGCCGAGATCACGGTCCGCGACGTCCTGCGGCACCGATCCGGGCTGTCACACCTGCGGGGCGTCACCAAGGCGGAGTTGATGGACCACCTGCTGATGGAGGAGCGACTCGCGGCGGCGCCGGTCGATCACCTGCGCGGCGTGCAGGCCTACCACGCGCTCACCTATGGATGGCTGCTCTCCGGTCTGGCCAGGGCGGTGACCGGCAAAGGCATGCGCGAACTGATCCGCCAGGAGGTGGCCCGACCGCTCAACACCGACGGGCTGCATCTGGGCCGCCCACCGGAAGGCTCACCGACCACGCCGGCCCAAATCCTGATACCGCAGGGCAGGCTGCGCGCACCGGTGATCAACTTCATCGCACCGAGGGTGGCCGGTCTGCCGTTTTCCGGTGCGCTGGGCGCGATGTACTTCCCCGGCGTCATCTCCCTGATCAAGGGTGACACCCCGTTTTTGGACGGCGAGGTGCCCGCCGCCAACGGCGTGGTGACCGCGCGGGCGCTGGCCAAGATGTTCGGCGTGCTGGCCAACGACGGCCGCATCGACGGAAAGAAGTTCCTCTCCGAGGACCTGGCGCATGGACTGGCCGGTCACGCGCGGCGCAAGTGGCCCGATGCGAACATGGTGGTGCCCATGCCATTTCACCTCGGCTACCACGAGTCGCCGGTGCCCGGTTTACTGCACGGTTTCGGTCACGTCGGGCTGGGCGGAACGCTCGGCTGGGCCGACCCCGAGACCGGCAGCTCCTTCGGCTTCGTCCACAACCGGCTGCTGACCCCGCTGCTGTTCGACATGGGATCCTTTGCGGGCCTTGCCCGTCCGCTGCGCAATGCCATCGAGGCGGTTCGCGACCAGGGCCCGATCGCGGTTCCGGCGCTGGGCGCCCGCTACGCCAAACCCGTTCGGCGACGGGCGAATGTTCCCGAAACGGCGGTGTCCGGGCAGGGCTGAGTGTCCTGCTACAGCTGCCCAGCGACGAGGGTGGCGGCCTGCGCCGTCATCCCGGACTGGACGTACGAGCCGTGCGCCATCAGGTTGCCGCCGGCGGGGGAGCATACCGGGTCGCCGTCGGCGCACATGTCAATGGTTTTGGCGGCATACGGCGGGCCGATCGACGAAAAGGTGACGCCCGTGAAATTGCCTGCGCGCTCGCTGGTGGGATTGCCGAAGATGGCGATCGCCGCCACATGATCGATGGCCTGGGGCGGCAGGGCCCTGGTCGCCAGATCCATGACGCCGGCGCCCTGGGAGAAGCCGCCGAGCACCAGCCGCGTGCCGGGGCAACGCCCGATCATGTCGTTGACGTGAGCGACCACGTCGTCGGCGCCGGTTTGCGCGCTCGCCGCGAAATCCGCTGTCGCCGGGTAATTCACGGGATAGACGCCCATCGAACGCCCGTTGATCTGCGATCCGAGGGAGTCGACGAAGGCCTGACCCACCTCGCCAACGCCGGCGTCCTGGCCGGTGCCGCGGGCGAACGCCACCTCGACGTCCGGGCACGGATCGGCATGCGCCGCAGGGATGTCGAGGGGCCCGCTCAAGGTCCCCGATGCCGTCGCGGCGGCAACGCTGAGGCTGCGAATGATGCGGCGCGCACTCACCGATCAATGCTGACATACGCGTTGCCGCGTGGCAGTGTCAGCGGAAGGTCGGCGTAGGTGGCGATTCCCGGTGCCGCGGCGACCACGGCGGCGATCCCGTTGATGGCGGGCACCGCCGTCATGATGTGACCGAGGTCCATGAATTCCTCGAGCGTCGTGGCCTCGAAGTACGGCGGCGGCAGGAAGCCGACCTTGGTGGTGACCGTCGGCTGCCCGTCGACCTGGATGACCCAGCCGTCCTGCTCGATCTGCCAATCGGGTTCGAGCGTCTGGCCCTTTTTCCACCGGACGTTGAGGTCGATCAGGACTTTGCCGTTGACGATGCCCTGCCAGCTGATGTAGGTGCCTGCGACGTGCCCTGCGGGGATGGTCCAGGAGGCCATGACGAGATCTTCGGTGGTCTGGGCGAACTCGGCGACGCACTTCACCTCGTCGAGCTCGACCCCCAACGCGTCGCCCACCAGCCGGACGGCCTCGCCGAAAATGGCGGTGCCCTTCGCGGCCATCGCCGGCAGGTCGGGGTGGTCGATCGGCTGGCCGAAGCCGACCGGCTTCTCGGTCTCCGGGGAATCGTAGAACGTGGTATCGGCGGCCTCGTTGACGGTGACCTTGTCGATCCGGTTGCACACCATGGCCGACACGATGGCCAGCAGTTCGGCGAAGCCCGGGCTGACGCCGGACCCGAAGATCGTGGAGCCGCCCTTCTCGCAGGCCTCCAGGATCCGGTCGCGGCCCTCGCCCAGGTTGTGTCCGGTGATGAACGACGCGGTGGTCACCACGTTGACGCCCGCGGACAGGATGCGGACCAGTTCGTCGACGTTGATCCACATCGGGTTGTAGACCACGCAGTCCGGCTTCAGCGCCAGCAGCTCGTCGATGTCGTTGGTGGCCGCGATACCGAGCGGCGGGAGCCCCACGAGTTCGCCGGCGTCGCGCCCGGCCTTCTCCGGCGACCAGGCGTAGCAGCCCACCAACTCGAGGGTGGGGTTGGTGACGATCGATTTCAGTGAGCTCTTGCCGACGTTTCCGGTGTTCCACTGAACGACGCGATAGGTGTTTGGCACTCGCTCAGCATAGGGAATGACCGGGGTTCTTAGTAGGCCTAATAGGCAGATTCTGAGGCCAATATTTCGGCGAGGAAGGCGTCCCGCGGCGGCAGGTCCAGCCGCGCCCGCGCCCACGCTCGCACGCGTTCCCGGGTCTCGGCGGATTCGGGCGTATCGGTGCCCACGACCACCGACGTCACCGACCAGTCGTGGTCCCACGCCGCCGACTCGGTGAGGGCGCGTCCCTGGCCGTCCTGCAGCGCAAGGGTCGCGCGTCCGGCCGCGTCCAGGGTGCCGGTGCCGTGGATGGCCGCGGAACGCAGTCGCACCGCGATGCCGGTAGCCGGGTCCGGGCCGGTGACGGCCGCCTGCACCACCGCGACGACCGTCGCCCCGCCGGTCTCGATGCGCCACTCGACGGTGTTCTCGCCGGCATCGAAGATCGCGGGCGGAACCCCGCCCCAGGCGATGGACGCGACGCCCCGGGCTATCGCGCCCGCACCGCGCGGCCCCGCGTCCGCGCCGGCGGCCAGCGCGTAGTCATCGCGCCGATCGCTCGGCAACGTCGGGATCAGGCTCGAATCATCCACGGCCGCAATCAGTTCGGACCAGTCGTCGCCGCGCGTGCCGATCTCGTCGGCGAGTCCGGCGCCCGCCCGCACCAGGTCGACCACCCGCGAATCATCGCTGCGGACATGGCTTATCAGCGCGGCGGCGTGTGGCTCCAGCAGCTGCGTCACGTCGGAATCCAGCGTGTCGTCGGGGAAGAAGCTCTGCGCCCCGGCGGTCAGCAACGCGACCTCGACGTCGAGCAGCGCACGGTCCAGGCCGGCGATACCGTCCTGCCTGCTGGCCGGCCACCACCTGCGCAGCCAGTGCCCGGTGGCCAGCCTGCGCAGCGGGGCGACCGAGCCCGGCACCGGCTCGACGCCGGTGAGCTCTGTGCTGTGCGGCCGGCCCGCCGCGCCGCCTACGGCGGACACCACCGCGACATGTCCGGCCTCGCCGAGGACCCGCCACAACCAGTCCGCGCGCGACACATCGGTGAACGTGATGTGCGGCGCCGCATCGTCGGGATCGTCGAGCGTCCAGGACAGCACCGCACCGCTGACTTCCAGCAGTGCGACCAGCGGCGTCGCGACCGCCGTGTCGACGGGGCCGGTGCTCCAAAGTCCGGAATCGGCAACCAGTCTCACCCGGCCACCTGCAATTCCAGCATCGCCTTGATCCGTTGCCGGTGGTCGAGGCTCACCGACCGCGCCACACCGTCGAGCAGCGCGCGGACATCGTCGACGTCGGCACAGGGTTCCTGCCAGACGTCGCGCCCATGCAGCCGGGCCCACAGCCGGCTCAGGTAGGGCTGCGCGTAGGCGGCGAGGTCGTCGACCACCTGCCGTTGACGAGGATGAATCGGGCCGTTCTCGGCCAGGTAGCGCCGGGCGTGCAACACATAGGCTTCCTTGCGAAGCCGCGCCTGGATCTGGGTGGCCAAGTCGTAGCGGCAGGAGGCGGACGGATCCAGCGGGGCCAGCTGGACCGCGACCTCGATGCCGGCCACCAGCGTGGCCTGTTTGTCTTCGGCCAACAGCCCCCACGGCGCGCAGGCCCGGTCGACTTCTTCCTCACAGAGCAAAGGGATTTCGGGCAACGCGTCGCGATCCAAGGCGCGTCGCAGGGTGGCGCGCACCCGGTCCACCACGCTGCGATCCAGCGGGCGGTCGCCGTCCACGCTCTGTGAGATCGCCGGGGGGCGTTGCGGCGCAATCGAACTCAAACCCAACCCGACGAGCGACCATGGCAGGTGGGCGGTGTCGGTGCGGGCCAGCGCACCCAAGTTGTACGGGGTGGGGCCGGTGATCATCGCAGTCCAGACCCGTTGACGGGCCGCCGCCGCGCCGTGGCTGCCGGCCGTGCCCAAGACGGTGCCAAGCTCGGCCCGGAACGGATCGATGGCGGCCTCGCCCGCCCGCACGTCGCGCCAACTGCGCTCCAGCTGCTCGGCCAGCGTGGCAACGACATCGGGGTCCGCGACGTATCGATGCAGGACCTCGATCGCGGTGCGATCGCGATCCCGGTGGATCTCGCCGAGCACCGCCGCCGCCGTCTCGTAATCCTGCGGCGTGGGTGGACCTTTCGTGACGGCGAGCTCGAAGCACACCGGAAAGTACAGTTCCTGCGCGTTCCCGGTGCGAATCCGCTGCCGGCGTCGCTCCAGTTTGAGGGCCTCGAACCAGGCTGCGGCCGAGCGCAATTCGGAACCACTGCCAACGATGAGGTCATGCATCTTCGCGGCCGTCTCGGGCGTCACGACCGGCGCCGAATGCGCGGGGTTGGACCGGAGGCGCAGCACCAACGGGTCGATGATGCGTTTGACGGTGCGGCTCAGCGGGCCGCCATCGTCACCGCTGAGCACCTCCACGCCCGGACCGATGGCCCGCCACGCCGCCTCGATGACCAGACGCCGCGGATGTCCCGACGCCTCGCCTTCCGCGGCGGTCGCTACCTGCGGGTCGGCGCTCATCTGCACAGAATAGGGCCATTGCAAAGTTTGCGGCAGCCAAAAGTTGGGTTCGGTAGCCGGTGCGCAGCCGGACGCTGATCGGATGAACAAGCTGTTGCTGCTGGCCGATTGGTTGAGGTCCCGCCGCCGCCGGGATGCCGGGAACCGCACCGTCGGGGTCGGCACCGTGCGCAAGGTCAGGCGTCAGGTCTTCATCGAGGTGGTGGCCGTCTCGGGGGAGACGTTTATCGGCAAGCTGGCGCGATACGACGGTGGTCTGGACCTGTCCGTGCTGCGGCCGGGCCTGGTCGTGCTGGTGGCCTTCGATCCGACCGCCCGCGAGGAGCTTTCGCTGCCCGACGATGTGCTGGCCGTGCACGCGGCCTGGGTGGCGTCGCTGTGAGCGCTATCGTTCGCCGTCCACGGCGAACGTGACCAGGGCGGCCCAATACAGCGGACTGGCGCTGACATCCCCGTCGCGCCAGCGCCGCATCTGTTCGCGCTGCCAACGATTCACCGCGCATCCGGCCTCCCGCGCGGCGTCGTGCGCGCCGTCCACGGCGGCCACCAGCTCGGCCATCGGATCGGCCGGTTCCGGGCCCGGCGCTCCGGACAACCCGGCGAATTGCCGGTACGCCGCCGTCGTCGGCAGCGACCACAAGGTGGCGGTCACCAACTGCGCGCCGTTCAGGATCATCGCCGCCACCAAGCCGGTTGCCTCGTCGAATTGATAGTCGCCACCCGAGCCGCACGCCAGCAGCGCCACGCGTGGCGGCATCGGCAACCGGAGGGCCATCAGGTCCGAGGCGGTCAATGGGCGGTGATCGCCGATCGCGTTGGCATCGCCGGGGATATCCGCCGTGTCGGCCAGGTGCAGGGCCGCCCGGTCCGCCCGAGTTCCCTGGTCGTGTTGGTCGTCCGCCGAACTCGCGTGGCCGACGTAGAGCAGCCGGCACGGGGTTTGCGCCAGCAGCTCGCCCAGCCACGCACGGCCGGCGTCTTGCCGGCGGAACAGGTCGAGCACGGTGCCGGCGCGCGGCAGCACGGGTCGCCGTTCGATGAGTGCGGCGAAATGCCGTGCCAGGGGCGTGTGCGGCGAGGGCCTGCCCAGCACCGATCCGAGCGTGGAATCCGGTCGCTGTCCCGGCACACGAGGATCGAGAACCAGCAGCGGCGGAGCCTCTCGCCGGGCGTCCCAGCCGGCGGGCGTTCGCGGCGAGTGCACGATGTTGGGTGGCACCGCCATCAGCACGTCGACCAGCCCCATCAGGCGATGGCCGTCGGTGAGATCGTCGATATTGGCCAGCTGCCAAGGGATTTGGGCCGCGGCGCGGCCGCTGGCGGTAATCGCGTCCTGGCGCGAACGCACCAGTTCCTCTTTGCTGGGGCCCGATTTCGGGATCGCCAGCAGCCCCCAGGGCACCCGGGCCAACCGTGCGCTCGGCGAGACGAACAGCACCGCCCGCGGCGAGGCCACGCATTCGGCCAACAGCCGCCACCCGGGCATACCGATCAGCAGCACTCCGAGGATATAGGCGACCGTGAGTTCGGTGCCCGGCTTGGCGAATGGTCCCGTCGCCAGGGCACGCTCGATGGCGTCGCGCCGCGTTTCGTCGCCGTGCGGTTCGGGCAGGGCGGCGGTGAGCTCCCGCAGCGCGGCCAGCAGCAGCGGCTCTTCCAGCACCCAGGTGACGGTTCTTGACGGCTGCCCGACGATTTGCAGGCTGGCGTAGGTCGCGATCCCGAGGTCGGCGTACCGCAGCACCAGGGTCAGCCGGTCGGGCCCACTCATGGCCACGTCGACCAGGCAGGCTCGGCCGCGGTGACATCGCGCCCGTAGCGCTGCAAAGCCAGCGCACGATAGTGACTCAGGATCGGCCCCGCCCCGGGTTGCATCTGCAAGGGCGGCAACGGCCCCAGCCTGGTCAGCGACGCGCCGCCCGCGACCGGCGGGCCCGCGGCGGCCAGGGCGGCGGGCTCCGCGTCGGCGTCGATGGGCACCGACGCGATGGCCGTCGACGCCCATTCGCCGAGCCGCGGTCGCTGCAAGCCCTCGAAAGTCCCTCGCGCGCTGTGGTATTCGACGAGCTCACTGATCAGCGCGGCGTTCTCCCACTCCCAGGCCACAGCGAAGGCGCCGGCCAGGATGGGCGCCGCAATGCCGGTGGCCCAGCGGGCCCTGGCGTCGGCGTCGGCGATCGAATATCGCACCGAGTCGACCGCAAGGGCGGCCGGCACCTTGAGCTCGGCGGCCTGTTCGAGCTTGCTCATTCCGCGCCAGTACTCCGGCGTGCCGACCGCGCCGCGCAGAATGCCGAGCCCCTCCGCCTGGCGCGCCTCGGTTTCCTCCAGCGTCTCGTCGGGATCGCCCGAGCTGTCGAACCCGAGGTCCGCCAAGGCGTCCGCGCGCCAGACGGTTCCGAGATGATTGTCGAGCTGGGCGTACTGCAGCCAGCTGCTGCGCGGCGAGGAGTCCAGCAGTTCCCGGGCCTGCGCGATCAGCTCGACCGCGTCGGAGAAGTGGCTCCAGAAGATGGCGATCCAGCTGCGCTGCAACAGGATACGGTGCAAATGCAGTGGCTTTCCCAATTCCCGCCAGTGCCGTTCGGCGTGCCCCCAGCATTCGTCGGCGGCCTCCAGGGCGCCGGCCCCCAGCCGGGTGAGTCCCATGTACAGCCAGCACCGGGCGACGTCGTGGGCCCGGTGGTGGCGGGCGATGACGGGATAGGCCTGCCCGATCAGTTCCTCGGTGCCGGCGTGG
The DNA here is from genome assembly GCF_001665835.1 of Mycobacterium colombiense. GTDB lineage: Bacteria > Actinomycetota > Actinomycetes > Mycobacteriales > Mycobacteriaceae > Mycobacterium > Mycobacterium colombiense_A. The sequence continues at coordinate 44,067 of NZ_LZSX01000039.1, read as the reverse complement.
TCGTTGGCTGCCCACCGCGCCGCGGCCCGCTCCAATTGTGCTCTGGCTGCGGCCAGTTCCCACCCGTTGGCTTGGGCCCGCGCTTCGGCGCGGCGCAGCCACGGCTCGGCTTCCGGCAACCGCCCGGTCTCCACGCAGAACCTGCCGTACCCGGTCGCAGCGGTGACCCAAAGGTGGTCGGCACGCTCACCGCTGTCGCCGGCATGCCCGATGCTCTCAAGAACCTTCTCCCACAACGGGACCGATCGCACGTGCAGATCGTCGTCGCACAGCGCGGTGGCGCACAGGACGCGGGCGTGGGCGCACAGGTACCGGTGCTCGTCGGCGAGATCGCCGGGACCGGAGTCGTTGTCGCACAACGACGTCAGCTCCGCCGCCGCGCCTTCGTGATCACCCAGCGCCGCTGCCAATCCCGTCTGCAGGAACTGGGCGCGCCGCGAGTATCGGCAGATCATGTGTGCGATCTCGTTGTCGGACAGCCGCACCCGTTCGGCGGCCGCGCCGGCGGAGATGTCGGCGTAGACCGCCACGCAGTCCTGGATGCGCCGGATGGATTCACGGATCCCGTCGTAGGCCCCGCGTGCGAGGTAGATCTCGCCAAGCTGCCCAAGGGCTTCCAGCATGAGGTCGTCTCGGTCGTCGCGCTCGATCCGCGGAATCAACGAGAGCAGCAGATCGCGTGCCCCGGCCTCATCGGCGGCGAGCGCCATACGACGCGCCTTCTCCAGTTCGTCCGGGATCGACACGGCTGCATCATAAGTCCGTGGGCGGTGTCTGGTTGGCCAAACCGCGAGCAGCGGACGCGTGAGTGAGGCACGTCCGCCGCTCGAGGGCCGCAACCGATCAGCCGCAGGACACCTTGATGGTGAAGTCCTTGGTGATCATTCCCGCCATCGGGTTCTTCATGTCGGCGCCTTGCGCCTGACCGGTGATGGTGTAGGTCTTGCCATCGACCGCGACGCTGGCCGAACCCACCTTCGCGCCCATGTTGTCGCTGACCGCCAGGGCGTTGCCGTCGACAACGAGGGCCACCGACTGGACCTTCGGGTTGGCTTCGTCGGTCATCACGACGGCCAGCGCCTGCTGGGCGCCGCCCGTGGAGCCGCTGCCGATGTCGATCTTGCCGCCGGTCCGCACACAGGTCACGGAGGCGGGGTTCACGCCGGACAGATCCGTACCGCCGACCTTGACCTGCGCGTTGGTGCCCGTGGAGGCGCTGGGCGTGGTGCTCGACGCCGGTGCGGCCGTGTGGCCGCCGCCCGAGCATCCCACCAGGGCTACTGAGGCCGCGGCGCAGCCCAGTGTCCCAATCGCAGCTGCGAGAAGACGTTTCACTTGTGGTTCCTTCCTTCGTGCGCCGCCCCGATGGCGTCGTCCTGGCGCAAGTACAGACCGCCCCGGTTGCTACCGATCCCAATTTTCGCGGGGCCGAGCCGGTAGGCTGCGTCGATGTCGGAGCCGGCACAGGGAGGAACACGATGCTCAGCGTGAAATGGCTGGAAAAGCCTGAGGCCCATGACTTTCCGGCGGCGGCGGACTATCTCACCATGCTCGCGGACGGACAGACGGTGAAGAAGGTGGTCAAGAAGCTGAAGTCCGGCACCGTGACGCACAAAAAGGCCAAAGACATCCTGCGGGCGGCGCGGCTGGGCCTGCTGCCGGTGGACAACCCGCACGTCGCGGCGGACCTGACCAAGATCGAGAAGGGCCTGCCCCTGTCGCCCATCCTGCTGGTGCGCGGCGACTTCATGACCGGGGTTTCGTTGCAGATCGCCGACGGCTACCACCGGGTCTGCGCGAGCTATCACACCGACGAGAACACGGACATCCCAGTCGTCCTCGCGGCCGTCAGCCGCTGATCGGAGGAATGATCATGATCGACATCAGTCCCGTGGGGACCGTGCGGGTGCTGACCCTGTCGTCGGGTGCAGTCAACGCGCAGGATGTCGAGCTGCTCGAAGAACTGGCTTCGGCCGTGCGCGACCTGGCACGTTCGGACGCCGGCGCGTTGGTTGTCACCGGTGCCGGTCGCGCCTTCAGCGCCGGCGTCGACCTCAACCGCGTGGTGCAGGGCGGCACCGGCTACACCGATCGACTGGTCCCCGCGCTGTCCGCGGCGTTCGAGGCGATGTTCAGTTATCCCGGGCCGACCGTCGCCGCGATCAACGGCGCCGCCATCGCGGGCGGCTGCGTGCTCGCGTGCTCCTGCGACCGCCGCTTGATCAGCCCCGAGGCGCAGATCGGCGCGGCCGAGGTGCGCGTCGGGGTACCGTTCCCGGTCGCCGCGCTGGAGATCATGCGCTACGCCTGCGGGATGCACGCCGATGAGGTGCTGCTGGGCGGCGGCAACTATCGCGGCGCGGAGGCCGTGGCCCGAGGACTGGCCCACCGCGTCGTCGCCGACGAGCTCATGGAGGTGGCCGTGACCGAGGCGTCGGACCTGGGCAGCATCCCGGCCGACGCCTACCGGCAGACCAAAGCCCAGTTGCACGGCCCGACGATGGCGCGCATCCACGAGGCTCGCAGCGTCGATGACGAGGTTCGCCGGATGTGGGGCACCGACGAGACGCTGCGACGCATCGCGGTCTACGTGGAGCGGCTGCGGCGCCGCTGACTAGTCCTCGTCGGCGTTTTCGTCCAGGGCCACGCCGGCCCGAGTGCGCCTGCGCCGCATCCGGTGCGATCCCTTGCCGGTCGGGCGCCGGTTGCGCAGCTTGGCCTTCGACTCGTCGCCCTCGTCGCCGGCTTCCGCGGTGTCGTCGGCGGGCACCGCCTCGGTCGTCGGCTCCGGTTTGGGCTCAGCTTCGGCGGTTTCGGCGGTTTCGGCGGTGACTTCGCCGGGGGTCACCGTCGGCTCGGCTTCCTCAGCAGGCTCGGTTTCTGCGGCTTCTGCCTCGGCGGTCTCCGCCTCGTCTTCGTCAGCTTCGGCTTCTTCGGCTTCTTCGGCTTCTTCCGTTTCTTCGGCTTCGGCCTCGGCGCCCTTCTTGCGCCGCACGCGACGCTCCTTGGGCTTCTTCGCCTTGATCGGCTTGGGCGGCGGCGGGGGCAGCTCGGCGACGAAGGAGAGGTAGAAGGCGAAAATGCCGAGCAACGCGATCGCGGCGGCGGCGCCGTAGATCCCGAACAACCATCGTCCGGCGGCGTCCAGGCTCAACCAGATCTCGCTGACCGCCGTCCCGATGATCAGCACCCCGGCCAGCACGTGGGCCACGATCGACCAGATCCTGAGGGACAGGGCGAGCTGCGGCGTCCCCAACTCGGGCTTGCGGGTACGCAGCAGGGTGAACACCACGGGCAGCGCCGCGAGAGCGACGAGCGCACCCGTCACGATCCGCAGCGTCGTCCCCAACGTGTGCGCGGTGTCGCCCATCAGCTCGGGCCAGCGGGGCAGCACGAAGAAGAAGTAGAGGAAGCCGGCAGCGATCGAAAATGACGCGTGCCACGGGATGGCGACCTTGCGCCCCATACCCCTCCTCGTCCTGGTGATTTCACGCCAGCCTAAAGGCGGCCGACCCGAATCCATATCAATTCGTACGTGTCCGCTTGGCGGACCAATGGCGGAGGATGCGGGATTTGAACCCGCGAGGGCTGTTAACCCAACCCGCGTTCCAGGCGAGCGCCATAGGCCACTAGGCGAATCCTCCGTGGCCATGGTAACCGAGGCCCCGATGGCCCCAGCCAGTTGCTCGTCGTCGACTCCGGGGCAGGTACTAGACTCGTCGCTGGACCCCGCGCGGCGTCTATCCTGTGAACTCCCCCAGGGCCGGAAGGCAGCAAGGGTCAATGGGCTCTGTCGGGTGCGCGGGGTCCCCTATATCCACATGAGTGTCGACCCGCTTCGCCCGGCTCCGCCGCGCTTGCGATCGCCACCGGTTTCCCGCCTTCGACAGCGAAAGGTCCATGGTGTCGCTGGAGTCCCTCAGCCCGGAAGAACTTGCCGGTGCACACGCTCGTCACCAGCAGGATTACGCCGATCTGCAGGCCAAGAAGCTCGCGCTCGACCTGACCCGCGGCAAACCCGCTCCCGCCCAGCTGGACCTTTCCAACCAGCTGCTGAGCCTGCCCGGCGACGACTACCGCGACAGCGAGGGCACCGACACCCGCAACTACGGCGGCCTGCACGGCCTGCCCGAGCTGCGGGCCATCTTCGGGGAGCTGCTCGGCATCCCGGTGCAGAACCTGATCGCGGGTAACAACTCCAGCCTGGAACTGATGCACGACCTGGTCGCCTTCTCGATGTTGTACGGCGGCGTGGACTCGCAGCGGCCCTGGAAGGACGAACCGAGCGTCAAGTTCCTGTGCCCGGCCCCCGGCTACGACCGCCACTTCGCCATCACCGAGACGATGGGCATCGAGATGATCCCCGTCCCGATGCTGTCCGACGGGCCGGACGTCGACCTGATCGAAGAGCTGGTCGCCGCCGACCCGGCCATCAAGGGCATGTGGACGGTGCCGGTCTTCGGCAACCCCACCGGGGTCACCTACTCCTGGGACAATGTCCTGCGGCTCGTTCAGATGCGGACCGCGGCGCCCGACTTCCGGCTGTTCTGGGACAACGCGTACGCGGTGCACACGCTGACGCATGACTTCATCCGGCAGGTCGACGTGCTCGGCCTGGCCTCCGCGGCCGGCAATCCACATCGGCCCTACGTGTTCGCGTCCACCTCGAAGATCACCTTCGCCGGCGCCGGCGTGAGCTTCCTGGGCGGATCGCTGGGCAACATCGCCTGGTACCTGCAGTACGCGGGGAAGAAATCGATCGGACCCGACAAGATCAACCAGCTGCGGCACCTGCGCTTCTTCCGCGACGCCGACGGGGTGCGGCTGCACATGCTGAAGCACCAACAGATCCTGGCGCCCAAGTTCGCGCTGGCCGCCGAGATCCTCGATCAGCGGCTCAGCGAGTCCAAGATCGCGTCGTGGACCGACCCCAAGGGCGGTTACTTCATCAGCCTCGACGTGCTGCCCGGCACGGCGAAGCGGACGGTCGCGCTGGCAAAGGACGCCGGTATCGCGGTGACCGAGGCGGGTGCGTCGTTCCCGTACCGGAAGGATCCGAGGGACACCAACATCCGGATCGCGCCGACGTTCCCATCGCTGCCGGACCTGCGCGACGCCGTCGACGGGCTGGCCACCTGCGCGCTGCTGGCGGCGTCCGAATCGCTGCTCGCGTCGTCCGCGTCGAGTGTGAGCTGACGACCCTGCCGGGTCCGCATCGTCAGCGCGCGCCGGTAGCCTGCTGACCGTGGCCCTCTACCGCAAGTACCGTCCGGCAACCTTCGCCGAAGTGGTGGGGCAGGAGCATGTCACCGAACCACTCTCGATCGCCCTGGAAGCCGGACGGATCAACCACGCGTATTTGTTCTCGGGTCCGCGCGGCTGCGGGAAGACCTCCTCGGCGCGCATCCTGGCCCGCTCGCTGAACTGCGCTCAGGGCCCGACGGCCACCCCGTGCGGGGTCTGCGACTCGTGCCAGGCGCTGGCGCCCAACGCGCCCGGCAGCATCGACGTGGTCGAGCTCGACGCCGCCAGCCACGGCGGGGTGGACGACACCCGCGAGCTGCGCGACCGCGCGTTCTACGCGCCCGCCCAGTCGCGCTACCGCGTGTTCATCGTCGACGAGGCGCACATGGTGACGACGGCGGGGTTCAACGCGCTGCTCAAGATAGTCGAGGAGCCCCCCGAACACCTCATCTTCATCTTCGCGACCACCGAACCGGAGAAGGTGCTGCCGACGATCCGGTCGCGCACGCACCACTACCCGTTCCGGTTGTTGCCGCCGAAGACCATGCGGTCGTTGATCGGGCGGATCTGCGAGCAGGAGGGCGTCGCCGTCGACGACGCCGTCTACCCGCTGGTGATCCGCGCCGGCGGCGGCTCCCCCCGCGACACCCTGTCGGTGCTGGATCAGCTGGTGGCCGGGGCCGAGGGCGCGCATGTGACCTATCAGCGGGCGCTGGGCCTGCTGGGGGCCACCGACATGGCGCTGATCGACGACGCCGTGGACGCCCTCGCCGCCGCCGATGCCGCGGCGCTGTTCGGTGCGGTGGAGTCGGTGATCGATGCCGGGCATGACCCGCGGCGCTTCGCCACCGATCTGCTGGAGCGGTTCCGCGACCTGATCCTGCTGCAGGCCGTTCCGGACGCGGCCAGCCGCGGTGTGGTGGACGCGCCGGAGGACGTGCTGGAGCGGATGCGAGATCAAGCGACCCGGATCGGACCGGCGTCCCTGACCCGCTACGCCGAGGTGGTGCAGGCCGGGCTGGGGGAGATGCGCGGTGCGACGGCGCCGCGCCTGCTGCTCGAGGTCGTGTGTGCGCGACTGCTGCTGCCCTCGGCCAGCGACAGCGAATCGGCGCTGCTGCAACGCGTCGAGCGGATCGAGACCCGGCTGGACATGTCCATCCCCGGCTCCGAGGCCCCCGCCGGGGCGCCGCGCAGCGCGCCCGCGTCGGCCGAACCCGAGCCGCCCGTGCGGTTCACCCGGCCCTCCGCGGCGGCGGCCGCCAAGCCCGAATCGAAACCCGAGCCGAAACCCGAATCGAAGCCCGAGCCGGCCCCCGTGCCCGAACCTCCTCCGGCCGCGCAGGCCGCACCCGAACCCGCCGCGGCGCCGGCGGTCGAAACAGCCTCTGCGCCAGGTGAACTCAACACCGCCGCGGTGCGCAGCATGTGGCCGACGGTGCGTGAAAAGGTCCGTCAGCGCAGCCGCACCACCGAGGTGATGCTGGCCGGGGCGACCGTGCGGGCGATCGAGGGCAACACGTTGGTGCTGAGCCATGAATCGGCGCCGCTGGCCAAGCGGCTCTGCGAACAGCGCAACGCCGACGTCATCGCCGAAGCGCTCAAAGACGCGCTGGGCGTCAACTGGCGGGTGCGGTGTGAGGCCGGTGCACCGGCGTCGGCCGCGCCACCCCCTCCCGCCGGTGGGGGAGCCGGCCCGGCGGCGACGAACGTGACCGAGCCCGCGCCCGACGTGGATTCGGCGCGCCGCGACGAAGAGGAACACATGCTCGCCGAGGCCGTCCGCGACGAGCCGTCGGCGCCGCGCCGCGACCCCGAAGAGGTCGCGCTCGAATTGCTGCAGAGTGAGCTGGGCGCCCGCCCCATCGACAACGGCTAGCGGGTCAGGCCGTCCACCACGGCCGCAGCGGCAGGTCGTCGTCGCCTCGCACGTCGGTGTTGGCCGCCAGCACGTGATGGAGCTGAAGGTTGTTCTGCTCGAAGGCGACCCGCGACGCCGCCATGTACAGGCCCCACACCTTGGCGGTTGGCAGGCCGACCTCGGCGACCGCCACGTCCCAATGCTCGACCAGGTTGTGGCACCAGTCGCGCAGCGTCATCGCGTAGTGATGGCGGAAGTTCTCCGCGTGCAGCACCTCGAAGCCCGCATCCTGGATCGCGCAGGTGATGCGGCCCGAGCCGGTCAGCTCGCCGTCCGGGAAGACGTAGCGGTCGGTGAACCCCCCGGCGAACGACGTCGAGGTGTTGTCATGACGGGTGATGCAGTGGTTGAGCAGCAGGCCGCCGGTGCGCAGCTTCGACTTCAAGAACCCGAAGTAGGCCGGGTAGTTCTTGACGCCGATGTGCTCGGTCAGCCCGATCGAGGAGACGGCGTCGAACTGCGCCTCGCCCACGTCGCGGTAGTCGGAGTGCCGCACCTCGGCCAGCTCCGCCAGCCCCTCCTCGGCGATCGCCCGCTGCGCCCACTTCGCCTGTTCGGCCGACAGCGTGGCGCCGATGGCCCGGACACCGCGGTGCGCGGCGTAGCGCACCATGCCGCCCCAGCCGCAGCCGACGTCGAGCAGCCGGTCGCCCGGCTGTAGCCGCAACTTCTCGAAGATCAGCCGGTACTTGTTCTGCTGGGCGTCTTCCAGCGTCGCGTCGGCGTCGGGGTACACCGCGCACGTGTAGGTCATCGAGGGGCCCAACACCAGCTCGTAGAAGGTGTTGGAGACGTCGTAATGGTGATGGATGGCCTCAGCGTCGCGGGCCTTGGTGTGCATCAGCCCCTCGGTGACCCGGCGCCACCGCGGCGGCGTCTCCTGCGGCGGCGGTGCGACCGGCAACAACCGTTCGAAACCCATCGAACGGACGATGTTGGCCAGTACCCGGGCCGGCGGCCGCTTGAATTCCACCCGGTCGGTCAGCGTCTTGAGCAGTTCGTACGGATCACCGGGATGGACGCCATAGGCCTGCAGGTCACCGGCCACGTAGGCGCGGGCCAGGCCGAGCTCGCCGGGCGCGGTGGCCAGGTACGTGGCGCCGCGGGGGCTGCGAAGATCCAGACCCAGTTCGGCGTCCTCGCTTCCGGCGGTGCTGCCGTCATAGGCGGTGAACTTCAGCGGATGTCGCCCGGTCGCGGCGAAGATCTCCAGGATCTCGGCCATGCTGAGTTTGCCGGTCCGCGAGCGGTGGGGTTCTTTTGTCGTCGTCATCGCCGTTGCACCGCCTTCGCGTAGAGGTCGAGTAAACGAGAGTCGGGGTCGTAGGTCTTCTTGACGGTGTTGTAGGCCTCGCCGCCGTACAGCTCGTCGAAGTCCTCGCGGGAGTAGAAGGAGTCCGAATACAGCGACTTGTGGCCGTCGAGCTCGTCCACCTTGGCCTCGATCATCCGGTTGGTGGCGCCCTCGGTGGCGCCGGCCGGCACCGACGACCAGAAGCCGATGTTGACGTAGGTGTGATCCGGGCGAATCGGGTACAGCGGCCAGCCGTGGTGGTCGCGTAGCCGCAACGGGCACAACCAGATTGGCGTGATGGGCACGCTGTCCAGGAACCACTCCAGGAAGTCGCAGGTCCGTTCGACCGGCACCTCGACGTCCTGCACCACCCGCTCGCGCGCCGGCCGGCCCTTGCGCGTCTCGATCCGGTCGGACAGTCCGAAGCGGCGGTCCATGGAGATCAGCTTCGAATAGACGCTGCTGCGCCGGTAGCGGCGCGGCCACCAGCGCCGCAGCCGCGGGTTCTGCACGCCGAATGCGCGTGAGCACCAGAACCAGTCGGTGTCCCAGCGCCAGAAATAGTCGTTCATGGTCAGCCGGTCATCCTTGGTGGCTTCCAGGCCCGGGCCGTCGTGCCGGATGGACTGGTAGTAGATGTTGCGGCCGGTGTAGTCGCTGACCGGGCCGGGCGTGGTGGTCCGCCGGCCCACGCACAGGTAGCTTTCGTCGGCGCTGAAGACCACCCCGTCGAGATAGTCGACCGGTGTCCCGCCCTGCCCGCCGGTGTCGATGATGCGTTCCATGGCCGCGATCAGATCGGGCAGCGAGCGGAATCGGACGTGCCGCAGCGCCACGAACGGCGCGACGGATTCCAGCTCGATCCGGATCCGGGTCGAATACCCAAGCGTCCCATAGGAATTCGGGAAGGCGCGGAACAGGTCGGGATGCTGGGTGCGAGAGGCGGTGAGCAAATCGCCAGCGCCGGTGAGGATGTCCATCTCCAGCACCGACTCATGCGGCAGGCCGTTGCGGAACGACGCCGACTCGATGCCCAGTCCGCTGACCGCGCCGCCCAGGGTGATGGTCTTCAGCTGCGGGACGACCAGCGGCGAAAGACCGTACGGCAGCGTCGCGGCGACCAGGTCCGCATAGGTGCACATGCCCGCCACGTCGGCGGTGCGGGTTTCGGGATCCACGCTCAGGACGCCGGTCAGCCCGGACGTGTCCAGACCGGGGGCATCGCGTTTGGTGCGGGCGCGGAACAGATTTGACGTCGGCTTGGCCAGCCGGACGGCGGACGTCGCGGGAATGGATCGATAACTTGCCAGCATCCGGTCAACGCCGGACTTGTGGGCTGAGAGTGCAGATCCAAGGACTGGCACCAGATATACCCTAGTCTTCGACAACAGCCCGTGCACCCGTCGCAAGGGCCGGCACCGGGGAAAATCTTATGAGGAGGGGTCGCCTTGGGACAGGTGAACGCAGAGAGCACCATCTTGATCAACGCGGAGCCTGCGGCAACCCTTGCCGCCGTCGCGGACTATCAGACCGTCCGCCCGAAAATTCTCTCCCCGCAGTACAGCGAGTACGAGGTGCTGCAGGGTGGGCAGGGGCCGGGCACGGTCGCCAAGTGGAAGCTGCAGGCCACCAAATCACGCGTGCGCGACGTGCAGGTCAACGTCGACCTCGCCGGGCACACCGTCATCGAGAAGGACGCGAACTCGTCCATGGTGATCAACTGGACGGTGGCTCCCGCCGGACCCGGCTCCAGCGTCACCGTCAAGACCACCTGGACCGGCGCCGGCGGTGTGAAGGGCTTCTTCGAGAAGACCTTTGCGCCCTTGGGGCTCAAGAGGATTCAGGGCGAGGTGCTGGCCAACCTGAAGAAGGAACTGGAGAGCTGAGCTAGCGCGCCTGGCCCTGCGAGGCGAGGAAGCCCGCGACCCCCCGGACCAGTGCGTCGGCGTATTTCTGCCGGCCCTCGGCCGACTCCATCAGCGCCGAATCGGCGGGGTTCTTCATGTTCCCGCACTCGACCAGGATCGACGGGTACTGCGCCAGGTTCAGGCCGGTCAGGTCCGAGCGGCCGTACAGGCCGTTCTGGCCGATGTAGTTGGCCGGCGGGATTCCCGAGCCCTGCATCTGGTCGCGCATGATCCGCGCGTACTGCACCGACGGACCCGCCTGCACCTGGTTGAGGGGCGGGGCCGAATAGTTGACGTGGAATCCCCGGCCGGACGGCGGCCCGCCGTCGGCGTGGATGGACAGGACCGCGTTGGGGTGCAGCGCGTTGGCCGCGTTCGCGCGTTCGTCGACACACGGGCCCAGGGCGCTGTCGTTGGCGCGGGACAGCGCGGTCCGCACTCCCAGGGCGCTCAACTCGGCGCGCACCCGCAGCGCGGTGTCCCAGGTGAAGGTGTGTTCCATGTAGCCGGTGTTGGTCGCCGTGCCGCTGGTCTGGCAGTCCTTGGTGCCGCCGCGGCCGGTGGGCACCTGACGGTTGATGGAGCCGTCATTGGAGCCGTTGTGGCCCGGATCGATGAAAACCACCATGCCGGCGATGTTGGATGGGGCTGCCATGGCGTTAGGGATGATGATGGCCGACGCAGCAACAATCATGCAGATGATCGTCCGGAAGCCGACACGCCTGCTCAGTCGTAGGTCCACGGCGCAAAGCTAACGCCGCGCGGTCTACGCTGGGGGTTTCGAATCGCCGGAGACTCACGAGCGAAACCAACTCGAGACCAAGATGCGAGGGGATTGTCATGCAACCCGGAGGCGATATGTCGGCGCTGCTGGCCCAGGCGCAGCAGATGCAGCAGAAGCTCATGGAGGCCCAGCAACAACTGGCGAACGCCGAGGTGCATGGTCAGGCCGGTGGGGGCTTGGTCAGCGTTGTCGTGAAGGGCAGCGGCGAGGTGGTCGGCGTGAAGATCGATCCCTCCGTCGTCAACCCGTCGGACGTCGAGACCTTGCAGGACCTGATCGTCGGCGCCATGGGTGACGCGTCCAAGCAGGTCACCCGGATGGCTCAGGAGCGGCTGGGGTCGCTGGCCGGCGGCTTCGGCCCGCCGCCGGGGCAACCACCCGCGCCGGCGCAGGGGCTTTAGGCTCCGCGACCAACATGTTCGAAGGACCCGTCCAAGATCTGATCGACGAGCTCGGCAAGCTGCCGGGCATCGGGCCCAAAAGCGCCCAGCGCATCGCCTTCCACCTGTTGTCGGTGGAACCGTCGGATATCGACCGGCTGACCGCGGTGCTGGCGAAGGTCCGCGACGGGGTGCGGTTCTGTGCGGTGTGCGGCAACGTCTCCGACAACGAGCGGTGCCGGATCTGCGCGGATCCCCGCCGGGACGGCTCGCAGGTGTGCGTCGTCGAGGAGCCCAAGGACGTCCAGGCCGTCGAGCGCACCCGCGAGTTCCGCGGCCGCTACCACGTGCTGGGCGGTGCGCTCGATCCGTTGTCCGGGGTGGGGCCCGATCAGCTGCGGATCCGCGAGCTGCTGAGCCGGATCGGGGAGCGGGTCGACGACGTCGACATCACCGAGGTGATCATCGCCACCGACCCGAACACCGAGGGCGAGGCGACGGCCACCTACCTGGTGCGGATGCTGCGCGACATCCCCGGCCTGACCGTGACGCGGATCGCGTCGGGTCTGCCGATGGGTGGTGACCTGGAGTTCGCCGACGAACTGACGCTCGGTCGCGCTCTCGCCGGCCGCCGGGCCATGGTCTGAGCCGCCGGTCGCGAGCTTTCACGCTCCGGTCAGTTCGCCGGCCTCGCTGTCGACCGAAGGCCCAGATCCCGGCAGCGGCTTGCCGGCGACTTCCGGCATGAATCGAAGGGCGACCGTCCCCACCAAGCCCGCGAAGATCAGCATGTATGCCGGCACCATGGCGCTGCCGGTGCCGGAGATCAGCGCTTGAGCGATCACCGGAGTGGTTCCGCCGACGGTCGATAGCGCGATGTTGTACGAGATGGCCAGCGCTCCGTTGCGCACCCTGGTCGGGAACAGCGCCGGCAGGGCTTGGGGGGTGGTGCTGTCGAAACACAGTTCCATCAGTCCGACCAGCAGCACACCGATGAAGACCAACGCCAGGATGCCGCCGAAGCGCATCAGCAGGAATGCGGGGACCGACGCCAGGACGAGCAATCCGCAGCCCGTCCACATGATCGGTTTGACGCCGACACGGTCGGACAGCATGGCGACGAACACCACCGCGGCCATCAGGATCGCCAACGTCGCCACGATGATCACCAGCCCGGCCGTGTTACCCACGCGCACAACCACTTTGAGGTATGTCGGCAAGTATCCGGTGAGCATGAAGTCGGGGACCTGTGAGGTCACCACGATGGCCGCGCAGAGCACCATCGGCTTCCACTGCTCCACCACCGTGCGCCGAAATTGCTGCCAGCCGCGATCAGCCGGCGTATCCGGGTTGCTGCTCACCTGTTTGTAGGCGGGTGACTCCTCGATCCGCAGCCGCAAATAGAGGGCGATGACGCCGAACGGCGCTCCCAGCAACAGCGGAATCCGCCAGCCCCACGCCAGCATGTCGCGGCTTGGTAGCCAGGCCTGTAATGCGGTCACCAGCAACCCGGCGAGCACGAACCCGACCAGGTTGCCCAGCGGCAGGAACCCGACCATCTTGCCGCGTTTGCGGTCCGGGGCCCGCTCAACGAGATACGTCATCGCGCCGACAAACTCGCCGCCGGTCGACAAGCCTTGAAAGACCCGGGCGACCAGAAGCAGGATGGGCGCCCAGATGCCGATGGTGGCGTAGCCGGGCAGTAAGCCGGTCATGGTGGTCCCGACTGCCATCAGCATTATCGTGATCAACAAAACCCGTTTGCGCCCGACGCGGTCACCGAGCGGGCCGAGGACGAACCCGCCGAGCGGCCGCACCACGTAGGCCGCCGCCAGCGTGCTGAAAGTGGCGATGAGATGGACCGCGCTGACGCTGTTACCCGGATAGAACACCTGCGCGATGATGGTCGCGATGTAGCCGTAGACGCCGAAGTCGTACCACTCCATGAAGTTGCCGATGGCCGTAGCAAGAGTGTCCCGGCGCATCGCCGAATCGGTGTCGTGGGTGTCGTTGCCTGTACTGCGCTGCCGGTGCCGTCGGATGCTCATTGATATCACGTCACGTACCCAAAACTTTGCTGCGTGGAACTACTAGCGTGCCGCCAGCCGCTCGCGGCGCAGCAGGTCCACCTCCGGCATCGGCAGCGGCGCCAGCTCACCGACCACCGTGCCCAGCAGCAGGTCGGCCAGTTGCGGATTGCGGGCCAGGCACGGCCCGTGCATGTAGGTCGCGATCACGCTGCCCTGCACCACGCCGTCGAAGCCGTCGCCGGACCGGTTGCCCGCGCCCTTGACCACCGCGCCCAGCGGCGACGCCGCCGCTCCCAGCACGGTGCCGCCGCGGTGGTTCTCGAAACCGGTGAGACGCTCGGTCAGGCCGGCCAGCAGCGGCTTGGTCGCCAGCTCGCCGATGGTGCGCGCCTGTTGCGGCGACGTCGTCGCGTCCAGCATGCCCACGCCGTCGACGCGTTCCCCGGCCGACGTCTCGTACCAGTGCCCGAGCACCTGCACGGCCGCGCAGATCGCCAGTACCGGGGCGCCCCGTTCCGCGGCGCGCTGCAAGCCCGGGTGCTTGATCAGGTGCCGGGTGGCCAGCCGCTGCGCGTAGTCCTCGGCCCCGCCCAGCGTGTACAGGTCCAACGACTCGGGCACCGGCTCGGCCAGCGTGATCTCGACGATCTCGGCGGCGATGCCGCGCAACCGGAGTCGCTGCCGCAGCACCAGGGCGTTGCCGCCGTCGCCGTAGGTCCCCATCACGTCGGGCAGCACCAGCCCGATCCGCACCACAGAGTCAGCCATGCCGCGCCAACGCTCGTTGCAGCTGGAGGAACGCGGTGTAGTTGGCGACGACCTCCACCCGGCCGGGCGGGCATGACGCGATCGCGGCGACGGTGTCGTGCACCAGGGTGTGCCCGACGCCCGCATAGCCCAGCCGCACCGCCAGGTCGGTCCCGCGCTCCCCGGCGGCCACCACTTCGGTCTCCTCGAAGTGCTCGAACCGCACATCCCACAGCCACGACAGGTCCTCCCCGTCGGGCACCTGGCCGTTGACCGAGATGACCACCCCGGCGGCGTGCTTGTCGACCATCGACAGCGCCTCCTGCCAGCCGGCGGGGTTCTTGGCCAGCAGGATGCGCACCTCGTGCGCGCCGACGCGGACGGTCCGATAACGCCCCGCGACCTCGTCGACCGTCGAGACGGCCGCGACCGCCGACGCCGGATCCGCGCCCAGCGCGACCGCGGCCGCGACGGCCTGGGCGGCGTTGCCCCGGTTGACCGCGCCGGGCAGCGCCAGCCGCATCGGCAGGGCCAGGCCGTCGGGCCCGTAGAGGGCGTCGTCATCGAACCACCATTGCGGGCTGGGCCGTTTGAAGTCCGCGCCCGTGGAATACCAGTGCCCCCGGTCGCGGACGATGATCTCGCCGCTGCGCGGGCAGCTGACCGAGTCGTTCGACCACGAACCGCCCGCGGCCACCCACACCACGTTCGGGCTGTCGTAGGCCGCCGACGTCATCAGGACGTCGTCGCAGTTGGCCACGACGACCGCCTTCGGGTGCCGGGCCAGGCCGGCGCGCAGGGTCCGTTCGATGACGTTGATCTCGCCGACCCGGTCCAGCTGGTCGCGCGACAGGTTGAGCAGCACGACGACGCCGGGTTCGACGGCGTCGGAAACGTGCGGGACATGCATTTCGTCGACTTCCAGGGCTGCCAGCGGCGCATCGCGGCTGCCGGCAAGCGCGGCGACCAGGCCGGCGTCCATGTTGGCGCCCTCGGCGTTGGTGGCCACCGCGCCCAGCGTCGCCAGCGCGGCCGACGTCATCCGGGTGGTGGTGGATTTGCCGTTGGTGCCGGTGACGATGACGGTGCGCCGGCCGGCCGCGAGTTGCCGGAGGACCGAGCGGTCCAGCGTCATCGCGATCAGGCCGCCGATCATCGCCCCGGCCCCGCGTCCGGTCACCCGCGACGCCCAGCGCGCGCTCGCTCCTGCGGCGAGGGCCAGACGGGCGCGGGTGGTGACCACCCGGGAAGTTTAAATGTGCGCCGCGGCCGCATCGAATTCCCGGGCGATCGCAAGCGCGGCGCTTGTCGCCGGGCGCGGCGGGGCGCCCGCATCAAATTCCGCCCGACACGGCGCGTAGCGGCCAGGTGATGTCGGCCGGCCGTGCCATATTCAGTGCATGAGCGGGGTGTCCTGGGGTCGGCCGGCCAGCGAGCCGGACGCCGGCTGGGCCGTCGTCGATGTCGAGACCTCGGGTTTTCGCCCGGGTCAGGCGCGCATCATCAGCGTTGCGGCGCTCGGCCTGGACGCCGACGGCAACGTCGAACACTCCGTGGTGAGCCTGCTCAACCCGGGCGTGGACCCCGGTCCCACGCACGTGCACGGCCTGACCGCCGCCATGCTGGAAGACCAGCCCCAGTTCGCCGAGATCGTGGGCGAGGTGGCCGAGGTGCTGCGCGGCCGCACATTGGTGGCCCACAACGTGGCGTTCGACTACGCGTTTCTGGCCGCCGAGGCCGAGCTGGCCGAGACCGAACTGCCCGTCGACAGCGTCATGTGTACCGTCGAGCTGGCCCGGCGGCTGGACCTCGGCGTCGAGAACCTGCGGTTGGAGACGCTCGCCGCGCACTGGGGCGTCACCCAGGAGCGGCCGCACGACGCCTTCGACGACGCGATGGTGCTGACCGGTGTGCTGGCGTCGGCGCTCAAGCTGGCCCGCGCGGGCGACATCTGGCTGCCGATCCATCCGGTGACCCGACGCCGCTGGCCCAACGGCAGGGTCACCCACGACGAACTGCGACCGCTCAAGGTGCTGGCGTCCCGGATGCCCTGCCCGTATCTCAACCCGGGCCCCTACGTCGGCGGCCGGCCGCTGGTGCAGGGCATGCGGGTGGCGCTGGCCGCCGAGGTCGGCCGCACCCACGAGGAACTCGTGGAGCGCATCCTGCACGCCGGCCTGGCCTACACCGACGCCGTCGACCGGGAGACCTCGCTGGTGGTCTGCAACGACCCCGCCCCCGAGCAGGGCAAGGGCTACCTCGCCCGGCAACTGGGGGTGCCGGTGATCTCCGATGCGCAGTTCCTGGACTGCGTCGGCGCCGTCATCGGCGGCACCAGCATGGATGAATTCACCGACGCCGGCACGCTGGACCAGCAGCTGGCGCTGTTCTGATCAGCCGCGGGCGGCGCGGTTGACCGCCGACACGACCGCGCGCAGCGACGCGGTGGTGATCGACGGCGCGATGCCGACGCCCCACACCGTGCGGCCGCCCACCGGGCCCGACGGGTGCCGACCCGCTTCGCCCGGCTGCGCCGCGCTCGCGATCGACACCGACGCCTCCACGTAGGCCGCGGCCTGCGCGTCGTCGCCGGCGCTCATGGCGTGCTCGGAGTAGTCCAGGACGGCCACGTCGAAACCGATATCGCCCAGCGCGTGGACGAACGCGGCCAGGGGGCCGTTGCCCTGCCCGCTGACCTCGGTCTCCGCCCCGTTGAGCTTGACCGTCGCGGTGATGCGGGTGACGCCGCTGTCTTCCTCGGAGGCGTCGACGCGCTGCTTGATCCGCTCCAGCGGCGATACCGGGGCCAGGTACTCCTCGGAGAAGGCGTCCCACATCTCCTTGGGACTGACCTCGCCGCCTTCCCCTTCACTGATCTTCTGCACCACCTGGGAGAACTCGATCTGCAGCCGTCGCGGCAGGGCCAGCCCGTGGTCGGCCTTCATGATGTAGGCCACCCCGCCCTTGCCGGACTGCGAGTTGACCCGGATCACCGCCTCGTAGGTGCGCCCGACGTCCTTGGGGTCGATCGGCAGATACGGCACCTGCCAGAGCATGTCGTCCACATCCGCGTCGGCCTCATCTGCGGCAACCTTCATCGCGTCCAGGCCCTTGTTGATGGCGTCCTGGTGGCTGCCGGAGAACGCGGTGTAGACCAGGTCCCCGCCGTAGGGGTGACGCTCGTGCACCGGCAGCTGATTGCAGTACTCGACCGTGCGGCGGATCTCGTCGATGTTGGAGAAGTCGATCTGCGGGTCCACCCCGCGCGAGAACAGGTTCAGCCCCAGCGTCACCAGGCAGACGTTGCCGGTGCGCTCGCCGTTGCCGAACAGGCATCCCTCGATGCGGTCGGCGCCGGCCTGATAGCCCAATTCCGCTGCGGCGACGGCGGTTCCGCGGTCGTTGTGCGGATGCAGGCTCAGGATGACAGACTCCCGGTTGGCCAGGTTGCGGCTCATCCACTCGATCGAGTCGGCGTAGACGTTGGGAGTGGCCATCTCGACCGTGGCGGGCAGGTTGAAGATGATCGGGTTGTCCGGCGTCGGCGCGATGATCTCGCCCACGGCGTCGCACACCTGTTTGGCGTACTCCAGCTCCGTGCCGGTGTAGGACTCCGGCGAATACTCGAACCGCCACCGGGTGCCGGGGTGCTTGGCGGCCTCCTCGACGCACTTGCGCGCGCCTTCGGTCGCGATGGCTTGCACCGCGGCCCGGTCCGCGCGAAACACCACGCGGCGCTGCAGGATTGACGTCGAGTTGTAGAAGTGCACGATGGCCTGCGGCGCGCCGTGGCACGCATCGAAGGTGCGTTCGATCAGTTCGGGCCGGCACTGGGTCAGCACCTGGATGGTGACATCGTCGGGGATGGCGCCGTTGGTGATGATCTCGCGGACGAAGTCGTAGTCGGTTTGGCTGGCCGACGGGAATCCGACCTCGATTTCCTTGTAGCCCATGCGAACCAGCAGGTCGAACATGCGGCGCTTGCGTGCCGGGCTCATGGGGTCGATCAGCGCCTGGTTGCCGTCGCGCAGATCGACCGCACACCACAGCGGCGCGCTGTCGATGATGCGGTCGGGCCAGGTGCGGTCGGGCAGCCGGATGGGCTCGACCTCTTCGGCGAAGGGCCGGTACCGGTTGACCGGCATCGACGAGGCCCGCTGCGGGTTCCACGCGGGCTGTCCGGGGCCCGGTGG
This sequence comes from Mycobacterium colombiense, assembly GCF_001665835.1. GTDB lineage: Bacteria > Actinomycetota > Actinomycetes > Mycobacteriales > Mycobacteriaceae > Mycobacterium > Mycobacterium colombiense_A. Next base: position 25,567 of record NZ_LZSX01000039.1, on the reverse strand, counting down.
GCCGGCCGGCTGGACGATGGTTCGTGTCGAGCTGAATGCGTCGGGATTGCTAGTCACGGTGATTGCTCCGGAATCTCAGAAGGGGGGACTTCAGACCGGCGCATCGCGAACACCCGCGACGGGAAGCCGGTCTGGATCAGACCCCGTCGCGGCGTCCGAGGAGGAGCACCCGCTGCACGTCCTGCACTTTACCGCTTTTAGCGCCTTGGTAAAAATGCCGCTGAGACCGGTGCGAATGCGCAGGGCGGGGAACCAGCTATCGCGACGTTAAATCACCATGCGGGGGCACGTATTCTGTTGTGGACTTATACCCGGAATTGAAGTGCGCAGGGCCGGAGAGGCAGGAAAAACGTGGCGCTCGTCGTGCAGAAGTACGGCGGATCCTCAGTGGCGAACGCCGACCGGATCCGGCGGGTGGCCGAGCGCATCGTCGCTACCAAGAAGCAGGGCAACGACGTGGTAGTCGTGGTCTCCGCGATGGGCGACACCACCGACGACCTGATGGATCTGGCCCAGCAGGTGTGCCCGGCCCCGCCCCCGCGCGAACTCGACATGCTGCTCACCGCCGGTGAGCGCATCTCGAACGCGTTGGTCGCGATGGCGATCGAATCGCTGGGTGCGCAGGCGCGCTCGTTCACCGGATCCCAGGCCGGGGTGATCACCACCGGCACGCACGGCAACGCCAAGATCATCGACGTCACACCGGGGCGGCTGCAGACCGCGCTCGACGAGGGGCGCATCGTTCTGGTGGCCGGATTCCAGGGCGTCAGCCAGGACACCCGGGACGTGACCACGCTGGGCCGCGGCGGTTCGGACACCACGGCGGTGGCCCTGGCCGCGGCGCTGCGCGCCGACGTCTGCGAGATCTACACCGACGTCGACGGCATCTTCAGCGCCGACCCGAGGATCGTGCACAACGCCCGCAAGCTGGACACGGTCACCTTCGAAGAGATGCTCGAGATGGCGGCTTGCGGCGCCAAGGTTTTGATGCTGCGCTGCGTGGAATATGCACGCCGCTATGGCATTCCGGTGCACGTCCGATCCTCGTATTCGGAGAACCCAGGCACCGTCGTCGTCGGATCGATCAAGGACATAGCCATGGAAGACCCCATCCTGACCGGAGTCGCGCACGACCGCAGCGAGGCCAAGGTGACCGTCGTCGCCATTCCCGACATTCCCGGTTACGCCGCCCGCGTCTTCCGGGCGCTCGCGGACGCCGACGTGAACATCGACATGGTGCTGCAGAACGTCTCCAAGGTCGAGGACGGCAAGACCGACATCACGTTCACCTGCTCGCGCGACAGCGGACCCACCGCGGTGGCCAAGCTGGATGCGCTCAAGGACGAGATCGGGTTCAGCCAGCTGCTCTACGACGACCACATCGGCAAGGTGTCGCTGATCGGGGCGGGCATGCGCAGCCACCCCGGGGTCACCGCGACCTTCTGTGAGGCGCTGGCCGAGGTGGGCGTCAACATCGAGCTGATCTCCACCTCCGAGATCCGCATCTCGGTGCTGTGCCGCGACACCGAACTAGATAAGGCCGTGGTGGCGTTGCACGAGGCGTTCGGGCTCGGCGGCGCGGAGTCGGCGACGGTGTATGCGGGGACGGGTAGATAAATGGTTGCCATCGGAGTGGTGGGCGCCACCGGCCAGGTCGGCCAGGTGATGCGCAGGTTGCTCGACGAGCGGGACTTCCCCGCTCGGGATGGCGGGGGGTCGGTGCGGTTCTTCGCGTCGTCGCGCTCGCAGGGCCGCAAGCTGGAATTCCGCGGTCAGGAGATCGAGGTCGAAGACGCCGCGACGGCCGACCCGAGCGGCCTGGACATCGCGTTGTTCTCCGCCGGCAAGACGATGTCGCTGGTGCAGGCGCCGCGGTTCGCCGCGGCCGGGGTGACGGTGATCGACAACTCGTCGGCCTGGCGCAAGGACCCCGACGTGCCGTTGGTGGTGTCCGAGGTGAACTTCGCCCGCGATGCCGCCAACCGGCCGAAGGGCATCATCGCCAACCCGAACTGCACCACGATGGCAGCGATGCCGGTGCTCCAGGTGCTGCACCAGGAAGCCGGGCTGCAACGCCTGGTGGTGTCCAGCTATCAGGCGGTGTCCGGCAGCGGGATCGCCGGGGTCGAGGAGCTGGCCACGCAGGCGCGCGCGGTCATCGACGGCGCCGAGCAGCTGGTGCAGGACGGCAGCGCGGTGCCGTTCCCGGCGCCCAAGACCTATGTGGCGCCGATCGCCTTCAACGTGGTGCCGCTGGCCGGCTCCTTGGTGGACGATGACTCGGGTGAGACCGACGAGGACCAGAAGCTGCGCCACGAGAGCCGCAAGATCCTCGGCATCCCCGACCTGGCCGTCAGCGGCACCTGCGTGCGGGTGCCGGTGTTCACCGGGCACTCGCTGTCGATCAACGCCGAATTCGCCCGGCCGCTGTCGCCCGAGCGGGCCCGCGAGCTGCTCGACGGGGCGCCCGGCGTCAAGGTGGTCGATGTGCCGACCCCGTTGGCGGCCGCCGGCGTCGACGAATCCCTCGTCGGCCGGATCCGGCACGATCCCGGGGTGCCCGACGGCCGCGGGCTGGCCCTGTTCATCTCGGGTGACAACCTGCGCAAGGGGGCTGCGCTGAACACCATCCAGATCGCCGAGCTGCTGGCCGCCCAGCTGTGACACTCGGGTGAGCACCACCCACACTCGCCTGATCGCGCGGTGCTCACTGTTCGCCGCGGTGTGTTTGGTTGTGCCGCAATGGTTTTCCAGCGTCGCGCACGCCGATCCGGCCGCGCCGGCCCCTGAGCCGGTGGTCCAGCCGCTGGCGCCCGGTCAGGTGTTGCGGCTCGGTCCCACCGCGGGAACCGGCACACCGACCGGGGAGTACGGCATCGGCGCGACCGACCTGTGTGAGTTCATCGAATTCCCCGCCGAGTTACTCCAGGTGTGCGGCGACAGCTTCGCCGGTCAGGGCGTCGGCTTCGGCGGTTGGTACGCACCGGTCGCGTTGCGCGTCGACACCTCGTCCGTCGACGACCCCGGCGGGGTGCGCTACACCGGGGTCACCGGCATCAGCCATCCGTTGCTGGCCGACCCCGCCCCACCGGGAGCCTCGCAGCTGCCCGCCGGGGTGGTGCAGATCAACCGGCGCAACTACCTGATGGTGACGACGACCAAGAACCTCGAGCCGCAGACCTCCCGCCTGGTGAGCGCCGAGGCGGCACGCGCGGGCTGGCAGACGATCCCGGGATCCAAGCGGCCCGCGTCGTATCAGGGCGGCTCGCAGACGCAGATCAGCGGCTATTACGACCCGATCCCCACCCCGGATTCGCCCAGCGGGTGGGTGTACATCGTCGCCGACAGTTTCACCCGCAGGGACCCGATGCTGCTGTACCGGGCCACCCCGCAGACGTTCACCGACCGGTCACGGTGGCAGGGCTGGGCGGCGGGCCCGGGCGGGGGCTGGGGCAAGCCGCCGACGCCGCTGTGGCCGGACGCGGTGGGCGAGATGTGCATCCGGCAGATCGACGGCAAGGCGGTGCTGTCCTATTTCAACGCCGTCACGGGCAACATGGAGGTCCGGGTGGCCAACGACCCGACGGGCCTGGGCGACGCACCGGTCACCACGGTGGTGCAGCACGACGAGTGGCCGGATCCGGCGGAGAGCCTCCCGCCGCCCTACGACAATCGGCTCGCGCAACCGTACGGCGGCTACATCTCGCCCGGTTCCACCCTCGACGAGCTGCGAATCTTCGTCAGCCAGTGGGACACCCGCGCGCGGGTGGCCGCGCCGTACCGCGTCATCCAGTTCGCGGTCAACCCGTTCCGACCCGAGTAGGCCCCAGCGCTCAGAGGCGCGTTCAGGCGCTCCTGAGAGTGGGTGTGCCACGGCGCCTTCGGAGCGGCCTTTTTACCCGCTGAGCGGGGGCTTTAGTTCACAGCTGCTACATAAGTAGCGCATAGCCGCCACTACTGTTAACGGCTTCATCATTTGTCTCATGAGTGAAACATCTGAAACCCCCACTGTGCGGCACTCCACCGCAACTGCACCGGTCGCCGCCGAAGCGGCGGCGGCCTACCGGGCCCCGCGGGTCTTCCAACTCGCCGCGTGGGTCGCCATCGTCGCCGGGATCGTGTTCATCATCGCGGTCATCTTCTTCACCGGCTTCATCCTCGGCCACCGCGGCGGCCATCACGGCCACCACCACAAGCACCACCACGCGATGGTTCACCACCGCGGTCCTGGCGGCCCCGGCAACTTCGGCGGTCCGGGCGCACCCGGCGGCCAGGGCGGTCAGGGTGGACAGACGGGTCCGGGAGCCACCACCAGTGCTCCGGCTCCGTCGGGCGTGCGTCCCAGCGGCATGGCCCCGGGGCAGCTCCCGCCGTCGGTCTTCCACTCCGCGGCCACGACGGGCCAGGTCCCCAGCATCATCGTGCTGACCAACTGAAAAACCCTTGTCAACCAGTGGCCTGGCGCTCCTCGCGAGCGCCGGGCCACCTGTCTTTTGCGATCACCGACGTCTAACCGCCGCGTCTCGATTCACAACAATTTTGTCGCCGAGACCTGTTAGGACCAGGACGCGCGGGGCAGTATGGCAAGGCATGAGTGAGACACCCGAACCACACACCGAGTCGACCCCAGCCGCACCCGTCACCGCGCCGCCGTCGGCACCGCCGCACCGGGTGAAGCCGCCGCGGCTCTACACGGCGGCCGCCTGGGTGGTGATCGTCGCGGGCATCGTGTTCATCCTCTCGTCGGTCTTCTTCGTCGGCGCCTTCATCTGGAAGCACCAGCACCCCTGCCAGCATCACCACGGCATGTTCCACCCGGCCGGCCCCGGCGGTCCCGGGCCCGGCAATGGACCGTGGGGCGGCCCCGGGCCGGGTAACGGACCCGGGCAGTACGGCGCCCCCGGCGGCTACGGGCCGTGGTACGGCGGGCCCGGCGGCCCGGGTGGACCCGACAACGGGCCATGGGGATATGGGCCCGGTGGTCCTGGGTTGATCGTTCCGATGCCCCCCGGCGGACCGGGTGGTCCCGGCGGACCGGTTGCCGGCCCGGGCGTCAGCGGCCCCGGCCAGCCGCCCGCAGTCAGCCCGGGTCCCAGCGCGCCCGCGCCGCGTCCCTGACAGCGCGCGCTCAAGTCACGCCTTAACTCGTGCCCGGAATGGGTACTAACCCGTAGTGGGCGGCCGATCGGAAGTCGCCCCGCATTTTCTTGACCAGGTCAAGATGAGGGGAATACTCGATTGCAGGCCGCAAGATCCGGGGCGCTCACTGCGGTACTGAAAATGCTTGATGCTCGAGCGGTTCGGTTCCGTGGTGTGCGATCTCGGGTACCGCGGCCTGCAGCCCGGTGACGAGGAGAGAGCGAAATGATGGAGCGTTTCACGACCAATGATGCCGGCATCGCCGCGCCGAGCGACGACCAGTCGCTGACGATCGGCCCGGACGGCCCGATTCTGTTGCAGGACCACTACCTGATCGAACAGATGGCGATGTTCAATCGGGAGCGCATCCCGGAGCGCCAGCCGCACGCCAAAGGTGGTGGCGCATATGGTCATTTCGAAGTGACCAATGACGTCAGCAAGTACACCAGGGCCGCGGTGTTCCAGCCTGGGACCAAGACCGAGATGCTGGTCAGGTTTTCCACCGTCGCCGGCGAGCGGGGCAGCCCAGACACCTGGCGCGACCCGCGTGGCTTCGCGCTGAAGTTCTACACGAGCGAAGGCAATTTCGACCTGGTCGGCAACAACACCCCGGTCTTCTTCATGCGCGACCCGCTGAAGTTCCAGCACTTCATCCGGTCCCAGAAGCGCTTGCAGGCAAGCAATGTGCGTGACCACAACATGCAGTGGGACTTCTGGAGCCTGTCCCCGGAATCGGCGCACCAGGTGACCTGGTTGATGGGCGACCGGGGAATCCCCAAGACCTGGCGGAACATGAACGGCTACAGCAGCCACACCTACAGCTGGATCAACGCCGCCGGCGAGATCTTCTGGGTGAAGTACCACTTCATCACCGATCAGGGCATCGAGTTCCTGACCCAGGAGGACGCCGACCGGTTGGCCGGCGAGGACGGCGACTACCACCAGCGCGACCTGTTCGAGTCGATCGAACGCGGGGATCACCCGAGCTGGACGCTGAAGATGCAGATCATGCCGTACGAGGAAGCCAAGAATTACCGGTTCAACCCGTTCGACCTGACCAAGGTGTGGCCGCACGGCGACTACCCACTGATCGACGTCGGCAAGATGACGCTGAACCGCAACGTCACCGACTACCACGCCGAGATCGAGCAGGCGGCCTTCGAACCGAACAACACCGTGCCCGGCACCGGCCTGAGCCCGGACAAGATGCTGCAGGCGCGCGGCTTCTCGTACTCCGACGCCCATCGCGCCCGGCTGGGGACCAACTACCGGCAGATCCCCGTCAACACCCCCAAAGTCGAGGTGAACAGCTACTCCAAAGACGGCGCCATGCGGATCAACAACGTCTCCGACCCCGTGTATGCGCCCAATTCCTACGGTGGGCCGCACGCCGACCCGGCCCGCGCCGCCGAGATCCGCTGGCACGCCGACGGGGACATGGTCCGCTCGGCCTACACGCTGCATGCCGAGGACGACGACTGGGGGCAGGCAGGCACCATGGTCCGCGAGGTCCTCGACGATGCGGCCAGGGAACGCCTGGCGCACAACATCATTGGCCACGTCTCCCAAGGTGTTGAGGAGCCGGTGCTGTCGCGGGTGTTCGAGTACTGGCGCAACGTGGACCCCGACCTCGGCAAAAAGGTCGAGGAAGGCGTCCGGGGCAACGGGAGCTGACCCCTCGTCAGTGCGCCTGGCATGATCGCTGCATGACCATGCGGGTTACGCAGGTTGCCCAGCTGCACCGGGCCGCGATGGCCATCGGCCTGGTTCTGGCGGGAGCGGCCGCATCGCCGATCGCGGCCGCGCACCCGTCGGAGCCCGGGGTGGTGAACTACGCCGTCCTGGGCAGGGGATCGGTCGGCAACATCGTCGGTGGGCCCATGGGGTGGGAGTCGGTGTTCACCCAGCCCGGGCAAGGTGACTGGGTGGACTTGCCGGACTGCAACAACTGGGCCGACATCGGTTTGCCCGAGGTGTACAACGATCCCGACCTGGCGTCGTTCAACGGAGCCCTCACCCAGACGTCGGCAACCGACCAGACCCATCTGGTCAAACAGGCCGTCGGGGTGTTCGCCACCAACGACGCCGCGGGTCGGGCTTTTCACCGGGTGGTGGATCGAACGGTGGGCTGTTCGGGACAGACGACCGCGCTCCACCTGGACAACGGCAGCACGCAGGTGTGGTCGTTCGATGGCGGGCCGGCCGGCCCGGCCGACCAGAACTGGACGAAGCAGGAGGCGGGCACCGATCGCCGGTGCTTCAATCAAACCAGGCTGCGCGAAAACGTGTTGCTGCAGGCGAAAGTGTGCCAATCCGGCAACGCCGGACCCGCGGTGAACGTGCTAGCTGGGGCGATGCAGAACGCGTTGGGTCAATAATCGCGCGATTGGGTAACCGCCTGACCCGGGCACCTCAAAGTGCGGAGAAGGGAATATGTCGGGGGCATCTGATAGATGAAGCACTAGACGAAATGGTGCCGATTAACGTTCGATTAGCTGCGCAGGGAAGCGGTCCGCAGGCTCATGTCCAGGCATGCCCGGGCCCGAAGGGATCGTGATATGACGTTCGCGCCGATCACTGCCGCGGCTACGCAGTCGGAGTCGCGGGTGGCCGGTGGCGACCAGGCCCCCGAGCTCAACATCGCCGAGCTGGCCGACTCCGCGGCCGTCGCGCAATACATCGCCGAGGGATGTCTGGTCGACGCGCCGCTGGGCCGTGTCGGCCTGGAGTTGGAGGCCCATTGCCACGACCCGGCCGACCCGCACCGCAGACCGAGCTGGAGCGAGATCGCCGACGTGCTCGACGCGCTCCCCGCGCTGCCGGGGGGCAGCAGGATCACGGTGGAACCGGGCGGCGCCGTCGAACTGTCCGGGCCACCGGCCGACGGGGTGGTGCCCGCCATCGAGGCCATGCGCCGCGATCAGGCCGTGCTCCAGCCGGCGTTTGCTGCGGCCGGGTTGGGCCTGGTCTTCCTCGGCGCCGACCCGCTGCGCCCGCCCAAGCGCATCAACCCCGGCGCCCGGTACCGCGCCATGGAACGGTTCTTTGCGACCAGCGACTCCGGGGAGGCCGGCGCGGCGATGATGACGTCGACCGCATCGATTCAGGTCAACCTGGACGCCGGGCCGCGCGACGGCTGGGCGGCGCGGGTGCGCCTCGCACATGCGTTGGGGCCCACCATGATCGCGATCACCGCCAACTCGCCGATGCTGGACGGTGACTTCACCGGCTGGGTGTCGAGCCGGCAGCGGGTGTGGGGCCGGATGGACTCGGCGCGCTGCGGACCCATCCTGGGCGCCAGCGGCGACGACCCGGGCACCGACTGGGCGCGGTACGCGCTCAAGGCCCCGGTGATGCTGGTGCACAACCCCGACGCCGAGGCCGTCACTCACTGGGTGCCCTTTGCCGACTGGGTCGACGGCTGCGTGTTGCTCGGGGATCGTCGTCCCAGCGTTGCCGATCTGGAGTACCACCTGACCACGCTGTTCCCGCCGGTGCGGCCCAGGCAGTGGCTGGAGATCCGTTATCTGGACAGCGTGCCCGACGCGTTGTGGCCCGCCGTCGCGTTCACCCTGGCGGTCCTGCTCGACGACCCGGCCGCCGCCGACACCGCGGCCGAGGCCGTCGAGCCGGTGGCCACCGCCTGGGACACCGCGGCTCGGGTGGGGCTGCGCGACCGGCGGCTGTACGCGGCGGCCAACGCCTGCATGGCCATCGCCGCCGCGAAGGCGCCCGCCGAACTCGGCGATTCGATGCAGCGGCTGGTCCGCATGGTCGACCAGGGCCGCTGCCCCGGCGACGATTTCTCCGACCAGGTGGTCGAGCACGGCCTCGCGGCCGCGGTGGCGCGACTGGCGCAAGGGAAGCCGTGACGTCACGGGAGGGCATCGCCGACGACCTGGCGCGGACGCGGACGCGGACGCTACGTCTGGTCGAGTTCGACGACGCCGAACTCTGCCGGCAGTACGACCCGTTGATGAGCCCGCTGGTGTGGGATTTGGCGCACATCGGTCAGCAGGAGGAGCTTTGGCTGTTGCGCGGTGGCGACCCCGCGCGCCCAGGGATGCTGCCGCCGGCGGTCGAGGGGCTCTACGACGCCTTCGTGCATCCCCGCGCCAGCCGGGTCGATCTGCCGCTGCTGTCGCCGGACCAGGCGCGGGCCTACTGCCGGACCGTGCGGTCGGCCGTGCTCGACGCGCTGGACGCGTTGCCCGACGATCCCGCCGGCGACGAGGCCGCGTTCGTGTACGCGATGGTGGTCAGCCACGAGAACCAGCACGACGAAACCATGCTGCAGGCACTGAATTTGCGCAGCGGCGCACCGCTTTTGCGGGACGCCGCCGTGCTGCCGCCCGGTCGAGCGGGGTTGGCCGGCACGTCGGTGCTGGTGCCCGGCGGCGAATTCGTGCTCGGCGTGGACGCCGCCGGCGAACCGTATTCGTTGGACAACGAGCGCCCGGCCCACGTCGTCGATCTGCCCGCGTTCCGGATCGGCCGGGTCCCGGTCACCAACGGCGAATGGCGCCGGTTCGTCGACGACGGCGGCTACCACCAGCCGCGCTGGTGGTCGGAGCGCGGCTGGCAGCACCGCCAGGCCGCGGGCCTGACCGCGCCGCAGTTCTGGGGCTCCGACGGCGCGACCCGCACCCGGTTCGGTCACGTCGAGGACATCCCGCCCGACGAACCCGTCCAGCACGTCAGCTATTTCGAGGCCGAGGCCTACGCGGCCTGGGCCGGTGCCCGGCTGCCCACCGAGATGGAATGGGAGAAGGCCTGCACCTGGGATCCGTCCACCAACACGCGGCGCCGGTATCCCTGGGGCGAGCGCAAACCGGACGAGGCGCTGGCCAACCTCGGCGGCGCCGCGTTGCGGCCGGCGCCCGTCGGCGCCTACCCGGGAGGCGCTTCGGCGTACGGGGCCGAGCAGATGCTCGGCGAGGTCTGGGAGTGGACCACCTCCCCGCTGCGGCCCTGGCCGGGGTTCGTGCCGATGCTCTACGAGCGGTATTCGCAGCCCTTCTTCGACGGCGATTACCGGGTGCTGCGCGGCGGCTCGTGGGCCGTGGAGCCGGGCATCATGCGGCCGAGTTTCCGCAACTGGGATCACCCGTACCGGCGCCAGATCTTCTCCGGCGTCCGGCTGGCGTGGGACGTCCCCGACGCCGGGGATCGCGCCTGATGTGCCGGCACCTGGGCTGGCTGGGGACTGACGTCACGGTTTCCTCGCTGGTGCTCGACCCGCCGTTCGGCCTGCGGGTGCAGTCCTATGCGCCGCGCCGGCAAAAGCATTGCCTGCTCAACGCCGACGGTTGGGGCGTCGGGTTTTTCGACACGTCCTCGTCAGGCTCTCTGAAGGGCGGGGCGCCACGCCGCTGGCGCAGCCAGGCGCCGCTGTGGGGCGACGTGTCGTTCGATTCGATCGCGCCCGCGCTGCGCAGCCACTGTGTGGTGGCCGCGGTGCGCTCGGCCACCGTCGGCATGCCGATCGAGGCCAGCGCGTGCGCGCCGTTCACCGATGGCCAGTGGTTGTTGTCGCACAACGGAATCGTCGACCGGGCAGTGTTGCCGACGACGGCGCGCGCCGAATCGGTCTGTGACAGCGCCATACTGGCGGCCACGATCTTCGAGCGCGGGCTCGACGCGCTGGGAGAGACCCTCGAAGAGGTCGCCGCGGCCGATCCAAACGCCCGGCTGAACATATTGGCCGCCAACGGCTCTCGCATGCTGGCGACGGCCTGGGGTGACACGCTGTCCATCCTGCGGCGCCCAGACGGTGTGGTCCTGGCCAGCGAACCCTACGACAACGACTCCGACTGGGAGGACGTGCCGGACCGCCACCTTGTCGAAGTCACTGCGAACGGTGTCACGATGACGCCGCTGGATCAGTCGAGAGGATCTTGATGACGTTGTCGCTGTCGAACCATCTGGCCGCCGACTCGGCGTACCACGCGTTGCGCCGCGACGTCCTGGACGGCCTGCAGAAGACACCAAAAACATTGCCACCCAAATGGTTCTACGATTCCGTCGGCAGTGATTTGTTCGACCAGATCACCCGGCTGCCCGAGTACTACCCGACACGCGCCGAGGCCGAGATCTTGCGGGCGCGGGCGGCCGAAGTCGCGTCGGCCAGCGAGGCCGACACCCTGGTGGAACTGGGCAGCGGGACATCGGAGAAGACGCGGGTGTTGCTCGACGCCCTGCGCGCACGGGGTTCGCTGCGCAGGTTCGTCCCCTTCGACGTCGACGCCAGCATCCTGTCGACCGCCGCCGCGGCCATCCAGCGGGAATATCAGGGCATCGAAATCAAGGCCGTCTGCGGCGATTTCGAAGAGCACCTGAGCGAGATCCCGGAAGGCGGGCGGCGGCTGTTCGTTTTCCTGGGGTCCACGATCGGCAACCTCACGCCCGGCCCGCGCGCGGAATTCCTCGCCGCACTGTCCGCGCAGATGCGGCCCGGCGACAGCCTGCTGCTGGGCACGGACCTGGTCAAGGACACCGAGCGGCTGGTGCGCGCCTATGACGACGCCGCCGGGGTGACGGCGGCCTTCAACCGCAATGTGCTCGCGGTGGTGAACCGGGAGCTCGACGCCGACTTCGACGTCGATGCCTACCGGCATGTGGCCCGGTGGAACGCGGCGGAAGAACGCATCGAGATGTGGCTGCGGTCCGACCGGCGCCAGCGGGTGCGGGTCGGTGCGCTCGAGCTGACCGTCGACTTCGAGGCCGGCGAGGAAATGCTCACCGAGGTGTCGTGTAAGTTCCACTCCGGCAAGGTGACTGGCGAATTGGCCGCCGCGGGGCTGCGCCGCACCCGGTGGTGGACCGACGAGGCGGGCGACTTCGGGTTGTCGTTGGCCCTGAAGTGACCGGCGCCAACGCGCTGGCCGATCAATGGCGGTCAGCCCGCCCGCCGATGGCCGGCCTGCACCTGGACAACGCGGCCTGTTCGCGGCAGAGCCTGGCGGTGATCGAGGCCGGCGCGCAGCACGCCCGCAACGAGTCCGAGCTCGGCGGCTATGTCGCGGCGGAGGCGGCCACACCGGTGCTCGACGCCGGACGCGTCGCGTTCGCCGCGTTGACCGGAATGGCCGATGCCGAGGTGGTTTTCACCACCGGCTCGCTGAACGCCCTGGATCTGCTGCTGGGCGGCTGGCCGGCGGAGCGCCGAACGGTGGCTTGCCTGCCCGGCGAATACGGGCCCAACCTGGCGATGCTGGCCGCCCACGGATTCGACCGGCAGCTGCTTCCGACCCTGGAAGACGGAAGGGTCGCGCTGGACGACGCGGCGCTGGCCCTGCAGACCGATCCGCCGGACCTGGTGCACCTGACCTCGGTGGCCAGCCATTGCGGTGTGGTGCAACCGGTTTCGATGGTCGCCCAACTCTGCCGGGAGTTGGGCCTGCCGCTGGTCGTCGACGCGGCCCAGGCGCTGGGCCAGGTCGACTGCGCGGTGGGTGCCGACGTGACCTATTCCTCGTCGCGCAAGTGGATCGCCGGTCCGCGCGGTGCCGGGATGCTCGGGGTGCGCCGCGAGCTGATGGAAAGCCTGCGCCCGCGGCTGGCCGCGCCGGACTGGGCCCGCAAAGACGGCTCGCCGACGGTGGCCGAACAGCTGGAATTCGGCGAGGCCAATGTCGCTGCGCGCGTGGGATTTTCGCTGGCGCTGGGCGAGCATCTGGCGTACGGACCGCGGGCGGTGTGTGCGCGGCTTGCCCAGGTGGGCAGCCTGAGCCGCACGGTGCTGGCCGATGTGAGCGGGTGGACGGTGGTCGAAGAGGTCGAAGAACCGAGTGCCATCACCACTTTGGCGCCGAATGACGGCGCCGACCCGCAAGCGGTGCGCGACTGGCTGCTCGCCGAGCGGCGGATCCTGACCACGTTCGCCGGGGTGCAGCGGGCGCCGCTGGAGCTGACGGAACCCGTGCTGCGGATCTCGCCGCACGTGGACACCACGGCCGACGACCTGGAGACGTTCGCCGAGGCGCTCATCGCCGCCACCGCGGCGACCGCGACCGGCTAGCCGGCTTTGTGCGCGGTCAGTAGGTAGGCCGGCATCTTCATCCGGCCCTTCTCGTCACGATCGTGCTGCGGACCGTCGGGCATCGGCGGGATATTGGCGTGGATGAAGGCCGGCCGGATCTCGTCGATCTCCCAGTACTTGCTCACCGCGTCGCGGAGCTCGTCCTCGTCGACCTCGTTGGGCTTGGTTTCCCATTCGACCGGGAAGGCGCCCTTGGCGAAGACCAACACGAAGTAGCCGGCCCCCGGGGCCGCCGCGCGGTGTACCGAGCTCAGGTAGCCGTCGCGGCCCTCGATCGGCAACGAGTGGAACAGCGTGCTGTCGGCCACGGTGGAGAACCGTCCGTCGTAACCGGTGAACGACGTGATGTCCGCCTGCACGAAGGTCGCCGTGGTCAGACCGCGGTCGGCCGCGGCCTTGGTGGCCGCCGCGATGGCGGTGGGGGTGAGGTCGATGCCCACCACGGTGTAGCCCTGGGCGGCCAGCGCCAAGGACAGCTCGGCGACTCCACAGCCGGCATCCAGCACGTCGCTGCGAAACTTGCCGGCCGCGATCAGGGCGGCCAGTTCCGGCTGCGGCTCGCCGATGTTCCACGGCGGCGGACCCTCGAAGTCGGCCTGTTCGCGGTATGCGCTGTCCCAGTCCATAACGTGATCAGACGTCATCGTGTTCAACGTACCCGCGGTCAGGACTCCCAGGTGTGCACCGGCTCGTTGGCGTGCATGTGGTCGCAATACCGGCGCAGCATCTCCGCCAGTGCCGCGGGCCTGCTCATGCCGGCGTCCTGCAGGGCCCGCACGGTGGAAACCTGCCAGCTGGCGCCGTTGCGACCGGTCCGCGCCCGGCCCTCGATGACCCCGAGGAACCGGTCGCGGACCTCGGCGTCGACACCCCAGCGCTGCAACCCCTCGTCGGCGATCGGCAGCAGCGTGTCGAGCACCAGTTCGCGCGCCGTCACCTCGCCCAGCCCGGGCCAGCGCAGCCGGGCGTCGATGCCGTCCAGCGCGGCCGCCATGAAATTGGCTTCTGCCACACCGAAATCCATGGCGGTCCACAGCGGGTTGTCGGCCTCGGACAGGCTGCGCAGCATGCCGTAGAAGAAGGCCGCATTCGCCAGCATGTCGACGACGGTCGGCCCGGCCGGCAATACCCGGTTCTCCAGCCGTAGATGGGGGCGGCCGTCGACCACGTCGTACACCGGACGGTTCCACCGATAGACGGTGCCGTTGTGCAGCCGCAGCTCGGCCAGGTGTGGGATGCGCCCGGCGGCCAGCTCGGCGACCGGGTCTTCGTCGGACACCTCGGGCAACAGGAATTCGAAGTAGCGGAGGTTCTCTTGGTACAGGTCGAGGACCGAGCTGATCCACTGTTCGCCGAACCACACCCGCGGCCGCACGCCTTGGGATTTCAGCTCATCGGATCTGGTGTCGGTGGACTGCGCGAACAGCTCGATACGGGTTTCGGCCCACAGCCGGTGCCCGAAGAAGAACGGCGAGTTGGCGCCCAGCGCCAACTGCGGGCCGGCCACGATCTGCGCCGCATTCCAGTTGGCGGCGAACGTCTCCGGATCCAGCTGCAGATGCAATTGCATGCTGGTGCAAGCGGATTCGGGTGCGATCGTCGCGGTGTGCCAGCTCAGCGGCTCGGGTCCGGAAATGCTGATGGGGATGTCTTCGCCGCGGGAGGTGAAGATCGATTCGTTGAGGGCGGCGTAGCGCTTCGATTCGCTCATCCAGCCGTGGTCCAGGTGTTGGGACATCAGTGTGGGCAGGATGCCGATCATGACGATGTGGGCGCCGCCTGCGGCGCCGGCCTTGTTCTCGGCCTCGTTCAGGCTGGCCCGCACCTCGGCCTCGAGATCCAGGCCGGTGTGCCCGGGCAGCGCGTGCGGCGGAACGTTGAATTCAATGTTGTAGGCGCCCAATTCGACCTGATACGCCGGATCGCCGATGGCGTCCAGCACGTGGCGATTGGACATTGCCGGCTGGTAGTCGGCGTCGACCAGGTTGCACTCGATCTCCATGCCGGTGAGCGGCTGCTCGGAATCGAAGCTTGACTGGGCGAGCATCGTCTCGAAGGCGTCCAGGCACAGCTGCACCTTGCGCCGGTATTCCCGTCGCTGTGCGCTGTCGTACGTGGTGCGCCTGACCTCTTCGCCCACACCGCAGATGCAACAGGGTTACCGCCCGTAACGCAAGCTCTCACGCGTCGCAGTTGTGGCCTAGCTCGCCCGGCGGGTAGACCATGATGGACTTTTGCCGCAAAAGTGTCAGACCTCACGGGTGGAGGAGAGCAGTTGGCCGAGTTCGCCGAATTCGTCGCCGCCATCGACCAGGGGACCACCAGCACTCGCTGCATGATCTTCGATCACGAGGGTGCCGAAGTGGCCCGCCATCAACTCGAGCACGAACAGATTCTGCCCCGGGCCGGCTGGGTGGAGCACGACCCGGTCGAGATCTGGGAGCGCACCTCCTCGGTGCTGACGTCGGTGTTGAACCGGGCCAATCTGAGTACGAAAAACATTGCCGCGCTGGGGATCACGAATCAGCGCGAGACGACTCTGGTGTGGAACCGCAAGACGGGGCGGCCCTATTACAACGCGATCGTCTGGCAGGACACCCGCACCGACCGGATCGCGTCGGCGCTGGAACGCGACGGTCACGGCGACGTGATCCGGCGCAAGGCCGGCCTGCCCCCGGCCACCTATTTTTCCGGCGCCAAGCTGCAGTGGATCCTGGAGAACGTCGACGGGGTGCGCGCGGCCGCCGAAAGCGGTGACGCCCTGTTCGGCACCGCCGACACCTGGGTGCTGTGGAACCTGACCGGGGGGCCGCGCGGCGGCGTGCACGCCACCGACGTGACCAATGCCAGCCGGACCATGTTGATGAACCTGGAGACCCTGGACTGGGACGACGAGCTGTTGTCGATCTTCTCCATCCCCCGTGCGATGTTGCCGAAGATCGGGCCGTCGTCGTCGCCGCAGCCCTACGGCGTGACGTCGGAGGCCGGGCCGGCCGGCGGCGAGGTACCGATCACCGGGATGCTCGGCGATCAGCACGCGGCGATGGTGGGTCAGGTGTGTCTGTCCGAGGGGGAAGCCAAGAACACCTACGGCACCGGAAACTTCCTGCTGCTCAACACCGGTGAGACGATCGTGCGGTCAGACAACGGGTTGCTGAGCACCGTCTGCTATCAGTTTGGGAACGCCAAACCCGTGTACGCGCTTGAGGGTTCGATCGCGGTGACCGGCGCGGCCGTGCAGTGGCTGCGCGATCAGCTGGGCATCATCAGCGGTGCCGCACAAAGCGAATGGCTGGCACGCCAGGTCGACGACAACGGCGGAGTCTATTTCGTTCCGGCGTTTTCCGGGCTGTTCGCGCCCTACTGGCGATCCGATGCACGCGGCGCGATCGTCGGCCTGTCCCGGTTCAACACCAACGCGCATCTGGCGCGCGCAACGCTGGAGGCAATCTGCTATCAGAGTCGCGACGTGGTGGACGCCATGGCGGCGGATTCCGGTGTGCACCTTGAGGTTTTGAAGGTTGACGGCGGTATCACCGGGAACGACCTGTGCATGCAGATCCAGGCCGACGTGCTGGGCGTCGACGTGGTGCGCCCGGTGGTCGCCGAGACGACCGCGCTGGGCGCCGCCTACGCGGCCGGTCTGGCGGTGGGGTTCTGGGCCGATCCGGCCGACCTGCGTGCCAATTGGCAAGAGGGCAGGCGGTGGGCGCCGGCCTGGAACGACGAGCAGCGCGCCGCGGGTTACGCGGGCTGGCGCAAAGCCGTGCAGCGGACCCTGGATTGGGTCTCCGTAACCTGATGGGTCACGTGACGCCGCCCGATCCAGGGCCCGCCGCAGGCACTCAGTCTTCGCCGAGAATGCCGTAGATCTCACGCCGCGCATTGTTGAGGATGTCGACGATGCGCTGCTGCTGCTCGGCCGAAGCGGTGTGGGCGGACTGCCCGACCGCGCCGAACAACTGGCCAACGGCCGCCCGCAGATTCATCTGACCCGGGTCGGCGCCTTCGGTGATCTCGTCCCATGGCGGGGTTTCGATCTTCTCGGCCGCCGCGCGGCCCTGTTCGGTCAGCTCGAAACGCTTCTTGCTGCCTTCGGTTTCGCTCGCGGTGATCAGGCCTTCGTCGTCGAGCAGCTGCAGTGTCGGGTACACCGAACCGGGGCTCGGCTTCCACAGTCCGTTGCTGCGCTCGGCGATCTGGTGGATCATTTCGTAGCCGTGCATCGGCCGCTCGGCCAGCAGCGTCAAGATGGCCGCTCGCACGTCTCCGCGCTTGCCGCGGCCCGGGCCGCCACGGCGCCATCCGCCGCGCCGGCCACCGGGGCCGAAGCCGAAGCCGGGGCCAAAGCCGGGACCGAAGTTCGGGCCGAAACCGGGGCCGAAGCCGAGCGGGCCGTCGTGGACACCGGCGTGATCGCGCAGATGCTCGCGGAAGTCCCGTCGGGCCTGGCGCCGTGCCTCGTGCAGGGCGCGCCGGTCAACCGGGCCGGGGCCGAAGCCGAATCCGAGACCGGGCCGGCCGGCGAATGGTCCTTCGGGGGGAGTGAATGGGTTGCTCATTTTTCTGTCCTTGCGTTTGTGGGTCGCGCACCGATCGTGCGCTTCGAAGTATCACGATATATCGGAAACTAACGCGATGCAACGAGATATGTTGCAAAATTTCGCTGAATTGCCGATGAGCTGCGGAATCGGGCGAAGTCCGCCCGTGGCTGTGCGGTTTGCATGCACCAAACGACGGGTAGGAGTTAGTGAGATGAACGCTGACAACAACCTGAGGGTCGATAGCGGTAGCGCAGGCGCGGCCGCATTCGGGCGACCCGACGGTGCCCGGCGGCGCAACAGCCGGACCTGGATCAACTGGGGGCTGGCGCTGGCGACGGTGCCCGCCGCCGCGCTCGTGATGCTCTTCGCGCTCGGTGCCGTGATGAGTACCGCCGGCTGCAGCGACCGCACCTGTCCCAACCTGGGTCACGGCGGGATCAACTTCGGCGTCGCGTTCTACGGTGCGCCCGCGGTCGCCGTGCTCGTCATCATCATCTCGTTCTTCACCGCCAAACGACGCGGCGGCATCGCGGTCCCGCTATGCGGATGGGCGCTGCTGATCATCGACGTCGCGCTCATGGCGGCGAGTGTGGCCGGCTAGTGCGGCAGTGAGAAACCGTCCGGCGTACCGGGGTCTGCTGGGCCGGGACGACCCGATCGCGGGTCAGGCCATCCAACGGATTGTTGCGGCGGTGGCGGCACCGCCCCAGGCGGCGGGCTGGGCCAGCCCGGGGGGCCCTGGTACGCGCCGCCCGGCGGTGGCCACGGCGTCGGGCCCATCGTTCCCGGCGCCGGCATGACCGGGCGCAGCCGGGCCAATTCGCGGCGGTGCCGCTCGGCGAGGACGGCGGCCAGCACGAGTTCCGGCGGGGCGCCGGGCGGTGGTGGCGGCGCGATGCGGGCGACCACGTCACCGGCGATCCGGTATCCCATCTGCAGGCGCAGCTGACGGTCGAGCTGGGTTGCCCTGGAAAGGAATTGGCGTGCCACCTCGGCCTGACCGGCGGACAGGCCGGACAGCTGCAACGAGGACGCCCACCATGCCAAGGCGGGCGGCATCATGGGCGGGGGCCCGAGCCGCGGTCCGCGTTCGTTGACCACCACCGTGCCGGCGAAGATGTCGCCGATCCGTTTGGCCTTCGGAGACAAGATGCTGCAGATGACGGCCGGGCTCCCGAACAGCATCCAGATCTCCACCAGCGCCGCAAGGGCACGAAACAGCGCCTGGCGGAAGCGTTCTGGGCCGCCGTCGTCGGACACCACACGCAGGCCCATCGCGATCTTGCCGACCGAGCGTCCCCGCGTTGCCGTTTCGAGGACCAAGGGATAGCCGACAATTACCAGCACCGTAAATATCAGCAGGATCGCGTTGGTCAGTGCGGTATCGAATTGAGTCAGGGTGGCTGCCCACAACATCAGGCCGAGCAGGTAGCCGATGACCATGACCCCGATATCGATCAGCGCGCTCAGCGTCCGCACCGGCAGCTGGGCGATCTGTACGTCGAGCACTACGGCGTCCCCGGTCACCACCTCCGACATAACTTCGAACGGTACAGGCTGGGTGGGTGTGGCCGGCCGCACTTTGTCATGCGGGCGGTGCGATTAGGCTGCCGAGGGTGGATGTCGATGCATTCGTGCTGGCCCATCGCCCGACCTGGGACCGCCTCGACCGATTGATCGGGCGGCGCCGGTCGCTGTCCGGCGCGGAAATCGACGAACTCGTCGAGCTTTACCAGCGGGTCTCCACCCACCTGTCGATGCTGCGCTCGGCGTCGTCGGATTCCGTGCTGATCGGCCGGCTTTCCAGCCTGGTCGCGCGGGCCCGTTCGGCGGTGACCGGTGCCCACGCGCCATTGAGCAGTGCGTTCACCCGGTTCTGGACGGTGTCGTTCCCGGTCGTGGCCTACCGCACCTGGCGGTGGTGGGTGGCCACCGCGGCGGCCTTCTTCGCCGTGGTCGTGATCGTCGCGCTGTGGGTCGCCGGCAGCCCCGATGTACAGTCCTCGCTCGGAACACCCAGCGACATCCAGCAATTGGTCAACCACGACGTGGAGTCGTACTACAGCGAGCACCCCGCCGCGGCGTTCGCACTGCAAATCTGGGTGAACAATTCCTGGGTTTCCGCGCAATGCATCGCAATGTCCGTGGTGCTGGGCGTGCCGATTCCCTTTGTGCTGTTTCAGAATGCCGCCAACCTGGGAGTCATCGCCGGCCTGATGTTCCCAGCCGGCAAGGGTGCCCTGCTGCTGGGTTTGCTTGTCCCGCATGGGCTGCTGGAGCTCACGGCGGTATTCCTTTCGGGCGCAACGGGAATGCGGCTGGGTTGGTCGGTGATCTCGCCCGGAGACCGGCCCCGGGGCCAGGTGCTCGCCGAACAGGGCCGCGCCGTCGTCTCGGTCGCCGTGGGTCTGGTTGCGGTGCTGCTGGTCTCGGGTCTGATCGAAGCGCTGGTGACACCCTCGCCGTTGCCGACGTTCGTGCGGGTGGGTATCGGCGTCATCGCCGAGGTGGCGTTCTTGTCCTACATCGTCTACTTCGGCCGGCGCGGGGTGAAGGCCGGGGAAAGCGGCGACATGGCGGAGGCGCCCGACTTCGTTCCGACTCGCTGAGCGCCGGTCGCTACAGACGCCCGGTCGCCTTCATTGCCAGATAGTGATCGGCAAGGGCGGGAGCCAGTTCGGTGGGCGGGGCGTCGACGACTTCCACCCCGCTGCGGCGCAGCCGGGTGGCGATCGCGCCGCGGTCATTGCGGGATCGTTCGGCGGCCGCCGCGTCGTACACCGCCGCGGCATCCGAACGCCCGGCGGCCATCTGGTCGACGCGCGGATCGGAAACCGCGGCCAGCAGCAGGTGATGTTTTGCCGACAGCTGCGGCAGCACTGGCAGCAGGCCCTCGTCGAGCGCGGCCGCGTTCAGGTCGGTCAGCAGCACCACCAGGGACCGTCGGCGGGCGCGCAGCGCGATGGCGGAAGCCATTGCCCGCCAATCTGATTCGACAAGGGTAGGTTGCAGGGGCGCCATCGCGTCGACAAGCTGGGCGAGCAGCTCGGTGCGCGAGGCGCCGAACACGCCGGCCCGGCTCACCCGGTCGTGGGCGAGGAAGTCGACATGGTCGCCGGCCCGCGACGCCAGGGCCGCCAGCAGCAACGCGGCGTCCATCGACCAATCCAGCCGCGGCCAGCCCGCGGGATCGGACGCGGTCGGGTCGACACCGACCCGGCCCGCCGCCGTGCGGCCCGTGTCGAGCACGATCACCACCCGCCGGTCGCGTTCGGGCCGCCAGGTGCGCACCACCACGTCGGCGCGACGCGCGGTGGCGCGCCAGTCGATCGAGCGCACGTCGTCGCCGACGACATACTCTCGCAGCGAGTCGAATTCGGTGCCCTGCCCGCGTACCAGCGTGGGTAGCAGGCCGTCGATCTCGCGGAGCTTGGCGAGCCGCGACGGCAGGTGCTTGCGGGCCAGGAACGGGGGCAGCACCCGCAGCTGCCCGGGCACCGGTCGCGAACGCTGCCGGCCCGCCAGCCCGAGCGGGCCGATCGATCGGGCGGTCACCACCGTCGCCCGCTGGTCGCCGCGGCGAACCGGTTGTAGCTGGGTTCCGACGTGCTGGTCTTGCCCGGCGGGGATGTCGATGGGGTGGATGCGCGGCTGCGCCTGGGCGCTGGGCGGCCAGGCGTCGCGGATCTGGCCGCGGAACCGGCGCGCGCCGTCGTTGTGGATCGACAGCCCGCACTCCACCTGCTGCCCGAGCCGCGCCGAGCGATCCGGGGAACGCACGTAGCGCAGCTTGGTCGTGCTGGCCGCCAGGGCGACGTCGAAGACCACCGCGATTGCCAGCGCTATCAGCAGGGCCGCGAAAGTGGTTGCCGGCCAAGGAGACAGCGCAATTGGCAGGACGCAGATCAGTGCGACCAGCCCGGCGCGTCCGGTCAGGACCACTAGCGCGGCACCGGAACCGACGCCAAGATCCCGTCGAGCACGCCGTCGGGCGTAGCCCCCTCGAGTTCGGCCTCGGGCCGCAGCATCACCCGGTGCCGCAGCGTCGGGCGGGCCATGGCCTTCACATCGTCGGGCGTGACGTAGTTGCGTCCGGACAGCCACGACCAGGAGCGCGCCGTGGCCAGCAGGGCGGTCGCCCCGCGGGGCGACACGCCCAGTTGCAGCGCGGGGGAGGAACGGGTGGCCCCGACGATGTCGACGATGTAGCCCAGCACCTCGTCGGCAACCAGCACACTCTGCACGGCGTCGCGGCCTGCCGCCAGGTCGGAGGGTCCGGCCACCGGCTTGATCGCCGACAGATTGCGCGGGTCGAAGCCGTGCGCGTGCCGGTGCAGGATGGCGATCTCGGCGTCCCGCGGCGGCAGCGTCACATTCAGTTTGAGCAAGAAGCGATCCAGCTGGGCCTCGGGCAACTGGTAGGTGCCCTCGTATTCGACCGGGTTCTGGGTGGCGGCCACGATGAACGGGTCGGGCAGCGGCTGCGGTTCGCCGTCGACGCTGACCTGACGCTCTTCCATCGCCTCGAGCAGTGCGGCCTGGGTCTTGGGCGGCGTCCGGTTGATCTCGTCCGCCAGCAGCAGGTTGGTGAACACCGGCCCGGGCCGGAACACGAACGCGGCGGTGCGCGCGTCGTACACCAGTGAACCCGTCACGTCGCCGGGCATCAGGTCCGGGGTGAACTGCACCCGCTTGAATTCCAGCTGCAGCGCCGCGGACAGCGCCCGGACCAGCAGCGTCTTCGCCACTCCCGGAACACCTTCCAGCAGCACGTGGCCGCGGCACAGCAGCGCGATCACCAAGCCGCTGACCACGCCCTCCTGTCCGACGACGGCCTTGGCGAGCTCGCCGCGCAACGCCAGCAGCGCCTCGCGCGCCGATTCAGCGGTGGGGGACTGAGCGGTAGTGGGTTGTGTCACGGGTGTGCGACCTGCCTTTCGATTTCGTCGAGCGCACGGGCAAGTTGTAACAGGTCGTTGTCGGTCGCCGGGGGCGGACCGAACAGATGGTAGGAGACGAACGCCGGATCGGATCCGGTGCGCTGGGCCGCGGTGGTCACCACGGCCGCGGGCGACGCGCCCGCAGCCAGGCCGAGGCGCGGCAGCAGCCGCGCCACCGTGGCGGCCCGCAAGGCCGCGGCCGCGCGATCGCGTGCCCGTCGGGAGCGGTACAGCCGCCCGCGGCCCTCGACGGTCTCCGACGCGCGCACCACCACCGGCAACTCCTCGGCCACCAGCGGCCCCGGCCGACGGCCCTTCCACATGGCGACCAGCAGCACCACCAGCGCCAGTTGCCCGACGATCCAGATCACGTTGGGCGGAATCAGCTGGAAAAGCGTTGCGTTGGGCGAGGATTCACCCTCGACGTGGTGGGGTGCGTACCAGATGAGCCGGGGCCGGTCGCCCGCGAGGTTCATCGCCAGCGCGGCGTTGCCCGCCTGCAGCAGGCTGCCGTTGGTCATGAAGTCGGTGCTGCCGACGGCGGTGATGGTGCGTCCGTCGTTGCGGAAGCGGATCAGCGCCCCGTCGTAACAGCGGGACATCGCGCGGCCGTCTTCGGACTTGTAGGTCTTGGTGGCCCCGAACCGAACCGGCCCGGCGCGAACAGCCTCGCGCAGCGTGCAATTCGGGTCGAGGTCAAAGCCGTTGGCGCCGGAGACCCGCACGCCGGGCAGCAGCGCCTCGCGGGTCCGGGTGGTGGGTTCCACCAGCAGCAGGTCCGAATGCACGTTGCCCAGCCGGTCCAGCAGGGTGTCGGTGAGGTATTGGCTCTGGGCCACCAGGATCAGCGCGTCCGGGCGCGCCGCGTGTTCGACGTCGGCGATGTTGTTGGCCACGACGACGTCGACGTCGGCGCCGCGCAGCAGCTCCACCAACGCGTGGGCACCGTCGGAGCCGGTCGACACCGGGTCCATGCGGGCCCCGGGTCGCGGTGCGCTCAGGTACGCGTCGACGCCGGCGATGACGGCGAGCACCAGCAGGGTGACGAGCACCCAGCGCCAGGAGCGCCCGCGCCGCGGCGTGGTCTCGGGACCGGCCCCGGTGATCGTCGCCATCACCGCACCTGCGCCCATGACTCGGGAGCGGCGGGCCGGCCGGGCTCGAGCGGACCGCCCTGCCAGCGAGACCGCAGGTGGTCGTCCAGGTCGGTGATCATCTGGTAGGCGTCCTGGGTCCCGGGCTGTTCGCCGTACGTGACGTCGTTGAAAGCCGTTGCTGCTTGGGTTAATTCGACATCCAGGTGGGGCAACGCGGCACCCGCGTCGCGGGCGAGCTCGTTGGCCGTGCGGCCCGGGGCCGGCGTCAGCACCCCTGCCTCTTCGAGCTGGCGGGCGACGGCGCGCAGCCGGTGACGAATCGCCGCGGCCCAATCACCTTCGGCCGCATAGTTTTCCGCGGTCGCACGATGCTGGGCGGCGGTAAGTTGGGCGGCTTCGAACAGTGAGTAGTCGCCGCCGCGGCGGGTGCGCATGGTGCGCCGCAGAATGTAGATGACGACGATCACCGCGATGGCGAGCAGGATGAAAAGCAGCGTGGCGGTGAGCCATCCGCCCGGAACCGAGGAAGTCTTCTGCAGCAGCCGGTAGATCAGGTCGTTGACCCAGTCGACGAAATGTTCCCGCGCGGAGCCCTTGGAATAGATCGGCTTGTTGAGCTCGTCCTGCGCGGCGCGATGTGCGGCATCGCGGTCGATGTCGATGGAAGGCATCCTTGAGCTAGTCCTCGCCCGGCCCTTACAGGGGCCGCGTCAGCCAGAGGTTGTCGGTGGACGCGGCCGCATACGGCCCCTGGGCGGCCCCGCTCTGCAGCACCAGGTCGAATGCCTCGGCGCGCATCCGGCGGTCGGTGTACAGCAGCACGATGACTCCCGCGTTGAAGGGTGCGGTGATGATCTCGCCGATGGCGGCCCCGACCGAGAGAACCGCCGTGCTGACCAGGAACGCCGTGCTGGACGAGGTGATCTGGAAAAACTGGCCGACGATGCTGAACGGCACCGCGACGGCGTTGGCGACGACGGACGTCACCAGGAACGCGAGCACCCGGATACCCAGCACCCGCCAGAATCCGTTGCGCACCAGCTTGAACGACCGGGCGATGGCGTCCATGACCGGCAGCCGCTCCAGCACGATCAGCACCGGGGCGAACAACACCACCGTGTAGAGGAACACCAGCAGCGCGAGGACGACCAGCACCAGCGGAAGGCCCAGTACCACGGCCGCCGCGGCACTACCGATCGCCGCCAACACCCCGATGATCACCGCGACCAGCCCGGCGAGGGCGGCCACCACGACGGCTTCCAGCAGGGCCAGGCCGAGCAGGGCCAGCAGTCGCCCGCGGATCTTGTTCCAGGTTTCGCCGATGGTGATGGGCGAACCGAACACGGCCCGCCCGACGATGACGGTGAGCATCCCGGACAGCATCATGCCGCCCAGCCAGCCGACCAGGATGCCGCCGCCCACCGACACGGACCAGGCCCCCAGGACCCCCGAGCTCAGTTGGCCGGGCTGATCGCTGGCGAGCCTGTCGGCCGCGGCCAGCGGCCCGAAGAAGGCGACCTTGGTGACTAATTGCATGATCACCACGACGATGGCGGTCAGGCCCAACGTGGCTTTCGGGTTGGCCCGGACGTAGCCGACCGCGCCGTTGAAGATGTCGCCGAGGGTCAGCGGCCGCAGCGGGATGATCCCGGGTTTGACGGCTCCGTAGCTCGGCGGCGTGCCGAAGGGTGGCGGCGATCCGTAGCCCGGCGCGGGCCCATATCCGGATGGCGGCCCATAGCCCGGTGGGGGTCCTGTCTCTTATACACATCTCCGAGCCCACGAGACTGCAGCTAATCTCGTATG
>NZ_LZSX01000038.1 GCF_001665835.1 Mycobacterium colombiense | reverse complement strand
TGCGTGGCCAGCGCATCGAGTTGGGCGAGATCGAAAACACCCTGCTGGCCTGCCCGCAGGTCACCCAGGCCGCGGCCAGCGTGCACCACAGCGACACCGGTCCGCATTTGATCGGCTACATCACGTTGGAGCACACCAGCATTGCCGATGACGATGCCGAATTCGTCGAAGAGTGGCAACAGCTGTATGACGACCTGTACGACGCTGAGGTCGAGGCGCCGGTGTTCGGGATGGATTTCCGTGGCTGGAACAGCAGCTACACCGACGAGCCGATTCCGCTCGAGGAAATGGTGGAGTGGCGTTCGGCCACCGTGAACCGCATCAACGCCCTGCGGCCGCAGCGCGTTTTGGAGCTCGGCGTGGGTTCGGGGCTGCTGTTGTCCCAGATCGCCCCGAACTGTGCCGAGTATTGGGGCACGGACTTTTCGGCGCCGACGATCCAGACGCTGCAGGCGGCGGTGGCCGCGCAGCCGTGGGGGGATCGGGTGCGGTTGCGGGTGCAGCCGGCCGATGTGGCCGACG
>NZ_LZSX01000037.1 GCF_001665835.1 Mycobacterium colombiense | reverse complement strand
AGATGTGTATAAGAGACAGCTCCAGACCAATGTGGCCGTCCCAAATCCGCTAGCGCATGCGCTAGCGGATCCGAGAGTCAACTACCCGTTTCGTAAGGTGAGGCAATGCGGACAGCTCGAATCATCCACGTCATCCGGCAAATAGGGTCGTTGGCGGTCACCGCCGTGACCGCGGCGTCCACCCTCAACGCCTACCGGCCGCTCGCGCGCGGCGGATTCCCCTCGCTGTACTCGTGGATGTTCGGGCTCGCCGTCACCGAATTACCGCTGCAAACGCTGCTGACCCAGCTCGGTGGACTGGCGCTGACCGGCCGTCGGCTGCCCCGGCCCGTGCGAATAATCGCGTGGGTGGTCGCCGTCCCCTCGGCGCTGGGCCTGCTCAACCTCAGCCGCGCGGGCCATCGGGCCAACGTCCCCCTGGCCGAGGCATTGGACAAGGGACTGGGGGCCAACCGGCTCACCGAGTCGACAAACCTGTGGCGCCGCCCGGCCGGTAGCGGCACCGCCAAGACCCCAGGGCTGCTGCGGATGCTGCGCATCTACCGCGACTATGCCCACGACTCCGACATCAGCTACGGCGAATACGGCAGCGCCAACCACCTGGACATCTGGCGACGCCCCGACCTCGACCCGGCCGGCAAGGCGCCCGTGCTCTTCCAAATCCCCGGCGGCGCCTGGACGACGGGAAACAAACGCGGACAAGCGCATCCGTTGATGAGCCACCTCACCGAGCTCGGCTGGATCTGCGTGGCGATCAACTATCGGCACAGCCCGCGCAACACCTGGCCCGACCACATCGTCGACGTCAAGCGCGCGCTGGCCTGGGTCAAAGAGCACATCGCCGAATACGGCGGCGACCCCGACTTCGTCGTCATCACCGGCGGATCGGCCGGCGGCCACCTGACGGCGCTGGCCGCGCTGACGCAGAATGACCCGCAATTTCAGCCGGGATTCGAAGACGCCGACACCAGCGTCCAGGCGGCGGTGCCGTTCTACGGCATCTACGACTTCACCCGGTTCGACAAATCCCTGCACCCGATGATGCCGGGGCTGCTGATCAAGTCGATCATCAAACAAAAGCCCTCGACGCACCTGCAGACCTTCGAGGCCGCGTCACCGGTCAACCATGTCCGCGCCGACGCTCCCCCGTTCTTCGTCCTGCACGGCACCAACGACTCGCTGGCCTACGTCGAGCAAGCCCGCACGTTCGTCGAGCAACTCCGGAAGGTCAGCGCCCAGCCGGTGGTGTACGCCGAATTACCGCTCACCCAACACGCTTTCGACATCTTCGGCTCAGTCCGCGCCGCGCACACCGCGGTGGCCGTCGAACAATTCCTCGCGGAGGTCTACGCGGCGCACCTGCGGGCCGATGTCGTTGCGGCCCACGGGGTCTCGTAAACGCCAGGACCGGCACACGGCCTTATTGCACCGTGACGGTGAGCGTGTAGGCGCACGCCGGCTTGGCGTCCTTGCCCACGAAGCTGGTGTACGCCGTGCTGATCGTGGTGGTCCCCGGCTTCAGCGCCGTGAAGGTCCACTCTTCGACGCCCGGTGCGCCCAGCGCGTCAGAGGTCGGCTGGATGAACTGGTGGGTGAGCTGCTTGACGACCGACGAATCGCCGATCTTGGTGTCGGGCGTCCACCGGTAGGGGGTGGTGTAGTTCGAGCCCAACTCCACCACCAGGGTGTTGCCGACGGCGAGGGTGATGTTCTGACTGATCTCGCTCTGGGTCAGCACATCCGTCATGGGTACCTGGAGCGTTTTGGTCGATGGGGGATTCCTGGACGCGAAGTGGCAGCCCACCACCGTCGACAACATCAGCACGGCGACTGTTACCAGCAGCCTGACTTTCACCAGATCCCCCTTCCGATTCCGCTCCGGAGCCTAATAGGTCTCGATCCAGACCGAAGATAGGCGACGACGCCGCCGCCGGTCGCGTCCGGCAGGATGGGCTGGTGTTTGGCCTCGTACTGATCGTTGCGCTGGTGTCCACCGTCATCGTGGGGACGGTCATCGGCCGGCGCTATCGCGTCGGTCCCCCGGTGTTGCTCATCGTGCTGGGCGGCCTACTGGGCCTGGTTCCCCAACTCGGTCAAATACATGTCAACGGCGAGGTCGTGTTGCTGCTGTTCCTCCCCGCGATCCTGTACTGGGAGGGCCTCAACACCAGCTTCCGCGAGATCCGGGCCAACGCGCGCATCATTGTGTTTCTCAGCATCGTCCTGGTGATCGCCACCGCGGTGGCGGTGTCGTGGACGGCGCGGGCGCTGGGCATGAACCCGCACGCGGCCGGCGTGCTGGGTGCGGTGCTGTCGCCCACCGACGCGGCCGCGGTCGCCGGTCTGGCCAAGAAGCTGCCCCGCCGGTCGCTGACCGTGCTCAAGGCCGAGAGTCTGATCAACGACGGCACCGCCCTGGTCCTCTTCGCCGTCAGCGTCCACGTCGCGATCGGCGGGGCCGCGATCAGCCCGCCCGAGGTCACCGCCCGGTTCATCGGCTCCTACCTCGGCGGAATCGCGGCCGGGCTGCTGGTCGGCGGCGCGGTGACGCTGCTGCGCAAGCGAATCGACGCCCCCCAGGAGGAAGGGGCGTTGAGCCTGGTGACGCCGTTCGCGGCCTTCCTGCTGGCCCAATCGATGGAGTGCAGCGGCGTGGTCGCGGTGATGGTGTCGGCCCTGGTGCTGGCCTACGCCGGGCCCGTCGTGATCCGGGCCCGTTCCCGGCTGCAGTCCTCGGCCTTCTGGGACATCGCGACCTTCTTGCTCAACGGCTCGCTCTGGGTGTTCGTCGGCGTGCAGATCCCGGGCGCACTGCGCGGCATCGCGGGCGTCGACGGCGGCATCCGCCACGCGCTGTTCGTCGCGCTGGTGGTCACCGGGGTGGTGATCGTCTCGCGCATCTTCTGGGGCGAGATCACCACGCTGCTGATCCGGTTCATCGACCGCCGCCAGGTGCAGCGCGAACGTCGCGTCAACTGGCGCCAACGCTTCGTCACGGTGTGGGCCGGATTCCGTGGCGCCGTCTCGCTCGCCGCGGCGGTGGCCGTGCCCGTGACGACGCTGAACGGCGATCCGTTCCCGGACCGCAGCCTGCTGATCTTCATCGTGGTTGTCGTCATCCTGGTGACCGTCCTGGTCCAGGGCAGCACGCTGCCCGTCGTGGTCCGGTGGGCGAAGATGCCCGAAGACGTCACCCACGCCGAGGAACTGCAACTGGCTCGTTGCCGCGGATCCCAGGCCGCCCTGGCCGCCCTGCCCGCGGTCGCCGACGAAGTCGGCATCAGCGACGATCTGAGGCGCCGGCTGCAAAAGGAATACGAGGAGAAGGCCGCGCTGGTCCTGGCCACCGAGAACGGTTCGGCCGACACCCGCATCCTCAAGGGCCGCGAAAAGGTCCGGCGGGTGCGGCTGGGCGTGCTCGAACACAAGCGCCGGGAGATCACCGCGCTGCGCAACCAGAACCTGATCGATGACATCGTGTTGCGCGAATTGCAGAACGAGATGGATCTCGAGGAAGTGCAGCTTCTCGCCGCCGCGATCGACGACGGCGACGAGGAGTAGGGTCCGTCGGTGGCCGACCGTACAGTCGGCTCCATGCTGCACACCGTCGCGATCCGCGGGTATCGCTCGCTGCGCGAGGTGATTCTGCCCCTGGGTCGCCTGTCGGTGATCACCGGCGCCAACGGCGCCGGCAAGTCCTCGCTGTATCGCGCGCTGCGCCTGCTGGCCGACTGCGGCCGCGGCGAGGTGATCGGGTCGCTGGCCCGCGAGGGCGGGCTGCAATCGGTGCTCTGGGCCGGTCCCGAGCAGCTGGCCGGCGCTCGACGCACCGGGAAGACCGAGGGCACCGTGCGCACCCGCCCGGTGTCGCTCGAATTAGGCTTCGCCGCAGACGATTTCGGCTACCTGGTGGATCTGGGCATCCCCCAGTCGGCCGGGAAGTCGGTGTTCGCCCGGGACCCGGAGATCAAACGGGAAGTGTTGTTCGCCGGCCCCGTGCTGCGGCCCAGCTCGACGCTGGTGCGGCGGTCGCGTGTGTTCGCCGAGGCCAGCGCGGACTCCGGTAGCGGTTTCGACGAGTTGTCCCGATCCCTGCCGTCGTATCACAGCGTGCTGGCCGAATACGCCCACCCGCATGCACTTCCCGAGCTCGCGGCCGTGCGAGAACGGTTGCGCGGCTGGCGGTTCTACGACGGCTTCCGGGTCGACGCGGGCGCGCCCGCGCGGCACCCGCAGGTGGGCACCCGCACGCCGGTGCTTGCCGACGACGGCAGCGACCTGGCGGCCGCGATCCAGACGATCCTCGAGTCGGGGTTCGACGACCTGAACCGGGCCGTCGCCGAGGCGTTCGACGGCGCCACCGTCTCGGTCGCCATCCACGACGGCCTGTTCGACCTCCAGCTGCGGCAGCGCGGCATGCTGCGCGCATTGCGCGCCGCCGAGTTATCCGATGGCACACTGCGTTTCCTGCTCTGGGCCGCCGCACTGCTGAGCCCGCAACCGCCGTCGCTGATGGTGCTCAACGAACCGGAAACCTCGCTGCACCCCGACCTGGTGGCCCCGCTGGCATCGCTGATCCGCACCACCGCCGCTCAGACACAGGTCGTGGTGGTCACCCACTCCCGCTCGCTGCTGGAATTCCTGGACGCAACGCCCGTGGCGGAAATGCAGGACGCCGCCGACGGCCAGTCCATCGAGATCGAGCTGTACAAGGACTGGGGCGAAACACGCATCAGCGGCCAGACTTTGGTGACGACGCCCCGATGGGATTGGGGCACGCGCTAGCCGCGGTTCGCCGCTTCACTCAACGAAACTTGCCCGACAGGCAATATTGCCTACTGGGCAAGTTTGGCGTACGTTGGTCGCTATGACCGGACTCCGCGAGCGCAAGAAGGCCGACACGCGGCGCGCGCTCAGCGATGCCGCGTTGCGGCTGGCTTTCGAGCGCGGCCTGGAAAACGTGACGCGCGAAGACGTCGCGAACATGGCGGGCGTCTCGCTGCGCACGTTCAACAACTACTTCAGCGGCAAATACGAGGCGCTCGCCTACCGGCAGGCCGAACGCGTGCGGCGCAGCGTCGCCGTGCTGCGCCAGCGCCCCGCCGACGAACCGTTGTGGACCGCGCTCACCCATGCGGTGCTCGAGCCCTTGGAGGCCGACTTCGGCGACGTATACGGCGAGGAGAACCGAGCGCCCAGCCGCCAAGAGCTCGTCGAGGTCCGCAAACTCGTCATGCACCCGCAGGTACGAAACTCGGTGCCACACGACCTGTTCGACGAATTGCTCCATGTGATCGCCGAACGTACGGGCACCGATCCCGACCGCGACCTCTATCCACGATTGGTGATGTCCGTCGTGCGCGCTGTCGGCGATGCCGCGGCCGACGCCTACGTGCGGGCCGACCCGCCGGTGGCCATCACCGCACTGATCCGCCAGGGCTTCGCCGCCGTCAGCGCGGGGTTACCCGAGCCTCGCAGAAAGAAGGCACACCATGACTGACGAACATGCCGACGTCGTCATCGCCGGCGCCGGGCCCAACGGGCTGCTGCTGGCCTGCGAGCTCGCACTGGCCGGCGTCAGGCCCGTCGTGCTGGACGCCCTGCCCGGTCCCAGCTCCGAGCCGAAGGCCAATGGCCTTGTCGGACAAGTTGT
The DNA here is from genome assembly GCF_001665835.1 of Mycobacterium colombiense. GTDB lineage: Bacteria > Actinomycetota > Actinomycetes > Mycobacteriales > Mycobacteriaceae > Mycobacterium > Mycobacterium colombiense_A. The sequence continues at coordinate 18,165 of NZ_LZSX01000037.1, read as the reverse complement.
TCGAATGCTCGACATGCGCGGCCTCTATCGATTGTTCACCGGCGACGAGAAGCCACCACAACCCAGCCCGGGATGGATATTCGCGGCCATGACGCTGAATTTCCTCGGCGTACCCGACAATCCGATGTACGCGATGCCCATACAACAGCCCCGGCTGGTGCGGCTGCTGGAAAAGCGAGCGCGAGATCTCGGGGTGGACCTGCGCTGGGGACACGAACTCATCGGCCTGCGACAGGAGCCGGAATCCGTTGCGCTTTCGGTGTCTTCGCCGGAGCGGGCGTATCACATCGCCGCCGGGCACCTGGTGGGCGCCGACGGGGGCCGCAGCCTGGTCCGCAAAACCGTCGGCATCGACTTTCCCGGCACCACCTCGGACACGGTGGCCCGGCTCGCCCACGTTCACATTCCCGACGAACTCCGCCGCGCCGACGGTGGCGTCGACATCCCCGGATTCGGCCGGCTCGCGTTCGGCCACACCAGGGTGGACAATGGTGGAGCGATTTTCGCCGAGTTCGAACCGGGTCGACCGCTGTTCGGAATCTTCGAGTTTGGTCCGCCGGTCGAGGACAACCCGATGAGTGTGGCCGAGCTGCGCGAGAGCGCACGGCGCGTGCTCGGCGTCGATGTGCCACTCGAAGAGCCGAAAGGGGCTGGGCCGCACGCCCTTCGCCGCATCAACGGACAGAACACCCGCCACGCGGAGCGTTACCGCGACGGGCGGGTGCTGCTGCTGGGCGATGCCGCCCACGTCCACAGCGCCATGGGCGGGCCTGGCCTGAACCTGGGCCTGCAGGACGCGATGAACCTTGGCTGGAAGCTCGCCGCCCTCCTCAACGGGTGGTCGCCCGCCGGGTTACTCGATACCTATCAGTCCGAACGACACCCCGTCGGCGACCGCGTCATGATGCACTCGCTGTCCCAGACCGCACTCATGACGCCGGGGCCGGAAGTTGGCGCGTTGCGAACACTATTGGGCGAGCTCTTCGCCATTCCCGAGGTCGCCGAGCACATGGCCAAACTCCTTGCCGGCAACGACGTGCGGTACGACGTTGGCGACGACCACCCGCTATCGGGATGGCCGATTCCCGAGCTGACTCTCGACGACGGCCGGCGCGTCGCCGAGCTGCTCCACGACGCCCGGCCGGTCCTGCTCGATCTTGATGGCACCGTCACGGTCGCTGCCCGCGGATGGGCCGATCGTGTCGACACGGTGACCGCCAAAATCGCTGACCGTCCCGCCGCAGCGCTGCTGATCCGGCCCGACGGCTATGTGGCCTGGGCGGCGGACACGTTCGGGCCGGCCGACGAAGCCGCCCTGGACGCGGCGCTGCAACGCTGGTTCGGGCCACCGACCGGCGAATAGCGGCGCCGGACGCGAAGTTCACACAGAGTTCAGGCACGCGTCGGTTCAGCATTGATGAGTGCACACGCGCACCGCGTGTCCTCACGTTATGCGCGTTGTACAGGTCGCCAATTTCTATGGCCCTCGCTCCGGCGGCCTTCGCACCGCGATCGACCGGCTGGGTGCGGAATATTGCGCCGGTGGGCACGAAGTCTTTTTGATCGTCCCCGGCCGCAGTGCGGAGCACACTCAGCTGCCCACAGGGGTGGTGCGAATCACCTTGCCCGCTAAGCTGATTCCTTTCACCGGTGGTTACCGCGCGGTGATGCCGGGACCTGTCAAAACGCTACTGGAAGCGCTGCAGCCCGACGCGTTGGAGGTCTCTGATCGGCTCACGCTGAGGTCACTGGGGCCTTGGGGCCGCGAATACGGCGCGCGGACCGTGATGATATCTCATGAGCGCCTGGATCGCCTTGTGGGACAGATACTTCCGCGCCGTCCCGCGCAGAAGTTCGCCGACTTCGCCAACAAGCGCACGGCGGCCAACTACGACACCGTGGTGTGTACGACCGGTTTCGCCCGCGAGGAGTTCGACCGGATCGGTGCGGCCAACACCGTCACCGTTCCACTCGGTGTGGACCTGCAGACGTTTCATCCGCGCCGGCACTCCCATCTGGTGCGCGAGCGGTGGGCCGCGCCGCAGCAAATGCTGCTGGTTCACTGCGGCCGCCTGTCGGTGGAAAAGCGCGTCGACCGCAGCATCGACGCACTGGGCGCGCTGTGCCATGCCGGCGTCGACGCTCGGTTGGTGGTGGTGGGCGAGGGACCGATGCGGGCGAAGCTGGAGAGACAGGCCTCCCGCCTTCCGATCGACTTCACCGGCTTCATCAATGACCGGCATACCGTCGCGGGGTTGCTGGCCACGGCGGACGTGACGCTGGCACCGGGACCGCACGAGACATTTGGTCTGGCCGCGCTGGAATCGCTGGCGTGCGGAACACCGGCCGTGGTGTCGCGCACCTCGGCGCTGACCGAGATCGTCACCCCGGACAGCGGCGCGTTGGCCGACAACGACCCATTCGCCATGGCTTGGGCGGTCGGCACGATCGTCGACCGGCCCGAGCAACACCGCCGCAGCTCTGCACGACGCCGGGCAGAGAACTTCACCTGGGAACGGGCGGCGGCAGGCATGCTCGCGTCTCTGGGAACTGCTCAGGAAAGCGCATAGCCGAATTCCTATCCACCCGACGCCCCGACCATCGCTTCGACCTGTGCACGCGTCAGCGTGGTGACGCTTCCGTCCGGTAGGCCCAGTGTGCGGTCGACGGCAATCCCGTGCAGTCTGAAACGCGTTGCCAGAGCATCGATCGCCCGCGCTCGCGCGGCATCGTCGCTCGCCTCGAGCACATCGAGAACGGTCGAGTTGGTGCGCGCGGCGAGTCCATAGATCATGTCGGCGACCCCTTGGGGGTCAAAGGTGTCGAAGATGCCGTCGGCGACTCCTTCGGAGATCAGGCGCGTCAACAGCGGCAAGGACAACGCCTCGTCCACGGCCAGTATTCGTGCGTACAGATGGGCGTTGTCGGGACGCAGCAATGCCACCATGGCGGCCAGCTGCTCGGGCACGCCCATCTTCATCTTGACGTCAAAACCGGCTTGCAGCCCCGCATTGAGGCGAGCCAGCGCATTCCCGCCGCACGCGGCGACTGCATCCTCGATGACGGTGAACGCCGCTCGCGCACTGCGCTCGGCCAGCGCGGCTATCAGCGCGTCCTTCGACGGAAACCAGTGGTAGAAAGCGCCTTTGGAGACACCGGCATCGGCGATCAAATCGTTCAGGCTGACGTTGTCATAGCCACGCCGCAGAAATAATTCGGTCGCTCTATCCAGCAGCTCCGCCCGGCGGATATCGGGGTGCTTAACTACCCGCGGCACCCGGGCGGTCCTGGGTTGTTCCCGGCACAGTCTCAGGCGTGCGGGGTTCCGGTTTCCAGCCCACGTAGGTCAGGTACAGCCCGGCCAAGGCCAGGCCGATGAACAACACCCATATCGCCGCGAATGCACCCGAGCTGTAGATGACGTCGCCGGCCGCGTCGTAGGCCATGGGAACCGTCAACAGCAACAGCCCGCGAATGAGGAAGAACCAGCCCACGGCGGACACGATGATCGGCGCGAGTCCGCGCCAGTACTGGTGAAAGGCGACGATGAACAGCCCACCCATCAAAAGGATGGCGCCATACAGCCACGGCCACATCGGATTTGCCTTGAACTCGGTGAACAGCGCCTGCACGTACGAGCCGCGTATCGCGATCGTCGTGGGCACGATGGTGAGATACGGGCCCATCACGCGGGCGAACATGCGCGTCCGGATCTGCGACTGCTGCGAAGTGCTCATTGCACCACCTCCATCTCGGCGATCAGCATAACCGACCAGTGGTCGGTATGCCAGACCATTGGTCGGACAGCCTTGAGCACTCCGAGGCCTGCCGGTCCAGGTGGATATGGCGGGACCTGCCCGCAGGCGACAGTTTGCCCACCGCGCTGACTAGGCTCGCTGAAGACCGACAAGGAGGATCCGGTGGGAGCACGCAATCAGGTACTGATCACCGCCACCGAGTTGGCGGACATCATCTCCGCCGGCGAGCCGGTGACCATCCTGGACGTGCGGTGGAGAATCGATGTTCCCGACGGGCGGCCGGCCTACCTGGACGGGCACATTCCGGGCGCCGTCTACGTCTCACTCGACGATGACCTGAGCGACCACACGGTCTCCGGCAAGGGCCGTCATCCGCTGCCGTCGGGACGCGATCTGGAGATCGCCGCGCGTGGCTGGGGAATCCGGCAGGGTGCGTTGGTGGTGGTGTACGACGACTGGAACCGCGCCGGTTCCGCACGAGCGTGGTGGGTGCTGACCGCGGCCGGACTGGACAACGTACGCATCCTGGACGGCGGGGTGGCGGCGTGGCGCTCGGCCGGGCAAGGTCTCGAAACCGGGCCCGTCGATCCAACGCCCGGGAATGTGACTGTGCCGCACCATGATCTGTATGCGGGAAGCCGCCGTACGCTGACGGCCGAGCGCGTCGCCGAAGACACCGTGACGCTGCTCGATGCGCGCGCACCGGAACGCTACCGCGGCGACGTCGAACCTCTCGATCCCGTCGCCGGCCACATTCCCGGCGCGAAGAATCTGCCCAGCACCTCGGTCCTCGCGGCCGACGGTACCTTCCTCGACGACGACTCACTGGCACAACTGTTGTCCGATCGCGCAATCGAGCGTCACGACGCGGTGGGCGCCTACTGCGGCTCAGGCGTCACCGCCACGGTCACGATCGCCGCGCTCGCCGCGATGGGCCGGGAGGCGGCGTTGTATCCGGGGTCGTGGTCGGAGTGGAGCTCGGACCCGGGCCATCCGGTGGATCGGGGCGAGGCGTAGCCGCGTTTCGCCGACCGGCGGCCGACCATAGGCCGGCTAACGAAACGGAACCGAGCGCGGATCTTTGTTAGCCTGTGGTCGATAGCGCCTAGGGTTCCGACTTCAAGTGCCTGGTCCGAGCGGCGCCACCGCATCCCCCGACGGGATGCGGTCATCTGAACGGACAAAAGCCTGGAGGACCCCGGCCGGTGCGCCTCGCGTCGGCCAGAAGGTCCTTTCATGCTGGCTCTTTTCGTCCTCTTTGTCATCGCGCTGGCCGCCGGCGCGCTCGGCGGACTGGTAGGCACCGGTTCGTCGCTGGTGCTGCTGCCCGCGCTGGTCATGATGTACGGCCCTCGAATTGCGGTGCCCGTCATGGGCATTGCGGCGGTCATGGCCAATGTCGCTCGCGTTGCCGCCTGGTGGCGCCAGATTCGCTGGCGTCCGGTGCTCGCCTACGCGCTGCCCGGAACTCCCGCCGTCGTACTCGGCGCCAACACCCTGCTGAGCATCCCGCAAGCGCTGGTCGACGGGCTGCTCGGCGTGTTTTTTCTCGCAATGATTCCGGTGCGCAGGCTTGCGCACGCCCGGCAGTGGCGGGTACGGCTCTGGCATCTCGCCACCGCGGGTGTCGTCGTCGGCTTCCTCACGGGCTTGGTGCTGTCGACGGGGCCACTGAGCGTTCCGATCTTCACCGGCTACGGGCTCACCGGTGGCACCTTCCTCGGGTCCGAGGCCGCCAGCGCCCTGGTGCTCTACGTCGGCAAGATCAGCACCTTTGGTCAGTTGGGTGCGCTCAACGCCGCCGTCGTGGCCCGTGGGCTGGTCATCGGCGCCGCCTTGATGATCGGCCCCTTCGTCACTCGCTCGATCGTGCGCCGGGCCCACCCGCGTCACTACGCGATTCTGATCGACCTGGTGCTCGTCGTCGCCGCAGCCGGCATGTTCATCGCGACGGGCACTTCCTGAATCACGTTGGCGCTAGAATCTGCCCGGCATGAATCCGCCTGGGAACACGACATTATGACCGGCCGGCTCGACGGCAAGGTCGCGATCATCACTGGGGCCAGTACCGGCCTGGGACCCGTGCTGGGCTCGCTGTTCGTCCGCGAAGGCGCCAAGGTCCTGCTGGCCGCACGGCGTGAAGAGCTGGTCCGCGCGGCCGCCGAGGCGGCCGGTCCCGGCGCCATCGCGATGCGCGCCGACGTGACCGACGAGAACGACGTCGCGGCCATGGTGAGGCGGGCCGTCGACGAGTTCGGCCATGTCGACATCCTGTGCAACAACGCCGCCGCGCCCGGACAGGACCGCTGGATCTGGGAACAGACGCTGGACAACTGGAACGCCACCATCGCCATCGACGTCACCGCCGCGATGCTGTGCACCCGCGAAGTCCTCAACCAGTCGATGCTGCAGCGGCGCCGCGGCGTCATCTTGAACTTCTCCTCCACCGTCGGCTACACCGGGATGGTCCGCAAAACCCACTACGTCACCGCGAAGGCGTCACTGCGGGCGTTCACCAAGGCCGTCGCACTCGAGGTCGGTCCGCAGGGCATCCGGTGCAATTGCATTGTGCCCGGGGCCATCGACACCGAGCTGTGGCGCAAGTGGGTGCAACGCACAGCGGACGAGCAAGGCGTCGACGTCGAAACGGTTCGCAAGAGACAACTCAAAGGCGTTGCCTTGCAAGACATCTCCTCGACCGAGGATATCGCCAACCTGGCGCTGTTCCTCGCCAGCGACGAAAGCCGCACCATCACGGGCCAATCGATTCCCGTCGATGCCGGAGGGTACATGCAGGGATGAGCGGACACTCCAAACTGTCGGTGGCCACCCCGGTGGTGACGATGTTTCCCGGAAGCAGCGCCGACTGGGAGAAGACCGCCACCATCGAGGATCTGGCTCAGATCGCCGAGGCCGCAGACCGGCTCGGCTACCATCACCTGACCTGCAGCGAGCACATCGCGCTGCCCGCGGCCGAGCGGGGTCGCCGCGGCACCCGCTATTGGGATCCGCTGGCCACGTTCGGCTACCTGGCCGCCCGCACACAACGAATTCGGTTGGCCACCAACGTGCTGGTGCTCGCCTATCACCATCCGCTCGAAATCGCCAAGCGCTACGGCACCTTGGACCAGATCAGCGGCGGCAGGCTGATCCTCGGGGTCGGCGTCGGTAGCCTCAAGGAAGAATTCGATCTCATCGGCGCACCCTTCGACGACCGTGGCCCCCGCGGGGACGACGCGTTACGGGCGCTGCGCGCGTCGCTGTCGGTCGACGAACCGGCCTACCACGGCGAGTTCTATTCGTTCGACGGCCTGGTCGTCGAACCTTGCGCGGTCCAGGAGCACGTGCCCATCTGGATCGGCGGACGGACGCTGCGATCGCTGCGCCGAGCGGCAACACTGGCCGACGGCTGGGCCCCGTTCAATGTGAGCCTGCAGCAGGCGCGGGATTGGCTGGGCCGCTTCGACCTTCGGCCCGGATTCGATGTCGTCCTGCCCGCTCCCGCATTTCTGGACCCCATCGGCCAGCCGCAGCGAACCCGCGACCTGCTGGGCGAGACTACCGCTCACGGCGCGACCATCGTCAGCGCCGCCTTTCGCCACACGTCGTTGCAGCATTACCTGGAGAATCTGCAGGCGCTGGCCGAGCTCCATTCCCCCGCCGGCGGTCCCGCGTGATCCGCGTCAGGGCAGGCATTTTCAGCCTCACTGCCGCGCCGCCTGATGACGACGACGGTAGTTACCTGCGCTGGCACCTGCTCGATCACATGCCGGAGCAATATCAGCTGCCGGGCATCGTGCACGGGTTGCGCTGGATCGCCGACGGCGATTACCCCGACCACCGCCTGGCCGCCAATGGCCCCCTGGGGGAAATTGGCAACGCGGTGCACTACCTGGTCGGCGATCCCGTCGAGAAGACCTTCGACGACTTCGTCACCCTGGGCCGCACATTGCGCGACAACGGTCGCTTCCCGGTCGTGCGGCCGACGCTGCAAGTGGCCGGTCTGCGCCTCCTGCAGTGGCAATCCTCGCCGCACGCCCTGATTTCGCCCGAGGTGGTGCCGTTTCGGCCACACCGCGGCATCGTGCTGATCGTCGAAGAACCCGCCGACGGCCGGCCCGACGATTGGCTGCAATGGTTGCATGCGGAGCACTACCCGGCCCTGCTCGCGACGCCGGGCACGGCCGGCGCGTGGACCTTCGGGTCCAGCGCCGGGTGGAGCCACCTCCCGCGTGGCTGGCGAACCGATCACCAATACATCACCGTCGTCTACCTCGACGAGGATCCGCTGACGACCACCGGCGCGCTGGCCCCCATCCTCGAACAGCGTTGGCGTTCAAGCGCGGTGCGGCCGGTGTTCGCCGGCCCGCTGCGCAGCATGATCGGTTGGGAAGCCTGGCCGTAAGCGCCAGCGCCGCCTAGGAAGTGCAGCAGGTGCGCTCCGATTCGTCGACGGGTCCGAACGTCTCGGAATCGGCCTTCACCGTGTAGATCTCCCAACGTTCACCGCCCGGACCGGTCACCCACACTTTGTCCTGGGTTGCGAAGCAACACGTGGTGTCGGTCTCGTCGTCGGTCAGCAACCCCACCCCGGCGAGCCTTTGGCTTTCGTGGTGCACGGTGTCGCTGGAGGCGACCTCGACGCCGAGGTGATTGAGGGTGCCGCCATGCCCGGAGTTCTCCAGCAACACCAATTTCAGTGGCGGCTCGTCGACGGCGAAGTTGGCGTAGCCGGGCTTGATCTTGGCCGGCTCGACGCCGAAAAGCTTGGCGTAGAACGCGATTGCCTCGTCGAGGTTGTCGACGTTGAGGGCGAGTTGAACACGCGACATGGTTACCTTCCTTTCCCGGCGGGTATCTCGATCGTCATCGTGGTGCCGAGGAGTTCCTCGATGAGTGCACGGACGAGCTCGGCGATGTCCTCGCGAATGGCCCGCACCGCCTCTACGGGCTGGCCGGCGGGATCGCGCAGGCGCCAATCTCGATACGAGACGTCCGGGAAATGTGGGCAGGTATCGCCGCAGCCCATCGTGATCACGACGGCACTGCTCTGCACCGCGTCGGCGGTGAGAACTTTCGGAACGTCGGTGATGTCAATCCCCCATTCGGCCATCACCGCGATTGCGGCCGGATTGATCTGATCGGCGGGCTCCGTTCCGGCGGAGCGGACTTCGATGCGGTCGCCGGCCAGGTGACTCAGCAGCGCGGCGGCCATCTGCGAACGACCGGCGTTGTGCACGCAGACGAAGAGAACACTGGGCCTCTCGGCGCCGGCCGAGCCGGCGTCACCAAAGAGCCGCGGTCGCAGGGCCAGCGAAACGTAGACCAGCGCGACCAGGATCGGCACTTCGATCAGCGGTCCGACCACACCGGCCAGCGCCTGACCGGACGCGGCGCCGTAGGTAGCGATCGCCACCGCGATCGCTAGTTCAAAGTTGTTGCCTGCGGCGGTGAATGCCAGGGTGGTGGTGCGGGCGTATCCGAGTCGCATCAGGATTCCCAGCCGGTATCCCCCGGCCCACATGATCGCGAAATACACCAGCAGCGGCAGCGCGATTCGCGCGACGTCCCAAGGCCGCGAGGTGATCTGGTGACCTTGCAGCGCGAAGAGGATGACGATGGTGAACAGCAACCCGTACAGCGCCCACGGTCCGATCCGGGGCAGGAAACGACTCTCGTACCAGCCGCGGCCCCTGGCGCGCTCACCGAGACGCCGCGACAGGTATCCGGCCAGCAGCGGGATGCCCAGGAAGATGAGTACGGATTTCGCGATCTGCCAGGCGGATACGTCGATGCCGGTGGTGCTGAGCCCCAGCCACCCGGGCAGCACCGACAGGTAGAACCAGCCCAGGGCGGCGAACATGACGACTTGGAAGATCGAATTCAGCGCAACCAGAACCGCGGCGGCTTCGCGGTCTCCGCACGCAAGGTCGTTCCAGATGATGACCATGGCGATGCAGCGCGCCAAACCCACGATGATCAGCCCGGTGCGGTATTCCGGCAGATCCGGCAGCATCAGCCAGGCCAGGGCGAACATCACCGCGGGTCCGATCAGCCAGTTCAGCACGATCGACGCCACCATGAGCCTGCGGTCACCGGTGACGCTGTCGAGCTGGTCGTAGCGCACCTTGGCCAATACCGGGTACATCATCACCAGCAGGCCGATGGCAATGGGCAACGAGATGCCGTCGACCTCAACGGCGCTGACCGCCCGCCCCAGGCCCGGGATCAACCGGCCGAGCAGCAGCCCCGCGATCATGGCGATCGCGATCCATCCCGGCAGGAACCGATCCAACGTCGAAAGCCGGGCACCCACCGCCGTGTCCATCCGCGTCTGGCTCATGATCCACATTCCGCGGTCACGCGGGCGTCGACGCTCAACACCGACGAAAGCTGTTGCAATGCAGCGGGAACCACCCAGTAGTAGACCCACGTGCCGCGCCGTTCGCAGTCCAACAGGCCGGCCGACCGCAGCGCCTTGAGGTGATGGGAGATCGTCGGCTGCGACACGTCGAATGTCTGGGAGATCTCGCAGACGCAGGCCTGGCCACCAGGATGGCTGGCGACCAGGCTCAACAGTCGCAGCCGCACCGGATCGCTGAGCGCCTTGAACATCGCCGCCAGCTCAGCTGCTTGCGGCTCGGCCAACGCGGCCGCACCCAGCGCCGGGCAACACTCCGTCCCCGATTGCTTCGACATCCATCTATATAAACATGTATCGAATCAACGCGCCAGCGGTGGAGTTTTTCCCGCGCTCCCGTTTAAGTCAGGCAGGGGAAGCGAACGGGACCTATAGTCCTCGTGACGACCTAGCCTGAGGGGTGCCATGACCAATCCCGGCAATCGCCGCAGCCAGCGGTGGGTCGTTCGCGCGGCCGCCACGCTCGGCCTGGTGGCGTTGGCGGCCGGCCTGCCGGCCTGTTCCAGCAAGGGAGATCACCCGGCCACCGCCCCGAGTTCGGGCCCGCCCTTGGCAAGCACGACCGTCATGATCGATGGGAACAAGCACACGATGATCGCCGCGGTGGACTGCACCCGCTCGGCGGCGCAGCCGAGCGCCTCTCCCCCGGAATCGGGTGACCTCACCACCCGGATCAGCGTGCACGACGATTCCGCGTCGGTGTCGCTGGCCGTCTCCGATGAGCAGCCACCCAGCATCGACGGCTTCGCCATTTCGCTCAAGCTGGACAACGGCCTGTACCAATTGCCTTATCAGGGAACCAGATCGCCGACTCAGGTCCAAGCGACCAAGGACGGCAAGAGCTATACGGTCACCGGGACCGGCCAGGCCACCACGCCCGGCCAAAGCGGCTTGCGGGATGTGACTTTCGGAGTCCACGTGGCGTGCCCGTAAGCGCGTATTGTCTGCCGCGACCACCTCTGCGATGCTGACAGCTTGGACATCTTTGCGCAGTGGCAAGACGGCGGCACCGAGCTTCGTTGGCGCTCGACAACCGCCGCCAACGACGGCCAAGAGGTCGCGGTGTTCAGTCGCCGATGCGGCACTCCCGGAGCGCCGGCTTTGGTGCTGGTGCACGGCTTTCCCACCAGCAGCATCGACTATTTCGGGTTGGCGAATGAACTGAGCGTGGAGTTCGACATTTACCTGCTGGACTTTCCCGGCTACGGACTCTCCGACAAACCACCCGAGCCCTACGTGTACTCGCTCTACGACGACGCGCGCCTGCTCGTCCACGCGATCACCCAGGTGTGGGGGCTCACCCAATACCGCATGCTCACCCACGATCGCGGCAGCAGCGTCGGCATGATCGCGGTGGGCATGCTGGCCGCGCAAGACCCGCCGGCCGCGCCCGTCGACCTGATATTGACCAACGCCAACATCTACCTTCCGCTCTCCAACCTCACCGCCTTTCAGACCGCACTGCTCGACCCCGCGACCGCGCGGCCCACCGCCGCGGCCACGACGCCGGAGATGCTCGCGGCCGGCATGGGCGCGAGCACGTTCATGCCGCGACGAACACTGGAAGATCCGGAGATCGCCGCGTTGGCCAAATGCTTCGCCCACAACGACGGCGTCCGCGTGCTGCCCGACACCATCCAATACCTGCATGAGCGGGCGGCCGACGAAACCGGTTGGCTGGAAGCGCTTTCCACCAGCCACGTCAACACCACGGTGGTGTGGGGCGTCCACGACAACGTGGCACCCTTGCGAGTTCCCAACCACGTCTGGCAGACGTACCTGAAGCACAAGCCGGGCCGCAACCGCTACTGGGTGGTGCCCGGCGCCGACCATTATCTGCAGTGCGACGCCCCCGGGCAACTGGCCCAGATCGTGCGCCTCACCGCCCAGGGCGACGATATTGCGTTGCAGACGTTGGGGAATCAGCCCGACGGTGCGGTCCTGGTGGACCAGAGCGATACCTAGCCAGGCGACGGTCTTTGGCCGAGTGTGCGGCTGGCCGCCGAACGTGACACTAGCGTCACGTTCGGCGTCGAGCGTGACGCTAACTTCACGCTCGACGAAACGCACCCTCGAGCCATCGAGCTATGGCGTGACGACGGGCAGGCGCGCCCAGCCACGCACGCTCGCGGTGTGCGCCCGTTGCGCGTTCGCATAGTCGACTTCCCAGTCGGGCCAACGCTTCAACACTTCTTCGAAGGCCACCCGCGCTTCGAGGCGGGCCAGCGCGGAGCCCAGGCAGAAATGCAGGCCCTGCCCGAAGCTGAGATGGCTTCCGCGGCGGTGGATGTCGTAGCGATCCGCATCCGGGAAGTGACTTTCGTCCCGGTTGGCCGAGGCGTTGAGCAGCAGCATGAACGATCCCTCCGGCACCTTGCGGCCATAGTGCTCGGCATCGCGCGCGACGTAGCGGGCCTGCACCGGTGACGGCGGCTCGTACCGCAAGGTCTCCTCGATCGCGCCGGGGATCAGCGACGGGTCCGCGACGAGTTCGCGGCGTTGATCCGGGTGATCCGACAACAGTTGGCCCATGAAACCGATTAAGCGAGCGGTCGTTTCGTTACCCGCACCGGCGATCATCGCGGTGTAGGCCAGCACCTCGGTCCGCGTCAACGGACGCCGCGTGCCGTCCGGCTCATCGATCTCGGCCCGCAACAGCTCGGTCATGAGGTCGTCGGAGGGATGACTGGCCCGCCATTCGATGTACTCGGCGAACAGGGCGATGGAATTCGCGAAGACATTCGCATCGACCGCGGCGGGGTCGCTGTCCCTGGACAATTCGATGTTGGCGACGCTGCGGTCCCGGATCTTTTCTTGATCCGCCTCGGGAATGCCCAACAGGTAGCCGATGGTCCGCATCGGCATCATCGCGCCCAGATCCGCGATGAAATCAAAGCCGCTCCCGCCGACCAGCGGGTCGAGCTCGCGGACACAGAACCCGCGCACCAGGTCCTCGACCGCCAACATCCGCCGGGGTGTGAAGACGCGGGACAGCAGTTTGCGGTGCAGGTCGTGCAGCGGCGGATCTTCGAACAGCAGAATGCCCGGTGGCACTTCGATATTCGCGAACAGGATGTCCGCGGTGGTGCCCTTGCCGGAGCGATACGTCTCCCAGTTCGGCAGCTCGCGCACCACGTCGTCGTAACGGCTCAGCGCGTAGAAGTTGTACTTCTCGTTGTAGTACAGCGGCGCTTCTTCGCGCATCCGCTTCCACACTGGGTATGGATTCGAGTCGATCTCGACATCGAATGGGTCGTAATACAACTCGACGGCGCTGGGGCTTGTCATTGTCGGATCCCTATCTCAGTCGTTGCGGTGCAAGAAGCCATGCAGGAGTGCTTGGACGAGTTCCTCAACGATCACCTCCCGCGGCGGTGGATTGTTCCCGAAGTAGGTCGACCGCAGCGCGGCCATGCCGGCGATCATCGACACGGTCGAGTGGGCAGGCAGGTCAGGGTGATCGGACCGCAACCCGCGCAATTGCATGCCTTCAACGCTGATTTGGCCCAGCACCGTGACCGCCCGGCGGATCTCGGCGATGCCGGCGTCGGCTTTCTCCTCGTCGCTGAGACTCTCGGCGGCCATCAGGGTCAACAGCAGACCCTGGTGTTCGACGAACACGTCGTAGAGCTTCGAGACGAACAGCCGAGTCAGCTCGTGCTCGTCGGTCTCCTCGGGAACCACCGACTGCCAGGTCTGGCCGAATTCGTCGACGAAGCTGACGAACGGCACGACGAGCGCCTCGCGGAACAGCGCGGCCTTCGAACCGAAGTTGCGGAACAGCAGATGCTCGGTGACCCCGGCGGCCTGGGCGATTTCACGTGTCGTGGTGCTGCGATAGTCCTGACCGGCGAAGAGCTCCCGGGCAGCGTCGAGCAGAAGCCGGCGCGGCTCGCCGCGGGGCCGGCGCGCCACCGTGGTCGGCGTCGGCTGCTTAATTGCTCGCTGGGGCACCAATGTCCACTCCTCCGCACGGCCTTACGGTCGGCCGCCTTGGGGATAGTATCCACTATCTAGATAGGATAGTATCCACTACCTTCAAGGCGAAAACCATCGGAAGGGTGACACCATGGGCGCTGTCATCATGCTCGGCACGCTGTTCGGCCTGATCGTCCTGATATTCGGGCTGGTGCTCCGCTTCGATCCCGAGGCGCGGCGCGCGCCGAGCGACGAGGGCCGCCAGTGAACGACCAAATGACGCCCGTGATGGCCGGGGCACAATATTTCTCTTACGCCGCGAGCATCGCATTCCTGATCGCGGGCATCTATCTGAGCTACCGGCGGCGCCGCATCCACCCGCTGTTGCTGCTCGGCATCTCGGCGATCTCGTTCTCCTGGATCGAGTCACCCTACGACTGGGCGATGTACGCACAGTTTCCGCCCGCGCTGCCCCGCATGCCGTCCTGGTGGCCGTTGAACGTGACGTGGGGCGGGCTGCCGCTGGCGGTGCCGATCGGCTACGTCTCGTACTTCATCATTCCCGCTGTGACGGGTGCCGCCCTCGGACGCTGGCTGAGCGCAAAGTTCAACTGGCGCAGGCCGATTACGCTGCTCGTGGTCGGCCTCGTCGTCGGTATCTGCTGGGCATTGTTTTTCAACGCCTTCACCGGGGCGCAGCTCGGCAACTTCTATTACGGCTACGTGATTCCCGGCCTCGCGATCTTCGAGGGCACCAAGCACCAGTATCCGCTGTACGATTCGCTCGCGATGGGCATCCAGATGATGCTGTTCACGTATCTGCTCGGGCGCACCGATGCCGAAGGGCGAAACGTCATCGATATGTGGGCGGACAAGAGGTCGAAGAGCCGGGGTCAGTCTGCGGTGCTCTCCATCGTGGCCGTCATTGTCGTCGGACACCTGGTGTACGGCGCGGTCTTTGCGCCGCACCTCATCACGAAGCTGGGCGGTTACGTCACCGCGGGGCCGACGGAGCAGCTGTACCTCGGCGTCCCCAACCAACCCAAATAAGGCAGCGATCACATGGGTTACGAGAGCACCGCCCAGCCGATCAAGATCGGCTATCTGATGGACTTTTTACTGCCGGAGGGCTTTCCGCAAACGTACTTCGAGGACCTGACGCAACCCTTCGATCTGGTCTTCAAGAAGGGCGTCGAGCAAGGGCTGATCGATCGGCCGATCGAGATCATCTACCGCGAAGTCGAGGGCCTGCCCAAGGGGTCGGTCAAGGCGGTCATCGACGCCTACGGCCAGCTGTGCGACGAGGGTTGCCTGGCCATCTTCGGCCCGAACATCGGCGACAACGTGATCCCGACCCGCGAAGCGATCGACGAGCGCTTCAAGGTTCCCTGCATCAGCGTGACGGGATCGGACGCGGCGCTGAGCGAATGGGTTTTCGCGTATCCGATGGGCTCGCACACCGACGAGCCGATCTTCTGGTCCGACTTGCTGGCCAAGGGCGGACACACCCAGGTGGGTGTGCTGATCGAGCAATCCCTCGTCGGCGAGGCCTATCTGAAGAACTTCCGGGATGCGTGCCGGCGCAAGGGTATTCGGATCGTGGCCGAGGCGTCGATCGCCCAGACCGCCGGGGACGTCAGCGACGCCGTGAAGGCACTGCACGACGCCAAAGCACAGGCGATCGTGCACTGCGGCTTCGGCTTCGGGATCGTGTTCGTCAACCCTGCGCTCGAGGCGCTGGGTTGGGATCCACCCCGGTTCTGCGGCACCGCCTTCCAGAACGCCTGGCTCAACCCCATCATGTGGAATGCCTTCATGGGCTGGACCGGCGTCGACCAGTACGACGAGGGCAACACGGTCGGGCAGGAATTCCTCGACGAGTACAACGAGGCCTACGGCCGGCGACCGGAATGGTGTGTGCCGGTGGTGAATCGAGACGTCGCGCACACGCTGCTGCGGGCGCTCGCCGACGCCCACCCGTTGAGCCCGCGCGGGGTGAAGGAGGCGCTCGAACGCGTCAAGATGATGCCGGCCGCATCCGGCGCCCCGGGAACACGGGTGTCGTTCGGTAACTGGTCTCGTCGCGCCTGGATGGGGGCGGGTTATCTGGTGGCGCGGCGGCTCGATGCCGACGGCGTCAACTCACACCTCGTCGATCGGTTCGGCGAGGAGTAGCGGTCAGCCGAGGGCCTCGGGCAGCACCACCTCGCCGACGCGCTTGAGGTACGGCCAAGCGATGTCGGGCGGCAGCCCGCCGCACAGCGGCGACAGGTTGAGCACCTGGCCGGCCTTCACCCGCGAAATCGCTTCCGGCACCGAGATAATCACGTGCGACGTCCCCGTCTCACGCAGCTCGTCGATGGTGTTGACGTGGCTGAATCCCGCCGTCGTCTCGTCCCCCGGATTCCACGCGGCGTAGGTGCGCACGTCGTGCAGCAGGTGCTCGCCGATCTCTTTCCACGCCTGATCGACGTCTTCGGCGACGAACACGACCGAGGGCGTGTTGCGGTCGGGGAACATCGTCGGCCCGGGCGTATGCCCGTGTTCGCGGCAGGCTTCCTCGTAGGCCTCCTGCATGCCCGGCGCGTTGGCGTTGCCCAGCATGCCCAGGCCGTACCGGCCTGCCCGGCGGGCCGCGGCGACCGTTCCCCCGCCCCACATCAGTCCCGGTCCGCCGGGGGTCAACGGGCGGGGTGTCACACTGATCCGCCGTCCGTCCTCGACGACGGTTTCGCCGGCAAGCAGTCGCCGCAACAGCGCAAGTTTCTCGTCGCAGAGGCGACCGCGCTTCTTGATCGGCAGGCCGAAGTGCTCGAACTCCTCGGGCCGGTAACCCAGGGCCAGGATGTAGGAGGCCCGCCCGTTGCTGATGATGTCGAGCACGGCCATGTCCTCGGCGAGACGTACGGTCTCGTAGAACGGCAGGATCAGGATCAGGCTCAGCGCCAGCCGCTGCGTCCGCGCGGCCACCGACGAGGCCAGCAGGAACGGCGACGGCAGGTAGCCGTCCTCGGAGCCGTGGTGTTCGCACAGGACGGCGGCCAGACCACCGTGTTCCTCGGCCCATGCGGACATTTCGGGCGCCGCGGCGTACAGATCGGCTGGGGGCGCGGCCCAGTCGGGATCGCGCATGTCGAAGCGCAGTGTGTACACGGCAAACTCCTAGCTGCCCTAATCTTTGCGACGTACGTTACACGTTCAGTCGAAGACGTAAAGCGGCAGCGTGGTCGGGAGGTCCAGCGAGCTCAGCAGGCCCGGGGGCGCGTCGACGACATACGGAATGGCGTTGACGACGCGCATGGCCGTGGACGCCATCGCGGCTCGCCCCGCCCCGTGGCCCGCCGTCTCGCCCAGCGTCATCTCGCAGTGGATGTCGGGATCGCCCTCGATGTCGACCCGATACGTGGCGTCGCAGTCCGAGGTCGGCCAATCGGGTGCGACGTCGCGGGCCATCCGGATGACGTGCTCGATCACGATGGCCTCGCCGCCCTTGACCACTCCCGCCGCCCGGGTCCGCACGGCGCCGCAGGTGCCGGCCTTGACGGTGCCGAAGGCCACCTCGATGTCCCGGTCCGTGAGCTCACGGTCGAGCGCACCCCGTATCTCCTCGACCTCGACACCGAGCCCCTCCGCCATGAGATGAATCGGTGCCTTCCAAGCCATTTCGATGAACCCGGGCGTCTTGAGCATCGGCTCGAACTCCAGCGGCCGGCCAAAGCCCATCCCGTCCATCATCACGTCGGCCACCGGATAGTGATCATTGAGCGCAACCTCACTGGCCGTGATCCGGCGGATGCTCTTGGACTGGGTGGTCATGAGCAGTGCGAGCTGGTCGGAAGCGAAGCCGGGGAAGATGCCCGACACGTAGAACGACGCCTGGCCGGCTTTGGCCGCCGCGTCAAGTTCGTCGCGCCAGTTGGGCGCGAAGTAGGACGGCGGGTACACCAGACTCGTCGACGACGTCGACACCACGTTGATGCCCGCCGCCAGCAGACGCACGTAGTCCGGCACGGCCGCGCCATCGCGGTCGGGGCCGCTGGCCGCGTAGACCACGCAGTCGGGCTTGAG
>NZ_LZSX01000036.1 GCF_001665835.1 Mycobacterium colombiense | reverse complement strand
CTGCAGTCTCGTGGGCTCGGAGATGTGTATAAGAGACAGCCTGGAATCACCGCCTGACGTTCGAACCCATCGACGACCGCAGCTGCCGCTACACCGACGAGATCGAAACCGACGACGGCGTGCATGGGCTGCTCACCCGCGCTTTCGTCCGGGTCATGTTCCGCCACCGGCACCGGCGGTGGCGCAAGCTCGCGCAGATCCTGCACTGACACCGAGAGGACGGTGAATCATGGTCGGCAACCAAGAGGGCATCGGCATGCTGAAACTCGAATGCCCACAGAGTCATCCCGTCGGCCGCATCCTCAAGGACGCGCCGCATCAGGCCGTGCAGTTCGACCCCGGGGCCCAGGTCGGGCCGCGCCGGTTCTGGCCGGACGAGGACGAACAGCCGAACTTCACAACGCGCTGCAGGTTCTGCGATAAGCCGGTGGGGGACACCACGTCCACCCTGCAAACCAAACTGGCCTCGGTGCTCGCCGATGCGTCGGCGACCGCCGAGGCGACCACGCTGCCCTACGTGTAGGCGCCCGGCCGCGCGGATACCGTAAGCGCTACAGTAGCGGCGTCGCGGCGCGACGCATCCGCGGCGACGCCGACTCGAGAGGAGTCCCGTGGCGCAGACACCGCAGAACCGTCCCCGTCCGCCCGAAGGCGATTGGCTGGGCACGCCCTACCTGCGCTTCGAGCGCCAGGGCCCGATCGCCGTGTGCACCATCGATCGGCCGGAGGCGCGCAACGCCCTGAGCCCGGCGATGTACTTCGGGATCCGTTATGCGGTGGGGCGTCTCAACGAGGACAAGGATCTGGCCGGGCTGGTGCTCACCGGGACCGGCGACGTCTTCGCCCCCGGCGGCGACATGGGCGGCGGGGGAGGCGAGGACAACTGGATCACCTTCGGTTCCGCGCTGGGCATGGACGTGACGCCGTTCGACGCGGTGCGCACCTCGGGCAAGCCGATCGTGTCCGCGGTCAACGGGCTATGCCAGGGCGGCGGTTTCCAGATCGCGCTGTGCAGCGACCTGTCGGTGGTGAGCGATCGGGCGACCTTCCGGGTGCCCGAGTTGTTCCGCGGCTACGCCGACACCTACTACAGCCAGATGCTCACCCGGGTCATCGGGCCGGTGCGCACCCGCGACCTGATGTTCACCGGACGGGTCCTCACCGCGGTCGAAGCCCTCGACTGGGGCCTGGTCACCCGGGTAGTACCGCACGAGGGCCTGCTGGACGCCGCGAAAGACGTTCTCGCGCAATGCTGTCGAAGCGCGCCGCGCGCCCGCGGCGTCATCAAGTCCAGCATCGACAGCTACCTGGGCCTCTATGACCGCATCGGCATGACCGCCAGCCTGTCCGACGCCGAGGCCATCGAAGGGTTCCGCTCGTTCAAGGAACGCCGCTCACCGGATTGGGTGCATCCGGAGTTGCGCGTCGAGGGACGGCTGTAGCGCGTTCCGCGCGAGTGCTCATATGCCGCGCGCCCGGTCACGCCAAAACGGTTCGCGCAGCTGAGTTTTCAGGATCTTTCCACTGGCGTTGCGGGGAAGTTCCGCCACGAAGTCGACCGTGCGCGGGCATTTGAAACCGGCCAGGTGCTGTCGGCAGAACTCGATGACGTCTTTCGCGTCGACCTCGCCGTCGGCTACCACGATCGCCTTGACGGATTCGCCCCAGAAGTCGTCGGGCACCCCGATCACCGCCGCGTCCTGGACGGCGGGATGCTCGATGAGCACGCTCTCCACCTCGGGGCCGTACACGTTTTCGCCGCCGGTGATGATCATGTCCTTGATGCGGTCTTCGATGTAGACGTAGCCGTCGGCGTCCAGGCGCCCGATGTCCCCGGTGCGCACCCAGTCGTCGGTGGTGATCGTCTCGGCCGTCGCGTCCGGACGGTTGAGGTAGCCGGTCATGTTCTGGTTGCTGCGCACCCACACCTCGCCGGATTCCCCGGGCGGCAACGGGTTTCCGGTCTCTTGGTCGACGACGCGAATCTCGCAGCCCAGCACCGCCTTTCCGGCGGCCAGCTGCAGCTCGGGCCGCGTCGCGTCACGGTGATCGTCGTCGGACAGCGCGGTGACCGCGCCGCACAATTCCGTCTGCCCGTACACCTGCACGAATTTCGTGTTGGACCACGTGGACAGCGCCCGGTGTAGCAAGGGCAGCGGCATCGGTGCGGCGCCGTAGACGATGTAGCGCAAGCCGGCGATCGCGGCCGTCGCCGCGTCACCCGCGTCCAGGAACCGGGCGATCACCGGCGGGACGAAGAACGCGTGGGTGGCGCCCGCGCGCACCGCGCCGATCAGCGTCGCGGCGTCGGGCTCGCGCGTCATGAACGTCGGTGCCCCGGAACGGATTCCGAACAAGGCGTAGCCGATCCCGCCGACATGGAACAGCGGCATGGCGACCAAATTCGCGTCGCCGTCGGCGAAGGGAAACGCCGGAGCCAGGTTGGACGCGTGATTGACCAGCGCCCGCTGGCTGAGCAGCACGCCCTTGGGCCGTCCGGTGGTGCCGGAGCTGTAGATCACCAGCGCGGTCTCGTTCTCCTCGACGCTCGGGTCGGGCTGCGTCGGCGCCGCCGCGGCGAGCAACGATTCGTACTCGTCGCCGATCTCGATGATGCGTTCCACGCCCGGCGCCCGCTCGGCGGCCGCCTCGACCGCGGCGCGCAGCTCGGTGCCGACCAGCAACACACGGGCGCCGCTGTCGGCCAGGACGTGCACGAGTTCGTCGCCGATCACCCGCCAGTTGACCACGGTGGTGACCACGCCGATGGAGGCGCCGGCGATGAGCACCTCGAGGCAGGCGGGGTGATTCTTGTCCAGGAAGGCCACGCACTGGCCCCGCTCCAGGCCGGCGTCGCGCAGCGCCCCGGCCGTGCGACGAATCCGCGAGCTCCACTGGGCCCAGGACCACTGGCGCTCGCCGAAGCGGATGGCGATCGCGTCGGGGCGCTGCTGTGCGTGTCGTTGCACGATGCCGGCGAGCGTCTCAGCCGTGCTGGTCGTCGTGTCGGCTGGTGGCATGGACCCCTCCGCGTTCGATTTGTTCCAGTTTTTAATACGCGGTCGGTCCCGCGCGCGCGACGCCGACCCTCGCGGGCGCAGGTCGCCGGCGCCTTATTGCATGGAGCCGATCATCATTCCGCCGTCGCCGGCGGCCTGGGTGGTCGCGCTGCTGTCCTGCCGGAAGTCGATGAACACCGATCGGCCGTTCGAGGTGTTCAGCAGCTCGGTGAACGTGCCGATCACCGGGATCGTGCCCTGTGGGTCCACCACGGTGGCCGTGTAGTTGATCGAAGCTTCCTGCTGAAAATTGGCGCCGGGCAGCGGCTTGGTGTCGGGTGGGTTCAGGCGGTCCACATCGGTCAAGATGGCCGACGCGCCGCTGGTGAATTGGTCGATGTCGGCCTGCAGCAGCCCGGCGGCATCCGTGCCGCCCCCGGGCTTCACCGTGATGCGCAGCTGCGCGCTGGTGTCGGCGTTGTTCAGCGCCACCCAGTTCGGCCCGCGGTGTCCGACCGTCCAGCCGGGCGCGGGGGTGACCGAGACGCCCTGCGCGATGGCGATCGCGTCGTCGGACGCCAGCGTTATCGCGGCGGTGCGTTCGGCTCGGTTGGCGGTGCAGGCCAGGACGACCACGGCGATCACGGCGGCCGCAAACTGAGTTACTGACATCGTCATTCCTAACGCCGTCGGGCGCGGCGAAATTCGCCCGTTGGCTCATCGTCCTCCAGCGGCTGTGGCGATGTCCAAGATGGGTTTGCCATAGCTTGATACGGCCCACCTATCAAACCATCGGGGATGCTTTGTAAAGCCCACGGCGCGAACCGCTTTGGCTACCAAATCCGATATTCGCGAACCGACTGCGGGGCGGTGTGTCACCATGACTGGGCCGACCGGCCTGACCGACCCAGACAAGGATCCGACATGGTGAACCCCGAGCGCGCCCGTTCCCGCAGCTTCGTCGTGACCGGCGCCTCCTCGGGAATCGGGCTGGCCACCGCGCGGCGGCTGTTGGCCGAGGGCGGCGCCGTGGTGGGCGCCGACCTGAGCGCCCCACCCGACGACCTGGGCCCGCAGTTCACCTTCGTGTCCGCCGATGTGACCGACGAAGCCGCGATCGCGGCGGTGCTGGCCGCGGTGCCGGGCCGCCTCGACGGCCTCTTCCACGCTGCCGGTGTCGCGGGGGGCGGCCCGGTGCACCTGCTCGACCGCGCCGAATGGGACCGGGTGATCGGCATCAACCTCACCGGTACCTTCCTGGTGGCCAAGGCGGCCCTGGCCAGGATGATCGAACAACCACGGGCCGACGGCGAACGGGGCTCGATCGTGACGGTTGCCAGCGTCGAGGGCCTCGAGGGCACCGCAGGCGGCAGCTCGTACAACGCGGCCAAGGGCGGCGTCGTGCTGCTCACCAAGAACATCGCACTCGACTACGGGCCCAGCGGCATCCGGGCCAACGTCATCTGCCCCGGCTTCATCGAAACGCCCATGGCGCACAGCGTCTTCAGCATCCCCGGGATGGAGGGTCCGCTGGCCTCCATCACCAAGGAACACGCCTTGCAGCGGCTGGGGCAGCCCGAAGAGATCG
Source organism: Mycobacterium colombiense (assembly GCF_001665835.1). GTDB lineage: Bacteria > Actinomycetota > Actinomycetes > Mycobacteriales > Mycobacteriaceae > Mycobacterium > Mycobacterium colombiense_A. The sequence continues at coordinate 41,251 of NZ_LZSX01000036.1, read as the reverse complement.
CCGCCATGGCCGCCTTCCTGCTGTCTCCCGACGCCTCGTTCGTCAGCGGCCAGGCCCTCGCCGTCGACGGCGGCTACACCGCCGGTCGCGATCACGGTGTCGTCGAACTCTTCGGCTTTCCCAGGTGATCCGACTAAGATTCGTCCATGAGCGGTGGACTTACTCCTGACCAGGCGATCGAGGCGATTCGGGGCGCCGGGGGAGCACAGCCCGGTTGTCGCGCATTGCACGCCAAAGGCACCCTGTATCGGGGCACGTTCACGGCGACCCCCGACGCGCTCATGCTCTCCCGCGCACAGCATCTCGATGGCTCGACCGTTCCGGCGCTGATTCGCTTCTCCAACGGATCGGGCAACCCCGAGCAGCGCGACGGCGCGTCCGGCGTGCGGGGGATGGCGGTGAAGTTCAGCCTGTCCGACGGCTCCACCACCGATGTCTCGACGCAGACCGCCCGCCTGTTCGTCTCCAGCACGCCGGACGGCTTCATCGATCTGCTCAAGGCGATGCGGCCCGGCCTCACCACACCGCTGCGCCTGGCCAAACACCTGCTCTTCCATCCGAAGCTGCTCGGTGCGCTGCCCATCGTGCGCGAGGCGAACCGCGTCCCGGCCAGCTACGCCACCACCGAATACCACGGCCTGCACGCCTTCCGCTGGATAGCCGCCGACGGCAGCGCCAGATACGTTCGCTACCACCTGGTTCCGACCGCACCCGAGGAATACCTGTCGGGATCGGATGCCGGCGACAAGGATCCGGACTTCCTCACCGACGAGCTGAAGTCGCGTCTGGACGACGGGCCGGTGCGGTTCGACTTCCGGGTGCAGATCGCCGGCCCCACCGACTCGACGGTGGACCCGTCGGCGGCCTGGCAGAGCACGCAGATCGTTACGGTCGGCACGCTGGCGATCACCGGCCTGGACACCGAACGTGAGCACGGCGGCGACATCGTGGTGTTCGACCCGATGCGCGTCACCGATGGCATCGAGCCCTCCGACGATCCGGTCCTGCACTTCAGGACACTGGCGTATTCGGCCTCGGTCAAGCTGCGAACCGGCGTGGAACGCGGCGCCGAAGCTCCGCCAGCCTGATCGGGGAGCGCCCGTGACGATAGTCACCTCGCGCCGAAATCGGCGGCAGACTAAGGTTTTTCTTCGGTGTCGCCACTTCAGATGTTTCTCATATGCCTGGCCGGGCTGGGTGCTGGGGCGATCAACGCGCTGGTCGGGTCCGGCACCCTGATCACCTTTCCCACACTGGTCGCGCTCGGCTATCCGCCGGTGACGGCCACCATGTCGAACGCGACGGGTCTGGTCGCCGGCAGCGTCTCGGGCACCTGGGGCTATCGCGCCGAGCTGCGCGGTCAGTGGGATCGGCTGCGGTGGCAGCTCCCGGCATCGCTGGCCGGTGCGGCGGTGGGCGCCTACCTACTGTTGCATTTGCCCGAAAAGGTGTTCACCGAGATCGTGCCGGTGCTGCTGGTGCTGGCGCTGGTGCTGGTGGTGATCGGGCCGCGAATCCAGGCGTGGACGGCCCGGCGCGCCCAGGAGGCGGGACGTTCGCCCGAGCACGTCAGCCCCCGTCGGATGGCCGCGCTGGTTTTCGGCACCTTCGCCGTCGGCGTCTACGGCGGCTATTTCACCGCCGCGCAAGGCATCCTGCTGGTCGGCCTGATGGGTGCGCTGTTGCCGGAGTCGGTGCAGCGGATGAACGCGGCCAAGAACCTGCTGGCTCTGGTGGTGAATGTGGTTGCCGCCGTTGCCTATACGGCGGTGGCGTTCGACAGGATCAGCTGGCCGGCCGCCGGCCTGATCGCGGCGGGTTCACTGGTCGGCGGGCTGCTCGGGGCGCGCTACGGACGCCGGCTGTCGGGCAACGCGCTGCGCGCGATCATCGTGGTGGTGGGTCTGATCGGCCTGTATCGCCTGCTCGCGGTGGCCTGAGAAACCCGGTACGGCAACGGTTTTGACCGCATTGGGCTTGTCTCAACTCAGCGTGGCCGCGGCGGCTTCGGTGATGACATCCATCACCTCACCGCGTTTGCGCCACGCCCGCAGCTGACGCATCGCCCCGTTGCCGTCGGTGATGACACGGTCGAGTTCGTGGCGAACGCGGTCGTATTCGCCCAGCGACTCCAGCGCGGGGCGCACCCGCTGCACCAGCGCTCCCAATTGCTCACCCGCCGGCACCGCACCGCGGCCGTGGATCAAATCCAGTGTGCGGCCGGATAACCCGTCGTGTGCGGCCTTCCAGTACGCCGCGCGCAGCGCACCGGGCGGTAGCCGCCCCGCGTCATCGGGCGAGTCGAGCGCGGTCATCACCGCCGCCCGGATCAGGGTGGCGAGCAGCACGGTCTCGGCGACGGTGGCGGGCACGTCGGCCACCCGGACCTCGACCGTCGGGAAGTCCGTGGAGACGCGTACGTCCCAATAGATCATGTCCTTGTCCAGGATCACCCCGGTATCCACCAACCGGCGCACCGCGTCGTCGTACTCGTCGGGTGAGGCGAAGAACGGCGGCGCTCCGGCGGCGGGCCAGCGCCGCCACAGCACGCTGCGCCAGCTCGCGTAGCCGCTGTCCGCGTTGCGATACACGCGCGAATTCGCCGACAGCGCAAGCAAAGACGGCAGCCATGGCCGCAGCCAATTGCTGACATGGATGGCCGCGGCGCGATCGGGCACCTGCACATGCACGTGGCATCCGCAGATGCCCTGTTCGTGGGCGATCATCCCGAACTCTTCGCCGATCCTGCGGTAGCGCGGGGTATCGGTAACGGGAAACTCGTGCGGTGTGGTCGGCGGAAGCCCGCAGGCCAGCAGCTGGACGCCGGCGGCCTCGGCGGCCTGCGCCGCGATGCGCCGGAGCCGGCTCAGCTCATCGCCGAGCTCGGCGCTGGTCGAAGCCACCTGCGAGGTGGTTTCCACCTGACAACTGCTCAGTTCGAGCTGCAGCTCGGCGCCGCGCCGCTCGGCTTCCGCGGCCACCGCCGCGTTGTGCGGGGCGGGCGCGCCGGTCTGGGGGTCGACGAGGAGGAATTCTTCCTCTGCACCGACGGTGGGGTGGTCACCCATGAGCCGATTACGGCCCGAGGATCTACCAGCGAGCGGCCGCAGACAGCGCGGAGTCGACGGTGGGGTAGATCGGCAACACGTTGCCGAGACCGCACGCGTCGACGATGCGCTCGACGATCGGCTCGCGGCTCACCAGGCGGAGGTCGATGTCGCGTTCGCGGCAGCCCTTCGCCTCGTCGGCCAGCACCGCGAAGGCGCAGCAGCCCATGAAGTCGAGTCCGGTGACGTCGACGACGAAGAAGCCGGGCGCGGTGACACCGCTCGCCGCCTCGCGCACCAGGTGGCGCCAGGTGTCCTCGTTGCAGGCGTCGACCTCGCCCCCGGCGTAGATCACCACCGACGGGCCGCTGCGATCCGCGGTCGCCCGCAGTGTGGAGTTGGGGTCGCCGAGTTCGTAGACAAGCTTGGTGCTCAGCGTCAAATGACTCGTGGGCATCGCTTCAACAATGGCGAGATTCATGGTGGACCCCCTGATCGACAAGCGCCCTGAGACGCCCCGATGGATGCCCGTCCTAATGTCTGAAGACAGACTGTCTGTTCGCGGATGCGAATCTCTTTTGTATAACGAGACAGGGCGGTCTGTCTACCGGTGGGGGCCTAAGAGTACGTTAAGTCCTGTATGACAACTCCGGATGTCGGAGCACCCACCGCGTCGCCTCGCGAACGCGTACTGACCGCCGCATATGACCTGTTTAGCCGGCGTGGCATTCGCGCGGTGGGCACCGACGAGGTGATCGCACGGGCCGGTGTCGCCAAGGCGACGCTGTACCGCCATTTCGCGACCAAGAGCGATCTGGTGCTGGCCGTGCTGGAGCGCCGCGAGGAGCTCTGGACCCGCGGTTTGATTGAGGAGCAGTCGCGCCGGCGCGGTAACACTCCCGAGGAACAGTTGCTGGCGATCTTCGACGTCATGCACGAGTGGTTCCGGCTCAGCGACCGCTATGAGGGCTGCTCATTCATCAATGTGCTGCTCGAGGTGGGGCCCGATCACCCGGCCGGTCAGGCCTGCATCGCACACATCGACCGCGTCCGCGACATCGTGCGGGGCCGTGCCGTTGCGGCCGCCTTGACCGACGTCGAGGAATTCGCCTCGTCCTGGCACATTTTGATGAAGGGCGCGATCATTCTGGCCGCCGTCGGTGACCTGGATGCCGCGCTGCGCGCCCGCAAGATGGCCCGCACCTTGATCGAAGAACACCGGCCGCCGTTGGTGGCGGACACCGGCGACGTCGTCTAGTCAGACGGTGTCGGACGCGGTGGTGCCGGTCTTGCGGTAATGTTCGGCCTCCAATTCCGCGATCATCCGGGATGTGCGTTCCCGCAACAGGATTGCAGCGGTGAGCCCGGCCACGACGGCGATCACCAGGCCGATCCAGGAGAACCGCTCCAGCCAGCGCTCGGCGGCGATTCCGGCGAAGTAAACCAACGCGGTCGTGCCGCCGGCCCAGCAGATGGCACCCGAGACGTTGGCCGCCAGGAACCGCGGATAGTGCATCTTCAGCGCCCCCGCCAGCGGGCCGGCCAAAATTCGTAGCAGCGCGATGAAGCGGCCCAGAAAGACGGCGCGAACACCCCAGCGGTCGAACAACTTTTCGGCGAGCGCGATGTGGCCGGGCCCGAAATGTTTCGGGAACCGCCGGCCGAGCCGGTCGAAAAGCGGCATGCCGAACCGGCGGCCGATCGCGTAGCCGATCGAATCGCCGACCACCGCGCCGATCACCGCGGCGACGCCGACCCCGACTGGATTGACGGCAAGGTCATGGTGCGACGACATCAGCGCCGCCGTGACCAGCACGATCTCGCCCGGCAAGGGAATGCCCAGGCTTTCGATCCCGACCACCCCGCCTACCACCAGGTAGACCGCGAGCGGCGGAATCGAGTGCAGCAAGGGCTCCAGATTCATGCGTCAAGGATGCCTGACCGGTCGCGGATCCGTGGCTTAAGGTGTGCGCTTGAACTCGCTCGGGGTGTCCAGCCCCTCCAGTCGCGGGCGTTTCGGTTCGCGTCCGTCGTACGACGACAGTCCGCGCAGCCGCCGCCAGATCCACGGGACGAAGCTTTCCTGCGCCCAGCGCAACTGCTCGAATGTGCCCGCCGCGAAGGAACGCTGCGTGGGGTTGAGGCCGCCCCACGCCCAATCATGGTTGCTGTCAGGCAAATTGAGTGCCTCGGCGGCCGCGGCGGCGAACAGCATGTGGCCCTTGGTGGACGCGTGCACCCGATCGATGGCCCAGGTGTCCAACTCGCGCATCGACGGCGCGTTGTACAGGTCGACGAGCCGGAACCCGTAGCGATGGGCCGCCGCGCTGATGGCCCCGTTGATCCGGGCGAGCCGCCCCGCCACCAGTCGGCCCAGCGGCAGGAACTGGGCGACGTTCGGGAAGGTCGTCGTCACCACCGTCGCGCCCGAACCGGCCAGCGCGGCGTAGATGTGCTCGAGGTCGGCCAGGGCGGGCGCAAAGGATCGCCCGGGCTGGATGACGTCGTTCATGCCGGCGCAGACGGTGATCAGGTCGGGCCGCATCGCCAGCGCCTGCGGAAGCTGCTCGGTGAGCACGTGGCCGATCCGCTTTCCGCGGATCGCAAGGTTGGCGTACTGCAGGCCTGGATAGAGCGCATCGACGATCACCGCGAGCCGGTCGGCGAATCCGAGCAGGCCGATGGTGTCGTCGCCGTCCCACAGGCCCTCGGTCTGGCTGTCACCGATGGCGACGTAACGGCGGTATCCAGCGTGAATAGCCCCGCTCACGATGCCGAGAATAATACGAAGCCGCGCCTATAACTGGTTACCGTGGATCCATGTCACACAAGCGTGAGCCGGACGCCGGGGATGCCGCGGCGTCGCCCGTCGCCGATTCGCTTGCGCCGCAGTATCCGATCGAGTCGGTCGACAATGCGCTCAAGCTGTTGCTGCTGTTGGGTGAACAGCCCCAGATCCGGTTGAGCGAGGCGACCCGCTACCTGGGCGTGGCGTCGTCGACCGCGCATCGCTTGCTGGCGATGCTGGCCTACCGCGGGTTCGTCCGCCAGGACCCGGTGTCCAAGGCCTATCTGCCCGGTCCCTCGCTGACCGGGGTGGCGTTCGCCATCTTCGGTCGCATCGACATCGCGCGATCCGCCGCGCCCGTCATGCGCAGCCTCAGCGAACAACTGCGCGAAACGGTGCACGTCGGCATGCTCGACGGCGCCAGTGTCCGCTTCGTCGCCGCCGTGGAGGGGCCCGCGGCGGTGCGGGTGGCGTCGCGGCTGGGCCGCGCCATGCCGGCCCACTGCACCTCGACGGGCAAGGTCATGCTGGCCCAGTTGCCGCAACCGGAACTGCGCGCGCTGCTGCCGCGCGAGCAGTTGAAGCGCATCACCTCGCATTCGATCGGCAGCCGTACCGAATTGGAAGCCGAGCTCGCCGGCATCCGCGAGCGCGGCTACGCCACCAACCGGGAAGAGAGTGAGGAAGGCGTCGCGTCGGTCGCCGTGCCGATCCCGACCCGCGCGCCCGGGCTGCGGCTCGCGCTCAACGCCGCCGCGCCGCAAAACCGGCTGGCGGCCTCCCGGTATCCCGCGGTGGCCTCCGCACTTGTGGCCGCAGCCAAGGAGATTGGCGATCAGCTCTCGTAATCGGCAAGCCGTGCCACCTCGTGGCGCCAGGCCGCCTCGGCGGTGAACGCAGGCCCCAGGTCTGGCAGGTCCTCCCAGTCAGCGTCGTCGATGTCACGCAGGGTGCCGCCGGCCGCGCGCACCCGCAACGACATCCGGGCCAGTGCATCGAGGCTGATCGCCTGCAGCACCGCCTGCGGCACCGTGGCGGCGGCGCTGGTGATTCCGTGCCCGCGGCAGATCACCACCGGCCGGCCGCGCATCGCCGCCACCATTTCCTTGCCCAGCCGCGAATTCCGGATCAGCACAGCGCGTTCGTAGACGGGCACACCGCCGCGCGCCAGCCAGGCGCCGGGAATGTCATGGGCGCCGTAGATCGGCCGGATCGTGATGCCCGCCAGATCGGCGGCGACCACGTCCGGGGGATGCAGGTGCGCGACTGCGACGTGGCCCGGGTCGGCCAGCATGGTCTCGACGTGGATCGGCAGCTCGTTGGGAACGTGATACCCGTCGAGTTCGCCTGGAGCACCGGCGGTGCCGTCGAATCTGATCAGCCGGATGTCGTCGGCCCGGGTGAAGGCCACCCCGGTGTCGGCCCCGCTTCGGCAGCGCACCAGCAGGCGCTCGTCGTCGACCCGCAGGCTCAGGTGGCCGAGGATGCCGTCGACCAGCCCGCGGGCCGCCGCGACGCGACAGCCCTGCGCCACCAGGGCGCGCTGCTGATCCAGGTCCGTCATCGCGGGCCCAGCCCGAATCCGCCGTCGGGCCGGACGGTTTCGCCGGTGATCCCGCGGGACCGCTCGGACGCCAGGAACACATAACTCCACGCGTGGTCCTCGCCGGTGAGCGCGACATGCAGGGGTGTGCGCGCGGCGACGTCTCGCGCCCGGTCCGGGCTGTCGTCCAGGCGCGTCTCGTCGAGCCCCAGGCTGGACAGGCCGCGCAGGTCGGTATTGAGGGTGCCGCCGGGCGCCACGCCGTTGACCCGGATGTCCGGTGCCAGTTCGTGCGCCAACGCCGAGACCAGACCGCGCACCGCGAATTTCGACGACACGTAGAGCACGCCACCGCGCCCGGGATAGAACGACGACGCGGACTCGGTCAGCACGATCGAGGAGCCCCTCGCGCGTCGCAGCGCCGGGATAGCGGCCTTCACCGACTGCAGATGGCTCAGCACGTTGGTGCGAAACATCTCGTCGAACGCGTCGGCGAGTGCGTCGGCCTCGATGTCGCCCACCCCCCGGTAGAAGTCGAAGACCCCGACACAGTTGACCAGGGTGTCCAGCCCGCCGAAGGCGTCCACCGCCGCGGCGACGGCGCGGTCGTTGGCCTCGTGGGTGGTTGCGTCACCCTCGACCACCGGCACCTGCGGCAACTGCTGGCGCAACGCGTCGCACTTGCTCGGATCACGTTCCAGCACAGCAACATTCGCGCCCTCTGCGCCGAACGCAGCCACCACGGCACGGCCGATCCCCGAACCGGCGCCCACGATGAGGGCGCGCCTGCCCTCCAACCAGCCGGTCACGGCTGGGCGTCGCTCTCGTCGGGCAGCAGTGGCGCATGCGAATTGCCGACCATGGCGGCCAGCGTACGGGGGTTCTGCCAGGTCAATGCCTCGACCTCCAGCGCGTCCAGGGTGATCCACTGCCCGGATCTGGGCGCGCTGATCAGCAGGCGCGATCCGTTGCGGGTGTCGACCCGGCGCACCACGACCTCGGTGAATTCGTTTGCGACGCTGATCGCTTCGCCGACCGCGCCGTCGAGCAGTTGCTGCAGTTCGTCGTTCACAGGAACACCGCCAGGTTCTGCATCCGTAGCACCGACTCGTCGGCGATGATTGTGCGGCGGGCCAGCTTCCACCGATCATCGCAGCGGCGCAACACGTCCTGGCGCCCGCACGACATCAGAGCGCTGTCGTTGACGTCGCCCCTGCTGCGGAACAGCAGTTCGGCCGATTCGACCACCAGGTGGGCCTCGTCGTCACCGGCGAAGGTGCGCACGTTGGTGATGAAATGCCGCAGCCGCGACGGCGGGTCCTCGGCCCACACGTGCTCGGTGCCCATCCGTGCGACCCGCTGGGACAACGAGTATTTGTCCTCGTCGAAATGGTCCATGCGGGGCCCCCTTTCCGGCGAAGCGTCGAATCCGGCGCCGCGTGCGGTCGTGACGCGCACCGGCATGACGTAGCGGACGTCGTCGGTCAGCGTGTCCAGCCACGCCTCGTACTGCTGGGCGTCGAGCAGGTACGCCTCGTCCACCAGGAACCGATGCGCCTCCAGGTGCCGAGTGTCGCTAAATGGCAGGCACGGCAACGGCTTTCTCATGCGGGCACCCCTTGCAGGTAGTCGGCCCACATGTTCAGCAGCGCCCGCTGGTTGTGCTCGTTGTAGCCGACCTGGGCGCGTCCGGGGCCGTGGAAAGCACTGGGGGACAAGGCTTCGATAACGGGGCGGTCGTCGGCGAGCAGGCCCATCCGGCTGTTCAGCAGCAGCCGTCGCGCCATGGAACCGCCCGCGGTGGTGGTCAGCGACACCCAGTTCTCCACGTCGTCTTGTTCGAACATGCCGGTCGACCCGAAGCACATCAAATAGGCCTTGTACGAGTCTTGTTTGTACTGTGCGGGAGCGGCGGAGTCCACCGCGAACCACGAGCAGACCTCGGTCTCGTTCTCGCTGATCGGCTGCCATAACCGGATCGAGATGAACGGCAGCACCTGGTCCTCGCGGTCGTGCACCTTGGGCCAGTTGTGCACGAAGCTGAGGTTCGGAAAGCACGTCGCTGCCGAGATCATGAATCCGTCCTCGCCGACCACCCGTTGCTGTCGGGGCGTCCACACGTCTTTGATCCGGCCGATCATGTCGTCGGGGTAGCCGACGTAGCGCATCCGCTCCTCGAAACCGCCCGGCGGAAGTTTGTAGGTGGTCCCACCGCCGCGGTGCGCCCAATAGGTGGCACCGTCCTTGCGCTTCTGGGCTTTCGGCTCGCGGAAGAGCCCGATGTCGACGATCGACGCATGGGTGTGCGGGGTGTGGTACATGTCGCCGGCGAAGTTCTCCGCGCCGATCTTCCAATTCGCCTTGATCCGCCAGCGCTGCGGCCCCCGCACCTGGACACCGCCGGCGCTTTGTTTGGTGTAGTAGTCCAGATAGAACTTGAAGTCGCCCAGGAAGTCTTCCAGCGGTTCGGCTTTCGGATCGAGGCTGATGAACAGCAGGCCGTTGTAGCTCGCGAAATTCGGTGCGGGCAACAGGGTTTGGTCCTTGGCGAATCCCTCGTCGCCGCCGTAGGCCTCCCGGTGAAACGGCAATCCGGTGAGCCGGCCGTCGTTGCGGTAGGTCCAGCCGTGATACGGGCAGCGGAAGTTGGAGGCGTTGCCCATCTCCGCGCGGCAGACCTGCATTCCGCGATGCAGGCACATATTGAACAGCGCCCGCACGGTGCCCTGCGAATCGCGGGTGATGATGAACGAGTCGTCGAGCACGCGGCGCACCACGTAGTCGCCGTCCTGGCCGATCTCGGACTCGTGTCCCACGAACGTCCACGCCCGGTTGAACAGTCGTTGCTTCTCCAGCGCGAACAGTTCCCGGTCGTTGTAGATGTGTGCGGGGATCATGCCCCGGCGCACGTTCTCGAAGACCTCGGCCAATGCGCCGCGATGGTCTGCCATGGTCCCTCAGCGATTCTCTGTCTTACAGAACTACTCTCCGCTCAGTAGAATCTCGCAGTCTTCGGCGCCGGTCAATCACCTGGCAAGCCACACCGCCAGGTTTCTACAAGAATGCTTGGTGCTAATTCACAGGTTGCACACAATTAAAAGACGGAAGGCCGCGGCTACGGTGGGTCACGACAGCCATTCCGCGCATGTGAGCGCGGCGTAAACAAGGGGTAACCGTTCGGTTCTGCGGTAATAAACCGTCGTTTTCCGCTGATCCGAGGAAGGAACTGGTGCCATGGTGGGTCGGCCACGAGGGGGTCGATTGCAGCAGGTCGGATCGAAGGTTCTGGCCGTTATCGGGCGCCAGGAGTGGATTGATCGACCGAGTTATCGGTTCGAACACCTGCTCAGCTTCGCCTACAACGGGCTCGGTGGCGCCCGCAACACCGTCGCCAACGCGCTCAACGGGGTATGGCTCGGTCACCCGGTGCACCCGCCGCTGGCGTCGCTGACGAGTGGCGCGCTCGGGACGACGGTGGCGCTGGACGCGCTCAGCATCCTGCCCGGCCAGCCGGCATCCGAGGTCGTCGACGCATCGCGATTCGCGTCGCGCGCGCTCGGGGTGGGCATCCTGGCCAGCCTCGGCTCGGCCGTCACCGGCGTCACCGACTGGCAGCACACCCACGAGGAGGACCGCCGGGTCGGCGCGGTGCACGGCCTGGTGAACCTGGCCGCCACCGCCCTGTACATGCAGTCCTGGTGGGACCGGCGCAAGGGGCGCCACGGACGCGGCATCCTGCTGACCGCCCTGGGCTATGGCATCACCGTGGCCGGTAGCTACCTCGGTGGCGCACTGGTCTTCGAGTCCGGGATCGGCATCGACCAGTCCGGCCCGCGGTTGCGCACCTCCACCTGGACGCCGGTGCTGCCCGCAAGTTCGTTGAACGGCAAGCCGGTACGTGTTGAGGTCGATGGGGTGGGCCTGGTGGTCTGCCAGACCAAGCCCGGCGAGGTCGCGGCGTACGGGGAATTCTGCCCCCACCTGGCCGCGCCGATGTCCGACGGCTGGATGGACCGCGGCCGGCTGGTATGCCCCTGGCACGGCTCATGGTTCGCCGCCGAGTCCGGGGAAGTTGTGCGTGGCCCGGCGGCAGCGCCGCTGCCGTGCTACGAGGCCCGGTTGGTCGACGGAGTGGTCGAGGTCCGTGGCGAGCAGCAGCCCCTTCCCGGTGGCGCGGCAGGAATCGCAAAAGGAGGAGCCAATTGAACGCCTATGACGTGCTCAAGGAACACCACGTCGTGATCAAGGGCCTCGGCCGCAAGATCAGCGACGCACCGGTGAATTCCGAAGAGCGGCATGAGCTTTTCGACGACCTGCTGATCGAGCTCGACATCCACTTTCGCATCGAGGACGACCTGTACTACCCGGCGCTCAAGGATGCCAGCAAGCTGATCGCGGTCGCCCACGCCGAGCACCGCCAGGTGGTAGACCAGCTTTCCGTGCTGCTGCGGACGCCGCAGAGCGCGCCCGGCTACGAGGACGAGTGGAACTCGTTCAAGACCGTGCTGGAGGCGCACGCCGACGAAGAGGAGCGCGACATGATTCCCGCTCCGCCGGAAGTGCGGATCACCGACGCGGAGCTCGAGGAGCTGGGCAACAAGATGGCCGCCAGGATGGAGCAATACCGCGGCTCGGCCACCTACAAGATGCGCACCAAGGGGCGAGCGGCGCTGGTGCGCTCTCTCTGACCGACGACACCGCCCGCTTGCGGGATTCGGTGGGCCACCGAGAGTAGCCTCACGGCACATGAGCCCCGAGTGTGTCGCTTCTCAGGGTGACATCACGGCGGAGATCGCCCGCATCGCAGCGCAATACCAGGCCGCCGGGGGAGTCGGGCATGTCCAGCAGCCGCGGCTCGACTATCCGCCGTACCGCAGCACGATCCTGCGCCATCCAAAGCAACCGTTGGTCGTCGTCGATCCCGAGGGCGTCGAACGCTGGGCGCCGTGCTTCGGCCACCAGGACGTCGACCCGCTCGACGCCGACCTGACGGCCGGTCACCCGGGCGAGCCGATCGGGGAGCGCGTCGTGGTGACCGGGCGCGTACTCGACGAATCCGGCAGGCCGGTGGCGGGCCAGCTGGTGGAGATCTGGCAAGCCAACGCCGGCGGGCGCTACCGCCACCAGCGCGACCAGCACCCCGCGCCGCTCGACCCGAACTTCATCGGGGCGGGCCGCTGTCTGACCGGGCCGGACGGCACCTACCGCTTCCTGACCATCAAGCCCGGCCCCTACCCGTGGCGAAACCACCACAATGCGTGGCGCCCGGCGCACATCCATTTCTCAGTATTCGGAACGACTTTCACCCAGCGCCTGGTCACCCAGATGTACTTCCCGGGCGACCCGATGTTCGAGCTGGACCCGATCTTCCAGTCGATCCTCGATCCCGCCGCGCGGCAACGGCTGATCGCCCGCTACGACCACGCCGTCACCGAGCCGGAGTACGCGACCGGGTACCGCTGGGACATCGTGTTGGCCGGTGGCGCACGAACCCCGACCGAGGCCGAGCATGACTGAATCAGCCTGCACGCCAGGGCAAACCGTCGGCCCCTTCCTGGATTTGGGATTGCCTTATCCCGACGACAACCTGCTGGTCGACGACGGCCATCCGCAGGCCATCCGGCTGCACGGGGCGGTGTACGACGGGGCCGGCGCCGCCGTTCCGGACGCACTGGTGGAACTGTGGCAGCCCGACGGTGCGGGAGGCGTTCCGCGGCAAGCCGGTTCGCTGCGCCGCGACCACACGGTATTCACCGGCTGGGGGCGCTGCGCGACCGACGCCGCCGGACGCTACTCCTTCACCACCCTGGCGCCCGGATCGGCGACCGCCGGTCGTCCGCCGTTCTTCGCGCTCACCGTGTTCGCCCGGGGGCTGCTGAACCGGCTGTTCACCCGGGCCTATCTGCCCGGCGCCGAGCCGCACGCCGATCCGCTGCTGGCGGCGGCCGACGCCGAGCGCCGGTCCACATTGTTCTGCGTCGCCGAAAACGACAGCGCTGCTTACCGTTTCGACATCCACCTGCAGGGCCCGGCCGAGACCGTGTTCCTGGCATACTCCGAAGGCGCGCGATGAGCAACCTGTTGTGGCCGGGAGACCATCGCGCCGGCGAGCACATGACCGACGAGGCGCTGCTGGGATCGATGATCGCGGCGGAATGCGCGTGGCTGGACGCGCTGGCGTCCGCCGGTCTCGCGCCCGCCGGGTGCGCCGAAGCGGACCTGTGGAACCTGGTCACGCACACCGACTGTGAGTCGCTCGCGGTCACCGCCGAGGACGGCGGCAATCCGGTCATCCCCTTGGTCAAGCTGCTGCGCCAGCGGGCCGAACCGGGCATCGCGCCCTGGATCCACCGCGGCCTCACCAGCCAGGACGTCCTGGACACGAGCCTGATGCTGGCCGTGCGCGGGGTCGCCGACGACCTGACAACCGAACTGAGACAGCAGATTTCCACGCTGACCGAGCTCGCCACCGGACACCGGGACACACCGATGCTGGCCCGCACCCTCACCCAGCACGCCGCGCCCACCACCTTCGGTGTCAAGGCCGCAAGCTGGCTGACCGGGATCGTCGACGCATTCGAGCGCACGACCGCGCTGACCACGCCGATCCAAATCGGCGGCGCGGCGGGCACATTGGCCGCAACGACAGAGCTGGCCGCATTGCTCACCGGTACCGACGACCCGGCCGGCGTCTCGCTGTTGCTGGTGCGAAGCGCCGCAACCACATTGGGTCTGCAGGACAGGCCGGCCTGGCACACCGCCCGCGCACCCATCACCGCGGCCGCCGATGCCTTCGTCGGCTGCACCGACGCCTGGGGCCGCATCGCCTCCGACGTCGTCACCCTGGCCCGCCCGGAGATCGCCGAGCTCGGCGAGCCGGCAGCCGCCAACCGCGGCGGCTCGTCGTCGATGCCGCACAAGCGAAACCCGGTGCTGTCCATTCTGATCCGCCGGGCGGCCATCGCCGCGCCGCCGTTGGCCGCGACGATGCACACGGCGGCGGCGCTGGCCAACGACGAGCGCCCCGACGGGGCCTGGCACGCCGAATGGGACACGCTGCGCACCCTGGCCCGCCGCACCCTCGTCGCGGCATCCCAAAGCGGCGAGCTGCTCGCCGGGTTGACCGTGCACGCGCAGCGCATGGCCGAAAACCTCGATGCGGCAGACGTTTCGGGGGAGCAGCGGTCGATCGCCGACCTGGTGGGCAAGGAGCCGTCGCCGATGTACTTCGGTGCCGCCGACCGGCTGATCGACGAGGCCCTGGGCCGCGCGGCACGGGCGCTGTCTCAGCGCTGATAGATGCTGGCCAGCCAGATGTGCAGCAGCGTGTCGATCACCCGGTCTTCGGGGATCGCCTGGTCCTCGGCGGTGAACGTCGCGGCCATCATCCGCTCGCTCAGCATGTTGAGCGCCACGGACAGCTCGCCGGCGGGGATGGTGTCGGGGGCGGCGCCACGACCGCGTTCGGCCCTGATCGCGATGGTGGTGTAGGCGATCCACTTGTTCATGAGTGCGGACCACAGCTGCCGCACCTCGGGGTTGGTCGCCTTGGCCGCGGCACCCGCGACGGCGACCGCCCGGTGCGATCCGGAGACCTCGAAGAACGATTCGATACGCGCCCGCCAGATCGCTTCGGGGTCACCGGACGACACGACGTCCAGCGCCCGCAGCGCCGCCTGGGCCTTGTTGTTCATCTGGTCCAGCAGCGACAGCAGCACCGCGTTCTTCGACCGGAAATAAAAGTAGAAGGTGGGCCGCGATATCCCGGCGCCTTTTGCTAGGTCGTCGACGGAAAAGTCGGCCAGCGGCCTTTCCTGCAGCAGCCGTTCGGCGGTGGCGAGTATCGCCTGCTCGCGGTCGTCACCGGGGTAGTGCGACGCCCGCCTGCCCCGCGAGGCCTGCGGATACTTTGTTTGTGTCGGGAGGTCGGACACGCCCGCTACTGTTGGGCACGCCGATATACGTCAACAAAACTATTGATGAAAACCAGCAATAATGTCGATTAAGAACGGCGCTTTGCTGGACGACGACTTGACTAGTCGGCCACCGCGATCTCGATGGACAGGCACTCGCTCAGCGCGTGTGCGACCGCCCAGTCGCCGCCACAGACGGCGCGCTCGAGTTCGTCCACCAACGGGCTGTCGGCTCCCAGGTCGGCCAGCCACGCCGCGACCGTCGCCGTGATCTGGTGTGCGGGAACGCGAGCGACGTGTCCTTTGTGGAGGCGATCGGTCAACTGGTAGATCGTGGCCGTCGGCCTGCGCTGCGGCCAATGAACTGTCCATTTCGGTGAATTCATCGTCCCCTCCCCGCTAGCCGCAATGCCTCGTCCGGCCCCGGAGGTGCGTTGCGCTCTAGGGCACAATAGTACGTCTGTACCAATGCGTTGGCCGGTATTTTCGCCGTGCAAAATCCCGCTTTTTTAAGGTTTTTGGTCATCGGATCGCCTACCTGGTCTAAATCGGGCCGATCAGTGCCGCGCCAGCGTGGCGCGGCCGCGGGCCATGATGCGTTCCAGGACGTGGTGCGACAGGTCGCCGTCGTTGGCCACCCGGTCGAGACCGCGCCGCCGCAGGAACATGTCGAGCCGTCGATCCGGTGACCAATCGGCGTAGATGGACCCGAGGTAGTGCGACTGCAGAAAATCCGACGCCAACGCATCGAGGTCGGAATCCGTCAACAACGGTGGGGTAGCACCCATAACCGGCAAGCTCCTTTGTTCTCCCGCAACTGCCGCAGCCAAGTTTTGTCAGGGGACGTAACTAAACCGTCACGCAGAGGTTGCGGAACCGGCCCAAAGTAGGCAGGGGTGCAAAGGCGAAGGTCAAAGCGCTGCAGCGGTTGTCAGGCGGTGTCCGCCGGCGCCGGTTTGTGGGCGACGATGGCGACGGCGGCCAGTTGCTTGCGATGTTTGTGGAACGTGCGGCGCATAGTCAGGACCCGCTTACGGGCACCGCGGTGCACGAGCACGTTCCTGGCGAATCGCAGCGCACCGAGGAGCCCCTCGTCGGACACCAGCCTGCGCGGCTGCAGCAGTGCCATGGGCGCGGTCGCGACCTGATCGACCACCAATCCGTGCTCCGCGAGCAGTTTCGACCACTCCGCGACCGTCAAGGGACGCGCATTCACCTTGATCGCCCGGGCGAGCGCCTGCCGGATATCGGTGCTGATCTCCTCCGGCACATTGTCCGGGGTGAGGGCGAGTTCGTGGATGGCGTAGCGGCCGCCCGGCCGCAGCACCCGCGCCGCCTCGGCGACGATGGCCCCTTTGGCCGCGTCGCCCTGCATGCTCAGCATCGCCTCGCCGATGACGACATCGCTGCTCGCGTCCGGCAATCCGGTGGCGGCCGCGTCCGCGACCCGGACGGCCGCGTTTTGCGCACCGAGATCGCTGAGCACGCGGCGCACCACGTTGGCCGCGTCGGGGTCGCCCTCGGCACCGACGTACGACCGCGGCCCTTGGGCCACGATCTCCGTTGCGGTGCGGCCCAGGCCGGGTGCCAGCTCGACGACGTCGGCCCCGCTCAGCCTCGCGTGCGACAGCAGGGTGCGGGTCAGCTCGACGCCGCCGGGGCGCAGCACGCGCTTGCCGAGCCGCGCCAGCAGCCAATGGCCGGCGACCGCGTCGTCGGCGCGGCTCGAGGACGGTAGCGGTAGTTCGGAACCTGCTCGTTGTCCTGGCATCAGATCTCCTGCCGCGCAGAGCTTTCCAGCGGCTCCAGGGCCAGCTCGAGACGTCCGGGCTGGCGCACCGGGGGTGGGGTGTCGATGAGTTTACCGATCCGGATCCGCCATTCGGTGGGGCCCTTGTCCAGATACTCCCAGTCGTAGCCGCCCGGATAGTCGGCCTCGAATTCGTCGTGCAGGTGCTTGGGGTCGTGGTTGTTGACCAGAACGAACGATTCTCCGACGTTCAGCGCGGCGTAGGACGCGAAGATGGTCGGGTGCTTGTCCGGCTTGCGCAGCTGGCGTACGTCAAGTTCGTTGGCGGCCATGGGTTCTCCGACCTGTGCTCTAGTTTTTACAAGTTATGTTGTGTAAACTCTAGCGTATGACCTACGTGATCGGGAAGCCATGCATCGATGTGATGGACCGCGCTTGCGTCGACGAATGCCCCGTGGATTGCATTTACGAAGGCGGCCGGGCGCTCTACATTCATCCCGACGAATGCGTCGATTGCGGCGCGTGTGAACCGGTATGTCCGGTGGAAGCGATTTACTACGAAGATGACCTGCCTGAGGACCTCAAACCTTATCTGGCCGACAATGAGGCGTTCTTCGCTGAAACGCTGCCGGGTCGCGACGCCCCCCTGGGATCCCCGGGTGGGGCCGGCAAGGTCGGGCCGCTCGGTGTCGACACACCTCTGGTGGCGGGCCAGCCCAGTGCCAGCCATTCGGACGGGGCGTGAAGGACTAGAAGCGGGAGGGGCCCTGTGAAATCCGACGATTCCCAGAAGTCGCAGGACTCGTCAACCGGGGAATCGGCCGGCCGGCGGCGCGCCGTGATGCGGCTGCTGCGGGCGCAGGCGGATCCGATGAGCATCGCCGGAATCGCCGCCGTGCTGCGCGTGCACCCCAACACCGTCCGCTTCCACCTCGACGGCCTGGTCGCTGACGGGCAGGTGGAAAATGTCGAACTGGATCGGAAGGGGCCGGGGCGTCCGCCGTTGATGTTTCGCGCGGTCCGGCAGATGGATCGCGGTGGGCCGCGGCACTATCGGCTGCTGGCCGAGATCCTGGCCACGGCCTTCGCCACCGAGCGCGATCCCGGGCCCAAGGCCCTGGCCGCGGGCCGCGCCTGGGGGCAGAAGATGGACGCCGAACTGCACCCGGTGCCCGACGGCGCCGACGGCGCCGAAGAGGCCATCGCCCACCTGATCGACGTGCTCGACGAACTCGGCTTCGCGCCCGAGCGCCGGGTGAGCAACGGCGAGCAGCAGGTCGGCCTGCGGCACTGCCCCTTTCTGGAATTGGCCGAAAACGCCTCGAGCGTCGTCTGCCCGGTGCACCTGGGCCTCATGCAGGGAGCCATGGAAACCTGGGGAGCGCCCGTCTCGGTCGACCGGCTCGACCCGTTCGTCGAGCCGGATCTGTGTCTGGCTCACCTGACGCTGCAAGGGGCGGCCGAATGAGCACCGGCACAGCGGTTGCCGTTGCGCTGACCTTCATCTGGCTCGGCATGGTGCTGGCCATCTCGTTCCTGGAAGCCCCGCTGAAATTCCGGGCGCCCAATGTGACGTTGCAGGTCGGGCTCGGCATCGGGCGGCTGGTCTTTCGCGCGCTCAACACCGTCGAGGTGGCCTTCGCCCTCGTCGTCGGGGCCATCGTGGTGGCCGGCCCCGCCCCGGGGGGCGTCGCGGTGGCGATCACCGTCGCCGTGGCCGCATTGGCCATCCAGCTGATCGCGGTGCGTCCCGCACTGACGCGTCGTGCCGACAAGGTGCTCGCCGGATCGGATGGACCGCGCTCTCGCGCCCACTACGCCTATGTCGCCCTGGAGACGGTCAAAGTCATCGGCCTCGTCGTGGCGGGGATACTGCTACTGAGCGGTTAACGGCAACCCTCAAGGCCCGTGCCGGCCTTGCAACTCCGAAGGACCCACTATGGAATCCATCTCGCTGACCGACCTCTCGTCCGAAAAGATCGCCGAAGCCAAGCAATCGCACAGCGGACGGGCCGCCCACACCATTCACGGCGGTCACACGCACGAGCTTCGCCAGACGGTGCTGGCCCTGCTGGCCGGTCACGACCTGTCCGAACACGACAGCCCCGGTGAGGCGACGCTGCAAGTGCTGACGGGCCACGTGCGCCTGACGACCGGCGGCGACGCCTGGGACGGCAAGGCCGGTGAGTACGTCGCGATTCCGCCCGAACGTCACGCCCTGCACGCGGTCGACGACTCGGTGGTCCTGCTGACCGTGCTGAAGACCATTCCCTCGGCGCACTAGCTGTCGATGCTGTCGACACACTGGTCAACGAATTTCGGTCTGCGGGTCCCCATCGTCAACGCCCCGATGGGCGGGGTCGCCGGCGGCCGCCTGGCCGCGGCGGTCACCGCCGCCGGTGGCCTCGGCATGGTCGGCATGGGCAGCGTCGCGACCAAAGAGCTGCTCGCCGAGCAACTCCGGCACGTCGACGGGCGGTTCGGCATCGGCATGGTCGACTGGGTGATGCGCAACGAGGCCGGACTGCTCGAGGACGCGCTGGCCGCACGGCCCGCGCTGTTATCGGTGAGCTTCGGCACCGAATGGTCGTGGGTCGTCAAGGCGCATGACGCCGGAATCCCCACCGTCACACAGGTTTACGACAGCACGGGGGCGCGCCAGGCCGTCGATGCCGGCGTCGACATTTTGGTCGCGCGGGGCTCCGAGGGCGGCGGACACGGCGAGGACAAGCTGGGGCTGCTGCCGCTGCTGGACGCCGTTTTGGGCGCCGTCTCCGTCCCGGTGCTGGCCGGCGGCGGTGTCGCCTCGGCGCGCAGCCTGGCCGCGGTACTGGCCGCCGGTGCCAGTGGAGCGTGGGTGGGCACCCGGCTGTCGGCATGCCCGGAGGCGCTGACCGGTGACACCGGCCGTCGGGCCCTGGTCACGGCGACCGAAACCGACACCGCGGTCACCCGGGTCTTCGACGTCGCCAAGGGGCTGCCCTGGCCGGCGCGGTTCCCGTCGCGGGTGTTGGCCAACGACTTCGTCGAGCACTGGACGGGCCACGAGGAGGCGCTGGACGCGGGGGCCTGCGACGAACTGGCCGCCGCGATCGACGCGGGCGACTGCCGGATCGCGCCCGTGGACGCCGGCCAGGGCGTCGGGATGATCCGCAACGACGCGTCGGTGGCCGACGTCATCGACGAGATGTGCACGGGCGCAGAGGAATTGCTGTCCCGCTGGGGTGGATAGCGTTAGCCGTCAGACCGCGCGCAGGTAGCGCTTGGCGATGAGGCGCTGACCCACCTTCACCACCGGCCCGCCGGCCTTGCTCCACCAGGTCGCGGGCCGGGAGAAGGCGGACACCTCCGCGTACACCGCCGAGGTCACCGGGTCGCGACGAACCACGAAGCGTTCCTCGCCGGACTCCGGATGGCCCGGCAGGGTGCCGTAGCCGAAGCCGCGGATGTCGGGTTCGTCGACGACGTAGACGACGCGACAGGGCGCCGGCAGAAAGCCCATCTTCACCACCACCACCGCGTCGACGACGGCGATCTCCGAACTGGCCTGCACCCGCAGCCCGGACCCGCGCTGCATGCCCCAGCGCATGACGGCGGCCGCGGCCTGCTCGAAACGCTGTTCGCCCGTGCCGATTTGGCGCTCGGCGTGTTGATGGTCGTATCCGGCGGGCAGTTCACCGGAAGCCGTCGCCCCCACTTCGGCATAGGTCAGCGGGAGTTCCTCGAGCGCTCGCAGGTCCACCTGCTCAGCTTGCCACGCCGGGATGCGCGGCCGCATTCGGCGCGTACGGTCGTAAAAGTGACCGCAGAAAACTCGAAAACTGTTGCAGGGGCCTCCGGAACCTTCACCTTCGGCGGCGACCTGACCGTCAACCGACTCGGCTTCGGCGCCATGCGCCTGACGGCGAAGGGCGTGTGGGGCCCGCCCGACGACCGCGCCGAATGCGTCCGGGTGCTGCGCCGGGCCGTCGAACTCGGGGTGAACTTCATCGACACCGCCGACTCCTACGGCCCTTACGTGTCCGAGGACATCATCCGCGAGGCGCTGCACCCCTACTCGTCTCATGGGGGTCTGGTGATCGCGACCAAGGCGGGGCTGCTGCGCACCGGCCCGGATATCTGGATTCCGTTGGGCAATCCGAGCTACCTGCGCCAGGAATGCGAGATGAGCCTGCGCCGGCTGGGGGTGGACACCATCGATCTGTTCCAGCTGCACCGCATCGACTCGAACTTCCCGCTGGAAGATCAGGTGGGCGAGCTGCTCACCCTGAAGAACGAGGGCAAGATCCGCCACATCGGCCTGTCCGAGATCAACGTCGACCAGCTGAACGCGGCCCTGCGCATCACCGAGATCGTGTCGGTGCAGAACATGTACAACCTGACGGCCCGTGGCGCCGAGCCGCTGCTGGACGCCGCGACCAAACAGGGCATCGGGTTCATTCCCTGGTTCCCGCTGGCCGCCGGGCCGCTGGCCGCCCCCGACGGGCCGCTGCAGCGCATCGCCGCCGACCACGACGCGTCTCCGTCGCAGTTGGCGTTGGCGTGGTTGCTGAAGCGCTCGCCGGTGATGGTGCCGATCCCGGGCACGTCCAAGGTCGCGCACCTGGAGGAAAACGTCGCCGCCGCCCAGATCGAGCTGTCCGACGACGAATTCGAAACGTTGTCGGCCGCGGGGGCGCAGCAGCCCGTCTAACCACCGCGCGAAAGCCCCTCCGCCGGGCAATACGGTGTTGTGGTGGCCGAACATCAGCGACACCCCGGCGGCGGGTTCAACCCGCCGGAGCCGACGACCAAGGGCGGGCCCGACTACGGCAGGTTCATCGACGCCGTGCGCTCGTTGCAGGACCACGCCCGGGCCGCCGACGCCCCCGACGAGGTGATCACCGAGGCCGCTGACCTGCTGGAGAAGGTGTCGTCGCTGCTGGCGCCGTTCGACGCCGACGAGTGGGCGTCGCCGTCGGGCCGGCGGATCGACCTGCCGATGCGCGGCAACATCCTGACGATCCCGATGTCGGCGCAGAAGGGCGAGGACGGCCGAATTCACGGGCGGGCCCGGTTCGCCCGGTTCCACCTGGGCCGCAATGGCGCCGTGCACGGCGGGGCGCTGGGCATGCTGTTCGACTCCGTTCTCGGGTTGTCGGCCGCGGTGCTCACCGGCAACCCGCGGCAACGCACCGCATACCTCAAGATCGACTACCGCCACATCGTCCCGGTGGAAAAGGAACTGCAGTTCGACGCGGGCGTCGACCGGGTGGACGGGCGCAAGATCTTCGTGTCGGGCCGGTTGACCGACGGCGATCAGTTGCTGACCGAAGCCGACGCGCTGTTCGTGCGGCTCAAGCCTGGCCAGCCCTGAGCGAGTGCCCCGAGTGGGTAAACCGGTCGGTGTGGTGCTCTCCGAACTGACGATGACGGACTTGTTCCGTGCGGTGGACCTGACCGGTGTGTTCGGCAACGCGCTTCTGGGCGGCGTGGTCGCGCGCAAAGAGAAATTGGATCCCGTCGGCTTTGCCGCGCTCGCTGTGCTGTCGGGGCTGGGCGGCGGCATCATCCGCGACACCCTGCTGCAGCACGGCACGCCCGTCGCCCTCACCGACTACGCCTACCTGCTGACCGCGCTGGCCGGAGCGGCGATCGCGTTCGTGTTCGGGGTCGAGGGCCGGGTGTGGAACGGGGTGTGGCCGATCGTCGACGCGCTCGCACTGGGCTGCTGGGCCGCGACCGGTGCGCACAAGACGCTCGCCGTCGGGCTCGGCTGGTTGGCCGCGCTGCTGCTGGGCACGATCTCGGCGGTGGGCGGCGGCGCGACGCGCGACATCGTGATGCGCCGGGTGCCGGGCATCTTCGGCGGCAACACCTTGTACGCCACCTGCGCGCTCGCCGCCAGCGGTGTGCTGGTGCTCTTCAATTACCACAACCATCCGACGCCAGGGCTATTGGTGGGAGCGCTGACCGGAACCGTGCTGTGCTGGCTTTCGCAGCGGCGCGGCTGGATGTTGCCCGCCGCCGACACCTGGTCGCCCGCAAGGCTTTTCGTCAATCGTCGCCGCACCAGGGAGGACCGATTCGATGAACAGTGACTCGGCGGTGCTCGCGGGCCTGGCCGACGTCCGCGGCTGGCAGGAGGACTTTTACCGCAACCTGCATCAGCATCCGGAACTGTCGCACCGAGAACACAACACCGCCGCGGCGGTGGCCCAACGGCTGCGCGGCTCCGGCTACGACGTACACGAGGGCATCGGCGGCACCGGCGTCGTCGGGATCCTGCGCAACGGCGGCGGTCCGGCGGTACTGATGCGCGCGGACATGGACGCGCTGCCGGTGGCCGAAGACACCGGGCTCCCGTACGCCAGCTCCGTCACCGCCACCGATGCGGACGGCAACGACCGGGCGGTGATGCACGCCTGCGGGCACGACGTTCACGTGACCTGCCTGCTCGGCGCCGCCTCGCTGCTCGCCGGGGCGCGTGCGCATTGGCACGGCACCGTGATCGCGCTATTCCAGCCCGCCGAGGAAGTCGGAGATGGCGCACGACGCATGGTCGACGCGGGCCTGGCGACGCTCGTCGGTCACGTCGACGTCGCCCTGGCCCAGCATGTCCTTCCGTTCCCGGCGGGTCGGGTGGCCACGCGACCCGGACCCGTCCTGACGACCGCCGACAGCATGCGGATCACCGTGCATGGCCGCGGTGGACACGGCTCGATGCCGCAGGCGACCGTCGACCCCGTCGTGCTGGCCGCCATGATCGTGATCCGGTTGCAGACCATCGTCTCGCGCGAGATCGCCCCCGCCGAGGCCGCGGTGTTGACCATCGGCAGGATCGAGTCCGGCACCAAGAGCAATGTGATCGGCGACCGCGCGGTGCTGGAACTGAACCTGCGCACCTACAACGACCAGACCCGCAGCAGAATCTTCGACGCGATCCGGCGCATCGTCACCGCCGAATGCCAGGCATCCGGATCCCCGAAGAAGCCCGAATTCGAGCTGATGGACCACTTTCCGGCGACCGACAACGATCCCGCGGCCACCGCGCGGGTGCGCGCCGCGTTCGACGGCTACTTCGGCGACCGGGCAGGCGAGCTTGCGCCGCAGACCGCGAGCGAGGACTTCAGCGACATCCCCAACGCACTCGACGCCCCCTACAGCTATTGGGGCATCGGCGGAATCGATCCCGGCACCTATCACGACGCCGAGTCGGCGGGCCGCGTCGCCGAGGACATTCCCGTCAACCATTCGCCGCGGTTCGCCCCCGTCATCCAGCCCACGCTCGACACCGGCACCCAAGCGTTGACGGTCGCCGCGCTGGCCTGGCTGGCGCAATCCTAGGTTGTGTCAAATAGGCTGGAAATCAAGGTCTTTGATTATTCCGGCGTACTCGCGGCGGCCGCATCGGCAGCGTGCCCTCTTCGTGATCGAGTTCGCGTTCAATCGCGCGCAGGCTCTGGTCGGGCAGCATGCCCGCGTCACGCCAGCGCACGAGTTCGTCGCGCTGGGCGTCGATGGCCGCCCGGCGTATCCCGACGGCGGCCTCGTAGTAGCCGGGGGAGGTGGGCGTCTCCTCGGCGTCCGACAACAGATCGAGCCGGTGCCGATATCGCTCGAGGCGTGCGGACAGCTGTTGACGCACACTGTCGATCACTCGGGGATCCACGTCGGCGCTGTCCTGTTGGTCCAGCGAGTCGAGCCTGTCCAGCGCGGCCTGCACGGCGGCCGCGCGAGCCCGGTTGCGCAGCCGCAGTTCGTCGGTGGCGTCCGCGCGCAAGCCGAGGGCGCGCACCAGCGGACCGAACGTGATGCCCTGCCCGATCAGCGTCACCAGCACGACCACCAGGGTGCAAAACAGCAGTAGGTCCCGGTCTGGGAACGGCGCGTGGCCGTCGGTCACGAAGGGAACCGCGAAAATCGCGGCAAGGCTGACCACGCCGCGGGTGCCGGCCCAGCTCAACACGAAGACTTCGCGGCCGCTGAGGCGCTCGGAGTTGCGGTCTCGCCGACGGGCCGCCTCGGCGTCGGCGCCATCGGAGCGGGAGACGTTGCCGAGCCGGGTCCGCAACGGTTGCGGAAGCGACTGCGTGAGCAGCAACCACAGCGGGCGCACCACGAGCACCACCGCGACGGTCACGCTGACCGCCACGACGATCGTCGACAGCTGGTAGCCGCCCAGGTCGTCGAGAATGGCCGGCAGCTGATGGCCGATCAGCAAGAATACCAGGCCTTCGAGCAGGAAGTTGACCAGCCGCCAGACCGCCCGGGTCTGTAACCGGGTCGCCCCCGACTCCAGCCGCGGCGAATCGTGACCGACGATCAGTCCACACACCACGACCGCCAACACGCCGGAGGCGGAAAGCTCCTCGGCCACCAGATAGGTGACAAACGGGGTGGCCAGCGAGATCGCATTGGCCGTCAGTACGTCCTGTCTCCACCGGCGAAGGAGACGCCGGCAGTACGCGAACACCACCCCCACCAGCAGCCCGCCCACGGCCGCCAGCGCGAACTCCCGGATCGCCGAGGGCACCGAGAACGCAGCGCCGCGCGCTACCGTGATGGCCACCGACAGCGTGGTCAGCGCCGTCGCGTCGTTGAGCAGCCCCTCGCCCTCGATCAGGGTGACGATGTTGAGCGGAAGGCCTTCCTTGCGCGCGACGGCGAGCGCGGCCACCGGGTCGGTCGGGGCCACCGCAGCGCCCAGCACCATGCCCACCGCGAGCGTCGCGCCACTGACGAGCAGGCCGAACGCCACGCCGACCGACGCCGCGGTCAGCAGGACGAGGACCACCGACAGGCTGATGACGGTGCGCAGATTGCGGCGAATGCCGACCAGCGACGATTCCAGCGCCGCGTTGAACAGCAGGGGCGGCAAGATGCAGGTCATCACGACATCGGGCTCGAGGCTGATGTTCGGCCCCGGCATCAGCGCATAACCGATGCCGACGAGAACCAGCAGCGTCGCACTGGGCAGGCCGGTGCGCTCGCTGATCCAGTTGACCAGCACGATGGCCGCGACGGCACAGAGCAGCAACGTCAAAGCCGTCTGCGCCCCCATCGATCCCATCTTGCCGGAGTACAAAGAGGATCTTGCCGGCGTACAAAGAGGTGTGGCTCCCGCAATGCCGGCGGCGTTCATCGGACATGGGAGCCCGATGAACGCGATCGAGGTCAACCGTTACACATCGGCGTGGAAAGCCTTCGGGCAAGCAGTACCGCGTCCGCGCGCCATTGTGGTGGTCAGCGCGCACTGGTACATCAATGCTACGGCCGTCACCGCCATGGCGCGGCCCCGCACCATCCACGATTTCTACGGGTTCCCGTCGGAATTGTTCAAGGTGCAATACCCGGCGCCCGGCCTGCCCGGCCTCGCCGATGAGATCGCCGAGATGGCACATCCGACGTGGGTGGGCGCTGATCTCGACAGCTGGGGAATCGATCACGGCGCATGGTCGGTGCTGGTGCACGCCTTCCCGGACGCGGGCATTCCGGTGGTCCAGCTGTCGATCAACGCCGACCAGACGCTCGACTACCACCTTGAGTTGGGCGCGAAGCTGGCGCCACTGCGATCCCGTGGCGTGCTGGTGATCGCCAGCGGCAATGTCGTGCACAATCTGCGGGCAATGGACTGGCGCCTCGGCGACAAGGGGTACGACTGGGCCAAACGGTTCGACGAGGACGCCAAGGCCCTGATGCTGTCTGACCCCGCCGGCGTCGCGCGGCTGCGTGAGCACGCCGACTACCGGTCCGCGGTGCCGACACCCGACCATTTCATACCGTTGCTGTACTTCGCCGGATTGGCCGGCATCCCCACAGCAGCCTCAGACCAGCTCGACATCCTCGTCGACGGCTATGCGTACGGATCCATGTCGATGACCGCCTACACCCTCGGATTGACGAATGCTGCCGTCCCTGGTGTCCCGGTCGACCCGCCACAACCGGGGCCGGACTTTCCCGCCGACGCGTCCAATATCTGAACCGCCGTTATCGATGCGCGGTAATGGGTAGGCGGTATCGCATCAACCGATTGGGGCGCTGATGGCTGAGGGTTTGCGATCGCGGCTGATCGGTGCGTGGAAACTGGTGTCATATAAGGAGCTTCCGGTTCTATGACGCCAGGTAGACCATGGATCGGCTGGGCCGCAGTAGCGGTCGGCGTCTGCGCCGTTGTGGCGGCGTTCGCGGCCAGCTCGACGAGGGTAGGGGAAGGCTTCGGGTTCGGCTTCGGCGCGTTCATCGCCTTCTTTGGATTGCTGGCCGTCCTCGCCCGCAACCGCACCCCCGATCACTGGGGCCTGCTCGTCGTCGGCCTGGGCATGTTCATCGTCCCGTTCCTCGGCAACGGTTACAACGCCGATCTCGGGGCTTCCTGGATGTGCTGGGCGGCCGGGGCCGTCGCCATGATCCTCGGCGGCATCGGCTGGGTGGGCGGCAAGCCGGCAACCGAGTACGGCGTCAACGAGATCGGCAGCGGCCAAGTGCCGCGAAGCGCGCTGAGCTTCTGGATCGGGCGCGCGGCACTCGTCGTCGGCCTCGCCTGCGTGCTCCTGGGCATCGCGGCGCACACGACCGCAGCCGGGGTCGCCGTCACGATTGGCCTGGGAGGGCTGACGGCCGTGTTCGCCGTCTGGTCGCTGCTCGCCGTCGATCCCACACACGACTTTCTGACGCTTGCCTGCGCAGGATTCGCGCTGTTCCTCGCACCATGGGTCGGCGGGTTCACCGGGGACACCGCCGCCTGGACGGCCTGGGTGTCGGGTGCCCTCGTCGTGGCACTTGGGGTGGCCGGTTACCGGCGGGGTGAGCGCCTGGACTTCGCCGCGACCGTCCGCGACGAGAGCACAACCCGGTATCGCAATCGATTCCGCTGACCACCGTTGCTCGACGCCTTCATACCTGCGCGCGGCGTCGCTATCGACTTGCGCCCGTTCGGGCAAGGCCTTGGCAGCCACGACGCGGTGGGGGACCGTCGAAGTGTGCGGTGATCCGCGGTGTCGATACCGATCCGGGAAGTGGGTAATGCAGTGAACAGTTATACGGTCGGCTACCTCGTCGGCAGCTTGTCGGCGGAGTCCATCAACCGCACATTGGCCAAGGCGTTGATCCGCTTGGCCCCCGAGAGCCTGACGTTTGTCGAGATCCCGATCCGGGATCTACCGGTGTACAACCGCGACTTCGACACCGATTACCCGCCGGCCGGGCGCGCGCTCAAGGAAGCGATCGCCGCCGTGGACGCGGTGCTGTTCGTGACACCGGAGTACAACCGCAGTATCCCGGGCAGCTTGAAGAACGCCATCGACTGGGCGAGTCGCCCCTGGGGGACGAACTCATTTTCCCGTAAACCGTCGGCGGTGATCGGCACCTCGCCCGGCAAAATCGGCACCGCAGTGGGTCAGCAACACCTGCGCAGTGTGCTCGGCTATTGCGATTCACCGCAGATGACCTCCCCCGAGGCTTACATCGAATTCACCGCCGACCTGATCACCGATGAGGGTGCGGTCACGAACGCAAGCACCGAGCAGTTCCTGAGCAAATTCATGGACGCGTTCGCGGACTTCATCAACCACGTCCTCTCGGTGCCGCGCGGCGGCTGACGATAGTGAGCGGCCGATCGATCACCCGCTTCGGCTATCCGGACGGCATCGCCGCGCTGTGTATCGTCCCGCCCCGACGCCGCGAAATTGGTTTCCGGACAACGGATTCCTGGGCGAAAGCCGCAACCGATGCGGTCGGCGGTCGATTGCCGTTCGATCGTAAGTCGCTGGGCCGCTTGCGTCGCGTCGGAGCTGAACGGCAGCCCCGCCGGGCCCGATTCGATCCGGATTGTCGTTGAGTTCGGGAAACGTTCCCCGTTTGCACTCAGCGATCAACGTCAACACAGAGGTGCCCAGCCGTCAGAACCCGTCAGGAGATGGCAATGAGTTACCCGTCCGATCCGTCCGGTCCCAGCGAGCAGGGACTTCGCGCTGAGCCCCCCGGTTCGGCGGGAGGTCGTCGCCTCCTTCGACAATTACGTCGCCGCGCAAGAACTGGTCGACCGCATGTCCGACGGCGGATTCCCGGTGGAACATGTCCACATCGTGGGCGACGGTGTACGCACGGTCGAACACGTCACCGATCGCATGACCAAGGGTAGGTCAGCGCTGGCCGGCGCCGGCGCCGGTGCCTGGTGGGGTTTGCTGATCGGCTTGCTTTTCGCCATCTTCACCGTCGGGCCGTACTGGATATGGGCACTGCTCATCGCGACGGCCATCGGCGCATTCTGGGGGGCGGTGTTCGGGTTCGTCGCGCACGCGTCGGCGCGTGGGCGCCGTGACTTCTCCAGCGTGCAGACGCTGGAAGCCCAGCGCTACGACATCTGCGTCACCGCCGACTACGCGGCGGAAGCGGCCCGCTACGTCCACGCTGTGTGAGCCGCGATGCCTGGACGCGGTGCCGAGGACGCGTGACCTGGCGCGGCCGCGCGGCCAGGAAGCCCGGATAGCGGCTGCTACCTCTTAACGAGAGCGCGCCTGGCTCGCGCTGCGCGGCGGCCCCGCTCGGCTTCGGACCGCCCCGATTAGCATGGTCGTCGACCCTCGAGCCTTGGAGAGACCGCCACCATGACCGCCGCCGCACAGCCCGCCCCAGCAGCCCCGATCCGGGTGCCTGCCGGGACCACCGCGGCCGCCGCGGTGGGCGAAGCCGGGCTGCCGCGGCGGGGCACGCCCGACGCGATCGTGGTGGTGCGCGACGTTGACGGCAAACTGCGCGACCTGAGTTGGACGCCCGCCGCCGACGCCGACGTCGTCCCGGTGGCCGCCAACACCGATGAGGGCCGCAGCGTCATCCGGCACTCGGCCGCCCACGTGCTGGCCCAGGCCGTCCAGGACCTGTTCCCGCACGCCAAATTGGGGATCGGGCCGCCGATCACCGACGGGTTCTACTACGACTTCGACGTGACCGAACCGTTCACGCCGGAGGACCTGACCAAGCTGGAAAAGCGGATGCGCCAGATCGTCAAGGACGGACAGCTGTTCGACCGGCGCGTCTACCCGTCCAAGGACGCGGCGCGCGCGGAGCTGGCCGACGAGCCCTACAAGCTCGAGCTCGTCGACGACAAGTCCGGTGATCCGGCGGTGATGGAAGTGGGCGGTGACGAGCTCACCGCCTACGACAACCTGAATCCTCGTACCCGGGAACGGGTTTGGGGCGACCTGTGCCGGGGGCCGCACATCCCGACGACCAAGCACATCCCGGCGTTCAAGCTGACCAGAAGCTCGGCCGCCTACTGGCGCGGCGACCAGAGCAACGCCAGCCTGCAGCGCATCTACGGCACCGCCTGGGAGTCGCAGGAGGCGCTGGACAAGCACCTGGAGCTGCTCGAGGAGGCGCAGCGCCGCGACCACCGCAGGCTGGGCGTCGAGCTGGACCTGTTCAGCTTCCCCGACGAAATTGGTTCGGGCCTGGCGGTTTTCCATCCCAAGGGCGGCATCATCCGTCGCGAGCTGGAGGAGTACTCGCGACGCAAGCACATCGAGGCCGGGTACGAGTTCGTCAATACCCCGCACATCACCAAGGAGCAGCTGTACATCACCTCGGGCCACCTCGAGTGGTACTCCGAGGGCATGTACCCGCCGATGCATCTGGACGCAGAGTTCAACGCGGACGGGACGGTGCGCAAGCCCGGGCAGGACTACTACCTCAAGCCGATGAACTGCCCGATGCACCACCTGATCTACCGCTCGCGCGGTCGGTCGTATCGCGAACTTCCGTTGCGGCTCTTCGAGTTCGGCAGTGTGTACCGCTACGAGAAGTCGGGCGTGGTGCACGGGCTGACCCGGGTGCGCGGCATGACTCAGGACGACGCCCACATCTACTGCACGCGCGAGCAGATGCGCGACGAGCTGACCTCGCTGCTGCGCTTCGTGCTCGACCTGCTGGCCGACTACGGGCTCAACGACTTCTATCTGGAGCTGTCCACCAAGGACCCGGAGAAGTACTCGGGCTCCGACGAGATGTGGGACGAGGCCACCGAGGTCCTGCGGGAGGTCGCCGAGGCCTCCGGGTTGCATTTCGTTCCCGACCCCGGTGGGGCGGCGTTCTATGGCCCGAAGATCTCGGTACAGGTCAAGGATGCGCTGGGCCGCAGCTGGCAGATGTCGACCATTCAGCTCGACTTCAACATGCCGGACCGCTTCGAGCTGGAGTACACCGCGTCCGACGGGTCGCGGCAGCGGCCGGTGCTGATCCACCGGGCGCTGTTCGGGTCGATCGAGCGGTTCTTCGGCATCCTCACCGAGCACTACGCGGGAGCCTTTCCGGCGTGGCTGGCGCCGGTGCAGGCGGTGGGCATTCCGGTCGCCGACGAGCACGTGGAATACCTGGAAAGCATTGCCGCGCAACTTAAGTCGCATGGGGTGCGCGTCGACGTCGACTCCAGCGACGACCGGATGGCCAAGAAGATCGTCAACCACACCGCCCAGCGGGTGCCGTTCATGTTGCTGGCCGGTGACCGCGACGTGCAGGCCGGCGCGATCAGCTTCCGCTTCGGTGACCGCAGCCAGATCAACGGCGTGCCCCGCGACAGCGCGGTCGATGCGATCGTGAAGTGGATCGCCGATCGCGAGAATTCCGTGCCCACGGCTGAACTCGTGAAAGTGTCAAGTGGTGAGTGACCGTGAGTGATCGCGAACCGGCCAAGCAGGGCGCCGACGACACCATCCTGGACAGGGGGGTCGGCGAGGAGGATCACCTGCAGCGGTTGTGGACGCCGTACCGGATGACCTATTTGGCCGAAGCGCCGATGAAGCGCGACAACGGCAAGACCGAGCAGCCGTTCACCGACATTCCGCACCTCGCCGACGAAGACGGTTTGGTGGTCGCCCGCGGCGAGCTCGTCTACGCCGTGCTCAACCTCTACCCCTACAACCCCGGACACCTGATGGTGGTGCCCTACCGGCGGGTCTCCGAGCTCGAGGACCTGACCGACCCGGAAAGCGCGGAGCTGATGTCCTTCATTCAGAAGGCGATTCGCGTCATCAAGAACGTCTCGCGGCCGCACGGTTTCAACGTCGGCCTGAACCTTGGGACGTCGGCCGGGGGTTCGCTGGCCGAACACCTGCACGTGCACGTGGTGCCGCGCTGGGGTGGCGACGCGAACTTCATCACCATCATCGGCGGGTCGAAGGTGATCCCGCAATTGCTGCGCGAGACGCGCCAGCTGCTGGCCACGGAGTGGACAAAGCAACCATGAGCAAAATGCCGTTCCTGTCGCGGGCGGCGTTCGCGCGGCTGACCGCTCCGACCGCACGGGCATGTCTGCGGCTGGGATTGACCCCCGACGTCGTCACCATCCTGGGCACCATCGTCGCGGTGGCCGGGGCGCTCACGCTGTTCCCGATGGGCAAGCTGTTCGCCGGCGCGCTGGTGGTCTCGTTCTTCGTCCTCTTCGACATGCTCGACGGGGCGATGGCCCGCGAACGCGGCGGCGGCACCCGATTCGGCGCGGTGCTGGACGCCACCTGCGACCGGGTCAGCGACGGCGCGGTGTTCTGCGGGCTGCTGTGGTGGATCGTCTTCGGCCTGCACGACAAGCTGCTGGCGGTCGCCACGCTGATCGGCCTGATCACCTCGCAGGTGATCTCCTACATCAAGGCCCGCGCCGAAGCCAGCGGTCTGCGCGGCGACGGCGGCCTGATCGAACGACCGGAACGGCTGATCATCGTGCTCGTCGGCGCGGGCGTGTCCGACTTTCCGTTCGTCGCGTGGCCGCCCGCGCTGCCGGTTGCGATGTGGGTGCTGGCGGTGGCCAGCCTGGTCACGTGCGCGCAGCGACTGCACGCGGTGCGCACCTCGCCGGGTGCGACCGATCGGTTGGTGAGCGAGCCGTGATTCCCACTCCGCCGGGCAGGAAAATGGTTGGGGCACAACGCCGGATGGCCCGCCAGCTGGCCGGCCGGACGGTGGGCCGCCTGACGGGCGGGATGGGCGCCGACTGGGCCTACGCGTCCGGCTGGATGGCGGTGCGGGCAATGCCGGAGTTCGCCGCGCGCAACGCCTTTGAGGCCGGGGCGCGCTACGCCGCCCGCGGCGGCGGCCCCGACCAGCTGCGCAAGAACCTGGCTCGCGTCATCGGTGTGCCGCCCGAGCAGGTGCCGGACTCGCTGATGCGGGCCTCGCTGGCCTCCTACGCCCGCTACTGGCGCGAGGCGTTCCGGCTGCCGGGCATGGACCTGGCCCAGCTGGGCCGCGAACTGCACGACTCGGTCCTCGGGTCAGACAACATTGAAGCGGCGCTGTCCAGCGGCCGCGGCGCGGTGATCGCGTTGCCGCACAGCGGCAACTGGGACATGGCCGGGGTATGGCTGGCGCAGACACACGGCACCTTCACCACCGTCGCCGAACGCCTCAAACCCGAATCGCTGTACCGGCGCTTCATCGCCTACCGTGAGCGCCTCGGCTTCGAGGTGCTGCCCCTGTCCGGGGGAGAACGGCCGCCGTTCGATGTGTTGTGCGATCGGCTGCGGGACAACCGGGTGGTATGCCTGATGGCCGAGCGCGACCTCACCCGCACCGGGGTCCAGGTCGACTTCTTCGGTGAGCCCACCCGGCTGCCGGCCGGGCCGGCGAAGCTCGCCATCGCGACCGGCGCGGCTCTGCTGCCGGCGCACTGCTGGTTCGAGGACCGGGGCTGGGGCGTCTGGATACAACCGCCCCTGGATTGCACCAGCGACGACGTCGGCGCCATCACCCAGGCGATGGCCGATCAGTTCGAGAAGAACATCGCCGCCCGTCCCGAGGACTGGCATATGATGCAGCCGCAGTGGCTGGCCGACCTTCCCGAAGCCAAGCAGGCCCGGCTGAAGGAAACCTGATGCGGATCGGGATGGTCTGTCCCTACTCGTTCGACGTTCCCGGTGGGGTGCAGTCGCACGTCCTGCAGCTGGCCGAGGTGATGCGCTCCCGGGGCAACGACGTCAGCGTGCTCGCGCCGTCCTCGCCGCACGCCGTGCTGCCCGACTACGTCGTCTCGGCGGGCAAAGCCGTCCCGATTCCCTACAACGGATCGGTGGCCCGGCTGCGGTTCGGACCGGCCACCCACCGCAAGGTGAAAAAGTGGCTCGCCGAAGGCGATTTCGACGTGCTGCACCTGCACGAGCCCAACGCACCGAGCCTGTCCATGCTGGCCCTCAACATCGCCGAGGGCCCGATCGTGGCGACGTTTCACACGTCGACCACCAAATCGCTGACGCTGACGGTGTTTCAGGGCATCCTGCGCCCGATGCACGAGAAGATCGTCGGGCGGATCGCGGTTTCCGACCTGGCCCGCCGCTGGCAGATGGAGGCGCTGGGCACCGACGCGGTGGAGATCCCCAACGGCGTCGACGTCGCCTCGTTCGCCTCCGCGCCGCGCCTGGACGGCTACCCGCGCGCCGGCAAGACGGTCCTGTTCCTGGGCCGCTACGACGAGCCGCGCAAGGGCATGTCGGTGCTGCTCGACGCGCTGCCGGGGCTGGTCGAGCGTTTTCCCGACGTGCAGCTGCTGGTCGTCGGCCGCGGCGACGAGGACCAATTGCGGGTTCAGGCAGGCGAATTGGTGGACCACATCCGCTTCCTCGGCCAGGTCGACGACGCCGGGAAGGCGTCGGCCATGCGCAGCGCCGACGCGTACTGCGCGCCCAACCTCGGCGGGGAGAGTTTCGGCATCGTGCTGGTCGAGGCGCTGGGCGCCGGCACCCCGGTGGTGGCGAGCGATCTGGACGCCTTCCGGCGCGTGCTGCGCAACGGCGACGTCGGGTGCCTGGTGCCCGTCGGCGACGGCGACGCGCTTGCCGATGCGCTGATCGCGGTGCTGGAGGATGATGTGCTCCGGGAACGTTATGTGACGGCCGGATCGGCCGCTGTCCAGCGCTACGACTGGTCGGTGGTGGCCAGCCAGATCATGCGGGTGTACGAGACGGTCGCCGCGTCAGGCGCCAAGGTTGAGGTGGCCAGTTGATGACATGGCTGATTGTCGCCATCGCGGTCTTGGTCGCGGTCCTGGCGGTATTCGGCGCGTGGGCGTACCGGACGGCCAACCGGCTGGACCGGCTGCACGTCCGCTACGACCTGTCGTGGCAGGCGCTCGACGGCGCACTGGCACGGCGCGCGGTGGTGTCGCGCGCCGTCGCCATCGACGCCTATGGCGGTGCGTCCGAAGGGCGGCGGCTGGCGGCGCTGGCCGACGCCGCTGAGGGGGCGCCCCGGTCCGCGCGGGAGAACGCCGAGAACGAGCTGTCCGCTGCGCTGGCCGTCGTCGGTCCGGCGTCGCTGCCGGCCGGGCTGATCGCCGAGCTGGCCGACGCCGAGGCCCGGGTGGTGCTGGCCCGACGCTTCCACAACGACGCGGTCCGGGACACCCTGGCGCTGGCCGAGCGGCCCTTGGTGCGGCTGTTCCACCTCGGCGGAACCGCCGCGCTGCCCAGCTATTTCGAGATCGTCGAGCGGCCGCACGCGCTGGCCCACGGCGCCTTGGGCTTTGAAGGTGTCCTCAACCACCGCACCTCGGCGCGCATCGTGCTGCTCGACGACACCGGCGCGGTGCTGCTGCTGTGCGGGTCGGATCCCGCTCTCGCCAAGCAGCACGCGCCGAAGTGGTGGTTCACGGTGGGCGGCGAGGTGCAGCAGGGGGAGCGGCTGGCCGAGGCGGCCGCGCGGGAGCTGGCCGAAGAAACCGGTCTGCGGGTCGCGCCGGGCGAGATGGTCGGGCCGGTGTGGCGGCGCGACGAGGTCTTCGAGTTCAACGGCTCGCTGATCGACAGCGAGGAGTTCTACTTCGTCTACCGCACCCAGCGGTTCGAGCCGTCGCGCACGGGCCGAACAGAGCTGGAACGCAGCTACATCCACGGCCATCGCTGGTGTGACGCTGCTGACATCGCTGCGCTGGTCGCGGCGGGGGAGACGGTGTATCCCATGCAACTATCCGGACTGCTCACCGACGCGGCCGCGCTCGCCAGCGGCCGCACCCCCGGGCCGCTGCTGTCCATCCGCTGACTCCGTCGGTCAACGCGGGCCAAAGCGCCTCATTAGACTGGGTCGACAACGGTTGAAGGAGATCATGCAGTGAGTACCGCCCACCCACCGAACGGCAACGGGCGAACCGGAACGGCGCGCGTCAAACGTGGCATGGCCGAGATGCTCAAGGGCGGCGTCATCATGGACGTCGTCACCCCCGAGCAGGCCAAGATCGCCGAGGCCGCCGGCGCCGTCGCCGTCATGGCGCTGGAGCGGGTGCCCGCCGACATCCGTGCCCAGGGCGGGGTGTCGCGGATGAGCGACCCGGACATGATCGAGGGCATCATCGCGGCGGTGACCATCCCGGTGATGGCCAAAGCCCGCATCGGCCACTTCGTCGAGGCGCAGATCCTGCAAAGCCTCGGCGTGGACTACGTCGACGAGTCCGAGGTGCTCACGCCCGCCGACTACACCCACCACATCGACAAGTGGAAGTTCACCGTGCCGTTCGTGTGCGGGGCGACCAACCTCGGCGAGGCGCTGCGGCGCATCAGCGAGGGCGCGGCCATGATCCGCTCCAAAGGTGAAGCCGGGACCGGCGACGTCTCCAACGCGACCACGCACATGCGGGCGATCGGCGGCGAGATCCGCCGCCTGGCTTCGCTGTCCGAAGACGAATTGTACGTCGCGGCAAAGGAATTGCAGGCTCCCCACGACCTCGTCGTCGAGGTGGCCCGGGCGGGCAAGCTGCCGGTCACGCTGTTCACCGCGGGCGGCATCGCCACCCCGGCCGATGCGGCGATGATGATGCAGCTCGGCGCCGAGGGCGTGTTCGTGGGCTCGGGCATCTTCAAGTCCGGCGCCCCCGAGCACCGCGCCGCCGCGATCGTCAAGGCCACCACCTTCTACGACGACCCTGACGTGCTGGCCAAGGTGTCACGCGGGCTGGGCGAGGCGATGGTGGGCATCAACGTGGAGGAGATCGCGCAGCCGCATCGCCTGGCCGAACGCGGCTGGTAAAAACAGTTCGTGGCGATCGAAGAGATCCTTGATCTCGAGCAACTCGAGTTCAACATCTACCGTGGCAGCATCTTCAGCCCAGAGTCGGGATTTTTGCAG
Organism: Mycobacterium colombiense; assembly: GCF_001665835.1. Classification (GTDB taxonomy): domain Bacteria; phylum Actinomycetota; class Actinomycetes; order Mycobacteriales; family Mycobacteriaceae; genus Mycobacterium; species Mycobacterium colombiense_A. The sequence goes on along the minus strand of NZ_LZSX01000036.1, from coordinate 4,131 downwards.
CGCACCTTCGGGGGCCATGTAGCCGGCCAGTCGCTGGTGTCGGCGGTGCGCACCGTCGACCCGCGCTATCAGGTGCATTCGCTGCACGGCTATTTCCTGCGGCCCGGGGACGCCAAGGAGCGCACGGTTTTCATCGTCGAGCGCACCCGCGACGGCGGCTCGTTCGCCACCCGTCGGGTCAACGCCATCCAGCACGGGGAAATCATCTTCAGCATGGGTGCGTCCTTCCAGACCGATCAGGAAGGCATCCACCATCAGGACCCGATGCCGGCCGCGCCGCCGCCCGACGGCCTGCCCGGGCTGGACTCGATCAAGGTGTTCGACGACGCCGGATTCAAACAGTTCGAGGAATGGGACGTCTGCATCGTGCCGCGCGAGCGCCTGCAGCTGTTGCCGGGCAAGGCAGCCCAGCAGCAGGTGTGGTTCCGCCACCGTGACCCGTTGCCGGACGACCCGGTCCTGCACATCTGCGCGCTGGCCTACATGAGCGACCTGACGCTGCTGGGATCGGCGCAGGTCACCCATCTCGACGTGCGGGAGCACCTGCAGGTGGCGTCGCTGGACCACGCGATGTGGTTCATGCGGGCGTTCCGGGCCGACGAGTGGCTGCTGTACGACCAGAGCTCGCCGTCGGCTCACGGCGGCCGTTCGCTGTGCCAGGGCAAGATCTTCACCCAGTCCGGCGAGATGGTCGCGGCGGTCATGCAGGAGGGGCTGACCCGTTTCAAACGCGGACATCAGCCGACCAGCCAGTGAGCGCCCCGCGGATCGGGGTCCTGGCGCTGCAGGGCGACACCCGTGAGCACCTTGCGGCCCTGCGTGAGGCCGGAGCCGAGTCGATGCCGGTGCGCCGGCGCAGCGAGCTCGAGGCGATCGACGGGCTGGTCATTCCCGGTGGGGAATCGACCACCATGAGCCACCTGCTGCTCGACCTCGGCCTGCTGGAGCCCTTGCGAGGGCTGCTGGCCGACGGGCTGCCCGCCTACGGCGCCTGCGCCGGGATGATCCTGCTGGCCAGCGAGATCCTGGACGCCGGCGCGGGCGGACGCGAGGCACTGCCGCTGCGGGCGATCGATATGACGGTGCGGCGCAACGCTTTTGGACGTCAGGTCGATTCGTTTGAGGGTGACATTCCGTTCGCGGGGCTCAGCGACCCGGTGCGCGCGGTGTTCATCCGCGCGCCCTGGGTCGAGCGCGCCGGTGACGGTGTGGAGGTGCTGGCCAGCGCGGCCGGGCACGTCGTCGCGGTGAAGCAGGGCCGCAAGCTGGCCACGGCGTTTCATCCGGAGATGACCGGCGACCGGCGCATCCACCACCTGTTCGTCGACATCGTCACCGGTTGACGATCGGCCGGTTTGCGCACCGGCCGCACCGCATAGCCCCGCCGCGCTGTGACTCCTGGGGCCGCTGAGACGGCCGGATAGTCGCCGGGCGGCCCACCCCAACCGCCCACGTAGACTCGTCTGGCCACAAAAACAAGAGGACTTTTCAGATAGGACACCGATGAGCGGCCATTCCAAGTGGGCCACCACCAAGCACCAGAAGGCCGTCAAAGACGCGCGGCGTGGCAAGGAGTTTGCCCGGCTGATCAAGAACATCGAGGTCGCCGCCCGTACCGGCGGCGGTGACCCGGCGGGCAACCCGACGCTCTACGACGCCATCCAGAAGGCGAAGAAGACCTCGGTGCCCAACGACAACATCGAGCGCGCCCGCAAGCGCGGCGCGGGCGAGGAAGCCGGCGGCGCCGACTACCAGACGATCATGTACGAGGGCTACGGACCCAACGGCGTGGCAGTGCTGATCGAGTGCCTCACCGACAACCGCAACCGCGCGGCCGGCGAGGTCCGGGTGGCGGTGACCCGCAACGGCGGCAACATGGCCGATCCCGGATCGGTTTCCTACCTGTTCACCCGCAAGGGCGTCGTCACGCTGGAGAAGAACGGCCTGACCGAAGACGACGTGCTCACCGCCGTGCTGGACGCGGGCGCCGAGGACGTCAACGATCTCGGTGAGAGCTTCGAGGTCATCTCCGAGCCGACCGACCTGGTGGCGGTGCGCACCGCGCTGCAGGACGCCGGCATCGACTACGAATCGGCCGAGGCCAGCTTCCAGCCGTCGGTCAGCGTGCCGGTCGACGTCGACGGCGCTCGCAAGGTGTTCAAGCTGGTCGACGCGCTGGAGGAGAGCGACGACGTGCAGAACGTCTGGACCAACGTCGACCTGTCCGACGAGGTGCTCGCGGCGCTCGACGACGAGTAACTAGTCGTATCCGCGCCGCATGTCCTCGACGATGCGCGGATTGTCCAGTGTCGACGGCTCCACCGGGCGCGGGCCGATGTCGCCGCCGAAGACGCCGGCGGCGTCGAGCACCTGCTGGTTGAGGTAACGCAGCGGGGGCGCATCGGTGGGCACCTTCGGGGTGGGCGCGGCGTCCGCGCGCTGCGCCAGGGCGAATCCCCAGTCACCGAACGTGGGAACGTGCACGTGATAGGGCGTGACCGCGTAGCCGGCGGCCCGGATCGTCGAAACCGTGCGCCAATACGCCGTCGGGGTGGAGAACGGGCTGCCCGCCTGCACCACCATCAACCCACCGGGAGCCAGCGCGTGGGCGACCAGCGCGTAGAACTCCGTTGAGTACAGCCGCCCCAGTACCGGGGTGTCGGGATCGGGAAGGTCGACGATGACCGCGTCGAAGCGGTCCACGTTCGGTCCGCGCAACCAGTTCATCGCGTCCTCGGTCAGCACGGCCACCCGCGGGTTGTCCAGCGAACCGCCGTTGGCGCCGCGCAGCGTGGTGCGCGCGATGTCGATCACCGCGGGGTCGAGCTCGACCTGCACGATCTTGGAAATGCCGGGCTGGCGCAGCAATTCGCGGGCCGCCAGGCCGTCGCCGCCGCCGAGCACCAGCACCGAATGGGCACCGTTGCCGAGGGCGGGGTAGACGAGGCTTTCGGTGTAGCGGTATTCGTCGCGGGTAGAGAACTGCAGTCCCCCGTCGAGATACAGCCGGGTGTCGTTGCCGCGGCGGGTCACCACGATCTCCTGATAGGCCGTGTGCCGGTAGACGACGATCGGGTCGGCGTAAAGCCTTTGCCTGCTTGTTGTTTCGACGTCGGCCGAACGCAGCAGCAGGCTGGCGAGCAGCCCGACGGCGGCGGCCAGCGCGCACAGCGCCAGCGCCAGCTGCCGAGGCGAAACCACTTGGCGCAACAGGAAAATCGCCACGACGGCGGCGGCCGCCAGGTTGATCATGCCGGTGGCCGCCGCGCCCCGGATCATTCCCAGCTGCGGCAGCAGCAGGAACGGCCACACCAGCCCGCCCAGCAGTGCGCCCAGGTAATCGGCGGCGTTCAGGTTAGCCAGCGTGCGTCCGGCATCGGCGGCTGCCGACGTCCGCCCCTGCTGCAGCAGCGTCATCAACAGCGGAACCTCGGCACCGACCAGGCCACCGATCAGCGCCGTGCTCGCCGCCAGCACCCACGTCGACCCGACGGACCCGTCCAGGAACGCGAACACCACGTACAGCGCCGCAGCCGACAGCCCACCGATGATGCCCAGCAGCGCCTCGACGGCGATGAAGGTGATCGCCGCGTGCGCCAGCAGCGGCTTGACCACCAGCGCGCCCACGCCCAGCGCGGCAATGTAGCCCGCGACGATCAGCGAGGTTGCGACGATCCCGCCGCCGTCCAAACTGGCCGACAGCGTCAGCAGCGCGAGTTCGTAGATGATGCCGCACGCCGCGCATGCCGCCACGGCGGCCAGCAACAGCGCCCGCCACCGCCCTGACACCGCCGTGGGCGGCGTCGCTTCGGGCGCCCGCACCTCGCCCGCCGACCCGACAACGCTCATGACACCGCCGCGGCGGTCACCCCTCCCACGGCGAGCAGTATCAGCGCCACCGCGAACGATCCCGGATGCAGCTCCGGCTCGTCGATGTGCTCGTGAAAACTGCCCGGGATCAGCAGGTGCATCGCCAACAGCGCGACGCCCAGCAGGACCACGCCCATCAGCCCGTACACCGCCACGCCGACGAGTCCCTGGCCCAGCTGGCTGTAGCTGTTGGCGATGGCCGTGATGATGACGACGGTCAGGGCGATGTACATCGCGCCCGCGACCACCACGGCGTTGAGC
>NZ_LZSX01000035.1 GCF_001665835.1 Mycobacterium colombiense | reverse complement strand
GGGATCGGCAGCTCCGTAGTTAGGGTTACCTTACTCATGCAGTTCATCGTGGCTTAGCGGGCGGGATCAGGCAAGGGCGACGTGGTTCAGTGGGGCGGTTCTGGTGTCGCCAGGCTCGGCGCCTGGGCCGGCGAGGACGGCGCCGGTGGCGGAGCTGCCGACGGTGGGCAGTCCGGCATGAAAATCCACACCGACGACCATTTGGCGGTGATCTTGTTGCAGGCCACCGGGGTGACCGGTGAGGCATTGCTCGCCGAAATCAGCGCCGCGATGAGTCCGGTTACCAGCGCAGGAAGGAGGATGCGGGAGATGACGGTCAACATGGTTCCCCTCCGCGCCCGGCGTGCATTCGAATGCGCCGGGACGTGCAGGTAACGCTACGACAGAAGCCGCCAGGCCGCAGGGCGAGACAGTCGAGGGCGCACGCCACGGAAATGGCATGGTGCGGTCAACCATTCATTGACCTGGATTGATATTTGTGGTCCCGGCTGGGATCGAACCAGCGACCTTCCGCGTGTGAAGCGGACGCTCTCCCACTGAGCCACGGGACCGGCGCCGAGACGGCGAACGACGTCGAAGACTAGCACGCGCCAGCCCCGACAATACCGGCCGCGTCCGGTGGCAGGCCGTCGCGATAGCCTGGACACGGCTCGTACCAAGAAATTTGTATGTGCCCGCTCACGTGGACTATCGTCGTGCTTCGCACCGGGCGACGATCTCGTCCGAGGCGCGCGGATGTAGCGCAGTTGGTAGCGCATCACCTTGCCAAGGTGAGGGTCGCGGGTTCGAATCCCGTCATCCGCTCGAAGGTGCAAGTGGCGTGGACCCCAACGGTGGAGTGGCCGAGTGGTGAGGCAACGGCCTGCAAAGCCGTGCACACGGGTTCGATTCCCGTCTCCACCTCCAGCTTTTGGTTTCCCGGCGCGATTAGCTCAGCGGGAGAGCGCTTCCCTGACACGGAAGAGGTCACTGGTTCAATCCCAGTATCGCGCACCAGAGTTTTTGCAGTTCAGAGCCTGTTCTGCGTCAGGTTTTCAGTGCGCTAACACTTAACTAGCACAACACCCCGCGCCCCGATCACCAGCGGCGGTCCCCCAAATCGCCGCTGAGCGACGAACGGTGTTCTAGCGTGTCGTTACACCGGCGGCCTGTGTCGGGGTGGGCGACCCGGCGCGTCCCGTGGCTTGTGACATTCCGCGCCGTTCGGGCGGTTCCAATTCCCCCGCACCGCTCAGTGGTCATCTGTTAACGTCCCCAACAACTACGTTATGGAGCGGCGTAAATGAAAATCATAGTTTGCGCTTCAGTTGTATCTTTCGGCGTCTGTGCGTCAGTGTTTCTCCCGGCTGGATCGGCTCACGCCGACCTCTGCCCGTATCCGGGCCTTGGGTCCGGTGGCGGCGCTTTGTTCGGGCAAGGTGGCTTCTGCGACTACCCGACCGAGATTAACGGCTCGCATATGCATTGCGAGGCAGGTGGTTTCGGCGTCAACGGGATTATCGGCCAAGCCACTAACAGCGGCGGTAGCTTCGCATTCGGCGGCGCCGGTGTCGGTGCTCTTAGTTGTACTTGGCGCTGTCCAGACGGCGCGATGGCACCGGCACCTAACCCGCCAGGGCTGTGGAGGGAATACATGGTGGTGATGAACTCTACGAATTTCTGCAAAGACCACATGACGCCGGACGGTTTTTGGAGTGAACCGGTTTTACCGACTGAGGGAATCCCGCCAGGTGGGCAGCCAACGGAAGCACCGGAAATACCGGGACGACCGATCCCCGCACCGGCACCGCCACCACCCGCACCGGGACCGCTGCAAATAACACCCGGAATACCGGGAGCATTAACGCCAGGAATACCGAATCCATGATCGCGGCTGGTGGGGTAGCTGCACGCAACCGATGGTGGAATCGGCACCGCCGCAGTGGTTGTGGCTGGCGGCGCTCTATTTCTGTGGTTCTTGAGCCGCCAGCCTGTGGGTTGGACGGCGTGGCTGACCCACGTTGACGGGTAGGGCTGGTTCGATGCCGCCAAAACCACGGCTGCAATTCTGGCCATCGTCGGCATCGGCGGCGCGGCGCTGGTTGCCTATCGCCGCCAGGACACGGCCGAACGAACCCACAACCTTGAGAGTCAGCGTCACCAGGACGACCGCGAACGGGAGTTACGCTCACGGTTCACCACGATTGCTGAAAAACTAAGCGGTGAATCCTCAGTCCGATTGGCGGGCGCGTACACGCTCGCGGCGTTGGCCGACGACTGGCACCGTTTCGGAAACGACGACGAGCGTCAAGTCTGCGTCAGCCTCCTTGCGCACAGCTTCGCAGGAAACCGGTACTCGTTGACACGTTCGACCCTCAGCGTAATCGGGTGGTTTCCGCGCCCGATCCGGACGACAAGGAGTTTCGCGGAACCATTATCACGATCATTCAACAACATCGGCCAAAAAGTCATTGACCCAAATAATGAAAGCGATTGGCGCTCATGCAAACTCGACCTAAGCGGCGCTGATCTTGCTAGCTCAGGGGTATGGACCCAAAACTTAGCTGGTGTTGTCCTTAACGGCGCCGAACTTGGAGGCGTCTTCTTCTTCACTGCCGACCTGGTAGGCGCGCAGATGCTTAGTGCCGAACTCCGGAAAGCCGAGATGACTGGATCCGATCTCACGAGCGCCACCCTCGCATTCGCTGACCTCACCGGAGCGACGATGGACAGGGCGAAGCTCACCGACGCAAACCTGCGCGGGGCAACCTCACAAAAGCTGACCTGAGGGGAGCGAATCTAATTTAGAACTGGTTTTGGCTGTTTCTCAATCCGGTGGCGCTGGCGATCCGCCGCGACTGCCTCGGTCGTCTGACCCCAGTTCGGATGGCAATCCTTAATCATTCCGGGCTGGCGCCCTCCGAACCTTTCTCCGGAGCATCCAGCCGTGGGAGCCGCTTCTGGCGATACTGTGACCGTGGGTCATCACAAGTGAAGTAGTCCACTACTCGTGCCCGCGCCCGAGATCGCGGAAACGATCTAGCCATGAAATCCAACCTTGCACCGCCGACCGGGGCAACCAGGGTCGACGAATGGGACAACGTCGAGGCAGCGTTCAGGGTGTTCGACGGCCCGGAGTGGAGTATCAACCACGCCGGCCACGGACCACAGCCCGACATCGTGGTCTCCGTCATCGGGCGGCAATACGTTGACGGGCACGCTGAGTGCCAGGTCGTCATCGACTGTCCCGATACCCCGATCATTGCGCCGGCCGAAGCCCGGAAGCTGGCCCAGGCGTTGATCGCCGCAGCGGACGCCGCTCACGGATGACTTCGTGCACCATGCCCGGCCACTTAGCTTCGCCGGAACGCGCGCGGCTCTGCGCCGTGCGGCTCAGGGCGACGGCACATTCACACGCAGCAATGGCCAAACCGAACCCGCAGCCGGTCCGGCCACCAACACCCCGTAGGGGGTCTCAGTGATCATGAAAGCAGTGATATCTGCCGTGTTTGCGGCGGGTATCGCCTGCGCCCCGCTGGCGCAGGCCGATCCGAATCAGGCAGACCTGAGCAAACCCTTCTCGGTGGCCGGTGCCCCATTCATCGGCCAGTGGGGTGCCCATGGGGAGAGTGTGACTGTCAATGCTGACGGTTCCGGCGTCGAGACAGCGCGGCGGGGAACTATGAACTTCAAGCTGGGCTCCGTCCAGACTTCGACCAACCCGTGGGATACCGCATACGGCAACGTCACCAGCGGTTTCCTTGAGCGTGGAGCTTTCGTGACGCTACAGCTCGTAGACGGCGGCCAGGGCATGACCTTCAGCGCCGGGGGCGGGGACAACGGGTTCCCGTTCTGCAAGATCGTCAACGGCGGCAAGGCGAACAGCTACGACTGCGGCGCATGAACCGCTCTCACACAGTGCGCTAGCTCGTCATCGACTTGACCGCTGCCCGAATGCTCCCTACGGGCGCTCTTCGATCACACACTGAACGATCCCATTGGCAAAAGTCGGATCGAATCCCATCTGCGCTACCCTCTGAGCCTCAGCAGCGGGGGTAATTCCAGAATCGAGATCCTGCTCAATAACTCCGACAAGCTGCAAGTTTTGGGGGTCATGTTCCCCCACCGGTTCCGTCATCTTTCCCACGCAGCGGCGGTAACCACTGAAGTCGGCGTGAGCGGACGCGACCGTCAGCGTCGCCGGGGCGCTGAACAAGACGGCGATGGCGGTGCCGATCGCGGCGGCGGGGGTGAGACGCACGTCACATGATTACCCAGCTGTAACGATTGGTAACCAGCAAACGATTGCCGGGCTGACCCGACCGATTCTCAACGAGGCTCAGACGTCGGTGGTGTGGACGATCAGCACGTCGGTCTTGGCCCTGCGGGAGACGGCGGAGGGAACTGATCCCAGCAGCCGGCCGGCGACGCTGCTGAGTCCGACGTTGCCGACGACGAGCAGGTCGGCATCGGCCTCCTCCGCGAGCTGCACCAGCACGTTGATGGGGGCGCCCACAACCGATTTCTCCTCGACGTTCGTGGCCCCGGCTAGATGCGCGCGCTCCCTGGCGTCGTGCAGGATCGCGTAGTAGGGGGCCTCGCCCACCGTCCGGTAGTCCTGACCATGGTCGCTGCCCGGCGGGATGGCGTAGCGGCCGCGTTCCTCAGGGACGGGGAGGTGTGCCGTTGCAACGATCAATTTCGCGCCGTGATCCGCAGCGATCGCGGCTGCGCGCTCCACCGCGCGCAGCGAGGAGTCCGAGCCATCGGTACCGACCACGACCGTCTGATAGGCGCTCATTTCTCATGCAGTGTAAGGCCGGCGGGGCTCCCGAGAGGGAAAATCGATGTGGAATCGGTCCCGTACCGGGCGGGCCGTTATGCACCTCTGGGAGCCGTGTTCGCGGTGGCGGCCCAAATCTGTGCTTGTTAAAAAGGGCGAACGCGCAATAATGCCAAGATGCGTCTCATCTACGCCGTCGCGACGGTCGGCATCGCCATTGCAGTGCCGACGGGGGCGCCCACAGCTCACGCTGAGACTGGCGTCAATGGTTACGTCCAGTGCGTCGGGGGCGATGCGACGCCTCCCCCACCGGGAGTCAACGCAGAGAATTGGTTCCCCAGCCTGCATGTGATCGATAACGATATCGGTTCTGGCATACCCTCGGCCGAAGTCGTTCAGAGGCTGATCAATATGGGAGTCAAGCCAGAGGACGCCGCCACCCGGGTGCGGTGTTATCTGGAAAACTTGCCGCACTAGCGCACACACTCGGGCTGAATCGCCCTAGAGCACATGTCTGTTTTCTGAAATACATTGTGCACCAAGGCCTTTAGTTGCAGTCTGCCTCCCGAATAGTGATGTGGCTGACTCAGCTTCCGGTCCGCCGGTCAGGTGGTCGACACGGCCGTTTCGCCGATTCGGCGAGTTGAGCCGGCCATTTTTCAAACAGTCCATCCGTGTCCTGAGCTGGGGTTACGATCTGTGCAAGCGCCACAGATTCGAGGGGCTATGCATCGGACTCGACGTCTCGTCACCACCGTGATCACGGCCGTCGCTTTGATGTTCGCGGCTGGCACTTTCGCCTACGCGCCGCGCGCATCGGCCGATCCGATCTGCGGTGCGCCGGGAACGCCGCCATGCGCGGGTCCCAGTCCGTTGACACCCGAGCAGCAATGCGCGTTCATTGCGTGGCGATCGATGATGCCGTGCAACTGGCTCGGAGTGCAGGTGCCAGCCGGCACGCCGGGCAGTTGGGACAACCCGCCTGCACCGCCGCCCCCACCGCCGCAGCCGTGACGCCACCCTCCTGGCGACATCCACATGACAGTGGGGGCGCGACTTCAATTCATCACCCCCGGAAGACAACTGCGGGCAACACGCCTCTTCGGCAATCGACACATTCTGGGGCGGCGTAGGCCAGAACCGGTTTTGGACTCATGGCGGTCGGGCCAAAAGGCGCGACGTCGCGGTGAAATCCCCGAATGCGCTATCTTCTGGCAGTGACCAGACCCGCTCACATGAGCGCTCTCGCAGCGACGCTCGCGCTGATGGCGTGTCTGACTGCGCCCCACGGCAGCGCCGACCCGACGTCCCAACAGTCGCCTTTCCCGACGGGAAAATCCGGCACCAGCATCCATGTCACGGAGTACAGCACCGCGACCGCCGACGTCACGCTCAACAACGCGACCTGGGTCTCGTCCGGCTGCTCCGGCGGCGGGGGCTGCAACGTCATCGAGCTGACCATCGAAGGCAAGTCCAGCGCGCCGTTCAATTACAGCCAGGCCTCGCTGACCGCCGCCTCTTCCCCGTGGCGGCAAGACCCGAACCGCGATGTCCAGGGCGGCTCGTCTCTGGTCGATTACCAGAAGATCAACAAGGTGCCGCCGCTGCGCTCGGGCAGCGTCACCAACGGCCAGACCGCCCACGGATTCATCGCGTACGAGAGCAATATCAAGCAGGGCGACGTATATATCGAATTCAACGATCCCGACGCTCCCGCGGCACCGACCCCTTTGGCGGGCTGGAAAGTCCACACCTGAGCGCAATCCCCGTTGTGAACGAATTGCCTTGAGGGGCAACCGGGCTCATCAGGCGCGGTCGTGGAGAGTGACCTGGTAGCCGTCCGGGTCGGCGAAGGTGAATGTCCGACCGAAGGGGCCGTCAATCGGCGCAGAGACGATGGTGTGACCGTCGGCGGCGAGAGCATCGTGAATGGCCTGGACGTCTGTGGCGTGGAGCCAGATCGCAGCACCGATGCCGGGGTGGGCAACGGACGCGAGATCGGTGCCGGGAACGACGTCGCGGAGTGCGAACGCGATCGGCTTCGTCTCGAAGACGACGGCGTGCGGAGGTCCGGCCTGCGAGCGGACGAGGCCGAGGTACTGCTCGTAAAACGCCTGCGATGCGTCGAGGTCGCGCGCTTGGAGCGAGATGAAGTCGGGGCCGGTGACGGGCATGAGATGCTCCTTCGGTTCGTGTCAGTTTTCTGACACGGTCAATCTATGTCAGAATACTGACATGAGTCAAGACGGTGTCGGCGTCGACCTGGATACGTCACTGGGCTACCTGCTGAAAGAGGCGTCGAGCGCCCTGCGCGCAGCCATGGAGGAGGTGCTGCGGCCGCTCGGAATGAGCGTGACGCACTACTCCTGTCTCGAGCTGCTGGCTCAACGCCCGGGCTTGTCGAACTCCGAGCTCGCGCGGGGCGCGTTCGTGACACGGCAGTCGATGAATGTGCTGCTCCAGGCACTGGAGCGGGATGGCTACGTGACCAGACCCGCGGAGGCACCCGTCGGCAAGGTTCTTCCCACGCGGCTCACACCTCGCGGCCGACGGAGCCTGGAGAAGGCGACCGTCGCGGTCCGGTCCGTCGAAGTCAGAATGCTGGCCGGCATGACCGAGGCCGAGCAGTCGGACGCGTTCCGGCTCCTGCAGAGCATGATTCGCTGTCTGCGCGACGGCGACGACGGTGCATAGCGTTTCACACGCGCACGGCCGACATATCCATGTCGATGGTTCCTTGGCACGCGCCGCTCAGGATGTCGGTGTGCATGGTGCCGGCGAGCGATCCGTCGGGCTGGGGCGTGTAGCGCGTCTCGGCTCGGGCCGGATTCCATTGGATCGTGGTGTCGGGCATCATGCAGTCCCACTGGAAATCGTTGGTCTGGGACCAGGACTTTCCATCCCAGGTGAACTGCACCGGCTGCGGAACCGTCGGGTTGGTCGGCGGAGGGCCACTGACGATGGTCGCGACGCACTTCCCGTTCGTACAGTCCGAACGGAACCCGTAAGTCTCGGTGTGCTGCGTCTCAGGGTCACCCACCGCCATGCTGGTGCCGGCCTTGGGGCCAACCATGAACGTGATCGCGTACTGGCCGTTCCAGGACGGATTGTCGGCGAGAGCCGTCGGGGTAAGCGGCAGGGCGATCACGAGCGACACGGCGGATACACCGGCGAAGCCTGTCAGACGGTCTGGAGCCATGGTTCCTCCTCCGGGTCCCTACCCATCCAATAGTCATATGCCGAACCGTCGCCGACAAGGTTTTTGCTGCCTCACCAGCCCCACTCGTCGTCGTCGAGGACATCCACGGTCACCGCATTGTCGGCGGGCCCCTTCGTCCCGTACGTAAAGGTGAGCATGGTGCGGTCTTCGTCCAGGGGCTCGGTGGCGACGACGGTGGCGTGCCCGATCTTCATCCGGATCCTGTCTCCGGGCTGCAATTCGTCGACGCGTTTGAGGGTCACGCTCGATCCATCAGCACTCGCCCGGACTCCGGATCTTCAATCGTCTGAAGTGAGGATCTTGTATCGCGCGGCGATGAGGTCGCGAGGCGTCCCCACGTCAACGAGGCCAGTGGACGAAGTCAGAGAAGCAGCCACTCTCCCGGTTGGCTTAAATAGTATGTGCCGCAATAAAATACGGCCCTCCCCGCTGCTTTGAATCCCCGCGGAATGAGGATTTTCTCACCCTGAACCGGCTGCCGACACCTCTTCTACAGCAAACAGGCTATGCGCCCGGTCCGCAAGCACCTACACGTTTGCGAAGGCGCGCGGTAGCTCACCGTCGGCCAATCAGCGGTACGGGTTACGACACTGGCACCGGGTCCGTCCGGTGGCGCGCTGGCCGCGGCCAAGGCTGTGGAACTGGTCGCGGACGGACGCGCTGCGGCCACCAGAACCAGCGTCCGAGCAGAGTCGCCACGGAGGGTGTCATCAACGAACGCACCACCAGGGTGTCGAACAGCAGGCCCAAACCGATCGTGGTACCGACCTGGCCGATCACGATCAACTTGCTCGACGCCATCGACATCATGGTGAAGGCGAACACAAGGCCGGCCGAGGTGACGACCGATCCGGTGCCGACCATGGCGCGAATGATGCCGGTGTTCAGCCCGGCGTGAATCTCTTCTTTCATTCGCGATACCAGCAGCAGGTTGTAGTCCGATCCGACCGCCAGCAAGACGATGACCGACATCGGTAGCACCATCCAGTGCAGGGGGATACCAATCATGTGCTGCCACAACAGAACCGAAAGCCCGAACGAGGCGGCCAGGCTCAGTACCACCGTCCCGACGATGACCGCCGCGGCAACCACGGCCCGAATGAGCACCACCATGATGATGAAGATCAGGATCAGGGCAGCGACCGCGACAATCAGTAGGTCGTAGTCGGCGCCTTGCTGTAGGTCCTTGTACATCGCCGCGGTGCCGCCGAGGTAGATCGTCGATCCCTCGAGCGGGGTTCCCTTAATCGCGTCTGCGGCAGCGGTTTTGAGCGGCTCGACGCGCGAAGTACCTTCCTCGGTCAACGGATTGCCCTGGTGAAAAATTGTGAAGCGTACGGCATGACCGTCGGGCGACAGGAACAGTTTGATACCACGTTTGAAGTCGGCGTTGTCGAAGGCTTCCGGCGGCAGGTAAAACGAGTCATCGTTCTTGGCGGCATCGAAGGCTTCGCCCATGGCCGTGGCGTTTTGCTGCATGGCCATGGTTTGGTCTTGCTGCGCTTTCTGGACCTGGTACTGGTCGAGCATCATTTGTTTCTGGTTCTTCATCGATTGGATCATCGGCGGCATCAGGGCGACCATCCGCGGCATCACCGCATCGAGACGCTCGATGTCCGGCACCAGATCGGCAAGGTCGTCACTCATGGTGCCGACGCCGTCAAGAGCGTCGAACACCGAACGCATCGCCCAGCAGACCGGGATATCGAAGCAGTGTTTTTCCCAGTAGAAGTAGCTGCGCAGGGGTCGGAAGAAGTCGTCGAAATCGGCCATATGGTCGCGCAACTCCTGCACATCAGAGCTCGTTTTGTTCATCTTGGTGGCCATGCTGTGGGTGATGGCCGCCATCTCCTTGGTGAGGCTCTCCATGATTTCCATCGAGTCGATGGTGATCTGCATGTCGGCGGCCTGTTGCAGCGTGTTGCTCAACGTCTTCTGGGTGTAGTCGTTGGTCATGATCTGGCCGGTGCTGTTCATGCTGATCGTGAACGGGATCGTGGTGTGCTGGATCGGCCGTCCTTCTGGCCGGGTGATGGTCTGCACTTGGGCGATGCCATGCACTCGGGCCAGAGCTTTCGCAATCTTGTCGATCACCAGGAAATTGGCGGGATTTCGCAGATCGTGGTCGGTTTCGACCATTAGCAGATCTGGATTCATCTTGGCCTGGGAAAAATGCCGATCGGCTGCCGCGTACCCGACGTTGGCCGGGACGTCACCGGGTAGATAAATGCGGTCGTTGTAGGTGGTGTAATAGCCCGGCAGAGTCAACAGGCCCACCAGGGCCAACAGGATCGCGCAGATGAGAATTGCGCCCGGCCACCGGACGGTTGCGGTGCCGATGCGGCGCCAACCCCGGGGCTGCGTCCAGTTTTTGGGCTCCAGCACCTTGCCGAAACGAGTCATCACCGCAATCAGCGCGGGGCCCAGGGTCAAGGCCGCAGCCACCACGATCGCCATGCCGATCGCCAATGGGATCCCCATCGTCTGGAAGTACGGCAGTCGGGTGAAGCGCAGGCAGAAGGCCGCTCCGGCGATGGTTAGCCCCGACGCCAGTACGACATGTGCGGTACCGTGGAACATGGTGTAATAAGCCGACTCTCGGTCTTGACCGAGCCTGCGTGCCTCCTGATATCGGCCGATCAAGAAGATCGCGTAGTCGGTGGCCGCCGCGATGGCGAGCGTCACGACCATGTTGGTCGCGAATGTCGTCAACCCAAAAGCATTGTGGTAGCCCAGGAATGCCACTATCCCCCGCGCCCCGGACAATTCGAGCACGACCATCGCGAGCACGATGCCCACCGTGACGAACGACCGGTAGACGATCAGCAGCATCACGATGATGACAGCGAAAGTGAGCATTTCGATGACTTCCATGCTCTTGTCGCCCGTCGCGTTTTGATCCGCGCTGGTTGCCGCCGGCCCTGTCACATACGCTTTGACACCCGCAGGCGCCGGCGTGCGAGTGGCGATATCCCGCACGGCCGCTACGGATTCGTTGGCCAGCGCCTCTCCTTGATCACCGGCGATGTAGACCTGAACGTAGGCGGCCTTGCCGTCGACGCTTTGGGCAGCCGCCGCGGTCAGCGAATCGCCCCAGAAATCTTGGACGTGCTGGACGTGCTTGGTATCGGCCCGCAGTTGCTGTACCACGCGGTCATAGAAGTGGTGCGCGTCGGGGCCCAATGCCTTATCGCCTTCGAGCACGATCATCACCGAGCTACTCGTGGAGAACTCCTGGAAAACCTTGCCGACACGCTTTGTCGCGATCATCGACGGCGCATCATTGGGACTCATCGATACCGCGCGCATCTTCCCCACCGCTTCCAGCTGGGGCACAACGGTATTGAGGACAACGACAACGGCCACCCAGGCCAATATGATCGGCACGGCGAATACGCGGATCATTCTGGGTATACGCGGACGGGCGGCCGCAGGTCGAGCGACCGGAATGGCATCGGTCGGGGCGTCAGTCACTTGCATGCTCATGCTGACTTCACCAGGCAATAAGTCTCGGCGTCGACGCCCGTGGCGGTCCGTTGATCCTTGACCTCGTCATCGACGGTGATTCGGCAGGTGATGCTCTGACCGGCGCCTTGGGCCAAGATGTTGGGCGTGGCCGCGGGCGCCGTCGTGCGTAACGTCAAAGACCATGGCAGAGGCACGTTTACGGCTCGCTGAGGCTTGGCATCAAGGTCCAGGTAATTGATGACCGCCGTGGTCGCAGAACCGAACACCTCATAGGTGACGACTTTCGGGTTGAAGGATTCCGCACTGTCGGAGCTGTTGGACGTCACCAAGACGGCGTTGGAGCCGAAGACTCCATGCAATTGCATGACCGTGGCGCCGCCGACCGCGACCGCCACCACGACCAGCATCGGCAGCCACACCCGCCCGAGCCAGCCCTTCATCGCGCTCGCCCAACGTTGCAGCGCCCGGCATTCGGGTTGCCCGCCGACTCGCACTCGTAGTGGCCGGTAGCCGAATGACGTAATCCGGATCGGTTCATGGCGGCGGTATCCAGATCGGCAATCAATTGAGGGCCTTTCAGCGACTCGAGGCCACCATCAGAGCCGGCGACCGATGAACGTCTAGCTAGGCAACCTAACGAGATAAGTGGATAGAGTCAATCCGCTTAGGCAAAGTGTAGCCGCGGTTACACTTCTCCGGGTGAGCGCTTGTGAGATGACAGGCCGCCGGCTCCGGAGAGACGCTCAGCGCAACCGGCAGCGGGTGATCGAGGCCGCGCGCGAACTCTTCGCTTCAAGAGGCCTGGAGGCCACACTCAACGACGTCGCTCACCATGCGGGCGTGGGAGTGGGGACCGTCTACCGGCGCTTCCCCACCAAGCAGGACCTGCTCGAAGCGATCTTTGAAGGCGGCATCGATGAACTCACCGCCCTGGCGGAAACGGCGTTGCGTCAGCGTGACTCTTGGCAAGGCTTCGTGTGGTTCGTCGAGCAAATGTGCGGGCTTACCGCGGCCGACCGAGGAATGCGGGAGATCGCTTTCAGCAACGCTTACGGAGGCAATCGAGTAGACGCCGCCAAGGCCCGGCTGGTGCCGAGATTGACCGAGTTGGTCGAACGTGCCGAAAAAGACGGTCATTTGCGTCCGGGGGTGTCGCCGAGCGACATGCCTATCTTCGGACTACTGGCCGGAACCGTGAGTGAGTACGCGGGGCATGTCGATGCCGAGCTGTGGCGCCGGTACGTGGCGATCGTCCTCGAAGGCCTGCGGCACCGCAGCGACCAGACGCCGCTACCGGTAGACGCACTCGACGATGAACAGCTTGATGCGGTGATGCAAACCTGCAGCCTGCAGTGCCCTGCTGAACCATCGCCCCGAGGGCGTTGAAGAAACGTACTGAGCGACCTCAGTTCTCCACGAGGTCGGGGATGGGCTCCGCGTCCGTCAGCCAATGGCGACCGGCCCTGCGGGCCGCCTCCCACTTGGGGATGCTCACCGCGTCGTCCTGGCCCAGGTCCTCAGGGGTGGGGCCGATGCGGTCGGCCAGCCCGGCGAGGGCATCCAGATCGAAGTTGTAAATCTCGGCCGCCGCCAGGCCCAGCATCTGCCGCGTCTCCTCGACGGGGATGTCCCAGAAGGAGCGGCGTAGCCAGTCGCGGGTGTGCGGCCAAGTCCCCTCCGGATGGGGAAAGTCGTTGCCCCACAGCAGGTTGGGGACGCCGATCTCGTAGCGCCGCGCCAGCTCCCTGCGTTCGGTGGTGGTCGCCCCGATGAAACAATTCCGGTCGAAGTAGGCCGAGGGCGGCATCGTCAGGTCGCCCTCCATCATATGGCTCATCTTCTTGGCCGAGTGCTCACGCAGATACCGCGTATCCATCAGCCACAGAAGGTCATTCGCCCAAAAGGCACCGCACTCGGTGACCCCCCATCGCAGCCGGGGAAAGCGCTCGAACACGCCGGACCACAACGCAAACCACAGGGGCCGGGCACCCCACCAGCGCACCTCGGTGACATAGATGCCCAGGTGTCCTCCGTACTCCTCCTGCGGGGCGGGGCCGGAATGGGTATGGACCGGCATCTGCAGGTCTTGGCAGGCGGCCCAGACCTTGTCGTAACGACGGTCGTGGTAGGGCGGGTAGCCGACCCAGCGCGCCGGAATCAGAATCCCGCCCCGCAGTCCGGACTCTGCCGCCCGGGTGATCTCGGCGACCGCTGCGTCGATGTCCGCCAGTATCGGCACGACCGCGACCCCGGCCCGCCGCTCGGGGTTGTGGCTGCACAACTCGGCCAACCAGCGGTTGTGGGCCCGCGCCCCGGCCATCGCGCGCCCGGGGTCGAGGTCGCCAGACTGGCCCAGGCCGGCCCCGAACGGAGCCCCGGCGACCCCGGTGACGGCGTCGGCATCGGGGAAGATGACCTCGCCGACGACCCCGTCGCCGTCTAATTCCTTGTCCCGCAGGCCTACATCCCATCCGCCGGCGATGCCGTCACCATGCTCGGAGAACCACTGCTCGGCGAACTCCTCGTCGATGAATCCGCCCGCCTGGGCCGCGGCCGTCTTCTCGGCCAGGTAGACCTCGAAATCCTCCCGGTATTCGGGGTCGACGTATTCGCGGTACCGCTCGGTCGGAAGCTCGGCGTGGGTGTCCGCGCTGATGATGATGTAGGGGTTCACGGTGGACCTTTCGCTACCAGGTACGGATCGGGTCGGGTTCGAAGACGGTGCTGCGCGCGTCGGCGGGCACCGCCGCCAGCGGCTCGGCAACCTCGGCCACGGTCGGGCCGATCCGGTCGACCAGGGGGGCGAGGGCCTCGAGGTCGAAGCCGTACACGGCCGCTGCATTCCCGCCCACCATGGCCGCCACCTCTTCCACCGGGACGTCACTGAAGGTGTGGCGCAACGCTTCTCGGGTGTAAGGAGCGGTCCCCTCGTAGTGCGGGTAGTCACTTCCCCACATGATTCGATCGATGCCGATACCGTGGCGCTCGGCGCATTCCACGGGTCGCATGAAGCTGGCACCGACATAGCACTGACGGGACCAGTACTCGCTGGGCTTGAGGGTGAGCGAGCCGGCGGTGGGCCCGGCGAAACGCGCGATCGCCGAATTCGCCCGCCCGTAACGGACCGCCGCGACATCGAGCGAATCCAGGGTCGCCGGTATCCACCCGGCGCCCTGCTCGGTGAACACCACCGTGAGATCCGGATGACGATCCAGCACACCACTGAAGATCAAGTGCCACAACGCCCGATGGGCCCACCAGTGCGTCTCGTACACCCAGACCGCGAACGAACTACCCCACCCGTCCGTCGGAGTCGGTCCGGCGTTGCCGCCGTGATGGTTGACCACCAGGCCCGCCTCGTCGCATACCGCCCAGAGCGGCTCCCAGTGCTCGGCGTAGAGCGCGGGAATGCCCGTGCCCGGGGCGACCCCGGGCAGCAGCACACCGCCGCGCAGCCCCAACTTGGCGATCTGTGCCACCTCGGCGACGGCTTCGTCGAGATCTGAAAGCAGGATCTGGCCCACCCCGGCGCGCCGCTCGGGCGACAACGAGCAGAAGTCGGACAGCCAGCGATTGTGCGCCCGAAGCCCGGCCCAGCGCAGCTCGAGCTCCCGGGCGGTCTCCGGCGGGGGCGCGGCCAGGCTGGCCTGAGGAAAGAACGGCGGCACGGTATTGGGGAAAATGACCTCCCCCGCGGTGCCTTCACGATCCAGATCGGAGTTGCGCCGATCGCTGTTCCAGTTGCGCTCCGCCTCGGGCTCGGTGAGGTCACCGAACGGGTTGACGAAAGTCTTTGCCCAGCCGTCGAATTCATCTCGGTATTGCGAATCGAGGTAATCGCGGTAGCCGAGCAGGTCGGCGCCGGCGTGGCAGTCGGCCGAAATGACCGTGTACCGGTCCATTTGCGCTATGCCCGCGCCGGCTCGGGCCGAGGGGCGGCGAGCAGGGCCACGTCGTCGTAGCGCTGGTGCACGTACGGTAGCAGCCATTCCTGCGGCACCGGCGCCGCGATCCGCCCCACCTGGATGGTGCGCCGGCGACACCACGTGATCGACCGGATTTGGCGAACGACGATGTCGGCCACCGGATCCAACGGCGACTCCCCCAACTCGAGGGTTCCGTCGATGTTCTCCAACAGCTCGTAATGCCGGTGGTACTCGCCGTAGACCAGGTGTGGGTCGGTGATGCCGCCACCATCGGGGGCACGCAGGAACTTGAAGTAGAACTCGGTGTTCATCTGGTCGGGCGGCAACTCCGCCGGACCGTCGACTTGACCGCTCACTTTGATGAGCTGATAGCCCAACCGGTCAACCGTGGCGGTGATACGGTCCGCGTCGCGCTCCACCTCGATGTGAGCCAATTTCTTTGGTTCGCCGAATGTTTCGCGGCCGCCGGTGACGGACTGTTCGGTGGACTGGGGCATGAACAGGGGGTAGTCGCCCTCGCGTTCGCCGTGCCGGGCGGTCACCGAAAACACCGCCGACCCGAAGGGCGCCATGCCCTCTATCCGGACCCGCTGCAGCTGGATTCGCACCAGCGGTTCGGCCGTAGGCTCCAGCGGCCTGGGTAGCACGGCCGCGACAATCTCCGGATCGGTGAGGTAGGTGACGGTCACCGCCTCGGTAGCGATGGGCGCCTTGGTGGCATCGATCTCGTGGTCGACCTGCGCCTCGGGTGGGCGGGGGCCGTAGCGAATTGCTCTGCTGCTCACCGCTTTTCTCCTTCCGTTTCCGAGTCGCTTCCGGCATGTCGGCCGAGGACGTCGACCAGGTAATCGGGCGCGCCGCGATTCAGGATCGATGCCGCCTTGCTGCTCACGACCTCATCGGCCGGTGTGGGCGGACCCATCATCCAGAAGCGGTCTGCCCGGATTCCGTCCACCACCTGGTCGGCGACGGTCTCGAGCGGGGCGAACTCGACATGCGCCCCGGCAGCCTCGAAGCGGGCCACAACCTTGGCCAGTGTCGCCTCGGGTGTGCGGCGTTCCTGGGTCGCGGCGTAGCGCTCCGGCCGGTGCCGCCACGACTCCCAGATGCCGGTGTTCAAAAAGCCGCCCGGGAAAAGGACGTGCGCCCGAACCCGCGTCCCGGTCATCTCCAGGTGCGTGTAGAGGCTCTCGGTCAGGCAGAGCACCGCGGCCTTGGTCATCGGGTAGACCGCGGTGGCGGGTCCGCCCATGGCCCCTCGGGCGATCGGCGCGAATCCGCCGTTGCCCGAGCAGGTGTTGACGACGTGCCCTTCGCCCTGCTCGAGCAGGATGGGCACGAAGGCCTTGATGCCGTGGATGACGCCCAGCACATTGACGTCGATCCCCCAGCGCCAATCGGCCAGGTCGTGTTCCCACATGTACCCCTCGGAGACCCCGCCGGTGCCGGCGTTGTTGCACACCACGTGCACCGCGCCAAAGCGCGAGAGCGCCTCCTTGGCCAGCGACTCGACCGACGCATAGTCGGTGACATCGGTGACCACCCCGGCCACCTCAACGCCCTCGTCCGCGAGTTCCCGGGTCGCCCTGTCCAGCGGTTCGGCGAGAACGTCGGCCAGCACCACTTTCATGCCCTCTTGACCGAAACGCCTGCCCATGGCACGGCCGATGCCGCCGGCTCCACCGGTTACTACCGCCACCTTGCCCGGAAGGACCTTCATTGTGGCCATCGTCACATGGTCGCGCATGGCACCGCAAGCGGTCGCATTATGCGACTATTGCGCTTATGGCTCCGCGTCCCTCACCACAGACCGAGCGGGTGGTGAATCTGTTCGAACAGCTGGCAGGCGATACGAGCCGGGGCATGACGTTGGCCGAGGTGTCGCGCCAGTTGAGCGTGCACAAGGCCAGCTGCCATTCGATGCTCGCCGAATTGCTTCGCGCCGGCTGGCTGCTGCGCGACCCGGTGCGCAAGACGTATCACCTCGGTCCCGCCCTGGTCCGGCTGGGCCGAGAGGCGTCGGCCCGCTATCCGGCCCTGGTGTTGGCCCGTTCCGCGATGGCCGAGCTGTCGGCCGCGACGGGCGCTCACTGCGTTGCGTTCTCGGTGAGCGACGACTACTCCACCGTCGTCGATCAGGTAAGAAGCCCGCATGGCGGCGGTCACCCGATGCCCATCGGTACCCAGTTCCCCCACCGCCCTCCGTACGGGGCGTCGACGGTCGCCTGGGCCGGGCCGGAAGCCCGGGAGAGTTGGCTGGCCGCGCTGCCCGAAGACGTGCGCGATCGCTACCGCCGGGCCATCACCTCCGCCCAGCAGCGCGGCTACGCGGTCGGTCTGCACATCCTGCCTGATCTGCGCCTGCGGGAACTGGCGCAAATCGTGCGCAGTGCCGAGGTGCGTTCCACCCGGCTGAGCCGGCTGGCGCACGAGTTGACCGACGAACTCATCCACCAGGAGGAGTGGTTCCCGGTCGACTTGGACCCGGACCGCAGCTACGAGGTGAGCCACATCGACTCCCCGATCCTGGAACGCGACTCCCGCATCGCGCTGATGCTCAGCCTGGTCCCCAGCGCCGAGCCGATGAGCGGCGCGGCGGTCACCCGACTGGGAGCCCAACTCGCTGCTGCGACAACGCGACTCAGCGCCGCGTTGACCGAAGAGTCCGGTTAGCGTCGTTCCGGAGCCAGCCGCTTGAGGGCCAGCCCTCCCTCAAACGGCCGGTAGCCGAAAGCGGCCGGGGCGCGATAGCCGGTGTCCTCCAAGGGAGTGTGCACCTCGGCGACGGTGGGGCCGATCTTGGTCGCCACGGGCACCAATGCGTCGAGATCGAATCGGTACAGGCGACCGGCATTGCCGCCCAAGATCTTTCGGCAGGCGTCCTGCGACCTGTCGTGCAGAGCCCAGCGAATGGCCAACTTGGAGTGGGGTGCAAAGCCTTCCTCGTGCGGATAATCACTACCCCACATGATGTGATCGGGGCCCATGAAGTCGATCATCGCGCCGTCGAACGGCATCAGCTCACTGGCCAAATAGCAGTTCCGCTGCACGTATTCGCTCGGAGTCAGGGTCAGCGCATCGACGGAGGACCCGCCGAACATTCCGTAGGTGCGGTTGCCGGCGTCGGACTTCATGGTGGGCACCATGGCGTCGAGGATGCCGAGCTGGCCGGGCACCCACAGCGTGCCCTGCTCGGTCGGCACGAATCGCAACGTCGGATAGCGCTCGAAAACCCCCGCCAAGATCAGGTGACCGAGGGTGCGCTGGGCCCAGATCGCCATCTCGGTGATCAACACCGCGTTGGACGCCGGCTGGTCCATCGGCATCTCGGGGCTGCCGGCACCCGCGTGCTGCACCACCGTCAGGTCCAAGTCCGCACACAGCGCCCAAATCGGTTCATAGCGGGTGTGAAAAAGCGGGGCAACGAGCGGGTCACCGGGCGAGACCGCCGGAATGAGCACGCCACCAAAGCAGTCCTGCTCGGCGCCCCAACGGATTTCTTCCAGCGCCAGCTCGATGTCGTTGGGAAAGATCTGAATCAACCCGCGGCGCCGGGCCGGAGCCAGCGAACAGAAGTCGATCTGCCACCGGTTGTGCGCCTGCACACCGGCCCAACGCTTCTCGAAGTCCGCTCGGGTGC
Source organism: Mycobacterium colombiense (assembly GCF_001665835.1). Classification (GTDB taxonomy): domain Bacteria; phylum Actinomycetota; class Actinomycetes; order Mycobacteriales; family Mycobacteriaceae; genus Mycobacterium; species Mycobacterium colombiense_A. Next base: position 162,718 of record NZ_LZSX01000035.1, on the reverse strand, counting down.
GGGGCAGGCTGATGGTGATGTTCGGGGTGCTCGGGAAGAACGGCGGAACCGTGTTGGGCAGCAGCACCTCGGCGGCCACCCCGTCGGCGTCCATCTCAGAGATCCGGAGCTCGTGGTCCCAGTTCCGATTGGCGGTGGCGACGATCAGATCGTCGAACGGGCTGGCGTAGGCCTTGGCCCACCCATCGAACTCCTGGTGCAGCCGCGCCGGCAGATACGGCTTGTAGCCGTACAGATCCGCACCGGCGTGGGTATCCGTCGAGATGACGACATAGCGATCGAGCGTGTCCCAGGTTGTAGCCATCGCATCCTCCACCGAAGTATGCCGAGTATAGAAGAAACCGATCGACTCGCGAAGGGCGAATTTGTTCGTGAGACCCACAGGTGGCCCGAGGATTTCGTGCGGCGCGGCGGCCGGAGCACAATGTGGGCGTGAGTTGGACGAGGTACACGGGCCGAGCGGACGCTGATACCGCCCTGGACGGCGACGCGCTGCATGCCGAGCTCGAAGACCGCATCCGCGTGGACAATCCGCATCTGACCGACATCCGGCTCGAGCGGGCAACCGCGACCGAAGCTTTCGCCGCGCAACGCAGCCGGCGGTGGTACGACGTCACCTACCTGGCCGAAGACCCGGAAGACAATGCGTAGCCTGGCGACGCGGCGGCCCATTTGCCCGCGCAGTCACCGTCCTTGGCGCTAAATTCCTCTCCTGAGCATTGCAAAGGAGTGAAGCGGTGCGCTCGATCATTGCCATCGTCGTTGCAGTCGTCAGCGGTATGGTCGCGCTGCCGACGCCGACGGCCCGGGCCGACGACGACTTCGTCGCCCTGGCCGTGTCCGTCGGAACCGGACGAGCCGCCGGCTGGGGCACCGGGGGCAGTCAGGACCAGGCGAACCAGATCGCGCTGGCCCACTGCACCGCCGAAGCCGGTGACGCGTGTGAGGTCGTGGCCGGCACGCGCAACGGCTGCGCATCGGTCGCGTTCGATCGTGCCTCCGGCCGGTTCCAGGGCGGCTCGGGTCCCGACACGACGGCGTCCGCGAACGACGCGCTGGCCAGGCTGGGGTCACCCAACGGCCGGATCAAGACCACACACTGCTCGTCCTGACGTGCACGCGTCAGCGCACGAGGGACACCGACTATCGTTCAAGGAAGTCGTCCTTGACTCGCCGCCGATTCGGCCCGCGCACCGAGGGGAGGCCATCACCCCGATGAAGCCTGGAAAGTGGTCGCCCGCCTGCGCGATGTTCCTGGCCGGCGCGGCGCTGACCCTCGCAACGCCGGCGGCAGCGGACGACACCGACGACGCGTTCATCGCGAACCTCTCCAACGGCGGAATCACCATGCCCGACAACGGAAATGCGATTGCGATGGCACATGCGGTGTGCAGCGGCCTCGAGGCGAATCCCACCGCCCCGATGCTGGCGTTTGTACTGGCGAGGGACACCGATCTGTCGCCGAGACAAGCCGGCTACTTCGTCGGGCTTTCGGTAGCCACCTACTGCCCGCAATACAAAGACAGGGTCGGCCCTTCGGTGGGCTGAACAGCTGCCCGAATTACGTGACCGCAGTCGCGGCCGCACAACGGATTTCGGCTAGCAGTGCTCGGTCCAGCAGCGCTGCAGCGGGCAGTAGGTCGAATGTGCCAGGCTCACCATGGATCCGACGTCTCCGAACGTCACGTTCCTCGGATCCAGCGTTTGGTGGATGCTCTGGGCGATCTGGTCATACGTCCAGCCCCACCCGATGTCGTCGCAGATCAGGCGGCCCATTCCGGTGAGGGCGGCGTCGTGCTCGGGCGGCCAACTGAAACCGGCGCCGCGCAGTTGAGCCAGGTATGCGTCGTCGAGGGGATCGGCGGTAGCGACCGCGGCGCTGGCAACCAGAGCCGCGCCCGCCAAGACCGGGACGGCCAACGCGGCCAGTCGGCGAGGTGAGGACATCATGCGCTTCCTTTCTTCTGGACGTTCACGATGCCGTCGACCCATAGCGGCATGAACACGAAGAATAGGGACAGCCGGGAAAAAATGGCTTATGAACGGCTGAATAATCGGATTTCCGCACCATTGCAAGCGTGCGACGTCGGCGTCAGCCCGGTGTCACGCCGGCGGAACCGTGCTCGTAGGCGGCGGTCAACCAGAACACTGTGCGTTCGATCCCGGGCACGATTTCGGTGACGCCGATCTCCCCTTGCGTGAACCGGGTGAGAAGCCCGTAGACCACGCCGGTGAGGATGAGCTCGAGATCCTTGGCGAAGCCCGGCTCTGCTTGTGCCAGAACGGCTTTCGCAACGGGCACCACGGCGTCGACACCGCGCTGGATCAGGCGCTTTCCGCCGGGGCCCGATCGCGCCTGGAAGTAGGAGCGCAGCATCAACGGATGGCGTTCCCAGGGTTCGAAGATGGTCCTCATCACATGCATCAGGTCTACATAGATCGACTCGCCGGGCAGATCATCGATCAGCGACGGCAGGGCCGCATAGCGATTGGCGTCCATCCACCCGTCGAGGGCCGCGACGATGAGCTCGTCGCGCGTGCGATACCGCTTGTAGATGGTCGCCAGGGAAACCCGCGCCCGCCGGGCCACCTCGCGCAACTGCACGGCCTCGTAGCCCTCGTTATCGAGCATCTCGACCACGATGTCCAGGATCGGATCGGCTTGCTGCCCGGAAGTGCCCTCCGCGGCCTGCAGCGAGGCCCCTTTTGCCGTCACAGTAACCATGTTACTGTGCGCAGGTGAGTAACGGCGTTACTCTGCCCTGATCTGGGCCGATGAACAGAGAGGACGAGCGCCGTGGGTGCAATAGACGGCAAAGTCGCCTTCATTACCGGGGTGGCGCGCGGCCAGGGCCGCAGCCACGCGGTGCGGCTCGCCCGCGAGGGGGCCAACATCATCGGCATCGACATCTGCGCCGACATTCCCGCCAACGGTTATCCCATGGCCTCCCATGAGGAGCTGGACGAAACCGTCGCGCTGGTCGAAGAAGCCGGCGGCAAGATGCTGGGCACGGTCGCCGATGTCCGCGACTTCGAGCAAGTCAAGACCGCGATGGATGCCGGCGTCGAACACTTCGGCCGCCTCGACATCGTGCTGGCCAACGCCGGGATCGCGCCGTTGGCGTTTCGGCAGTTGAGCATCGAGGAGGAGCTGGCACAGTGGCGCGCGGTCACCAGCGTCAACCTCGACGGGGCCTACCACACGGCATGGGCGGCCGTCCCGCATTTGTTGTCCGGCAACCGCGGCGGGGTCATCATCTTCACCAGCTCGACCGCCGGCATCAAGGGTTTCGGCGGCCTGCAGGGCGGCGGCCTGGGCTACGCGGCATCCAAGCACGGCATCGTCGGACTGATGCGCACCCTGGCCAATGCGCTTGCGCCGCTGAGCATTCGGGTGAACACGGTGCACCCGACCGCGGTGAACACGATGATGGCGACCAATCCCGACATGACCGAGTTCCTGGAGAAGAATCCCGGAGCGGGTCCCCACCTGCAAAACCCGATGCCCGTCGGCATGCTGGAACCCGAGGACGTCAGCGCCGCGATCGCCTACCTGGTCTCCGACGAGGCGAAGTACGTCACCGGCGTGACCTTCCCCGTCGACGCGGGCTTCTGCAACAAGGTTTGATACGCGGATGACAACGAACAACGCAACGGGCCGGGTCGCGGGCAAGCGGATCTTGATCACCGGGGCCGCGCGCGGCATGGGACGCTCGCACGCGGTGCGGCTGGCCGAAGAGGGCGCCGACTGCATCCTGGTGGACATCTGTTCCACGCCAGAGGGTTTGGAATATCCGCTGGCCACCGAGGATGACCTGAACGAGACCGCGCAACTGGTCGAGAAGCACGGCCGCCGGGCGATCACCCAAGTCGTCGACGTGCGCGACGAGGCCGCCATGAAGTCGGCGGTCGACGCGGCCGTCGGCGAACTCGGCGGACTCGACGGCGCCGTCGCCAACGCCGGCGTGCTCACGGTCGGTACCTGGGACACCACCAGCGCCGAGCAGTGGCGGTTGGTCCTCGACGTCAACCTCATCGGCGCCTGGAACACCTGCGCGGCCGCACTCCCCCACCTGGTCGCCCAGGGAGGCGGGAGCCTGGTCAACATCAGCTCGTCGGCCGGCATCAAGGGCACCCCGCTGCACGTGCCGTACACGGCGTCCAAGCACGGCATCGTGGGAATGACCCTGGCGCTGGCCAATGAGCTTGCCGCACAGAGCATTCGCGTCAACACCGTGCATCCCACCGGGGTGGCCACCGGAATGGCGCCGCCGAGCATGCACACGTTGATCGCCGAGCAGCGGCCCGACCTGGTGCCCATCTTTCTCAACGCCCTGCCCGCACCGCTGATCGAAGCGTCCGACGTGAGCAACGCGGTGCTCTACCTGATGTCCGATGAATCCCGTTACGTCACAGGACTCGAACTGAAAGTCGACGCCGGTGTCACAATCCGATAAGGCTGCCATCCGCGACGGTGCGCGACATGAACGTGGGGTGCGCACCTTCGCCGAGGTGATGACGATCGACCCGCCCGATGGCGACAGCCCGTACCGGGACGGGCTGATCGACTTCGTGTTCGGCGAGGTGTGGTCACGGCCGGGCCTCAGCCGCCGCGATCGACGGTTCGTGACCCTGGCCTGTGTCGCGGCCGCCGATGCGCAGGCCCCCCTGGAGCAACACGTCTACGCCGCGCTCAACAGCGGTGACCTCACCATCACCGAAATGCGGGAAACCGTGCTGCATTTCGCAGTCTACGCGGGCTGGCCGAAGGCGTCCCGATTCAACATCGCGGTGGACATGCAGTGGGCCAAGATCGCCGAGGCGCGCGGCGAGGCACCCCCTCCCCCGGAACCGTTGCTGCCGCTGGTCACCGCCAGCGATCCCGAGCAGCGGCTGCGAGGCGGCGAGGAATCGTTCAAGGAGATCAACTGCCTGCCGTTCGCGCCGATGCGTGACAACCCGTATTCGGGGGCGGGCATTCTGAACTTCGTCTTCGGCGAGATGTGGCTGCGCCCCGGGTTGGGGATGAAGGAACGCCGGCTGATCACCGTCGCCTGCGTCGCCTTCCAGGACGCCGAAATCCCGATCATGTCCCACGTGTACGCGGCGCTGAAGAGTGGCGACGTCTCCTTCGAGGAGATGGACGAACTCGCGCTGCAGTTCGCGGCGTACTACGGCTGCGCCAAGGCCGAATACCTCAACCAGGTGATCGCGGAACAGAAGCAGCGGATGAGGGCCGAGAACCAGGCCGAGCACACGTCCGTCGGCTGACACCACAACGGAGGAAAACTCTCCCATGACGGCAACCGCGCCCTCACCACCGCGCTCGGGCGCGTTACTCATTGGCGGAGAACGCATCACCACGGCATCGGGCGGCACCTATGCGCACGTCTACCCCGGCACCGGCCGGCCCAACGCGACCATCCCCATGGCCGGCGAGAGCGAGATCGACAGGGCAGTCGGCAGCGCCTGGGAGGCGCACCGGGAATGGATGTCCTATCCCGTCGATCACCGCCGCGACCTGCTGTTCGCGTTGGCCGATGTGGTGCGCGACCATTTCGCGGAGCTGACCGAGCTCAACGTGCACGACTACGGCGTCCCGGTCTCGGTGGCCGGTAACTCCGTGCTGACCGAACGATTCCTGCGTTACTACGCGGGTTATGTCGACAAGACGCACGGGGCAAGCACTCCCGTCGCCGGCGCGTTCGACGTCAATCTCGTCGAACGCGAGCCCTACGGCGTCGTCGGCGTCATCGCGCCGTGGAACGGACCGCTGGTGGTCGCCGGCGCTGCAGTGGCTCCCGCGCTGGCAGCGGGCAACGCGGTGATCCTCAAACCCTCCGAGCTTGCGTCGTTGGCGCCCTTGCGCTTTGGCGAACTGTGCATCGAAGCGGGCCTGCCGCCGGGACTGGTGAACGTGTTGCCGGCCGGTCCGGAAGGCGGTGACGCGCTGGTGCGTCATCCCCGGGTCGGCAAGATCCACTTCACCGGCGGCCAGGCGACCGCCCAGCAGGTGCTGCAAGCGGCATCGCACAACCTCACCCCCGTGACGGCCGAATTGGGCGGCAAATCCGCCTATCTCGTGTTCGCCGACGCCGACCTCGACATGGCCGCCGTCATCGCGGCCCACCAGGGGCCGATCACCCAGGCGGGCCAAAGTTGTGCCTGCGCCTCACGGATCCTCGTCGAGGCATCCGTGTACGACCGCTTCGTGGAGAAACTGGTGGCGACCGTGCAGGCCGCCAAGATCGGTGATCCGTTGCAACCCGACGTGATGCTCGGTCCCGTCATCACCGAAGCCGCCGCTCAACGCATCCTCGGGGTCATCGACCGGGCGGTCAGCGAATCCGCCGGTGATCTGGTCACCGGCGGACGACGACTGGGTGGCGAGTTGGCGTCGGGCTATTTCATCGAGCCGACGATCTTCACCAACGTCGACAACCGTTCCTCACTGGCGCAGACCGAGACCTTCGGGCCGGTGGCTTCGGTGATGCCGTTCGGCGACGAGGCGGAGGCGGTCCGGATCGCCAACGATTCCCGTTACGGTCTCAATGCCTTCGTGGCGACGTCCAACCTGGAACGTGCACACCGGGTTGCGCGTCAGCTGCAGGCGGGCTCGGTGTGGGTGAACAGGCACAGCGACATCGAGCCCCAGGGGCCCTACGGCGGCTACAAGCAGAGCGGGTTCGGCCGCACCGGGGGCATCGAAGGCCTGTACGAGTTTCTGCAGGTGAAAAACATTCGCATCGGCATGAGCTGACGTTCTCGAATTTGCGTCCCAACCGGCAGAGGTTGCCGTGAAATATTGTGCAGACCAAGTATTTCCGCTAAAGGGGTAGAGTCGCGGGCATGAATTTGGTCGAGTGGCTCAGGACGCCCCGCTATCTGCGGACGCGTTTCATGATGGAAACGCGGCCGTTGAACCGCCTGGAAATGGAGATCGTGTTCCTCGAGGTCGCCGCGCGCGACGCACTCGTACGCCTACCCGTGGCATTCATGATCCTGCCCAAGAGCCCCCGCCCCTGGCGCGATGGCCCGTCCAACCCGGAGCAGGCCAAGTAGCGGCGGCCCTGCACCCCGACCGCACACTGTTCCTGTCCTGGCCGCCACACGACCAGGACGTCGGCGCGCGAATACTGCTGGCCTACAACGGGAATCGTCTCATCTACGTCGGTGATGGCCGAAGCGGCGGCACGGGTGATGACCGGATGCATCAGATCCTCGAAACACAGTGGGCCGAAGTCGATTCCCGTCAACCGGTGCTGTGGTGGGGCCGACGCGACCGGGTGACGGTGTACGAACGCAGGGGTACGTAAAGGACTTGGGAGCCGCCGCTGGGTAGGGCATGCTGGCGGTATGCATGTGATCAAGGGAGTGCGCGACCCGGCGGCAAGCTTTCCCCTCGACAACGCGGCGGACGATGCCGGCGAGCGCCGGCAGGCCAATCGCGCGGTTGCCGTCAGCGCCGTCGGACTGGCGCTGACCGGCCTGGTCGAGTTGGTCATCGCGCTGCTGTCCGGCTCGGTGGCGCTGCTGGGCGACGCGCTGCACAACCTGTCGGACGTCTCCACCAGCGCGCTGGTGTTCATCGGCTTCCGCGCCTCACGCAAGCTGCCCACCGAGCGGTATCCCTACGGTTACGAACGCGCCGAGGACCTCGCCGGGATCGGGGTGGCGCTGGTGATCTGGGGCAGCGCCGTCGTCGCGGGTTTCGAAAGCGTCACCAAGCTGCTGCGTCATGGCGGCACCGGTTACGTGGGCTGGGGCATCGGCGCGGCCGTCGTCGGCGTGGTGGGCAATCAGCTGGTGGCCCGCTACAAACTGGTGGTGGGCAGGCGAATTCGGTCGGCCACCATGGTGGCCGACGCCAAGCATTCGTGGCTGGACGCGTTGTCGTCGGGCGGTGCGGTGCTCGGGTTGATCGGCGTGGCACTGGGCTGGGGCTGGGCCGACGCGGTCGCCGGGATCGTGGTCACCGGGTTCATCTGCCACGTCGGTTGGGAGGTGACCACCGATATCGCGCACCGCCTGCTCGACGGCGTCGACCCCGACATCATCACCACCGCCGAGGCCGTCGCCGCCTCGGTTCCCGGTGTGACGCATGCGCACGCCCGGGCCAGGTGGACCGGGCGGACCCTGCGCGTCGAGGTGGAAGGGTTTCTGAACGCCGACACGTCGCTGGCGGCCTCCGACCAGATCGGTCGCAGCGTCGCCGCGGCGCTCGCGCCACGGATCCCGGAGATGCAAAGCTTCACGTGGACGGCACGCGCGGCCTGAGGCAGCCGCACCTCAGCGGCGGAACCGCTCCCGCAGCTGCGGGTCGTTCTCCCACCAAAGCCCCGACGGCGCAGGGGTTTCACTCTCGGCGCTGCCGCTCTCGGCGCTTCGCGCCTCGGCCTCGTCCAATTCGGCATCGACCGCGACGGCGTGGACCTTCTCGTCGCGAGACATGGCGCGCATCAACAGAAGCACGAAAGGCCACCCGACCAGATCCCCGAGGATCCACAAGACGCCGGCACCGATCGTCTGGTCGAGCCGGGGGTCGGGGCCCCAAGACCGTTGCAGCCCCGCGTAATACGCCGCGCCGATCAACGAGCCCTGCCAGATGACCAATCCCAGGACACCGTCGCCCAGCGCCTCGGCGACGGTGATCAGCAGCGAGATCGACTGCGGGTACCTGTGTGGTACGGGGTCTTCCTGCAGCCGGGCATAGAAGTAGCAGAAGCCGAAGACCACCAACAGGATTCGCGTCGGCTCACCAACCCACTCGGTCCGCAGGGCCGCGGTGTACCACGGCGTCAGGTACAGCAGCCACGGCGTGGCGAGCATCGCCACCGACGTGGTCGCGGGATGCACGAGCACGCGCGCGAACCGGGTCGCCAACAACCGATCGATGCGGTCGCGGCCCGCCGGCCCGACGGCGTCGCGAAAGACGGTGACCGGCTTGGCCTGCGCGATGAGAAACGGCACTACGTAAAGCAGCAGCAACACCTGCAGCGCGCGCACCCAGAACAGAACGTAGGCGTAGGCACCGAGCGCGCTGATCGTGGCCAGCAGCCACACCAGTAGGCCCGCGCCGAAGCACGCGGCATTCGCGGCGCGGACCGGACGTTCGGCGTCACCGGTGCGCCGGTAGCACCATGCGTATCCCGTGGCGAGCACCGCGACGACGGCCGCGGAGACAAGGTCGACATGCCAGGTCTGAACGGCCGCGTCCCATGTCAGCGGTCCGGGATCGACGCGCACGGCCACCAGCCTATTGCGGCCGCAATCGGCTCAGTTGCCGACGGCCCCTTCCGGCTTCGGACCGCGGTCCTCGCCGGTGATGTACTTCGGGCAGTAATGCGCGGCCGAGAGGTAGGTGAACTTGGCCGCAGCGGCGCCCTGGAAGGCCGGATTCTGGTTGCGCAGGTCGGTCACGATCTTCGCGTCGGACTGGCCGTCGTCGAGCAGTTCGCACACCGACTTGCCGATGGTGATCGCGTTGCCGCCGTCCTGGTAGGTGATGCCGGCGTCGCGGAGGTCTTTGAGAAAGTCCTGATCGTTGTCGATGTCCGCGTGCGCCGGCGCGGCCAGGACGAGCATGGCGGCGAGGCTGGTCAACCCCAGGAGAAATCGCATAACGCAGTGATTGTCGCAAACGTGTTGGTGATTGGCATCTCGAGTGCTACGAGGGGTTCGGGGTGCTTGTCGTGATGGCGCTGGGGCAGTACGTGTTGGCGGCGATGGCCGCGAACTGGTTGGCCTTGTCCTGGTGCAATGCGGGGTTCTTGGACAGCAGCGTCTTGACGACGTCGGCCATGGGCGTGCCCTGGCCGACCGTGTCGCACACCCACCTGCCCGCGCCCACGGCCTTGCCCGGGTCAGAAAAGGTGATGCCGGCCGCCTGCAGCGACGCGAGGAACGCGTCGTCGGCGCCGTCGGCGCGGGCCGGCACGGCCAGGCCGATCGCGAAGGCGACGCTCGCAAAGACCGGTAGGAATCGCATTACGCAGCGATTGTCGCAGAGCCGTTGGCGAAAACCCCTACACCGCCCTCGCCCGATACGCCGCGCCGGTCGGAACGATGGTCCAGACCTGACGCCGACCCGCGTCTCGCGGGCGGGTCAGCCGGTTACGAACTCGCGGTCGTCGGGGTGGACGACGAGATGGCGTCCGGGCAGTACGCGCTGGCCGCGATCGCGGTGAACTTCTCCGCTTTCTCCTCGGTCAGTGCGGCCGCCTTCGATGTCATCGCCTTCGCGATATCCGCCATCCCCGTCCCGCCGCCGGCCGCGGAGCACACGTAGTGGGCGGCCTGGATAACTTGGCCCGGATCGTTATAGGTGAAGCCGGCCGAATTCAGCGACGCGAGGAACGCGTCGTCGGTGTCATCGGCGTGCGCGGGCGCGGCCAAGCCAACTACGGCCGCGACACTTGCCATCGTCAGAGCGAGCTTCATAACTTCGAAATACTCCCAGACGCGCGACGAGTCCGCATCTTGTGCAGCAATTTTGCACCCCCCTCAATGACTGCGTCAACCCACGGTTGACAACACCGCCCGCGTCAACCTAGCGTTGACGCCATGTCCGAGCCCGTCCGCATCGCCTACCCGATCCGCCTCGACGAGCTGATCGACGCCATCAAGTCCACCCGACCCGACGTGCTGGACCAGCTGGCCGACGCCGTCCTGGCCGCCGAGCACCTGGGCGAGATCGCCGACCATTTGATCGGCCACTTCGTAGATCAGGCCCGCCGCTCCGGTGCTTCCTGGACCGACATCGGCAAGAGCATGGGCGTCACCAAACAGGCCGCCCAAAAGCGCTTCGTCCCCCGCGCCGAGGCCGCCGCCCTCGATCTCGAACAGGGGTTCGCGCGCTTCACCCCGCGGGCGCGGGGCGCGGTGGTGGCGGCGCAGAACGCCGCGCACGAAGCGGGCAACGACGAGATCACCCCCGATCACCTGCTGCTCGGTGTGCTCGGCGATGCGGCCGCCCTGGCGACGGTGTTGCTGCAGCTGCAGAAGGTCGACACCGAGGCGCTGCGTGCCGCCGCGACCGGCGCGATCTCCGGGCTGCGCGCGGATGCCGAACCGCCGCAGCTCATTCCGTTCAGCGGGCCGGCGCGCAAGGCGCTCGAACTGAGCGTGCGCGAGGCACTTCGCCTCGGCCACAACTACGTTGGCACCGAGCACCAGTTGCTGGCGCTGCTGGAGCTGGAGGGCGGGGACGGGCCGCTGCACCGATGCGGCGTCGACAAAGACCGGGTCGAGGCGGATCTGATCACGGCGCTCCAATCCCTGTCCGGCGGCGGGAACGCCGCTCCGGGCGCGGCCGGAGACGGCTGACCGGTGCGCCCGACCCCTCCCTTCGGCATCACCGCGTGTGCAATCATGCGAGGGTCCCCTGCTACGGCGCCGAGGAGGCACGACATGGCGAAGATGCACCGCTGGCCGATGGTGGCGTCCGCCTTTCTGGTTGCCGTTGCCGGCGTCATCGCCGTCGTCGTCGGCGCGGTTCCGATGCCCCGCGCGTGGGCCGGGGACGCGCCGATCGGCCACATCGGGGACACGCTGCGGGTGGACAACGGCACGTTCATCGCCGACATCACGGTGAGCGGCGTAGGGCCCTGCGACCCGCCGCCCGGATTCGGCTACACCCGCGAAGGCACCTACAAGGGCTTTCCGGGCAGCACCGTCGAGCGCGCCGACGTGACCATCCGCGCGATCCGGGTGCCCAACCCGTACGTCATGGCGACCGTGATGGATTTCAACGGCGTGACCCCCAACGCCGACGCCTACAAGCCGCGTGCCTCCGATGCACCCGACGCGCTGGACAACGTGCTCGTCAACGCCCCGAACGGGGCGATCGTGCGCGGCGGCGTGTATTGGGACGCCTACCGCGATCCCGTCTCCACCGTCGTCCTACTGGACAAGAAGACGGGCTATCACCTGGCGCAGTGGAACCTCTGACCGGAACGTTACAGATCGCGCCGGCGGATTCCGGTGACGCCCCAGAGCTGGCCGCCGTTGCGGCACAAACCTTTCCGTTGGCGTGTCCGCCGTCGGCGACCGCGGAGAACATCGCGTCGTTCATCGACGCCAACCTGTCGGCCGCCCACTTCGCGCAGTATCTCGGCGATCCAAATCGCGCCGTCGTCACCGCGCGCCAGGACGGCCGGATTGTCGGTTACGCCATGCTGGTTCGCGGTGTCTCCGAGCACGCCGACGCCCAGCAGGCCGTCGAAATCCGCCCGGCCGCCGAGCTGTCGAAGATCTATGTCCTGCCCGACCGCCATGCGAGCGGGGCCGCGGCGGCGCTGATGCAACGCATGCTGGCCGTCGCGGCCGACTGGGGTGTTCGCTGCGTGTGGCTGGGCGTGAACCGGGCAAACCAGCGCGCACAACGCTTTTACCTCAAGAGTGGGTTCACCATCAATGGCACCAGGACGTTTCAACTCGGCGCCGGCATCGAGAGCGACTATGTCATGATCCGCGAGCTGGATTAGCCGCCGCGGTCAACGCCAGGAGCCGGGAAGTGGCCCGCAGATACTTCTTTCGGTATCCCCCGGCCAGCATCTCCTCGCTGAAGATGGTGTCCAGCTTGGTGCCCGAGGCCACCACGGGAATGCCCGCGTCGTAGAGCCGATCGGTCAGCGCCACCAGCCGCAGCGCGACGTTCTGATCGTCGAGGCCGTGCACGCCGGTCAGGAACACCGCGCTCACCCCCTCGATCAGCGTCAGATAGCGCGAGGGGTGCATGGTGGCCAGGTGCGCGCACAGCGCGTCGAAGTCGTCGAGCGTCGCGCCGTCGACCCGCGCGGCGCGCGCGGCCACCTCGTCGTCGGACAGCGGCTGCGGCGCGGGCGGCAGCCCGCGGTGCCGGTAGTCGGGCCCCTCGATCCGCACGGTGGTGAAAATGCTTGCCAGCGTGTTGATCTCACGCAGAAAATCCTGTGCTGCGAACCGGCCCTCACCGAGCTGCTCGGGCAGCGTGTTGGACGTGGCGGCCACCGAGACGCCGCGCTCGACCAGCGACGATAGGAGTCGCGAGATCAGCGTGGTGTTGCCTGGGTCGTCGAGTTCGAATTCGTCGATGCAGACCGCGGTGTAATCGGCCAGCAGCTCGATGCACTCGACGAAGCCGAACACCCCGGCCAGCTGGGTCAGCTCACCGAACGTCGCGAACGCCTTGGGCGCCGGGCCATCCGGTGACGCGCCGGGACCGTCGCCGGGCAGCTCGTAGTAGGCCGACGCCAGCAGGTGCGTCTTGCCGACGCCGAACCCTCCGTCCAGGTAGAGCCCGACGCCGGGCAGAATTTCTCGTCGGCCCAACAGTTTTCGCCGGCCGGCGCGACGCTCGACGGCCTGCCGGCAGAACTCCTGACACGCCACCACCGCGGCGGCCTGCGTCGGCTCCGCCGGATCGGGCTGGTACGTCGCGAAGCTCACGTCGGCGAAGGTCGGGGGCGGTCGTAACTGGGCGATCAGCCGCTGCGGCGACACCGTCGGGTGCCGATCCACCAGGTGGGCCACGCCGCCCGAAGCGCCCGCGGAGGTGGACCCGTGCATGCAGGAACTGTAGCGGCGTGCTGCAATCAGACTCATGTCCGACTCTGGCGGCCTCGAGAGTTTCGCGGCCTCCGCGACCTCGGAGACGCCGCTGTCCCTGCTCGGCTCGGTTCGCGGACTCGACGACGGCGACCTCCCCCGGCTCTACGGCTATCCCGAACACGACGGGACGTGGGTGCGGGCGAACTTCATCACCAGCGTCGACGGCGGGGCCACCACGGGCGGCAGCAGCGGCGCGATGGGCGGCCCGGGCGACCGGTTCATCTTCAACCTGCTGCGCGAGCTCGCCGACGTCATCATGGTGGGCGCGGGCACGGTGCGGATCGAGGGCTACTCGGGCGCCCAGGTTGGCGCCGCCGAGCGTCAGCGGCGGCAGGCCCGCGGCCAAAGCGAGGTCCCGCAGCTGGCGATCGTCACCGGATCCGGCCACCTCAACCGGGATATGCCGGTGTTCACCCGCACGGCGGTGCAGCCGCTGGTGCTCACCTGCACGGCGGCGGCCGAGCAGACGCGCCGCGCGCTCAGCGGCCTGTGCGAGGTGCTCGACTGCTCCGGCCGCGATCCCGAAAAAGTGGACGAGGCCGCCCTGCTGGCGGCCCTCGGCGCGCGCGGCATGCGCCGCGTCCTCACCGAAGGCGGGCCGACGCTGCTGGACTCGCTGATGCAGCGCGACATGCTCGACGAGCTGTGCCTGACGATCGCGCCCTGCCTCGTCGGCGGCCAGGCACGACGCATCGCGACCGGCTCGGGGCAGCTGCTCACCCGGATGCGGTGTGCCCACGTCCTGACCGACGACGCCGGCTACCTTTACACCCGCTACGTCAAGGCCTAGCTACTGTGGTCGGCATGAGTCGGCCGTACACGTGCGCCACGATCCTGGTTGCGGTGACCGCGTTGCTGGCCGGCTGCGTCCCGGGCCTGGCCGCCGATCCGCGCTTCGCCACCAATTCCGGTGCGCGGCCGCAGGGGGCGGCGACCTCGAAGCCGGCGCCCAGCGGCCCACCGCCGATCGCCGCACCCAAGAACGACTTGGCGTGGCACGACTGCACCTCCAAGATCTTCGCCGACGCGGCCGTCCCCGCCGCAGGCGGCGTCCAGCTGGACTGCGCGAACTACGACGCCGACCTGGACCCGGCCAACGGCGGGGGCGGAACCCTGAGCATCGGCGTGGTGCGAGCCCGCTCCGACAAGACACCCAAGGACGCCGGGCCGCTGGTCTTCACCACCGGCTCCGATCTGCCGTCCTCGGCGCAATTGCCGATCTGGCTGTCGCGGGCCGGCGCCGACGTGCTCGCCACCCACCCCATCGTGTCCGTCGATCGCCGCGGCATCGGGATGTCGAGCCCCATCGACTGCCGCGACAAGTTCGACCGTCAGCAGATGCGCGACCAGTCGCAATTCCAGACCGGCGACGACCCGGTGGCCAACCTCTCCGAGATCTCCAACACCGCCACCACCAACTGCGGCGACGCAGTCGGGATCGGGCCCAACGCCTCCTCCTACGACGACGCGCACGCCGCCTCCGACATCGAGCGGTTGCGCAGCCTGTGGGACGTGCCCACCCTCGCGCTGGTCGGCATCGGCAACGGCGCGCAGGTGGCGCTGGCCTACGCCGGATCACGGCCGGACAAGGTGGCCCGGTTGATCCTCGACTCACCGGTTGCGTTGGGCACCAACGCCGAAGCCGCCGCCGAGCAGCAGGTCAAGGGGCAGCAGGCCGCGCTCGACGCCTTCGCCGCGCAGTGCATCGCGGTGAACTGCGCGCTGGGCGCGGACCCGAAGGGTGCCGTCAGCGCCCTGCTGGCAGACGCCCGCGCCGGTAAGGGCCCCGGCGGCGCGTCGGTGGCGCAGGTGGCCAACGCCATCACCGTCGCGCTCGGCTATCCCGCCGGCGGCCGCGTCAACGCCACCACCGGCCTGGCCGACGCGCTCGCAGGCGCCCGCTCCGGCGACACCAACGCGCTGAACAACCTGATCAACCACGCCAACGCCATCCAGGACTCCGACGGCCAGTTCGTCAACGTGTGCAGCGACGCGGTAAACCGCCCCACCCCGGACCGGGTGCGCGAACTCGTCGTCGCCTGGGGCAAGCTCTACCCTGACTTCGGAACCGTCGCCGCACTGAACATGGTCAAGTGCGTGCACTGGCCCACCGGCTCGCCGCCGCCCATGCCGAAGACCCTCAAGGTCGACGTGCTGCTGCTCGGTGTGCAGCACGACCCGATCGTCGGCACCGACGGCGTCGCGGCGACCGCGGCCAGCATCATCAACGCCAACGCCGCCAGCAAGCGGGTGATGTGGCAGGGCATCGGCCACGGCGCCAGCATCTTCTCGGGCTGCGCCGTTGCGCCGCTGATCGGCTACCTCAGCAGCGGCAAATTGCCCAGCACCGACACCTACTGCCCGGCCTGACGCTGCTTTCCGGCCCGCGCGGGCGCCGGTGTACGGTGCGCTGGTGACGGCAGCTGAATCGACCCGAACCGGCCTGCGTGATCGGACCCTGGCAGCCTTTGGCCCCCGTACCGGCGCACCGAGCGTCACGACCGTGCTGCGGATGGCGTTGTGGCCGCTGGCCATCTTCTCGGTGCTGCACCGCAGCATCATCCTCACGCTCAACGGCAACATCACCGACGACTTCAAACCGGTGTACCGCGCGGTCCTCAACTTCCGGCACGGCTGGGACATCTACAACGAGCACTTCGACTACGTCGACCCGCACTACCTGTACCCGCCGGGCGGCACCCTGCTGATGGCCCCGTTCGGGTACCTGCCCTTCACGCCGTCGCGGTTTCTGTTCATCCTGATCAACACCGTCGCGATCCTGATCGCCTGGTACCTGCTGCTCCGGATGTTCAAATTCACGCTGTCCTCGGTCGCCGCGCCCGCCCTGCTGCTGGCCATGTTCTGCACCGAGAGCGTGACCAGCACGCTGGTGTTCACCAACATCAACGGCTGCGTGCTATTGGCCGAGATGCTGTTCCTGCGCTGGCTGTTGGACGGGAGGGTCAGCCGACAGTGGTGGGCTGGCCTGGCGATCGGCCTCACGCTCACGCTCAAACCCGTGCTGGGCCCGCTGCTGTTGCTGCCGCTGCTGAACCGGCAATGGCGGACGCTGATACCCGCGTTCGTCGTGCCCGTGGTGATCAACATCGCCGCCTGGCCGCTGGTCAGCCACCCGATAGAGTTCTTCACCAAAACGCTGCCGTACATCGGCGGCACCCGGGACTACTTCAACAGCTCCATCGAGGGCAACGGCGTCTACTTCGGCCTGCCCACCTGGCTGATCGTGTTCATGCGAATCATGTTCGTCCTGATCACGATCGGCGCGCTGTGGCTGCTGTACCGCTACTACCGCACCCGCGACCCGCTGTTCTGGTTCACCAGCTCCTCGGGCGTGCTGCTGCTGTGTTCCTGGCTGGTGCTCCCGCTGGCCCAGGGCTACTACTCGATGATGCTGTTCCCGTTCCTGATGACGGTGGTGCTGCGGAATTCGCTGATCCGCAACTGGCCCGCCTGGCTCGGGATCTACGGCTTCATGACGCTGGACGACTGGCTGATCTACCGGGCGATGAGATACGGCCGCGGGCTGCATTACCTCAAGATCACCTACGGCTGGTCACTGCTGCTGATCGTCGCCTTCACCGTGCTGCTCTTCCGTTACCTCGACGCCAGGGCCGAGAACCGGCTGGACGACGGCATCGATCCGGCGTGGCTGACGGCCGAGCGCGAGCGCGAGGCGGTCGCGCTCGCGGCGGAGCCGGGCGCAGCGGCTCACGTCCACTGAGCCGCGTTTTGATCGCGCGCTGACGGCCGAGCGCGGCGGATCGCGGCCGTGCGCGCTAGCGTGGATGCATGACCTCCCCCGACGTGTCGCAGCCCAAGGTGCAACTCAGCGACGACGAGTGGCGCAAAAAACTCAGCCCGGAAGAGTTCCACGTGCTGCGCCAGGCCGGCACCGAGCGGCCCTTCACCGGTGAATACACCGACACCAAAACCGAAGGCGTGTACCAATGCCGAGCCTGCGGTGCCGAATTGTTCCGCAGTACAGAGAAGTTCGAGTCGCACTGCGGCTGGCCATCGTTCTTCGACCCGGCGAAGTCCGAGGCGGTGATCCTGCGGCCCGACCACTCGATGGGCACGACGCGCACCGAGGTGCTGTGCGCGAACTGCCACAGCCACCTGGGCCACGTGTTCGCCGGCGAGGGCTACCCGACGCCGACGGACCAGCGCTACTGCATCAACTCGGTCTCGCTGCGGCTGGTGCCGGCGGGCGGATAGCCCGGGACCGTTTCCCAAAGTTCTGAGGAGTCCCGCGCCGGCGGGCCATGCCGATTGCCCAGTTGTCGCTGAAAGGTGGGCAAAAGCCCACTTGCCTTCCAACCGTTTACAATTCGGCGCGTACCGCTGGCACTGACGGCGATTCAGTCCACCCGGGTGGCGTGCACTTCCCAGAACGGCGCGTGCGCCCGGTCACCCTCGAGCCACGGCTCGATCACCCGGAAACGCTCCAGCAACTTCTCCGCCTGATCGGCTATGTCGGGGTTGCGTTCGGCCATCGCCTCGATGGAATCGACGCTGACGTTGACCCGGTAGGTGGTCGTGCCCAGGTAGGTGATCTCCCAGCCACCGTCCGGCAGCACGTCGCGAAAGTCGTTCTCCGACAACGACCGTAGCATCTTGAAACCGTTGACGTTGTGCTCGCCGAACTCGAACATGTACAGCCGTGCGCCCGGTTTGGTGGCGCGATGCAGCGCCTGCACATAGGACCGGCGCAGCTCGGGCTCGGTGCTGAAGGTGTGATAGAAGGCGCAGTCGACCACCGTGTCGAACCGGCCGTCGAACCCCTCCAGCTTCGTCGCGTCGGCCAGCTCGAAATTGACCGACACCCCGGCCTTTTGGGCGTTCTCCCGGGCCCGCTCGATGGCGCCCGCCGACCCGTCGATGCCGGTCGCCGAATATCCCTTGGACGCGTAGTAGATGGCGTGATGGCCCGGCCCGGTGCCCGGGTCGAGCACCTCACCCTTGATGGCGCCCAGCGCGACGAGCTGCTGGACCACCGGCTGCGGGCCGCCGATGTCCCACGGTGTGGCGGCCGGCAGACCGTGAGACGTCCGCTGGTCGCGGTACATCTCTTCGAAGCGGGTGGGATCGGTCGGGTCGAATGGCGTTGTCATGGCAGGGCGTTCACCAGCTGCTCGACGGGAACCCGGGGGCCGGTGAAGAACGGCGTCTCCTCGCGGGTGTGCCGGCGGGCGTCGGTGGCGCGCAATTCCCGCATCAGGTCGACGATGCGGTGCAGTTCGGGGGCCTCGAAGGCCAGCAGCCATTCGTAGTCGCCGAGCGCGAACGCCGGGACGGTGTTGGCGCGGACGTCCTTGTATTCGCGCGCGGCCATGCCGTGCTCGGCGAGCATGCGGCGGCGTTCCTCGTCGGGCAGCAGGTACCACTCGTAGGACCGCACAAAGGGATACACGCAGATGTAGGCGCCGGGTTCCTCGCCGGCCAGGAACGCCGGGATGTGGCTCTTGTTGAACTCGGCCGGCCGATGCAACGCCACGCTGCTCCACACCGGCGAACTGGCCCGCCCCAGCGCCGTGGTGCGCCGGAAATCGGCGTAGGTGGCTTGCAGCGCTTCGACGCGTTCGGCGTGGGTCCAGATCATGAAGTCGGCGTCGGCGCGCAGGCCCGCCACGTCGTAGAGGCCGCGCACCACGACGCCGCGCTCCTCCTGCTGCTTGAAGAACGTCGATGCTTCATCGATGACGTCGTCGCGCTGTTCACCGAGCTCACCCGGCTCTACGGAGAACACCGAGAACATCAGGTAGCGGATCGTGGAGTTGAGCGAGTCGTAGTCGAGCTTGGCCATGGAACCTATCGTGCCACCCGCGCGTCCAAGTCTCCGATGGCCCTGATCACACGTTCGGCGGCGCGACCGGCGGCGCCGACGCAGGCCGGCACGCCGATGCCGTCGAGGTAGCTGCCGGCCACCGCGAGCGTGGGGGGCAGGCCCGCCCGCACCTCGGCGACCAGGTCGGCATGGCCTGGCCCGTACTGCGGCATCGCGTCGATCCAGCGCTGGATGCGGACGTCGACGGGGTCGATGGTCAGTCCGAACACGGTGGCCAGGTCGCCAAGCGCCCAGGTCAGCAGCTCGTCGTCGGACGTGTCGGCCGCCACGCGATCGCCGAACCGCCCGAACGACAGCCGCAGCAACTGGGCGTCACCCCGGGCGCCCCACTTGCGCGACGAGAGCGTGATGGCCTTGGCCCGCAATCGTTCACCGGTGGCCACCAGCACGCCCGAACAGTCCGGGAACGCGGTATCGCCGGGCACGGCGAGCGCCATCACCACCGAGGATGCGCTGGTGATGCGGCCGGCCGCGGCGACGCTGCGGGGGGCGATCTCGGCCAGCAGCCGGCAGCACTGCCCCGCCGGCACGGCCAGGATCGCCGCGTCGGCGGCCCAGCGCGCGCCGGTGTCGTCGACCACCGTCCAGCCGGCGCCGTCGCGCTCGAGCCGCGACACCGCGGCGCGCACCCAGCGCGGGCGCCCGCGCGCGAGCAGCTCATCGATCAGCACCTGGTAGCCGCCCTCGAGCGACCCGAACACCGGCGCCCCGGTGGCCGGCGGCAGTGCCTGACCCACGGCGTCGGTCAGGCTGGTTGCGCCGCGGTCCAGCGCCACCGCCACCGTCGGGGCGGCCGCGCGCAGGCCGATGGTGGCCGAAGAACCCGCATAGACCCCGCTCAGCAGCGGATCCACCGACCGGGCCACCACCTGCTCGCCGAATCGCTCGCCCACCAGGTCGGCCACCGCGGGATCGACGCCCGGTTCCCATGCCAGCGGGCGGGTGGGCTCGGCCTCGATGCGGGCCACCGTGGCCTCATCGACCAGCCCTGCCACCGACGCCGCCGACGACGGAATACCGACCACGGTGCCCGCGGGCAGCGCACGAAGTTCCTGCCGGCTGTAGATCAGCGGGCGCGCACCCGTCG
The DNA here is from genome assembly GCF_001665835.1 of Mycobacterium colombiense. Taxonomy (GTDB): domain Bacteria; phylum Actinomycetota; class Actinomycetes; order Mycobacteriales; family Mycobacteriaceae; genus Mycobacterium; species Mycobacterium colombiense_A. The sequence goes on along the minus strand of NZ_LZSX01000035.1, from coordinate 142,175 downwards.
AAACCCGCTGGCGTCCAGACAAATTCAGTTCATCCAGCAGTGCGGGCATTTCGGGTCGGCGCAGGACGAAAGCCTCGGCACCCATGTCCATCGGAGCCCCGCCGACCGCCTCGGTGCGCAGGACGCCGCCGAGCCTGTCTCCGGGATCGAACAACGTGATCGCGGCGTGGTCACCGACGGCCATGCGGAGCCGATAGGCCGCCGTCAGACCCGAAATACCGCCCCCCACAACACAATACGAGGGAGAAGTCATAGGGAGTGGACCAGCGACACCAGGTCGGTCAGCACGCCGGGATCCGTTTCGGGCAGCACGCCGTGGCCGAGGTTGAAGACGTGACCGGCGGCGCCGGCGTCGATCGCGCGCCGGCCGTCGTCCACGACCGCGCGTGCCGCGCGCTCCACCACCGGCCAGCCTGCCAGCGCCACCACCGGATCGAGGTTGCCCTGCAACGCCGTACCGGGTTGCACGCGGGCGGCGGCGTCGGCCAGGGAGGTTCGCCAATCCACGCCCACCACGTTCGCACCGACCGAGGACATGGCGCCCAGCAGTTCGGCGGTGCCGACCCCGAAGTGGGTCATCGGCACGCCGTAGTCGGCCAGCGCGGCGAACACCCGGGTGCTGTGCGGCTGCACGTAGGTGCGGTAATTCGCCAGGGACAGCGCCCCGGCCCACGAGTCGAAAACCTGGATGGCGTCCACCCCGGCCTCCAGCTGCACGCGCAAGAAACCCACGGTGATGTCGGTCAGCTTCTCCATCAGCGCGTGCCAGGTGTCCGGCTCGGCCAGCATCATCGCCTTGGTGCGCGCGTGGTGGCGGCTGGGGCCGCCCTCGATCAGATAGGACGCCAACGTGAACGGGGCGCCCGCGAAGCCGATCAGCGGCACGTTGCCGAGCGCGGCCACCAGCAGCGACACCGCGTCGGACACCGGCTGAACCCGTTGCCGCTCAAGGGGTTTGATGGCGGCCACGTCGGCGGCGGTGCGCACCGGCGACTCGATGACCGGCCCGACCCCGGCGACGATGTCCAGGTCGATGCCCGCCCCGAGCAACGGCACCACGATGTCGGAGAACAGGATCGCCGCGTCGACGTGGTGGCGGCGCACCGGCTGCAGGGTGATCTCGCAGACCAGCTCGGCGTCGAAGCAGGCCGACAGCATGTCGGTCTGGGCCCGCAGCGCCCGGTATTCGGGCAGCGAGCGACCGGCCTGCCTCATGAACCACACCGGCACCCGGTTGGGTTTGCGGCCGCTCACGGCGGCCAGATACGGCGACTCGGGGAGGTCGCGGCGAGTACTCATCAGCCCTAATGCTGCCATGACCGCAGAACACCGAACTGCGCTGCGTACGATCAACGACCGCGACCGTTTGAACGTCAGGAGCTCGAGATGCCAGTGAGTCAGCCCCCAGCGAGCTACGACGCGTTTCCCAGCCTGCGCTGCGAACTCGGGGAAAACGGGGTGCTGACGCTGGTTCTCGACTCCCCCGGCCTGAATTCGGTCGGGCCGCAGATGCACCGCGACCTCGCCGACATCTGGCCGGTGATCGACCGCGATCCCGCGGTGCGCGCCGTCCTCGTCCGCGGTGAGGGCAAGGCCTTTTCCTCCGGCGGCAGCTTCGACCTGATCGACGAGACGATCAATGACTACGAGGGCCGGCTCCGCATCATGCGCGAAGCCCGCGACCTGGTGCACAACATGATCAACTGCGACACCCCCGTGGTGTCGGCCATCCGGGGGCCGGCGGTGGGCGCGGGCCTGGTGGTAGCGCTGCTCGCCGACATCTCGGTGGCGGGCCGGACCGCAAAGCTGATCGACGGGCACACCAAGCTGGGCGTGGCCGCCGGCGACCACGCCGCCATCTGCTGGCCCCTGCTGGTCGGCATGGCCAAGGCCAAGTACTACCTGCTGACCTGCGAGACGCTGCTGGGCGAGGAAGCCGAGCGGATCGGGCTGGTGTCCACCTGCGTCAACGATGATGACGTGCTGTCCACCGCCACCGGAATCGCCGAGAACCTGGCGCTGGGCGCGCAGAACGCGATCCAGTGGACTAAGCGCAGCCTCAACCACTGGTATCGCATGATGGGCCCAACCTTCGAGACCTCGGTGGGCCTGGAATTCCTCAGTTTCAGCGGTCCCGACGTGCAGGAAGGCCTGGCCGCGCACCGCGAGAAACGCCAGGCGCGTTTCACCCGCTGACTGCGGCTTGAGCTGCACATATAGCTTTGGTGGAGGCCTGGTAACGGCTTGGTCGCGGCCGGTTTGAAACGCGGCGCGCCTGTCGCGGCGTGTCGGGGTGTGGGTCTAGCGTCGATCCCTGTGACCCGTGCCGTGACGACGCAGAACGGTCGGGATGAACAGGAGCGGCGCCAAGTGACCTCATCCGAACCGGCCCCATTCCGCGAGGCGGTGGCGGCGATGAACGCCGTCGTCGTGCGGTCGGAGATCGAGTTGGGTCCCATCCGGCCGCCGCAACGCTTGGCTCCCCACAGTTACGCCCTGGGCGCCGAGGTCAAACATCCCGATACCGACATCATTCCCGAGCGGTCCGACGGCGACGCCTTCGGACGATTGATCCTGCTGTACGACCCCGAAGGGGCCGACGCGTGGGACGGCACCATCCGCATGGTTGCCTACATCCAGGCCGACCTTGACCCCAGTGAGGCGGTCGACCCGCTGCTGCCCGAAGTAGCGTGGAGCTGGCTAGTCGAGGCACTGGAGTCACGTATGGAACAAGTCGTCGCCCTGGGCGGCACCGTCACCGCCACCACGTCGGTGCGCTACGGAGACATCTCCGGGCCGCCGCGCGCCCACCAGCTCGAGCTGCGTGCGTCCTGGACCGCGACGTCGCCCGCGGTCGGCGGGCATGTCGAGGCGTTCTGCGAGGTATTGGAGCACGCCGCGGGCCTACCACCCGCAGGAGTCACCGATCTGAGCTCGCGGTCACGCGCCTAGCATGGGCGAACCGTCGGCCGACGGGCCGGGCAGCAGCGCGCCCGGCGACCTAGGCACCGACCCCGCCCCCACCCCGCTCCGGCAGCCCTCCGGGGGCGTCCCGCCCATCTCGGTCAGCGTGCACGAGATCGAGGCCGCGGCGAAGCGACTGGACCGCGGGCACGGGCCGTTCGCGGTGGACGCCGAGCGGGCGTCGGGTTTCCGTTACTCCAACCGGGCCTACCTGATCCAGATCCGCCGAGCCGGTTCCGGCACCGTGCTGATCGATCCGGTGAGCCACGGCGCCGACCCGCTGCAGGCCCTGCGGCCGGTGGCCGAGGTCCTGGGCAGCGACGAATGGATCCTGCACTCGGCCGACCAGGACCTTCCGTGCCTGGCCGAGGTGGGTATGCGGCCGCCGGCGCTGTATGACACCGAACTCGCCGGACGGCTGGCCGGGTTCGAACGCGTGAACCTGGCGACCATGATCGAGCGGCTGCTGGGGTTCGGGCTGGCCAAGGGGCACGGCGCGGCCGACTGGTCCAAACGGCCCCTGCCCGGCGAATGGCTCAACTACGCCGCGCTGGATGTGGAACTGCTCATCGAGCTGCGCGCCGCGATCGCCGATGTCCTGGCCGATCAGGGCAAAACCGATTGGGCCGCACAGGAATTCGACTACCTGCGCGACGCGGGTACGAAAGATCCGGGTGCCGCCGTGCGCCGGGACCGGTGGCGGCGAACGTCGGGCATCCACCGGGTGCGCGATCAGCGGGGCCTGGCCGCGGTCCGCGAACTGTGGTTGACGCGCGACAGCATCGCGCAGCGCCGCGACATCGCGCCGCGCCGCATCCTGCCCGACTCGGCCATCATCGATGCGGCCCTGGCCAACCCGACGACCGTCGAGGAACTCGTCGCGTTGCCGGTGTTCGGTGGGCGCAACCAGCGGCGCAGCGCCGCGACGTGGCTGGGGGCGCTGGATGAGGCCCGGCGGAACAAGAACCCCCCCAAGGACAGCGAGCCGCCGAACGGTCCGCCGCCGCCGGCGCGGTGGAGCAGGCGCAAACCGGAGGCCGCCGCCCGGCTGGAAGCCGCGCGCGCGGCGCTGTCCGAGGTCTCCGAGCGGGTCCACGTCCCCACCGAGAACCTGGTCTCGCCGGACCTGGTGCGACGGCTGTGCTGGGACTGGGCGCCCGCGCCCGATCCGTTCGACGCCGTCGAGACGTTCCTGCGCGCCGGACAGGCGCGGCCGTGGCAGCGGGAATTGGTGGATCCGGTTCTGGCCCGCGCGTTGCAGGCCCCGCCCGCGCCCGCTGACTAGTCGAGGTGCTCGCGGATCCCCGCTTCGGTGACACCGCTGCCCAGCGCGGCGACCCAACCGGTGATGCGGCGGGCCACGTCCTGGTCGGTCAGCGCCAGATCCGACAGCAGCTCACCGCGCGAAGCGTGCTCGTAGAACTGCTGCGGCAGCCCGACATCGCGGCACGGAACGTCGATCTCGGCGCGGCGCAGGGCGGCCGACACCGCCGAGCCCACCCCGCCGTTGACGCCGTTGTCCTCGCACGTGACGACGAGCTTGTGCTGGGCCGCCAACTCCAGAACGCTCTCCGAGACCGGCAGCACCCAGCGCGGGTCGATGACCGTGACGCCGATCCCCTGGTCCTGGAGCCGCCTGGCCACCGCCAGCGCCATCGGCGCGAACGCGCCGACGCCGATCAGCAGCACGTCGTGGTTACACCCGGCCGCCGGGACCGCGAGCACGTCGACGCCCGAGATGCCCGATCCGCGGCGCTCGATCACCGGAATGTCGTCGCCCACATCACCTTTGGGGAAGCGCAGCGCCGTGGGGCCGTCGTCGACGTCGAGCGCCTCACCGAGTTCCTCGCGCAACCGGGTGGCGTCCCGGGGTGCGGCCACCCGCATGCCGGGCACGATGCCCAGCATCGACATGTCCCACATGCCGTTGTGGCTGGCGCCGTCCGAACCGGTGATGCCGGCCCGGTCGAGCACCATGGTGACGGGCAGCTTGTGCAGCGCCACGTCCATCATGATCTGGTCGAAGGCCCGGTTGAGGAACGTCGAATAGATGGCCACCACCGGGTGCATGCCGCCCATGGCCAGGCCGGCCGCCGACGTCATCGCGTGCTGCTCGGCGATGCCGACGTCGAACAAGCGGTCCGGGAACTGCTGCCCGAACGGGGTCAGCCCGGTCGGGCCGGGCATCGCCGCGGTGATGGCCACGATGTCGCGGCGCTTCCGGGCGTAGCCGATGAGGGCGTCGGAGAACGTTGCCGTCCAGCCGGGTCCGGCGATCTTGGTCGCCTGGCCGGTGACCGGGTCGATGACGCCGCAGGAATGCATCTGCTCGGCCTCGTCGTCCTCGGCCGGGGCGAAGCCCATCCCCTTACGGGTCATCACGTGCACGATCACCGGGCGGCCAAAGCCGCGGGCGTGCCGCAGCGCGGCCTCCACCGCGCGTTCGTCGTGACCGTCGACGGGGCCGACGTACTTCAGGCCCAGATCGGTGAACATCAGCTGCGGCGACAACGAGTCCTTGATGCCGGCCTTGACGCTGTGCATGACGCGGTAGGCGATCTTGCCGACCAGCGGCAGCGCGCGCAGCGCGTCGCGGCCCCTCTCCAGGGCCTGCTCGTAGGCCGGCTGCAGCCGCAGCGAGGCGAGATGGTCGGCAACACCGCCGATCGTCGGTGCATAGCTGCGGCCGTTGTCGTTGACCACGATGATGACCGGGCGGCCCGAGGCGGCGATGTTGTTCAGCGCCTCCCAGCACATGCCGCCGGTGAGCGCGCCGTCGCCGACAACCGCGACCACGTGCCGGTTGCGGTGCCCGCTGAGTTCGAAGGCCTTGGCCAGGCCGTCGGCGTAGGACAACGACGCGCTGGCGTGGCTGGACTCCACCCAGTCGTGCTCGCTCTCGGCACGCGACGGATACCCGGACAGCCCGCCCTTCTTGCGCAGGTTCTCGAACTCGCGGGAGCGGCCCGTCAGCATCTTGTGGACGTAGGCCTGATGGCCGGTGTCGAAGATGATCGGATCGTGGGGTGAGTCGAACACCCGGTGCAGGGCGAGCGTCAGCTCAACCACGCCCAGATTGGGCCCCAGGTGTCCCCCGGTGGCAGCAACCTTGTGAATCAGGAACTCGCGAATCTCGGCGGCCAGATCGCGAAGCTGATGTTGGGAAAGGTGCTGCAGATCAGCGGGCCCGCGGATCTGTTCCAGCATCCAGTCAGTGTACGCAGCGCCCGCGGCGTGGTCCCGTTAGAAGTCCACCATTTCCGTCATCCGCCGCCCCGGCCGCACCTTTGGTAGCGTCAATGCGCGGTGAGCCGGGAAGCCTGGTCGGCAATGAATTCCGAGCTGTCCCCGACCCCGGAGTGCCGCCATGAGCCTTGACGTCGACCACACCACACGCGATGTGCGGTCGTATCGTCACAGCATGCGCGCCGAGCAGATCGCCGAGGATTTTCCAGTAGTCAGCGTCGACACGGAGGCGCTGGCCGCGGCGCGCATGCTCGCTGAGCACCGATTGCCCGGCCTGTTGGTCACCGACGCCTCCGGGAGCCCCTACGCGGTGCTCCCCGCTTCCCAGGTGGTCCGATTCATCGTGCCCCGCTATGTACAGGACGATCCCTCACTGGCCGGTGTCCTCGACGAGCCGATGGCGGACCGCTGCGCGGAAAAGTTGAGCGGCAAGAAGGTGCGCGACGTGCTGCCCGACCATCTGGTGGACATACCGCCGGCCAAAGCCGACGACACCATCATCGAGGTGGCGGCGCTGATGGCTCGACTGAGAAGCCCGCTGGTCGCGGTGGTCAAGGACCGCAAGCTAATTGGAGTGATCACGGCGTCGCGTGTGCTCGAGGCGGCGCTGAAGCCTTGATTTCAAACAATTTCTCGATCAAAGGTGTGCGGGCGCGGGAAAAGCGATGAGCGTCATCGCGATCGTCGTGTTTTTGGTCGCTTATGCCCTGATAGCCAGCGACCGCATCAACAAGACATTGGTGGCGCTGACGGGCGCCGCGATCGTTGTCTTATTACCGATCATCAGATCCGAAGACATCTTCTACTCCCAAAGCACCGGAATCGACTGGGACGTCATCTTCTTGCTCTTCGGCATGATGATCATCGTCAGCGTGCTGCGCCAGACCGGTGTGTTCGAGTACGTCGCGATCTGGTCGGCCAAACGCGCCCGCGGCTCCCCCCTGCGAGTCATGATCCTGTTGGTCGCGGTCACCGCGGTCGCGTCGGCGCTGCTGGACAACGTCACCACGGTACTGCTGATCGCGCCGGTGACGCTGTTGGTGTGTGACCGACTGGCGATCAACGCGGCGCCGTTTTTGATGGCCGAGGCCTTCGCATCGAACATCGGCGGCACGGCGACATTGGTCGGCGACCCACCCAACATCATCATCGCCAGCAAGGGCGGCCTGTCCTTCAACGACTTCCTGATCCATCTGGCGCCGATCGTGGCCATCGTGATGGTCGTGTTGATCCTGTTGCTGCCGCGCTTGTTTCCCGGTGCCTTCACCGTCGATCCCGAGCGGGTTGCCGACGTGATGTCGTTGGAGGAGCGCGAGGCGATCCGCGATCCCCGGCTGTTGATCACGTGCGGCGCGGTCCTGGTCGCGGTGTTTGCGGCGTTCGTGGCGCACTCGCCGCTGCATATGGACCCCTCGGTGGTGGCGCTGTTGGGCGCCGGCGTCCTCGTCGTGGTGTCCAAGCTGGACCATTCCGATTACCTGTCCAGTGTCGAGTGGGACACGCTGCTGTTCTTTGCGGGTCTGTTCATCATGGTGGGCGCCCTGGTGAAGACTGGTGTCGTCAAACAGCTCGCGCACGTGGCGGTCACCGCCACCGCCGGCAACACCTTGGTCGCAACGATGGTGATTCTCACGGTGTCGCTACTGATCAGCGGGATCGTCAACAACGTTCCCTATGCCGCGACAATGGCACCGATCGTCGCCGATTTGATTCCAGCCCTGAACGACCACGTCAACCCGGGCGTCTTGTGGTGGGCCCTGGCGTTGGGCACCGACTTCGGCGGCAACCTCACCGCCGTCGGAGCCAGCGCCAACGTCGTCATCCTCGGAATCGCCCGGCGCGCAGACAGTCCCATCTCCTTTTGGGAGTTCACCCGCAAAGGCATAGTGGTCACCGCGGTGTCGGTCGCGCTGTCGGCGCTCTACCTGTGGTTGCGGTATTTCGTGTTCGGCTAAGCGCGCCGGGTCAGCAGCGCGATGCATTCGGTGTGATGCGTCAGCGGGAAGGCGTCGAACACCTTGATCTTCTCGACGGTGTAACCGTGCCCGAGGTAGATCCCGATGTCGCGGGCGAAAGATGCCGCCTCACAACCGATGTGCACCACCCGCGGGATGCCGGCGGCGGCCAGCAGATCGATGACCTCGCGCCCGGCCCCCGCCCGCGGCGGATCCAAGACCGCCACGTCGGCACGCCCGCGCTGCGCGGCCAGCGCAAGCCGCACCGAGTCGGTGACGATGTGCACCTGCGTCAGATCGGCCAGGGCGGCCCGGGCGGCGCGGGTCGACGCGCGCGAGGTGTCGACGCTGAGTACGCGCCCGGACGGGCCCACGGCATCGCCGAGCACCGCGGCGAAAACGCCTGCGCCGCCGTACAAATCCCATGCGCGCATGCCGGTGCCCAGCTGCGCCCAGTCGGCGACCAGCTCGCTGTATACCCCCGCCGCGTCGCGGTGCGCCTGCCAGAAGGCGGTCACCGGCACCTGCCAGCTGCGCCCGGCCACTCGCTGCACCGCCTCGTAGCGACCCTCCACCACCTTGGTCGCGGTCTGCCTGCCCTGCCGCAGCGTGCGCACCACGTGGCGCGCGCCGTCGTCGTCGACGGCCACGTGCAGCTGGGCGGCCGGCGGCCACTCGAGGTCGGCGAGCCCGTCGAGCATGCCCGCCGGCAGCTGCGCACAACGCAGGTCGGTCACCAAATCATCGCTGTGGTACCGGTGAAAGCCCGGGCGACGGTCGGGGCCTACGTCGAGCCGAACGCGGGTGCGCCACCCGGTCGGCGCGGAATCCGCCAGCGGCTGGGCCTCGCCGCTCCACGCATGCCCGCCGAGGCGCTCGAGCTGGTTGGCCACGACATCGGCCTTGAGCGTGCGGGTCACCTCGGGATCGGCGAACGCCATGTCGCAACAGCCGGCGCCGTCCACCCCGGCGATGGGGCACAGCGATGCGATACGGCCCGGCGCCGCGTCGATGACCTCGATAACCTCTGCGTGCCAATAGGATCCGCGATCCGCGGTGACCCGGACACGCACCCGCTCACCGGGCAACGCATACCGGACGAACACCACACGGCCTTCGTGGTGCGCGACGCAGCTGCCGCCGTTGGCCGGGGCATCGGTGGTCAGGGTCAGCTCCCCCACGGGGGGCGGAGTTGCGCGCGGCGCGCGGGTCGATTCGCGGGTCAATCGAAGATTCCCCGACGAGCGTCACCCGGCGCCACATGCGGCTGCAGGGTTTTGCGCCGTTCCGACGAACTCAACTGCCACGGAACCGAAGTCACCATGACGCCCGGCATGAACAGCAGCCGGCCCTTGAGCCGAAGGGCGCTCTGGTTGTGCAGCACCTGCTCCCACCAGTGGCCCACCACGTACTCCGGGATGAACACCGTCACCACGGTGCGGGGCGACTCTTCCCGGGCCCGCTTGACGTATTCCAGGACGGGACGGGTGACTTCACGATACGGCGATGAGATCACCTTGAGCGGGACGCTGATATCGCTTTCCTCCCACTTGTGCACCAGCTCGCGGGTTTCCCCGTCGTCGACGCTGACCGTCACGGCCTCCAGAACGTCGGGCCTGGTGGCCCTGGCGTAGGCCAGCGCGCGCAGCGTCGGTAGGTGCAGCTTCGACACCAGCACCACGGCGTGATTGCGGCTGGGCAGCACCACGTCGTCCTGGGCGGCAGCCTGCTCCGCCAGCTCGCGGTTCACGGTGTTGTAGTGCCGGTGAATCATTTTCATGATTCCGAACAGCAGGCCCATCGCGAACAGCGCGATCCACGCCCCGGATGCGAACTTGGTCACCAGGACCACCAGCAACACCGCGCCGGTGGACAGCAATCCGACCGTGTTGACCACCCGCGAGCGCATCATCTTGCGCCGCGCCCGCGGATCGGTTTCGCTGCGCAGCAACCGGGTCCAGTGCCGCACCATGCCGATCTGACTCAGGGTGAACGAAATGAACACGCCGACGATGTACAGCTGAATCAGGGCGGTGACCTCGCCGCGGAACGCGATGATCGCAAGCAGCGCCGCCCCGGACAGGAACAGAATGCCGTTGGAGAACGCCAATCGGTCTCCGCGGGTGTGCAATTGGCGCGGCAGATAGCTGTGCTGCGCCAGGATCGAGCCGAGCACCGGGAACCCGTTGAAGGCGGTGTTGGCCGCCAGCACCAGAATGAGGGCGGTTACCGTGGCGATCAGCAGGAACCCGATATGGAAGCTGCCGAACACCGCTTGCGCCAGCTGGGTGACCAGGGTCTTCTGGTAGTAACCCTTCGGCGCCCCGCCCAGTTGCGTCGCGGGATCCTCGACGAGCTGAACCCCGATCTGCTGGGCCAGCACGATGATTCCCATCAGCAGGGTCACTGCGATGCCGCCCAGCATCAGCAGGGTGGTCGCCGCGTTGCGCGACTTGGGTTTCTGAAACGCCGGCACCCCGTTGCTGATCGCCTCGACACCCGTCAGCGCCGCACACCCCGACGAGAACGACCGCGCCACCAAGAACGCCAGCGCGAAACCGACGACCTGGCCGTGCGCGGAGTGCATCTGGAATCCGGCGGATTCGGCCCGCAGCGGATTGCCCAGCACGAAGATCCGGAACAGACCCCAGCCGATCATCACCAGCACGCCGATGATGAACGCATAGGTCGGGATGGCGAACGCCAACCCGGACTCGCGCACCCCACGCAGGTTCAGCGCCATCACCAGCAGGACGGACACCACACAGAAGAACACCTTGTGCTGGGCCACGATCGGGATCGCCGAGCCGATGTTCGCCATCGCCGAGGCCGTCGAGACCGCAACGGTCAGAACGTAATCCACCATCAACGCGCTGGCGACCACGAGCCCGGCGGTGTCGCCGAGATTAGTGGTGACCACCTCGAAGTCGCCGCCGCCGGACGGGTAGGCGTGAACGTTCTGCCGGTAGCTGGCCACCACCACCAGCATGACCGCGGCCACCGCAAGCCCGATCCACGGTGTCAGCGCGTACGCCGTCACCCCGGCCACCGAGAGCATCAGGAAGACCTCCTCGGGCGCGTACGCAACCGAGGACAGTGCATCGGAGGCGAACACCGGCAAGGCGATCCGCTTGGGCAGCAGCGTGTGACTCAGCCGGTCGCTGCGAAACGGCCGACCGATAAGCAACCGACGGGTGGCGGTTGAAAGTTTGGACACGAGAGCCAAGAGTAAGCCCAGACGGCCCTGGCGGTAGCGTTCGTAGGAGAATGTTCGCCGACCGAAACGGCCGGCCGACGTGGGTTGCCGGTGAAGGGCGCAGGACGCGGCCGAGAGGACCTCAAGTTGCGAGTAGTGGTGATGGGCTGCGGCCGGGTCGGTTCTTCGGTCGCCGACGGGCTCTCCCGCATCGGTCACGACGTCGCGGTCATCGACCGTGACAGCACCGCGTTCAATCGCCTCAGCCCCGAATACGCCGGCGAGCGGGTGCTGGGGCAGGGATTCGACCGAGATGTGCTGCTGAGGGCCCGCATCGACGAAGCGGACGCGTTCGCCGCGGTGTCCTCCGGAGACAACTCCAACATCATCTCGGCGCGGCTGGCCCGGGAGACGTTCGGCGTCAAGCGGGTGGTGGCCCGCATCTACGACGCCAAACGCGCCGAGGTCTACGAGCGGCTGGGCATTCCCACCATCGCGACCGTGCCCTGGACCACCGACCGCCTGCTCAACGCGTTGCTGCGTGAGACCGAGACGGCCAAGTGGCGCGATCCGACCGGCACCGTCGCCGTGTCCGAGGTCGTCCTGCACGAGGACTGGATCGGGCATCGGGTCACCGACCTGGAGCAGGCCACCGGCGCCCGGGTCGCGTTCCTCATCCGGTTCGGGGCCGGCGTGTTGCCGGAACCCAAATCGGTTATCCAGGCCGGCGACCAGGTGTATGTCGCCGCGATCTCCGGCCGCGCCGCCGAGGCGGTGGCCATTGCCGCCCTGCCACCCAGTGAAGACCTGTGATGAATTCGAGCGTTGAGGAGCGGCGCAGATGAAAGTAGCTGTAGCCGGCGCCGGGGCGGTCGGCCGATCGGTCACCCGCGAACTCATCGGCAACGGCCATGATGTGACGCTGATCGAACGTAATCCCGATCACGTCGACGTCGACGCCATCCCGGCCGCGCACTGGCGACTGGGCGACGCCTGCGAACTGAGCCTGCTGGAGTCGGTGCACCTGCAGGAGTTCGACGTGGTGGTGGCCGCGACCGGCGACGACAAGGCCAACGTCGTGCTAAGCCTTTTGGCCAAAACCGAATTCGCGGTGCCGCGGGTGGTGGCGCGGGTCAACGATCCCCGCAACGAATGGCTGTTCACCGACGCGTGGGGGGTCGACGTGGCGGTGTCGACGCCGCGCATGCTGGCGTCGCTCATCGAAGAGGCCGTCGCCGTCGGCGATCTGGTGCGGCTGATGGAGTTCCGCAAGGGGCAGGCCAACCTGGTCGAGATCACGCTGCCCGACGACACGCCATGGGGCGGCAAGCCGGTGCGCAAACTGCAACTGCCCCGGAACACCTCGCTGGTGACGATCCTGCGCGGCCCGCGGGTGATCGTGCCCGAGGAGGATGAGCCGCTGGAGGGCGGTGACGAGCTGCTGTTCGTCGCGGTCGCCGAGGCGGAAGAGGACCTGCAGAAGCTGCTGCTGGGCAGCCACAACCCGGCCGGCGGCTGATCAGTCGGTGACGGCGCCGGGTTCCACGTCGACCGCCGAGGCACCCGCGGCGGCGATGGCGCGTTGCGCCGACTTGATCGCCGCGTAGGTGGCCAACGCGGCCAGCACGGTCAGCGGCCAGCCCATCGCGATCCGCGCCACCGCCAGCCAGCCGGTCCGGTCGGCGTCGTACAGCAGTCCCTGAACCACGAACCGGGCGGCGAACACCAGCACCCAGCCCACCGAGGCGACGTCGAACGCGTAGACGGCCCGGGGAACCTCGCGCCAGCCGTCACCACGCCCGGCGGCCCAGCTCCACCCGTAGCCGACCAGGGGACGGCGGATCAGCACCGACGCCGCGACCACCACGGCCCACACCAGCGACATCCAGATGCCCAGCAGGAAGTAGCCCTTGGACTCCCCCAGCACGTAGGCGATCAGTGCGCACAGCGCGACACCGAAGAAGCCGGAGAACGCCGGCTGTGGGGATTCGCGTCGAATCAACCGCCACACCAGGATCAGCGCGGCCACACCCAGCGCGGCCATGATCGCGGGAACCAGTCCCGACACGCTCGAGGCGACGACGAAGACCACCACCGGCAGCGACGAATAGATGACACCACTGACCCCGCCTGCCTGTGCCAGCAGACGTTCCGGGTTGATGCGGTTAGAGGTCATTTGTTCCGATGCGCCCGAGTCCCGCGGGGTTGCCCCAAGATCTTCGGGGTCGGTCACCGCTGAATTTCGTAGTGCGGGTTGTAGATCGCCTTGGTTCCGTTCTCCAGCTTGCCGAGGCGTCCACGCACTCGCAGGGTGCGGCCCGAGTCGATGCCCGGGATGCGGCGCTGTCCCAGCCATACGAGCGTGACGGTGTCGCTGCCGTCGAACAATTCTGCGCGTACTCCGCCGGCGCAGGCCCTGCCGTTGCACTCGACGCTACGGAGCGTCCCCACCATCGTGACCTCTTGGCCACGCTCGCAGTCGATCGCCCGTTGCGCGCCGGTGCTTGCGACCTCGTCGGACAGTTCCTCCGAGTCGCGCTGCTCCGGATCCTCCGTCAATCGACGGGTCAGCCGGCGCAGATACCCTTGGGCCCTCATGGCCACTCCTGACAATGCTGATAAGCCTCGACGCTTCCATTTATGCCAACGGACACCGTAGACCTCTTGGTTCCCCAGCGCCAACCGACTCAAACGTCGTGTTGGAGGGCAACTGAACGGCGGGGCACTATCAAGAGGTGGTGGTCGATCTGCGCGGTGTCACGACGGTGTTGTTGCCCGGAACCGGCTCCGACGACGACTACGTTCACCGGGCATTTTCCGGTCCCTTGTCCGAGCTCGGCGCGCTGCTGGTGACCCCGCGGCCGCGGCCCGACCGGTTGATCGAGGGCTACCTGAGGGCGCTGGATGACGCGGGCCACCAAGCGCCGATCGCTGTGGGCGGGGTCTCGATCGGCGCCGCGGTGGCGGCCGCCTGGGCGCTGGCCCATCCCGACCGGACGGTCGCGGTGCTGGCCGCGCTGCCGGCCTGGGCGGGCGCTCCCGGGGCCGCGCCCGCGGCCCTTGCTGCGCGGTATTCGGCGTCACAGTTGCGCGCCGACGGGCTGGCGGCGACCACGACCCAGATGCGGGCATCCAGCCCGGCCTGGCTGGCCGACGAGCTGACCCGGTCGTGGGGCGCCCAATGGCCGCATCTGCCCGACGCCATGGAGGAGGCGGCCACCTACGTCGCGCCGAGCTGCGACGAGCTGGCCGGGTTGGCCGCGCCGCTGGGCGTGGCGTCCGCGGTCGACGATCCGATCCATCCGTTGCAGGCCGGGCTCGACTGGGTCGCCGCCGCGCCGCGCGCGGCGCTGCGGACGGTGACGCTGCATCAGATCGGCGCGGACCCGGCCGCCCTGGGGGCGGCCTGCCTGGGCGCGCTGGCCGACCTGTAGCCGGCTCAGCCGCCGGTGGTGGTGCGCAGCTGCTGCATAGCCGACCCGTCGACGCTGCGGCGCGCGGCCGGTTCGTTGGTCGGCGCCTGCTGCCCCTCGGCCTGTTGAGTGTCTTGCTGTGCGGCCTGTTGCGCGGCGGCGGCCTCGCGCAGCTGCTGCGCCATCGGCTCGGGCAGCTGCACGGTCAGCGGTGTGCGTACCGGAAGCGGCGTGTCGCCGCGCCGAACCACGGTGTCCGCCAAGGCCGCTCGCGCCTCCTGCTCCAGGGCCTCCATCGTCTCGTGCGGGCCGTTGATGACACAGCGGATCATCCAGCGGTAGCCGTCGACGCCGATGAAGCGCACCACGCCGGTCGCGGTGCCCACCACCTCGCGACCCCACGGGCCGTCCTTGATGCTGACCTGGGCCGAGTCGTTGCGCAGTGATTCGGCGAGCTCGCCGGCCACCTCGCGCCACAGGCCGCCGGTCTTGGGCGCGGCGTAGGCGGCGATGGTGAAGCGCCCGTTGGGCGTGACGACCCAGACCGCGCTCGGCACACCGGTTTCGGTCAGCTCGACCTGCAGCTGGCCGGCCTCCGGCATGGGGATCAGCACCGAGCCCAGGTCGAGCCGCGCCAGCTCCGCGACCGCGGGGTCGTCGAAGTCCTCGATGTCGAACGGGCCCTCGAGCTCGTCGGGAGTCGGCTGGTCGGCGTCGGGGGCCCCGACCTCGTCGGCCGCCGAGGTGTCGGCGCCGGAGGCGTCGTCGTCTTTGGGTGTGCGTTTACCGAATGCCATCACAAACTCGCATGTCCGCCGGAGGAACCGTGACCACCATCGCCACGGGATGTTTCGGCCAGCCCGGCCTCGTCGAACGACGACACCTCGACCAACTCCACTAATTCGACTCGCTGCACCAACAACTGGGCGATGCGATCGCCGCGGTGCACCACGATCGGCTCGGTCGGGTCCAGGTTGATCAGCGCAACCTTGATCTCGCCGCGATAGCCCGCGTCGATGGTACCCGGACTGTTGACGATCGAAAGTCCAACTCGCGCAGCCAGTCCCGAGCGTGGATGCACCAAGCCGACCATTCCGAACGGGATGGCGACCGCGACCCCCGTCCGCACCAGGGCGCGCCGCCCGGGTTCTAATTTGACGTCTTCGGCGCTGAACAGATCGATCCCGGCGTCGCCCTCGTGGGCGCGGCCGGGCAGCGGAAGCTCGGGGTCAAGACGGACGATGGCCAGACTGGTCGACACGGGGCCACAGACTACCCTTGACTGCGTGTCCGATACGCGCGTCGCGCCGCACAACGTGCGGTATCGCGAACGATTGTGGGTTCCGTGGTGGTGGTGGCCACCGGCCTTCGCGCTGGCCGGCATCATCGCTTTCGAATTCAACATGGGGGTCACCCGCCAGTCGTCCTGGTGGCCGTACGCGACCCTGTTCGCGGTGGCGGCCGCGGCGCTGCTGTGGCTGGGCCGCATCGAGATCCGGGTCACCGCCGACCCGGCGGCGCCGGGCGAGGTGCAGCTGTGGGCCGGCCAGGCGCATCTGCCGGTCACCGTGATCTCCCGGTCTGCGGAGATAGCGGCCTCGGCCAAGTCCGCAGCCCTGGGGCGCCAACTCGACCCAGCGGCGTACGTGCTGCACAGGGCATGGGTAGGGCCGATGATCCTGGCGGTACTCGACGATCCGGACGATCCGACGCCGTACTGGCTGGTGAGCTGCCGTCACCCCGAGCGGGTGCTGTCGGCCCTGACACAGTGAGGGCAGCTATCAGGCCGCGCAGTCGGTACAGATCATCACGCCGTTCTTCTCGCTGGCCAGCCGACTGCGGTGTTGCACCAAAAAGCAGCTCGAGCAGGTGAACTCGTCCGCCTGCTTCGGGATCACACGCACCGACAGTTCTTCACCAGACAGGTCGGCACCAGGGAGTTCAAAATTCTCAGCGGATTCAGATTCGTCGACATCGACGACGGCCGAAGCCGCCTCGTTCCGTCGCGCTTTGAGCTCCTCCAGCGAGTCCTCCGAAACGTCGTCAGTCTCGGTACGCCGTGGAGCGTCATAGTCGGTAGGCATTGCCCTATCCCCTCACATGCCCTCGTTATCCAAGCATCGCTTTGTACCAGCGTCGAACGCATCCACCAAACGATTCGTGCCCGTATCCCGGCCCATTAAGGTGTGATTTGCATCACACCCCTATTTTTACCCTTGCGCTCGTGTCTGAACAGTGGGTTTAGCGTGCGGCTAGAGTGCAGCTGTGGTCACGCAAATCACCGAGGGTACAGCCTTTGACAAGCACGGTCGGCCTTTTCGGCGACGCAACCCCCGGCCGGCCATCGTCGTCGTGGCGCTTCTCTCGGTGGCCACCGGCGTGATCTGGACGATCGCGCTGACGCGGCCCGCCAAGGTGCACGAGGCCGTGGTGTGCAATCCCCCGCCAGAGGCGGCCGGGTCGGCGCCGGCCCAGCTCGGTGAGCAGGTGTCGCGCAGCGCCATGATGGACGTCACACCCGCCAAACTCGCCGACACCAAGGTTCGCGTCCTCAACGCCAGCGGCCGGGGCGGGCAGGCCGGCGATGTCGCCGGGGCGATGAAAGACCTCGGCTTCGCGCAGCCGACCGCCGCCAACGACCCCCTCTATGCGGGCACCAGACTCACCTGCCAGGGTCAAATCCGGTTCGGCACCGCCGGACAGGCCACCGCGGCGGCCGTGTGGCTGGTGGCGCCGTGCACCGAGCTGTTCAACGACAACCGCGCCGACGATTCCGTCGACCTGTCCCTGGGCACCGACTTCAGCGCGTTGGCCCACAACGACGACATCGACGCGGTGCTCGCCACCCTGCGTCCCGGCGCCACCGAGCCCTCAGATCCCACTCTGCTGGCCAAGATTCACGCCAGCAGCTGCTGACGCGGCGGGTCAATCCAGAATCGGATCCAGGCCGTTGAAGCGCTCCAGGACGGCCAGCAACTCGTCGGCGATGCCGGGCGCGGCGGCCAGCGCCAGGCCGGCCCCGTTCGCGCCGGGCGCGGGCAGCACCACCCGGGCCCCGGCCTCGGCGGCGATCAGCGCACCGGCGGCGCGATCCCACACCTGCAGCCCGTGCTCGTAGTAGGCGTCGAGCCGGCCCGAGGCGACCATGCACAGATCCAGTGCGGCCGAACCGATGCGACGGACGTCGCGGACCACCGGCAGCATCCGGGCCAACAACGCCGCCTGCGCCGCGCGGCGCTGCCGCGAATAGCCGAAACCGGTGCCCAGCAACGCCATTGACAAATCGTCGACCGCGGAGCTCTGCAACGGCTGCGTCCCCGCGTCGTCGGTGACATGCGCACCCAGGCCCAGCGCCGCCGAGTACACCCGGTTTCCGACGACGTCGGCGACCGCCCCGGCCAGCGACTCGCCGTTGACCTGTGCGCCGACCGACACCGCGTAGGCGGGGATGCCGTAGACGAAATTCACTGTGCCGTCGATGGGATCGAGCACCCAGGTGACCGATCCGGCCGGTGTGCCCGCCGGATCGGCGGGCCCGCCGCCCTCCTCGCCGAGAATTGGTTCCCCTGGCCGTAATTCGGCCAGCCGGTCGCGCAACAGCCGCTCCGTTTCGGTGTCGACCACGGTCACCGGGTCGGTCGGGGTGCTCTTCGAGCGCACCGCACCACTGTCTGGGGTTTGCAAGCCGGCCGCGTCGGCGCCGAAAACCTCTGCCCGCCGACGCCTCACGAACGCGGCGGCCTCCGTGGCCAGGGTTTCGGCGACCGAGCGCAGCCGTACGAGCTCGTCATCGGAAGGGGTCACCGGTCTATCGCATCACAGTCGCGACGGCCGCGCAGACGCCACGGGCGACATGGCCACGGCGCTAAGGTGGGCGGACAGCCCTGTCACGCCGAGGAGATTCGATGACCAGCACCGACTCGACCACGGACACGCCCGGCACCGCCATCGCCGACGGCAGGCCGCAGCGTCTCGGATTCGGCGTCGACGTCGGCGGCAGTGGCATCAAGGGCGGCATCGTCGACATGGAGACCGGGCAGCTGATCGGCGAGCGGGTCAAGCTGCTGACCCCACAGCCCGCGACGCCCTCGGCGGTGGCCAAGATCATCGCCCAGGTGGTCAACGCCTTCGAGTGGACCGGTCCGCTCGGCGTGACCTATCCCGGAGTCGTCACCCACGGCGTGGTGCAGACGGCGGCCAACGTGGACAAGGCGTGGATCGGCACCAACGCGCGCGACATCATCAGCGCCGAGCTGAACGGTCAGGAAGTCACCGTTCTCAACGACGCCGACGCGGCCGGGCTGGCCGAGGAGCATTACGGCGCGGGCAAGGGCCAGTCGGGCCTGGTGGTGTTGCTGACCTTCGGCACCGGGATCGGCTCCGCGGTGATTCACAACGGGACGCTGATACCAAACACCGAGTTGGGCCATCTCGAGGTCGGCGGCAAGGAGGCCGAGCAGCGGGCGGCGTCCTCGGTGAAGGAGAAGAACGACTGGTCCTACGAAAAGTGGGCCAGGCAGGTGACCAAAGTGCTGGTGAGCATCGAGAACGCGGTGTGGCCGGATCTGTTCATCGCGGGCGGCGGGATCAGCCGCAAGGCGGACAAATGGGTGCCGCTGCTGACCAACCGCACCCCGGTGGTGGCCGCGGCCCTGCTCAACACCGCCGGGATCGTCGGCGCGGCCATGGCCGCCACCTCGGACGTGACCCACTGATTTCGCCCGGCAGAGCCGTAGTACCGCGCACTGTCGTTACAATGGTCCTCGGCGAACGCCCAACCGATAGCGTGCACCTACCACGCTGATACCAACGCCGACATCGACATAGCAGACACTTTCGGTTAACCATGCCCAATACCCACCGAAGGTGAGCCCAAACGAAGGGGTGTAAGTGGCAGCGACGAAAGCAAGCCCGGCGACGGATGGGCCGGTGAAACGCACCGCCACGAAGTCTCCGTCGTCCCCCGCCAAGCGACCGGCGGCCAAGGCCGCCAACGGATCGGCACCCGCGAAGCGGGCGGCCAAGGCAGCATCGCCGTCCACCAAGTCCGACGACGACGCGGCCGCCGACCCCAAGAAGACCCGCGCCGCGGCCAAGGGCGCCAAGGCGCCGTCGGCGCGCGGCACCAAAGCGGCCAAGGGCGGGCCGGCGGATCCGGACGCCCTCGATTCCGACGGTGCCGTCGAGGATCTCGACAACGAACCCGACCTCGAGGGTGAGCCGGGCGAAGAACTCGAGATCGAGGCCGACCTCAGCCTCGACGACCTCGAGGAGGAGGTAGCGTCCGACGGCGAAGACTCCGACGAGGCCGAGGTCGAGGTCGAGGTCGAGGGCGAGGAAGAAGTCGCCGCGAAGCCCGCCGCCAAGGCCGCCGTGGCCGCCGCGGAGGACGACGAGGAAATCGCCGAGCCCAGCGAAAAGGACAAGGCCTCCGGCGATTTCGTGTGGGACGAGGACGAATCCGAGGCGTTGCGGCAGGCCCGCAAAGACGCCGAGCTGACGGCCTCCGCCGACTCGGTTCGCGCCTACCTCAAGCAGATCGGTAAGGTCGCGCTGCTCAACGCCGAGGAAGAGGTCGAGCTGGCCAAGCGGATCGAGGCCGGGCTGTACGCCACGCAGCTGATGACCGAGCTGACCGAGCGCGGCGACAAGCTGCCCGCCGCCCAGCGCCGCGACATGGTGTGGATCTGCCGCGACGGCGATCGCGCGAAGAACCACCTGCTGGAAGCCAACCTGCGACTGGTGGTGTCGCTGGCCAAGCGCTACACCGGCCGCGGCATGGCGTTCCTGGACCTCATCCAGGAGGGCAACCTGGGCCTGATCCGCGCGGTCGAGAAGTTCGACTACACCAAGGGCTACAAGTTTTCCACGTACGCGACGTGGTGGATCCGTCAGGCCATCACCCGCGCCATGGCCGACCAGGCCCGCACCATCCGCATCCCGGTGCACATGGTCGAGGTCATCAACAAGCTGGGCCGTATCCAGCGCGAGCTGCTGCAGGACCTGGGCCGCGAGCCCACGCCCGAAGAGCTGGCCAAGGAAATGGACATCACGCCCGAAAAGGTGCTGGAGATCCAGCAATACGCCCGCGAGCCGATTTCGCTGGACCAGACCATCGGCGACGAGGGCGACAGCCAGCTGGGCGACTTCATCGAGGACAGCGAGGCCGTGGTAGCGGTGGACGCGGTGTCGTTCACGCTGCTGCAGGACCAGCTGCAGTCGGTACTGGAGACGTTGTCGGAGCGCGAGGCGGGCGTAGTAAGGCTGCGCTTCGGTCTCACCGACGGCCAGCCGCGCACCCTGGACGAGATCGGGCAGGTTTACGGCGTGACCCGTGAGCGCATCCGCCAGATCGAGTCCAAGACGATGTCGAAGCTGCGCCACCCCAGCCGCTCGCAGGTGCTGCGCGACTACCTCGACTAGCCGAGGCGGCCGTCGATCGAAAGAGGTTGCCCCACACGCCATCTCGATGGGCGCTGAAATTCGGCTGCGCTCGCCGCGCGGGCGCCGTACGGTGACGTCCATGTCAGCGGACCGCACCCTCGTCTCGTCGGAATCCGACTTCGAATTGGCGGTCGGCTACTCGCGCGCGGTGCGGGTCGGTCCGCATGTGGCGGTGGCCGGGACGACCGGCACCGGGCCCGCCGGTGACATTGCCGCCCAGGCACGAGATGCTTTGCGCCGCATCGAGATTGCCTTGCACCAAGCGGGCGCCGCGCTCACCGACGTGGTGCGCACCCGCATCTACGTCACCGACATCTCGCGCTGGCGCGAGGTGGGAGCCGTGCACGAGCAGGTCTTCGGTGCGATACGCCCCGCGGCGACCATGGTCGAGGTGTCGGCGCTGATCGCGCCCGAGTTGCTGGTGGAGATCGAGGCCGACGCCTACGTCGACTCCCCGTCGCCCGAGATCGGCGCGAAGGAGCCGTCGCCGGCCGGCGGGTAGGCGGTGACCCGGATCACAGCGGCCACCGGCAGGGGGCCGTACAGATGCGGGAACAACATCGACTCGGGATCGGTTGCCACCCCCGGCTCCCACCGCACCGGCGCGGCAAGCCGGGCCGGGTCGATGTGCAACAGGACCAGGTCGTCACGACCGCGGTAGAGCCGGTTGGCCGGCAGGTGCACCTGCTCGGGCGCCGACAGATGGATGAACTCGCCACCGCTCCCGGCGTCCGGGTAAATTGCGCCTCGTCGGCGGGCCTGCACCCACTGCTCGGTTCCGCACAGGTGCACCAGGGTGTCAGGAACGAAGGTCACAACTTCGACACCCTAGAGACCGCCCAAACCAAACTTGACCAGCCCGTGAGAAACGACACACCCGATAACGATCGGGGAACAAGGCGAAAACGCCATACGTCTGAGAAAGTGAATGTACGAGAACGGAGAAGCCATGAATGCAACTCTGACGAGTCCAGAACTGACCCGTGCCGACCGCTGCGACCGCTGCGGTGCTGCGGCTCGGGTACGCGCCAAGCTGCCTTCCGGTCTTGAGCTTCTCTTCTGCCAGCATCACGCCAACGAGCACGAGGCGAAGCTGAGCGAGCTGGACGCCGTGCTGGAGTTCAGCGAAAGCTAGCCGCAGCGAACTCGCCCATCGCCAATGTGGGCGGTGCGAGCGATCTTCGGTAATGCTGGACGGGTATGAGCGAGCAGGTCGCGAAACCGTCGCGCCACCACATTTGGCGAATCACCCTGAGGACCCTGTCCAAGAGTTGGGACGACTCGATTTTCTCGGAGTCGGCTCAGGCTGGTTTCTGGTCGGCGTTGTCACTGCCGCCGTTGCTGCTCGGGATGCTGGGCACGTTGGCCTATGTGGCGCCGCTGTTCGGCCCCGACATGCTGCCCAGCATCCTGCGTCAGCTGATCTCGACCGCACACAGCGTGTTCTCCCGCAGCGTGGTCAACGAGATCATCGAGCCGACCGTCCGGGACATCGCCAACAACGCCCGCGGCGAGGTGGTGTCACTGGGGTTCATCATCTCGTTGTGGGCGGGGTCGTCGGCCATCTCGGCGTTCGTCGACTCCGTGGTCGAGGCGCATGACCAGACGCCGTTGCGCCACCCGGTGCGCCAGCGCCTGTTCGCCCTGTTCCTCTACGTGGTGATGCTGGTGTTCGTGGTGGCCACGGCGCCGCTGGTGGTGATGGGCCCGCGCAAGGTGGGTGAACACATCCCGCTGGGCCTGTCCAACGTGCTGCGCTACGGCTACTACCCGGCGCTGATTGTCGGTCTGACGATCGGGGTGATGATCCTGTACCGGGTCGCACTCCCCGAGCCGTTGCCGTCGCACCGGCTGATCCTGGGCGCAATGCTGGCGACCACGGTGTTCGTCACCGCCACGCTCGGCCTGCGGTTCTACCTGGGGTGGATCACCAGCACCGGCTACACCTACGGCGCGCTCTCCACGCCCATCGCGTTCTTGTTGTTCGCGTTCTTCGGCGGCTTCGCGATCATGCTCGGCGCCGAACTCAACGCGGCCATCCAGGAGGAATTCCCCGCACCCCGGACGCACGCCCACCGGCTGCGCAAATGGCTGTTCACCCGGTCGCCCGCCCTGAAGCGGACCGTGGAGACCCTCGCCAGCCCGATTGCGAACCCCGCGACGCAGCAGCGCGACGTCGCGCCGGCGGAGCCGCCCCGGTGATCAGCCCTTCTTCATCCGGTCGTAGATCTGCTTGCAGTCCGGGCAGACCGGTGAGCCCGGCTTGGCCGCCTTGGTGACGGGAAAAACCTCGCCGCACAACGCCACGACGTGGTTGCCCATCACCGCACTCTCGGCGATCTTGTCCTTTTTGACGTAGTGGAAGTACTTCGGGGTGTCGCTGCCGGTCCCGTCGTCGACGCGTTCGTCGGTCTCGGTGCGTTCGATCGTTTGGGTCTGCATACCTGACATTGTGCACTGCCCGGCAGCCCCGGAAACCGGCCGAGCCGGAATCCGCCAGTTGTGGGACAGTGGAGAAATGAAGCACGGCTCCGATCCGGGGTTCGATGACTTTGACGGCAACAAAGGCCGCCCAGTGCTCATCACCGCGGCAGCGACCTCGTATGAGGAGCAGCACCGTGCGCGGGTCCGTAAGTACCTGACCTTGATGGCTTTCCGGATCCCGGCGCTCATCCTGGCCGCGGTCGCCTACGGCGCGTGGCACAACGGGCTGATCTCCCTGGCGATCGTCGCGCTGTCAATCCCGTTGCCGTGGATGGCCGTTCTGATCGCGAATGACCGGCCGCCGCGCAGCGCCGACGAGCCGCGCCGGTTCGACAACGCCCGCCAGCGCACCCCCCTCTTCCCCCGGGCCGAACATCGTGCGCTCGAGCCCCCGCAGCACCCGCAGCCGGAGTGGCCTCCGGGCGCAGGGGGCGGAATCGATCACGGCTAGCCGTCGTTTCTGGTGAAGGTGACCGCACGGGCGGACTTCTCAGGACATTCTCAGGTCTGCGGCACATTCCTGCACGTCAAGACGTGTGAGATGGCGAATCGCTGGGAACTCTCAGAGCTGATCTGTCGTTGAACTCCATGACAGAACAAAGCCGAACGGGAGGTCGCTATGGCGAACGCCAGCACGAGCAGATTTGACGGCGATCTGGATGCTCAAAGCCCCGCAGCGGACCTGGTGCGCGTATATCTCAACGGAATCGGTAAGACGGCACTTCTCAATGCCGCCGGCGAAGTTGAACTCGCCAAGCGCATCGAAGCCGGGCTTTACGCCGAACACCTGCTTGGAACGCGTAAGCGCCTCGGGGAGAACCGCAAACGCGATCTGGAGGCCGTGGTTCGCGACGGTCAGGCGGCGCGCCGTCACCTGCTGGAAGCGAACCTGCGTCTGGTGGTGTCGCTGGCCAAGCGGTACACGGGTCGCGGCATGCCGCTGCTGGATCTGATCCAGGAGGGCAACCTCGGGCTGATCCGCGCGATGGAAAAGTTCGACTACACAAAGGGTTTCAAGTTCTCGACCTACGCGACGTGGTGGATCCGTCAGGCCATCACCCGCGGCATGGCCGACCAGAGCCGCACCATCCGGCTGCCGGTTCATCTGGTGGAGCAGGTCAACAAGCTGGCGCGGATCAAGCGCGAGATGCACCAGAACCTGGGCCGCGAGGCGACCGACGAGGAACTTGCCGCCGAGTCCGGCATCCCGGTCGAGAAGATCAACGACCTGCTCGAGCACAGTCGCGACCCGGTAAGCCTGGACATGCCCGTCGGCTCCGAGGAGGAGGCCCCGCTGGGCGACTTCATCGAGGACGCCGAGGCGATGTCCGCCGAGAACGCGGTGATCGCCGAGCTGCTGCACACCGACATCCGCAGCGTGCTGGCCACCCTGGACGAGCGTGAGCACCAGGTGATCCGGTTGCGTTTCGGCCTGGACGACGGCCAGCCGCGCACCCTGGACCAGATCGGCAAGCTGTTCGGCCTGTCCCGCGAGCGGGTCCGCCAAATCGAACGGGACGTAATGTCCAAACTCCGCAACGGGGAGCGCGCCGACCGGCTACGGTCGTACGCGAGCTAACACCTCACTCAAGCTAGGTACAGACGGTATGCCCGCCGCGTCAGCGGCGGGCATACTGCTTGCCTGGGAGGCGTTACAACCATTCGCGCTGCTGGCCAAGTAGACTCAGCGTCGACGGAGGGTGCTGAATGAACGACCTGGTTGACACCACCGAGATGTACTTGCGGACCATCTACGACCTCGAAGAAGAGGGCGTGACGCCGCTACGTGCCCGCATCGCCGAACGCCTCGATCAGAGCGGGCCGACTGTCAGCCAAACCGTGTCGCGCATGGAGCGGGACGGTTTACTCCACGTGGCCGGTGACCGCCACCTCGAGCTCACCGACAAGGGCCGGGCGCTGGCCATTTCCGTGATGCGCAAGCACCGCCTCGCCGAACGCCTGCTGGTCGACGTCATCGGCCTGCCCTGGGAAGAGGTCCACGCCGAGGCGTGCCGCTGGGAGCACGTGATGAGCGAGGACGTCGAGCGGCGCCTGGTGAAGGTACTCAACCACCCGACCACCTCGCCCTTCGGCAACCCGATCCCCGGACTCCTCGATCTGGGCGTGGGCCCCGAGTCCTGGTCCGAGGACGGCCCTCTGGTCCGGCTGACCGAGCTGCCCGCCGGCGCGCCGGTGGCCGTGGTGGTGCGCCAGCTGACCGAGCACGTCCAGGGCGACATCGACCTGATCTCACGCCTGAAGGACGCCGGCGTCGTCCCGAACGCGCGCGTCACCGTCGAGAACGGCTCCGCCGGGGTGACCATCGTCATCCCGGGCCACGAGAACGTCACCCTGCCGCACGAGATGGCGCACGCGGTCAAGGTCGAGAAGGTCTGACCCGGGCCGTTCGTGCCCACCTATCCCGCCCTTCGGCCGAACGGCCGCCGCGGCGGCAGCTGCACGCCGAACCGCTTGGCCAGCCGGTAGCCGGTCAGCGCCAGGTCCCGGATGTCCTCGGGCCGCAGACCCGACTGCAACGCGGTATCCAGCATCCCCGCCATCCGATGGTCGGGCGCACAGCGCAGCGCCTCCTGCAGCGACACCCCGGCGAGCGGGCCATCGCCGCGGGCGTACGCGCTGAACGCGATCAGCACCAGGGCCTCGACCCGCCACGGCGGCGGCAGCGTGCGCGCCAGCAGCGCCCACAACGACTCGACGTCGCCGGCGCTCTCCCCGACCGCAAGGGCATACAGGATGTCGCGCACCTGCGCGTCGGTCAGGGCACAGCCCAGCGCCGCCATCTCGCTGTCGGGCAGCGGTTCCCCGGCCGCGACCCTGGCGGCTGCGGCCATCGCCGTCTCCACGTCGCCGCGGGTGCAGCGGACCGGATGCGCACGATGCGCCGCCCGTCTCCTGGCGGCCTGCTGCCGGACCGCGTCGGCCAGCGCGGCGCTGCGCGCCGGGTCGTCGGGCGCGATGACCGCCTGCAGGTCGGCACGCCTCGGATAGAGCCGCCTGCCTTCCAGCACCGCCGCGGCGGCCAGCGGGGAGGCCGCGGGATCGTCGACCAGGCCGCTCGACCCGCAGCCCTCGGCGCAGTGCCAGCGGCCGCCGAGGGCCACGTGGTCGACCACGTGCGTAGCCCACAGCTCAATGTGGTGCTGCGACAAGGCTTCCGCGAGCGCCGCCGCCAGCTGCCGGTATTCGTCGTTGCAGCTGGGACAGTAGGCGCCGTCCGCGTCGACGATCACCGCGATCACGGCCTCCGGGGCCGCCGCGGCGGCGACCTCCGCCAGGTGCTCCAGCCGTTCGACAAGTTCCTCGGAGAGGTCGACGCGCATCACCGAGCCGAGCTCCCCGTCGCCCAAAGACACTAATACCAATGAATTTTCGGGAACGAAGCCGAGAACGGCCGGCAGAGCGGCGATGAGTGCACCGGGGCGGGAAAGTTCGAAGTCTTCTCGAGGCGTCGTCATGAGCACCAACGCTGACGGGCGCCACCGTCAACCGGTGCGCACGTGCGCGGGTGCGGCGGCGGACCTGTGGATGAACCCAGCACTGTGCGTCGTGCTGCCTTACTGTTAGGCCCATGAGTTCGGCGCAAGAGTACGACATGGTGGTCATCGGGTCCGGGCCCGGCGGACAGAAGGCCGCCATCGCGTCGGCCAAGCTCGGTAAGTCGGTCGCGATCGTCGAGCGCGGCCAAATGCTCGGCGGTGTCTGCGTCCAGACCGGCACCATCCCGTCAAAGACGTTGCGCGAGGCGGTCCTCTATCTCACCGGGATGAGCCAGCGCGAACTCTACGGCGCGAGCTACCGCGTCAAGGAGAAGATCACCCCGGCCGATCTGCTGGCCCGAACCCAGCACGTCATCGGCAAGGAAGTCGACGTGGTGCGCAACCAGCTGATGCGCAACCGCATCGACTTGCTGATCGGCCACGGGCGTTTCGTCGACCCGCACACCATCGAGGTCGAGGATCCGTCGCGGCGCGAAAAGATAACCATCACAGGCAAATACGTCGTCATCGCCACCGGCACCCGGCCGGCACGGCCCTCCGGCGTCGAGTTCGACGAGCACCGGGTGCTCGACTCCGACGGGATCCTCGATCTCAAGTCGCTGCCCACCTCGATGGTGGTCGTCGGCGCGGGTGTCATCGGCATCGAGTACGCCTCGATGTTCGCCGCGCTGGGCACCAAGGTCACTGTCGTGGAGAAGCGCGGCGACATGCTCGACTTCTGCGACCCCGAGGTCGTCGAGGCGCTGAAGTTCCACCTGCGCGACCTCGCGGTGACATTCCGGTTCGGTGAGGAGGTGACCGCGGTCGACGTAGGGTCGGCGGGCACCGTCACCACCCTGGCCAGCGGCAAGCAGATCCCCGCCGAGACGGTGATGTACTCGGCCGGGCGGCAAGGCCAGACCGATCATCTCGACCTGCACAACGCCGAGCTGGAAGCCGACAACCGCGGGCGGATCTTCGTCGACGACAACTTCCAGACCAAGGTGCCCCACATCTACGCCGTCGGCGACGTGATCGGCTTCCCCGCGCTGGCCGCGACGTCGATGGAACAGGGACGCCTGGCCGCCTACCACGCGTTCGGGGAAGCGTGCGACGGCATCACCGAGCTGCAACCGATCGGCATCTACTCCATCCCCGAGGTGTCCTACGTCGGCGCCACCGAGGTGGAGCTGACGAAGAACTCAGTGCCCTACGAGGTCGGCGTGGCCAGGTACCGCGAGCTGGCCCGCGGCCAGATCGCCGGCGACTCCTACGGGATGCTCAAACTGCTGGTGTCCACCGAGGACCTCAGGGTGCTCGGCGTGCACATCTTCGGCACCAGCGCCACCGAGATGGTGCACATCGGGCAGGCCGTGATGGGTTGCGGCGGCACGGTGGAATACCTGGTGGACGCGGTGTTCAATTACCCCACGTTCTCCGAGGCCTACAAGGTGGCGGCGCTCGACGTGATGAACAAAGTCCGGGCGCTCAACCAGTTCCGCCACTAACCCAATGGCGGCGACCCGCTGCGCCCGGCTGCGCCGCGCCGGCGATCGCCACTAACAGGCGTCTGAGAGATCGTTCGGGATCGGATCGCCGGGCCCACCGACCTCGGCGCGATGCAGCAGCTCGGCGGTCTGCGCGTCGAACGGCGCCGAATACGACACGTTCGCGGCGCAACCGCCCCGCTCGAGACCGCCGATCAGCCCGATGAGCGTCGTGCCGCTGACCCAGGGCGCACCGCTGGTGCCGTCCACCAGGCCCTCGCAGGCCAAGGCGGGGAACCCGGTGTCGGTGATGGACGTGCTGGCCTGGCACCCGATGGGCGAGCCACCCACGCCCGCCGGATAGCCGAGCACGGTGACGCGGCTGCCCGGGGGCGGCGTCACGCCCAGCGTCAGCGCCAGGCCGACCCGGGACTCGACGGGGGCGCCGGCCTCGTTGTTGACCCGCGCGATCGCGTAGTCGGCGTGCGGGTCCTTGCTGGCCATCCAGCGTGGATCGAGGTAGACCGTGTCGGCCTTCCACACATCGGCGGGGCCGGGTGCGGCGTCCCCGGCGAAACCGGGGACGAAGGTGATCAGCGAGGCGCCGGCCAGACAGTGCGCGGCGGTCATGATCAGGTTGCCGCCCGTGGAATGCACCACCGAGCCGGTGCAGACGTGCAGCGGGCCACCGTCGATGAAGATCGCCCCGATGCGCCGATCCGGCTCGACCGGGCCCGCGATGGCCTTCTGCTCGGGCGCGCTGAGCCGCTGCACCGGGCCGCCGACGCGCGGGGCGGACACCGGGGCGCCCGACGCATGCTGGACCGGAGGACGACAGGCCGTCAGCGACGTAGCCACCCCCACCACCAAGCAGAGCATCAGGATCCGAATGCGCATCGCCTTCATCATGCCTGACCGGTGTTCTGCAAGCCGACTTCCACACATCGCGGTGCGCCACGGGGCTTGCCGGTGCGCGCGCCGGCGGTTCCCGCGGCGCCGTTCGCGGATTACGCCTGAGGATTATGGCGTTTCATCCCACAGCGTGACTGCGAAGTTCGCTGATAGATGTTGGTGCCGCCTGATTCGGGGGAAACTTGGTAGGGCACCCTGGAAAGACCCCCAAAGAGGAGGCGATCGCAGATGGCTCACCACCGAGACCCAGGTGATCAGTACCAGCCAGGGCAGGCTGGTATGTACGAGCTCGAGTTGCCGGCACCGCAGTTGTCGACGTCCGACGGCCGCGGTCCAGTGTTGGTGCATGCCTTGGAGGGCTTTTCCGACGCAGGTCATGCCATCAAGCTGTCGGCCGCGCACCTGAAGGCGGTGCTGGACACCGAGCTTGTCGCGTCCTTCGCGATCGACGAATTGCTGGACTACCGCTCACGGCGGCCGCTGATGACGTTCAAGACCGACCACTTCACCCATTACGAGGATCCCGAGCTGAGCCTGTACGCGATGCGCGACACGATCGGCACGCCGTTCCTGTTGCTGGCCGGCATGGAACCGGACCTCAAGTGGGAGCGCTTCATCACCGCCGTCCGGCTGCTGGCCGAGCGCCTCGGCGTGCGCCAGACCATCGGCCTGGGCACGGTCCCGATGGCGGTTCCGCACACCCGGCCGACCACCATGACCGCACACTCCAACAACCCGGAGCTGATCGCCAACTTCCAGCCGTGGATCTCGGAAATCCAGGTTCCCGGCAGCGCCTCCAACCTGTTGGAGTACCGGATGGGCCAGCACGGTCACGAGGTCGTCGGCTACACCGTGCACGTCCCGCACTACCTCACCCAGACCGATTACCCGGCCGCCGCGCAGGCGTTGCTCGAGCAGGTCGCCAAGACCGCCTCGCTGGAGCTGCCGCTGACGGCGTTGACCGAAGCGGCCGAGGTGATTCGGGCCAAGATCGACGAGCAGGTCGAGGCGAGCGCGGAGGTCGCTCAAGTGGTGGCCGCGCTGGAGCGCCAGTACGATGCCTTCATCGACGCTCAGGAGAACAGATCGTTACTAGCTCGCGACGAGGATCTGCCTAGCGGCGACGAGCTGGGCGCAGAGTTCGAGCGATTTCTGGCCCAGCAGGCGGAGAAGAAGTTCGACGACGACGACAAGGCCTGACCCACTCAGCACGACGCCCCAGCCAGGCCGCCCTTAGCCCGGCCCGACATCAAGGTTGGCGATATGACCGAGCGGAAGCGCAAGAGCACGCTCCGCCCGGTGCGTGAAGTGACCGCACCCAGACTCGAGTTCCGCACCATCCACGGTTACAAGCGGGCCTACCGCATCGCCGGCTCAGGGCCGGCGATTCTGCTGATTCACGGCATCGGCGACAACTCCACCACGTGGAATGCGGTGCAGGCCAAGCTCGCCCAGCGTTTCACAGTGATCGCCCCGGATCTGCTGGGCCACGGGCAATCCGACAAGCCGCGCGCCGACTACTCGATTGCGGCGTACGCGAACGGGATGCGTGACCTGCTCAGCGTGCTCGACATCGAGCGGGTCACCATCATCGGTCACTCGCTCGGCGGCGGCGTGGCCATGCAATTCGCCTACCAATTCCCGCATTTGGTGGAACGGCTGATCCTGGTCGGCGCCGGTGGCGTCACCAAGGACGTCAACTTCGTGCTGCGCTGGGCCTCGCTGCCGATGGGCAGCGAGGCGATCGCTTTGCTGCGGTTGCCGCTGGTGCTGCCGGCGGTTCAGACCATCGGACGCGTCCTGGGCCTGGCGTTGGGCAGCACCGGGCTGGGCCGCGACCTGCCCAACGTGCTGCGAATCCTCGACGACCTGCCCGAACCGACGGCCTCCGCGGCGTTCAGCCGGACGCTGCGGGCGGTGGTGGATTGGCGTGGGCAGATCGTCACCATGCTCGACCGATGTTATCTGACCGAAGCCATTCCGGTGCAAATCGTCTGGGGCACAAAGGATGTGGTCGTTCCCGTGCGGCACGCGTGGATGGCACATGCCGCGATGCCGGGCTCGCGTCTGGAAATCTTCGAGGGCTCCGGCCACTTCCCCTTTCACGACGACCCGGCGAGGTTCATCGACGTCGTCGAGCGCTTCATCGATTCCACCGACCCCGCCGAGTACGACCAGGCCAGCCTTCGCGGCCTGCTCCGCACCGGCGGGGGCGAGCAGGCCGTCTCGGGCCCCGCGCCCACTCGGGTCGCGGTGCTGAACGCGATGGGGTCGGACGAGCGCAGCGCCACCTGATCACCTTGGTCGATGCGGCCCGCTGCCGCGTCGTACAGTCGGGCCATGGGGATCGACGTGACGGTGTTGCGGGTGTTCACCGATTCGGACGGCAATTTCGGTAATCCGCTGGGTGTGGTGGACGCCGGCCAGGTCGAGGTCGCGGCCCGGCAGCGGCTGGCAACCCAATTGGGCTACAGCGAGACGGTTTTCGTCGGCCTTCCGGCCCCCGGCTCCGCCACCGCGCACGCCACCATCTACACGCCGCGAACCGAACTACCTTTCGCCGGGCACCCGACCGTCGGCGCGACGTGGTGGCTGCGCGAGAACGGTTCGCCGATCAACACGCTGCGGGTGCCGGCCGGGATCGTGCAGGTGGGCTACGACGAACACCGCGCCAGCATCAACGCCCGCGCGGACTGGGCGCCCGATTTCGCCCTGCACGAATTCGCTTCGGCCGACGAGGTTCTCGCCGCCGACCCGTCGGATTATCCCGACGACACCACGCACTACCTGTGGGCCTGGACCGACCGAACGGCCGGTTCGCTGCGGTCGCGGATGTTCGCCGCCAACCTCGGTGTGGTCGAGGACGAGGCGACCGGTTCGGCGGCGATGCGGATCACCGATTACCTGAGCCAAGGCTTGCGGATCACCCAGGGCAAGGGCTCCGTCATCGACACGACGTGGAGCGCCGAGGGCTGGGTAGGGGTGGCCGGGCGGGTCGTCAATGACGGTGTGAGACACCTGAACTGAGGGCGGCCGAGGCCCTCGCTTTCAGCGCTGCCGGTGTAGCACCGCGGCGAGGTGGTCCTGCAGCGGTTGGCCGACCGCACCCATCTGCACCGTGTAGGACAGCTCGTCGCCGTCGATGCGGAAGGAACGCCCAAGCGCCGTCACCTCTTTGGCGCTGGGCGTCAGCCCGACCGTCGTCGTCGACATCTGCATTTCGATTAGGTCGCCGGTGACCGAATAGGTGCCGACCTCGATTTCGGTGATGCCGCTGGGATGCGCCAGAACCAGTTCGACGTGGCCCGGTTGGGGCACGCGAAGGTAGCCGGTCTCGGCGTGTAACGGCTTGCCGTCGGCTACCGCCTTGGTTTTCTGCCCGTAGGCCAGAAACGGCTTACCGACGTGGGCGAAAACCACTTCTTCGAGATAGTCGAAGGGCGGGATCGTCGGGTAGTTACCCGAACCCTGCCCGGCCCAGGTCCCAAGGAGCGGGGCCAGCGCCGCAAGGTCGGAATGCAAGTCAGGGGGCATGAACCGAGCCTAGGCGGGGACGGCTCGTCGGGTTCCGTCAGCCCGGGGTCGCCACTCCGCGGTGATCGCGCAGCGCCTGGATCTCGCGTTCGAAATCGTCCGCGGACTCAAACGACCGGTACACGGAGGCGAACCGCAAATAGGCCACCTCGTCGAGGTCGCGCAGCGGCCCCAGGATGGCAAGGCCGACCTCGTGGCTCGGGATCTCGGGCGAGCCCGCGGCACGCACGGTGTCTTCGACCTGCTGGGCGAGCAGATTCAGCGCATCGTCATCGACATGCCGCCCCTGGCAGGCCCGCCGGACGCCGCTGATGACCTTCTCCCTGCTGAACGGTTCGGTGACGCCGCTGCGCTTGACCACCGCCAGGACCGCGGTCTCCACGGTGGTGAAACGCCGTCCGCACTCGGGACAGGATCGGCGGCGCCGGATCGCCTGCCCTTCATCGGTTTCGCGCGAGTCGATCACCCGGGAGTCGGGATGGCGGCAGAACGGACAGTGCATGACCGCTCCTTCATCGCGCCGACAAGGTACCGCTGAACTTTGAGCGTACCCGCGCGCTGACCTGCACGGCTAATGGAGCCGCCGGGCGTAAGGGCGCACCGCCGCCATCCTGGGACCGTCGGCCCAGAGCCGTGCTCGCACAACGGTTGTCAGCCGACCGGGGCGATCAGGGTCTGGCCCGCCATCAGGTTGGGCGAGTGCAGATCGTTGAGTTCGCGGATCCGGTCGGCGACCCCGGTGGTCGGCGCGTCGGGCGCCACCCGGTGTGCGAAGTCCTGAAGCGACTCCCCCGCATCGACGCGGACGACGGCGAGCCGGTCGGGAACGTGAGCCGCGGAGTTCGTGGAGTCGCCGTTGAGCACCTGGCCGACGTTCGCGACGAGACCCAGCCACAGCGTGATCGCCCCGGCGGCCAGCGCCAACCCGATGGTGGACGCCCAGGTGGTGGGGCGCCTGCGGTGCGAAGCGACCGACACTGCCACTCCGGTGCCGTAGTAGCGCGTCGCGGCACCCGCCGGCCGCGACGGCGCGGGCCTGCGCGACCTGGCCAGACCGTCCCGCCCGTAACGAGCACCCTGGACGGGTCCGTTGATCGGGCGCCGAAGACTGCTGATGCGCGGCGCAGGCGTGTGGATGACTGTCATCTTCGTTCCTCCGGTCAACTAGCTCTCGCTCGTGTGTTCGACTCTAATCGCTTGTATGTTCGAAACCCGAACATTTGAGCGAAGCGTGTCGCACGAGCAAACGCTAGATCACACCACCGACAAGTTCGTCGGCCTCTACCACTGTCACGAGGCACAAATACCCGATGTCCCGAAGAGTTACACATTTGTGATTCACCCGACTTCCGGCCTTTCCGGCGGCCGATGCGGGCGATGCGGGCGGCGCGACACGCTACTCGAACACATGTTTGATTCTTTTTCGCGGTACGGCTACATTCATTCCCATGGGCGACAGCAACGACATCTCATCGGCCGGCCCCGAGGGTCGGTTGCACTCCGTGGCCTCCTCGCTGACCGAACGGCAGCGCACCATTCTGAACGTCATCCGCGCCTCGGTCACCAGCCGCGGCTACCCGCCGAGCATCCGCGAGATCGGCGACGCCGTCGGTCTGACTTCGACATCATCGGTGGCGCACCAGCTGCGCACCCTGGAGCGCAAGGGATACCTGCGCCGCGACCCCAACCGTCCGCGGGCCGTCGATGTCCGCGGAGCCGACGACGACGTCGCGGCGCCCGCCACCGAGGTGGCCGGCTCGGACGCCCTGCCGGAGCCCACGTTCGTCCCGGTGCTCGGGCGCATCGCGGCCGGCGGACCCATCCTCGCCGAAGAGGCCGTCGAGGATGTCTTTCCCCTGCCGCGCGAATTGGTCGGTGAGGGAACGCTTTTCCTGCTCAAGGTGGTCGGTGACTCGATGGTCGAGGCCGCCATCTGTGACGGCGACTGGGTGGTGGTCCGTCAGCAGAACGTCGCCGACAACGGCGACATCGTCGCGGCGATGCTGGACGGCGAGGCCACCGTCAAGACGTTCAAACGCGCCGGCGGTCAGGTGTGGCTGATGCCGCACAACCCGGCGTTCGACCCCATCCCCGGCAACGACGCGAGCGTGCTGGGCAAGGTCGTCACGGTCATCCGCAAGGTGTAACCCGGCGGCGGACCGGGTCAGTCGGCCCGAGTGAATCCGTTGGCCTGAGCGACTTCTTCGCTCGACAACCAGATTTCGGCGAGCGTGTCCTTGTACAGGTCGCTGCCCGGTGTGTAGTACAGGCCGTAGCGAGCGCTCGCCTTGATCGGATAGCCGTCGGGCGCCTGGTACGGGTCGTCGAGCGGCAGGTGGATCGTGGGTCGCCCGTCCGGGCCCGCCAGGCCGTTCTCCGAGGCGTCCTCGGCGTCCGCGGCGGCGTGCCGACCGCCTCGTGCCGGCGTCCCGGCCGCGACCGCGCCCGCGACCACGGCCTCGGCCACGTCCGCCCCCGCCGGTGCGTCCGCTGCGGGCTCGACATCGGGCTCCGGCGCCTCGAGGTCGGCGTATTCGTCCTCGGGCTCGGCAGCTTCCAGGGCGCCGGTCACGGCGTCGCTGTCCGGCGGGGTGTGCGGGACGGCGACGTCGGGATACTCGTCCTCCGAATCCACCTCCTCGGCGTAGCCGGCGTCGGGGTCCTCGGCGTCGACGTAGGCGGCGTCGTCCGCCGTCTCGGGCTCGGCGACGTCGGGGACGGCGTCGGTGTAGTCGGTGTAGTCGGCTCCGGCGTCGGAATACTCGGCCTCCGACAGCATCTCCTCGGAGACCACCGGGATGGAGTCGGTGTCGACGGCGTCGGGGTCATCGTCGGTGAACCCGTAGTCGCTTTCGGCCGGAGCCTGACGTTGCCAACTGACCCGCCCGGCGTCAGGTTCCGGTTCAGGCTGGTGCGGCGCGCTGAGCGCGAACGACTCGGCGTCGTGGTCGGATTCGTCGTATCCCCAGCGTTCGTCGGCGTCGTAGCCGAAGTCACCGCGGTGGTCGGGCGGGTAGCCCGCGGTGTCCTCGTACCCGGGCCGGCGCCGGCGCCGGCCGAACAGCATCCACACCAGCAGCACGAGCAGCGCCAGCACCGGAATGGCGACCATCAGCCACCACCAGTGCCAGGTGAACTTCTTCGGGTGCGCCGGCATGGCCGAATTGCTTGGCTGGTTCTGA
Source organism: Mycobacterium colombiense (assembly GCF_001665835.1). Lineage (GTDB taxonomy): Bacteria > Actinomycetota > Actinomycetes > Mycobacteriales > Mycobacteriaceae > Mycobacterium > Mycobacterium colombiense_A. The sequence continues at coordinate 105,861 of NZ_LZSX01000035.1, read as the reverse complement.
CCGGACACCTGCAGGCCTGACAGCAGCGGCGCCAGGTTGGCCGGTTCCGTGCTGAACGTGTTCTTCGCGCGGTTCCACGAGACCTTGCCGCCGGTGAACTGCTGCGAAATCACGTCGCCGTTCACGGCCTGGTCGCCGACGGGCGCGCCGAGCTTGCCGGCGGGGGCGCGCAGCTTGTCCCACGCGGCCTTCATCGCCCCGCGCACTACGAACGCGCCGCGGTCGGACGTCCAGAAGATGACCGGCTTGTCGGCCGCGGAGAAGGTGACGATGCGGCTGGAAGGCCCTATGCCGCCGTCGGTTTCGTTGGTGGTGGGGAATCCCAGGTCGCTGCCGACCGGTCCGCCCAGCGACTCGTATTTGGCCAGGATGTCGCTCTCGACGGCGTTCGCGCCGGTGGCCGGGGTGAAGAAGACCTTGCCGCCGGCGAAGTTCTGGGCGATTCCGTCACCGCCGACGGGATATTGCCCGCCCTGCTTGGCGCCCAAGGGTCCGTTGGGTCCGCCGGCCGCACGCCAGGCCGTGTTGATCGCCGCGGTGGGATCGATCGCCACCTGCAAGCCCTTCAACTGGTCGGCCAGGGCCGGCGGTTCGGTGGTGAACTGCTTCGTCTGCCGATTCCACGAGACCTGCCCGCCGCTGAACTTCTGCGAGGACACCTCGCCGTTGTAGGTCTCGTCGCCGACCGGCACGCCGAGAACGCCACCCGAGCTGCCCAGTTTGTCCCAGGCGGTGTTCAGGGCGCCGCGCACCACGAACGGACCGTGCTCGGGCGTCCAGAAGATCACCGGCTTGTCGCTGGCCGAGAAGGTGACCACCCGGCTGTCAGGACCGGACAGACCGGGCACCTCGTTGATGGCCGGGAAGCCCAGGTCACTGCCGACCGGCCCGCCGAGCTGCTCGTACTTGTCCAGCACGGGCCCATAGGCGAATTTGGCCCCGGTAGCCGGGGTGAAGAACATCTTGCCGCCGTCGAAGTCCAGGACGAAACCGTCGCCGACGGGGTACACATCGCCCTTGCGGGCGCCCAGCGGCGATGTGTCGCCGCCGGCCTTGTCCCATGCGGCCATCATCGCCGCCTCGGCGTCGCCAATCGGACTCGCTACCGCGGTGGGGGCCAGCAATACGGCGGCCAGTGCTGTGGTCGTCAAGCTGACCAGCGCGCTTCCGATCAGCTTGCGCATGTGACCTCTCTGCACCTTCACCAAGCCTCCCAGCCGGCGGATACGGCTCTATCTGCGGCTATTCCCTTGACTGCATAACCGGCGAGCGGGCGGTCCTTGCGCGGGAAATGGACCCGCGCACGATCAGCCTTATCGCCGGGCTCGCACAACTTTGCTCCAGCCAACAAGAAATGCGAAGTCAAATCACGAATTCTACAAAAACGGATACCACACCGATGTCGAAATGATGCCTGCCCATGGCCCAATCGCGACCCACCGCGGCAACGTTCGCGCGGTGTTGCGGATATCGCACCGAAAGGCGGCCGGAACGCGCGGCATCGAGTAACGCCGCCGGACTGCCGCCTCGCATCAGCGGAATTGCGTGGGGCGCGCGCGAGCCGTCGCGGGCACCGCGATCACCGGCTTGACCACGCGCGATGACGCGGTCGGCACACCCGAGATACCGACCGTACGTGAGCCATCGGAGCACTCACGCTCTACCGCGACGGACCAATCACGCATCGGTCGGTTTGTCGCTCACCGGCAATAGCGCAGCGCGAGTCGACCGGCGAATGTTCGTCGCGCCCATTTCCGCGAGCGCGGCCGCTATCCAGCAAGCGAAACGCTATACGCCGAGGCTGCGGCCGATGATTTCCTTCATGATCTCGGTCGTGCCGCCGTAGATGGTTTGCACCCGGGCATCCAGATAGGCGCGGGCAACGGGGTATTCGCGCATGTAGCCGTAACCACCGTGCAGTTGCAGGCAGCGGTCGATCAGGTGCACCTGCTTTTCGGTGCAGTACCACTTGGCCATCGCGGCCTGTTCGGCGGTCAGCTTGTGGTCCAGGTGCAGGCGGACGAACTCGTCGACCATCATGCGGACCACGGTCGCCTCCGTCGCCAGCTCGGCGAGCACGAAGCGGCTGTTCTGGAAGCTGCCGATCGGCTTCCCGAATGCCTTGCGCTCCTTGGTGTATTCCAGGGTCTGCTCCAGCACCTGCTCCATGGCCGCGGCCGCCATGATGGCGATCGAGATGCGTTCCTGGGGCAGGTTCTGCATGAGGTAGATGAACCCCATGCCCTCCTGGCCCAGCAGGTTTTCGGCCGGCACCTTGACGTCGGTAAAGGACAGCTCGGCCGTGTCCTGGGCGTCCAGCCCGATCTTGTCCAGGTGGCGACCCCGCTCGAAGCCCTCCATGCCGCGCTCGACCGCGAGCAGCGAGAAGCCCTGCGCGCCCTTTTCCGGGTCGGTCTGCGCGACCACGATCACCAGGTCGGAGTTGATTCCGTTGGTGATGAACGTCTTCGAGCCGTTGAGCACGTAGTGGTCGCCCTGCTTGACCGCGCGGGTCTTGATGCCCTGCAGGTCGCTACCGGTGCCCGGCTCGGTCATCGCGATCGCCGTAATCAGCTCTCCGGTGCAGAATTTCGGCAGCCAGCGCTGCTTCTGCTCCTCGGTGGCCAGGGCCAGCAGGTACGGCGCGACGATGTCGTTGTGCAGGCCGAAACCGATGCCGCTGTAGCGGCCGGCGGTGGTCTCCTCGGTGATGATCGCGTTGTACCGGAAGTCCGGGTTGCCGCCCCCGCCGTACTCTTCGGGCACCGCCATGCCCAGGAAGCCTTGCTTGCCGGCCTCCAGCCACACACCGCGGTCGACGATCTTCGCCTTCTCCCACTCGTCGTGGTAGGGCGCGACGTGGCGCTCCAGGAAGCCCCGGTAGGACTCACGGAACAGGTCGTGCTCTGCCTCGAAAAGCGTGCGCTGGTATTTGATGGCGCTGCCCATGGAAAGACCTCCGGCGACTGGGGATTCTGCAGCCCAAGATATACCAACCGGACGGTTGGTAGGCAGCCGGCAGGGTCGCCTACCGTCGCCTCGAGGGGGTCGGACGGCCCTGCGCTGTACGGATCGCCCTGATACTCGCGCGGTCAGTCGGCCGAGAACTCGCGCAGCCGGCCGGCCAGCGCCACCGGGACCCGGGCCCTGATGCGGGTGCCCTCGGCGTTGTGCTCCTCCTGCTGGACGCGCCCGTGGGCGTGCAGGCGGGCCACCAGGTCGCCGCGGTGGTACGGGATCACCACGTCGACGGCGGTGTCGGCCGGGACGGCGAGCTCGGCGATCCGGCGGCGCAGGGCGTCGATGCCGTCGCCGGTGCGCGCGGACACGAACATGGCGCCCGGCAGGGCGTGACGAAGCTTGGCCAGCGTCAGATCGCTGGCGGCGTCGACCTTGTTCACCACCAGCAGCTCCTGCGGCGTGTCGCCCTCGTGGTCGGTCCCGTAGTCGGCGACGACTTCGGAGATGACCTGGCGGACCGCGTTGATCTGCGCCAGCGGATTGACGTCGGAGCCGTCGACGACGTGCACCAGCAGATCGGCGTCGACGACCTCTTCCAGCGTGGAGCGGAAGGCCTCGACCAGCTGGGTGGGCAGGTGCCGGACGAAGCCGACGGTGTCGGTGAGCACGAACGGGCGGCCGTCCTCGAACTCGGCGCGCCGGGTGGTGGGCTCCAGGGTGGCGAACAGCGCGTCCTGTACCAGCACCCCGGCCCCGGTCAGCGCGTTGAGCAGGCTCGACTTGCCGGCGTTGGTGTAGCCGACGATGGCGATCGCGGGCAGGTCGCTGTGCACCCGCCGGCTGCGCTGGGTGTCGCGGACCTGCTTCATGTCTTTGATCTCGCGGCGCAGCTTGGCCATCCGCTCGCGGATGCGCCGCCGGTCGGTCTCGATCTTGGTTTCACCGGGACCGCGCAGGCCCACGCCTCCCCCGCTGCCGCCGGCCCGGCCGCCGGCCTGCCGGGACATCGATTCACCCCAGCCGCGCAGCCGCGGCAGCATGTATTCCATCTGGGCCAGCGCGACCTGCGCCTTGCCCTCCCGGCTGGTGGCGTGCTGGGCGAAGATGTCCAGGATCAGCGCGGTGCGGTCGATGACCTTGACCTTGACGGCTTTTTCCAGAGCGGTCAGCTGCGCCGGGGAGAGCTCACCATCGCAGATGACGGTATCGGCGCCGGTTGCCAGCACCACCTCCCGGAGTTCCTGCGCCTTGCCCGAGCCGATGTAGGTCGACGGGTCGGGCTTGTCGCGCCGCTGGATGAGCCCTTCGAGCACCTCGGAGCCGGCGGTTTCGGCCAGGGCGGCGAGCTCGGCCATGCTGGCCTCGCTGTCCGCGGCGGTGCCGTCCGTCCACACGCCCACCAGGACGACCCGCTCGAGCCGGAGCTGGCGGTATTCGACTTCGGAGACGTCGGTGAGTTCGGTCGACAGGCCGGCGACGCGGCGCAGCGCCGACCGATCTTCGAGGGCGAGTTCGCCCGTGCTGGGCTCCGGCATTGCCGGAGCGTGATCACGAAATTCTGGTTCTGTCATAGGCAATAAAAGATGATGCACGCGAAAACGGTGTCGTGCACCTGATTTAACGCTGCTGTGCTCGCCACCATTCCTCGCTGAGTTCTCCTCGGGCTACCAGTACGGACGGTCCTCGCAGGAAGCTGGTGGCGTCGGTGACGGTGACGACGACCTCGCCGCCGGGCACGCGAACGGTCAGGGTGCCGCTGGCCGCCCCGGCACCGGCCAGCGCGGCGACCGCGGCCGCCACCGTTCCGGTGCCGCAGGAGCGCGTCTCGCCGACGCCACGCTCGTGCACGCGCATGTGCACCGCCCCATCGGCCGGCGCGGTGACGATCTCGACGTTCACCCCGTCCGGGAACTGGGCGGCATCGAAGCTCACCGGCGCGGCCACGTCCAGCGCGGCCAGCGCCTCGGCCGTCAGTTGTGGGTCGACACAGGCCAGGTGCGGATTGCCCACGTCGACCGCCAGGCCGGAGAACCGCCGGCCGCCGACGACCGCGTCGCCCGGGCCCAGCGTGTTGGCCTTGCCCATGTCGACGCTGATGTCGGCGGTGGTCGCGTCGGCGCGATGCACCGCGACCGGCCGCGGACCGGCCAGCGATCCGACCACGAATTCGTCGCGCGATTCCATGCCGCTGGCGCGCAGGTAGTGCGCGAAGACCCGCACGCCGTTGCCGCACATCTGGGCGACGGATCCGTCGGCGTTGCGGTAGTCCATGTACCAGTCGCCGGGGTCCACCCCGTCGGGCACCCGGTCGAGCACGCCGGCCGACAGCGCGGCACCTGCGGTGGTGACCCGCAGCACCCCGTCGGCGCCCAGCCCGCGGCGCCGGTCGCACAGCGCGGCCACCGCCGCCCCGGTCAGGCTCAGGTCGGCCTGCGGGTCCGGCAGCAGCACGAAGTCGTTCTGGGTGCCGTGGCCCTTGGCGAAGATCATGTGCGCCACTCTCCCCCGCAAGCGGGCGGTACCGCCACGACCCCGGCTACAGGGTCGTTATCGTCGCCGGCGCGGATCACCTGTTCAGGGTACTTGGCGCCAGGCCCGCACGGCGGCGTCGACGACCGCGGCGCCCTCGGCCGGGGTCGCGGCGCCGACATCGAGCCACTGCACCCGGTGATCGCGGCGGAACCAGGACCGCTGGCGCCGGACGTAGCGCCGGGTGCCGAAGAAGGTCTGCTCGCGCGCGTCCCGCAGTTGATCGGCACCGGGGCCCGCCGGACCGCTCTCGTCCAGGGCGGTCAGCACCTGCGCGTAGCCCAGCGCCCGCGACGCGGTGACCCCGTCGCGCAAGCCCTTGTCCAGCAGCGCGATCACCTCGCCCACCAGACCCTGGTCGAACATGGCGTCGGTGCGCCGAGCCAGCCGCTCGTCGAGAAGCGTTGTGTCGCAGTCTAACCCGACGATGGCGGTGTCCCATCTGGGGGCGCCGATCCGGGGCGCGGAGGCGGCGAACGGCTGACCGGTCAGCTCGACCACTTCCAGCGCCCGCACTGTGCGCCGGGCGTCGGTGGGCAGGATGGACGCGGCCGCGGCGGGATCGCGGCGGGCCAACTCGGCGTGCAGCGCGCCCACCCCGATCTCGGCCAGCCGCTGCTCCCAACGCGCCCGCACCGCGGCATCGGTGGCCGGAAACGACCAGTCGTCGAGCAGCGACTGGATGTAGAGCATGGAGCCGCCCACGATGATCGGCAGCGCGCCCCGGGCCGCGATCGCTTCGACGTCGGCCGCTGCGGCGCCCTGATAGCGCGCGACTGTCGCGGTCTCGGTGACGTCGAGGATGTCGAGCTGGTGATGCGGGATGCCGCGCCGGGCGCCGACGGGCAGCTTGGCGGTGCCGATGTCCATGCCGCGGTAGAGCTGCATCGCGTCGGCGTTGACGATCTCGGCGCGGACGCCGAGCCGCTCGATCCGTTCCGCGAAGTCGAGGGCCAACTGCGACTTGCCGGTGCCGGTGGGGCCGATGATCGCCAGGGGGCGCACGGCGGCCGTCACAGCTGCCAGGCACCGGCGAAGTAGCCCACCCCGTAGGGCGCTCCGCGGTACAGCTCCTTGGCGGATCGGGGTCCGGGCTCGGCCAGCCCGGCCAGCACCTGAAATGCGACCCGGCCGTGGATCTGCTGCGGCAGCCGGCGCAGCGCGGCGATGTCGCCGCCGGCCAGCGCGTCGTCCAGCGCCTGTTGGGCGTCGGCGTTGTCCGGGTCGTATCCGCCGGGGGCGGCCGGTGTCAGCGTGTTCGCGCCGTCCGCCACGACCAGCACCCCGACCGGCTCGGCCAGCCGGTCGATCTCGGCGCGCAGGTGTTTGCCCAGCCTCAGCGCGGTGTCGGCGTCGTGGTCGGCGCGGTAGACGCGGACCTGCGCTCTGGCGTGCGGCTGCGCCTGGCCGCGCACCCAGCCGGCCAGCAGCGCGCAGATCGGAAGTGCCATCGGCGGGGCGGCCTCGTCAGCCTGCGGGGAGAGCCGGACGCGGACGTCCGCGCCGAAACCCGCGAAAGTGCCCACCGCGTCGGGACCCAGCACGTCGTCGTCGGGTCCCGCCCCGATCGCCACCCAACAGTCGGGCAGCAGCGCGGCCGCGGCGAGCGTCGCCGCGGCCAGCTCGGCCATCTCGGCGACGGCCGCTCCGGCGAGTTCGGGGACAAGGACCGGCGCCGACGGGACGATCGCAATGACGCTCAGCACGCCACCAAACTAACGCGGCGGCCCGGCACTACCGCGATGTACCGGGGCCGGACGTCACCGGCCGAAGCCGTCCGCCACGAGCAGGCGGTCGCTGAAGGGGCCGAAGTCGTCGTCCGCGGTCATCTCTCGGGCCGGCATTTCTCGCGGGGCACCACCCGGACCCCGCTCGGCCTTGTCGATGGTGGCGGCTTCGCCACGCGCCAGCGCGATCGTCGCGATGATGACCACGGCCACCGCCCCGATCAGCACGAACGCTCTGGGGCCGCTGGCGTTCATCGTCTCGCCCAGCACCAGAACCCCGAGCAGGCCGGCGACCACCGGCTTGGCCACCGTCATGGTCGGCAGCGACGCGGTCAGCGTGCCGGCGCGGAAAGCCGACTGCTGGAAGATCATCCCGGCCAGGGCCACCAGCAGCCAGGGCACGAATTCCGGCGACGTCAGCACCGCCATCGGGCCGTTCTCGGCCATCTCGACGATGCCCTTGGTCAGCACCGCGAACAGCGCCAGCGAGGAACCCGCCACCACCGCGAGCAGCACGGCCGAGAACGGGCTGCCGGACCAGCGCCGCGCGGCCACCACACAGGCCACCAGCAGCGGGACCATGACCATGGCGACGATGAGCCAGGTCTGCAGCTGCCCGCGCTGCTCCCCGGCCGCCGGGTCGCCGACGGTGATGACGACCGCCAGCGCGGCGGCCAGGATGAGCGCCCACATCCACTCGCGGATCTTCACCCGGTGATTGGCAAGCCGCGCGTAGATGGGCAGCGCGAACAGCAGCGCCGTCACCTGCAGCGCGGTCACCATGACGACCGAGCCCCACGCCAGGGCGGCGGCCTGCAGGCTGTAGTTCGTGATCGCGGCCAAGCCGCCCAGCCACCACCGGGTGTCCTTGAGCGACATGCGGAACAGCTCTAGGTGGCCGACCTGCTTGTCGGTGACCTCGTGCGCGGAGCGCTGCCGGACCACGTCGCCGACAGCCGATGCCAACGCCGCGCACAAAGCCAGTAACGCTGCGACATCAACTTTCGACATTCTCGACCCCTCGCCTCACGACCCGTCCGACCCAGCTTTCCCCGAGGCGCAGGCAAATACACGCACAATTTGCATTCAGTTCAACTACAAATTTATGACGTTCCACACGTTGCTAACTGCGCCGCAGGTAACCGCTCAAGTAGTACTTCAGCAATCTATGTAACGCGTGGGATAACTCTAAGAGAACTACACAGGTAGCTGTGAGCGACGGCTAAGCCCGTTCGCTGCCAGCCCTTTTCACGTCCCACCCGCCGCGCGCGATGGGATCAGCGTCACAACATCGCGTTGATCGTCCGGCGCGTCGTCGGCCGCGTTCATCGATGCGGCCTCTCCCCGGGCCAGGGCGGTGGTCGCGACGACGACCACCACCACCGCGGCCACCAAGGCGATTACCGCGGGGCCCCTGGCGCCGAGCGTCTCACCGAGCACGGTGACGCCCAGCACCGACGCGACCAGCGGCTCGGCCACCGTCATCGTCGGCAACGAGGCGGTGAGCGCGCTGGCCCGAAACGCCGACTGCTGAAAGATCGTGCCGAGCACCGCGACCAGCAACCAGCCGTACAGTTCCGGGGTGCGCAGCAGCGCGCCCGGCCCGTGCGGCAGCACGTCGACGACAGCCTTGGTGAGCACCGCGAACAACGCCCACGACGACGCCGACACCAGCGCCAGCAGCACCGCGGCCAGCGGGCCCGACCAGAGGCGCGCACCCAGCACGCAGAACACCATCGCCGGCCCGATCACCGTCGCGACCACCGCCCAGGAATCCAACGACGCCCGCTGGTAGCCGGCCGCCGGCTCGCCGACGGTCACGAAGACCGCCACCGCGGCCGCCAGCAGGACCGCCCAGACCCACTCCCGTCGGCTCAACCGGTGCTTGGTCAGCCAGGCATAGACCGGCAGGGCGAACAGCAGCGCGGTCACCTGCAAGGCCTGCACCAGCACCACCGAACCGAGGCTCAGCGCCACCGCCTGCAGCGTGAAGCTGCCCACCGCCGCAATCCCACCCAGCCACCACCGGACGTCGCGCAACGACATCCGCAACAGCTCCAGGTGGCCTACCTGTTCGTCGGTGATCTCCTGCGCGGAGCGCTGCCGGATCACGTCGCCGACGCCCGACATCAGCGCGGCGATCAGCGCCAGGAGCGCAGCCATATCCACCTTGGCGATGGTGACCTCCCATCGACATGCGACCCCGACGAGAGCCGAAGACAACGCTCACCAGGGTTCGACGAACTCCGATGCGGTGACGCGATAGGACGACGGTACCCGTCCGTGCGGAGACGGCGCGGGTGCCCGGTTGGCCGGGAATGGCAAGGCGGCGGCGCATGCCAGAGCAAGCTGCTTGAATACTGTTAAGCAGCTGTTGGGAGGACCCGGCTCCGGGCATCCGACAGAGGCAGGAGACGGTGCCGCTTCGCGCGGCAGGCGCGCGGGACACGGACCGCGCGGAAGGGTTGTGAAAGGGTAGTGACGAGCGCATGACGGCTGACGAGCCTCGCGACGATTCAGCTCGGCCCGCGCCGCGTCCGGGACCGCGTCCCGGCCCCCGGCCGACACCGCGGCCCACCACCGCGCACCCGCTGGTGGTGCCGCCGCCCAGCAATCCGCACCAATTCGGGCGCGTGGACGACGACGGCACCGTATGGCTGATCAGCTCCGCCGGCGAGCGCATCGTCGGCTCCTGGCAGGCCGGCGATCGCGAGGCGGCGTTCGCCCACTTCGGCCGGCGCTTCGACGACCTGGCCACCGAGGTCACCCTGATGGAGGAGCGCCTGGCCTCCGGGTCGGGTGACGCGCGCAAGATCAAGGCGCACGCGGCCGAGTTGGCCGAGTCGCTGCCGACGGCGGCCGTGCTGGGCAATATCGATGCGCTGGCGGGCCGGTTGACCACCATCGCCGAGCACGCCGAGGCGACCGTCGCCGCGGAGCGCTCCCGGCGCGAGGAGCATCGCGCCACCCAGACCGCCCGCAAGGAGGCGCTCGCCGCGGAGGCCGAGGAGTTGGCCGCCAACTCGACGCAGTGGAAGGCCGCGGGTGACCGGTTCCGCGCAATCCTCGACGAGTGGAAGACGATCAGCGGGGTGGACCGCAAGGTCGACGACGCGCTGTGGAAGCGCTACTCCGCGGCCCGGGAGGCCTTCAACCGGCGACGGGGATCGCACTTCGCGGAGCTGGACCGGGAGCGCTCGGTGATCCGCCAGGCCAAGGAAAGCCTCTGCGAGCGGGCCGAAGCGCTGTCGGACTCGACCGACTGGACCGCCACCAGCGCCGAATTCCGCAAGCTGCTGACCGAGTGGAAGGCGGCCGGGCGGGCGACCCGGGAGGTCGACGACGCCCTGTGGCGGCGCTTCAAGGCGGCCCAGGACGTGTTCTTCACTGCCCGCAACGCGGTGACGGCGGAGAAGGACGCGGAATTCCGGGCCAATGCGAACGCCAAAGAGGCGCTGCTGGCCGAGGCGGAGAAGCTGGACACCAGCAACCACGACGCCGCCCGGGCGGCGCTTCGCACGATCACCGACAAGTGGGACGCGATCGGCAAGGTCCCGCGCGAGCGGTCCGCCGAGTTGGAGCGCCGGCTGCGCGCGGTCGAGAAGAAGGTGCGCGACGCCGGCGACACGGGCTGGTCCGACCCGCAGGCGCAGGCCCGGGCCGAGCAGTTCCAGGCCCGCGCCGAGCAATACGAACAGCAGGCGCAGAAGGCCGCGACGGCGGGCCGCACCAAGGAAGCCGAAGAGGCCAAGGCCAACGCCGAGCAGTGGCGACAGTGGGCGCAGGCGGCCGTCGAGGCCCTGACCCGCAAGCCCTAGCGGCCGTCAGACCCCGTTGGTCGTGCCGGGGTCGTCGCGGGTCTCCGTGGCGGTGGGGGTGGCCGGGTCGTCCAGGCCGTCCAGGCCGTCCAGGAAGGTGACCGACTGCTGCGCCGCCGCGACGCGGCGCCGCTGCTCCTCGGCGGCGAGCTGCACGATGGTGCGCGACCAGACCACCCGGGCCCAGTGGTAGATGAGCACGAGCACGGTGAGCCAGGCGATGATCAGGCCCCAGCCCGGCCCCGGGTGCCCCGCGGCCACGGTCTGACGCGACCAGATCGCCAGCATGCCCGCGGCGCCCGCGATGGCCGTGCCGGCCAACGCAACCCAGGCCAGCGCCCAGCGCCGCGTCACCAGCGCCAGCATCGAGAAGCCGACGCCGAACACCAGCGCCAGCCAGGCGAACACCCGCGACGGCAGGCCCACCGCGGCCGCGCCGGCACCGTGGCTGCCGAACAACACGTCCCAGCCGCGCACGTCCCCGGTGTGCGGCAGGATGAACGACGCCAGCAGGACGAACACCAGGATCGACACGAAGAAGGCCCGCGGGCCGGGGTCGATTCCGCGGGCCACGCGGCGTTCCGCGGCCTCGATCTCGCTCCGCAGGGCGCCGAGTTGTACGTCGTCGTTGTTCATCTCTTTTTTCACAGCGCACATCCAAGGGGTTCGGTCGGGCCGACGGGCGGCCCGACGGCGGGCATGCCAAGGCCGATGCCGCGCGGGCGCTGCCCGGCGGCCTGCGCGTCGCCCGCCCGGGTGCGGCGATGCGTGACGACACCCGCGTCGGCGATGAGGTGGTGGGGTGCGGCCCCGGTGATCACCGTGGTGACGATGTCGCCGGGCCTGACGTCCCGGGGCGTGTCCACGGCAAAGTGCACCAGCCGCCCGTCGCGGGCCCGCCCGGTCATCCGGGCGGTGCGGCTGTCCTTGCGCCCTTCGCCGGTGGCGACCAGCAATTCGACGGTCTGTCCGACGAGGGCTTGGTTGCCCTCCAGCGAGATCGCCTCCTGCAGCTCGATCAGCCGGTCATAGCGTTCCTGCACAACGGCTTTCGGGATCTGCCCGTCGAGTTCGGCGGCCGGGGTGCCGGGCCGCTTGGAGTACTGGAAGGTGAACGCCGCCGAAAACCGGGCCTGGCGCACCACGTCCAGCGTCGCGGCGAAGTCCTCTTCGGTCTCACCGGGGAATCCGACGATCAGGTCGGTGGTGATGGCGGCGTGCGGCATGGCGGCCCGGACGCGGTCGATGATGCCGAGGTAGCGCTCGGCGCGGTAGGACCGTCGCATCGCGCGCAGCACCCGGTCGGATCCGGATTGCAGCGGCATGTGCAGGGCTGGGCAGACATTCGGCGTCTGCGCCATGGCCTCGATGACGTCGTCGGTGAATTCGGCCGGGTGCGGCGAGGTGAACCGCACCCGCTCCAGGCCGTCGATGTCGCCGCAGGCCCGCAGCAGGCGGGCGAAGGCGCCGCGGTCGCGGGTCTGGGCGGGGTCGGCGAAGGACACCCCGTAGGCGTTGACGTTCTGGCCGAGCAGCGTGACCTCGAGCACGCCGTCGTCGACCAGCGACCGCACCTCGGCCAGGATGTCGTCGGGGCTGCGGTCGACTTCTTTGCCGCGCAGCGACGGGACGATGCAAAAGGTGCAGCTGTTGTTGCACCCGACGGAGACGGAAACCCAAGCCGCATAAGCTGATTCGCGTGCGCTGGGCAGCGACGACGGGAACTCCTGCAGCGCCTCGGCGATTTCCACCTGGGCAACCTTGTTGTGCCGGGCGCGCTCCAGCAGCGTGGGCAACGACCCGATGTTGTGGGTGCCGAAGATGACGTCGACCCAGGGCGCCTTGTGCAGCAACGCGTCCCGGTCCTTTTGGGCCAGGCAGCCGCCGACGGCGATCTGCATGTCGGGGTTGCCGCGCTTGCGCGGCGCGAGGTGGCTGAGGTTGCCGTACAGCTTGTTGTCGGCGTTCTCGCGCACGGCGCAGGTGTTGAACACCACCACGTCGGCGTCGGCGCCCTCGGCCGCACGCCGGTACCCGGCCGCTTCCAGCAGGCCCGCCAGCCGCTCCGAATCGTGGACGTTCATCTGGCAGCCGTAGGTGCGGACTTGGTAGGTGCGCGCCGGCGCGGCGTCCGCCGCCACGGTCTCTCGCACCATCGAAGTCACGGGGCCATGGTACGGCGACCGGTCGGCGCGCGAGAAACCGCACGTCACCCGCCTAGACCCGGCGGCGCTCCCGCTCGGCGGCCAACTCGGCGAACACGATCTCGCACGCCATGTTCTGGCCGTAACCCCGCCGCGCCAGCATCGCCACCAGCCTGCGGGTCACCCGCGCGTCGTCGTCGTTCAACGTCTCGCGGCGCAGCTTGGACCGGACCAACTGTTCCGCCCGGTCCCGCTCGGCGCCGGCGTCGATCCCGGCCAGCGCCGCGGTGATCACGTCGTTGTCGACGCCCTTGGTGTGCAGCTCGGCGGCCAAGGCGCGCTTGCTTTTCCCGGCGTGTGCCCGGCGGGACCGCACCCACTGCTGGGCAAAGTCAGCGTCGTCGATCAAGCCGACGGAGGCCAACCGGTCGAGCACCCGTTCGCTGACGTCGTCGGGATAGCCGCGTTTGGCCAGCTGGCCGTGCAGCTCGGCCCGGGTGCGCGCTCTCGCGGTGAGCAGGCGCAGGCACAGCGCCCGCGCCTGCTCACCGCGGGAGGGCTCAGAAGTCGACGGGGGCGGGCAGGACTTCGTCATCGGTCACGACCGCGCCAATGCCGAGCTTTTCCTTGATCTTCTTCTCGACTTCGTTGGCGACTTCGTCGTTCTCCATCAAGAACACGCGGGCGTTCTCCTTGCCCTGGCCGAGCTGCTCACCCTCATAGGTGAACCAGGAACCGGACTTGCGGATGAAGCCCTGCTCCACACCCATATCGATCAGCGAGCCTTCCCGGCTGATTCCCCGGCCGTAGAGGATGTCGAACTCGGCCTGCTTGAAGGGCGGCGCCACCTTGTTCTTGACGATCTTGACCCGGGTGCGGTTACCGACCGCGTTGGTGCCGTCCTTGAGCGTCTCGATCCGGCGTACGTCCATGCGCACCGACGCGTAGAACTTCAAAGCCTTTCCACCCGTGGTGGTTTCGGGACTGCCGAACATCACGCCGATCTTCTCGCGCAGCTGATTGATGAAGATCGCGGTGGTGCCCGAATTGTTCAGCGCGCCAGTCATTTTCCGCAGCGCCTGGCTCATCAGCCGGGCCTGCAGTCCGACGTGGCTGTCCCCCATCTCGCCTTCGAGCTCGGCGCGCGGCACCAGCGCGGCCACCGAGTCGATGACCAGGATGTCCAGGGCGCCGGAGCGGATCAGCATGTCGGCGATCTCGAGGGCCTGCTCCCCCGTGTCCGGCTGGCTGACCAGCAGGGAATCGGTGTCCACGCCGAGCTTCTTGGCGTAGTCGGGGTCCAGGGCGTGCTCGGCGTCGATGAAGGCGGCGACGCCGCCGGCGGCCTGGGCGTTGGCCACCGCGTGCAGGGCGACGGTGGTCTTACCCGAGGATTCCGGGCCGTAGATCTCCACGACCCGGCCGCGGGGCAGCCCGCCGATGCCCAAGGCCACGTCCAGTGCGATGGATCCGGTCGGGATGATCGAAATCGGCTGACGCGTCTCGTCGCCGAGACGCATCACCGAGCCTTTGCCGTAGCTCTTTTCGATCTGGGCCATCGCCAGTTCGAGAGCCTTCTCACGGTCGGGGGCTTGCGCCATGGTGCCTCTCCTATAGTCGGTGTTCGTCTGACCGGTATCGGTCGGTTGGCGGTGACACTAGAGAAGGCCACCGACAAGTTGACTGGCCGAACATTCCCCACACTAGCCGAACAGGTGTTCGATTCAAGTTCGACACGCCGTTCCCTCCCGTCAGGTGTGGCAACATCGGCTACCGAAAGGCGTCGACGGGCCTTCCAGCCGGAAGCCCGAGGAAACCGGTGTGAATCCGGTGCGGTCCCGCCACTGTGATCTCCATGGGCATGCCCACCCGAGAGAGCCAGATACTCGCCGTCGACGCGTCCTCACCACGACCGGGGCGGATTTCCCCGAGAGGCGGTCGCGAAGCAATGGACATCTCCGCTCAGCTGGCTGAAATCGCTTCCTACGGAGGCTTTTTCACTCTGGCCGTGGGTGGAGACGCGGCGGGCTGGCATCCGGTCGGACAGTCCTACGCCGACGGCTGCGCCGACCTGATCGACGCCACCATTCGGCGCTACCGCACGACCGATCTGCGGATCGGCGCGTCACTGGTCCACCTCGCTCACGCCACCCGGCTGTGGTCACCGGTGCTCGCCTGCGCGATCGGCCACGGCGTCGTCCCCGACCTCCAAGACCTGCAACGCGCCGACGACGGTGCACAGCTACGACTGCCCGAGGCCGCCGGGAAACCCGTCACCTCCCCGGCACCGGACATGCTGTATCGCATCGTGGTGAGCGAGCACATGTGGCCGCTCGCCGACGGCCTGCGGGTCAAGCTGGCGCCCGCCCTGCTCGCGGGCAACATCGCCTCCGCGCTGGTGGGGGCCGCACGGGCCCTGCTGTCGGCGCGCCCCGGCCTGCGCCCCGCGATCGTCGAGCTGACCCGGTCGCTGTTGGACACCGGCGAGCTGGCCGGGGCCGGTGTCATCACCAGCCCACAACTGGGCTTCAGGCGCCGCAGCTGCTGCCTTTTCTATCGACTGCCGGGGAGTTCTCTGTGCGGCGACTGCGTGCTGCACCGGACGCCGCGGTAGAGCCGATCAGACGACGCGGGCGTCGTTTGGCGTCGTCGCGCCGGGGTATCTGGCCAGCATGTCCTCAGCCGCAACGCCATCCCTGCGCGCCATCGCGTTGGTCTGCTCGTTGAAGAAAAGCCCTGCGCCGTCCAGCAGCGAGCTGCTCGCCGACCAGTTGCTCGACCAGCTGCGCAGTGCGGGCGTGCAGGGTGAGAAGGTGCGGTGCGTGGACCTGGCGCTGCTGCCCGGTGTCGAGGCCGACATGGGGCCCGGCGATGAGTGGCCGGCGCTGTTGACCAAGGTCAAGTCGGCCGACATCGTCATCGTGTCGACGCCCACCTGGGTCGGCCACATGTCCAGCGTGGCCCAGCGCGTCCTGGAGCGCCTCGACGCCGAGCTGTCCGACACGGACGACGCGGGAAGGCCCCGGATGGTGGGCAAGGTGGCCCTGGCCGCGGTCGTGGGCAACGAGGACGGGGCGCACAAGATCGTCGCCGACCTTTTCCAGGCGCTCAATGACATCGGGTTCTCGATCGCCGCGCAGGGGTGCACCTATTGGAACGGCGAGGCCATGCAGGGCACGGACTACACCGACCTCGACGATGTGCCGGAAGCCGTCGCATCCGCTACCGGCAATGCGGTCCGCAACGCCGTGCACCTCGCCACGGTGTTGCGGCAGAACGCGTACCCGGCATACGAATAGCGCGCTGCGCTCACCACTGTTCCCGGGGCACGTCGAAGTCCACGCACAACGCCCGCCAGATGTCGCGGGGCTCGATCCCGGCCTCGATGGCTTGGGCGGCCGTGCGTCCGTCGAAGCCGCTCAGCACGTGATCCACCAGGACGGAGGACCCGTAGGTGGTGCCAAAGCGCAGGACTACCCGCTCGTGAAACTCCGTTAGCCGCACGCCAGTCAACATACCCAGCCCGCAGGCATCGGACACGTGAGCGCGCAGCGCGCTACCGCCAGCTGGCCGGCAGGTCGATGATGTGGTTCGGGCAGTCCTCCTGCACCGCAATCGACATCACGTCACGCGCACGTTGGGCCGACATGGTGGCGCGCAACTGCATGAAGGCGTACTCGGCCGGCGCGAGCCCCTGTTGAGCGGCCGCCGGATCGTCCATCAACTGGCAGACCTGCTGTTCCTCGGGACTGTCGGCGTGCGCGACTGCCGCGCCGGCCAGCGTGCCCGCCAGTAGGGCGCCGGCGGCGATCGTCGTGATGATCCTCATCGGGTGCCTCCCGCCGAAGCATAGGGCGGCCTGCGCGGCGCGCAGCGGATCATCCGGCCACCGCCAGCGCGTCGCGGCACACCCGGACCGGGTCGGCGACGTCGGCGATGCCGGCGGCCGCCGCCCGCGCCGCCGTGCGGTAGCCCGGCGACGACAGCACCTCGTTGACCGCGGCCACCAACGCGTCGGCGGTCAGCGGCCGGATCAGCCGGGCGCTGCCCTGGCGCTGCACCCGGTTGGCGATCTCCCATTGGTCGCCGCCGCCGGGCACCACCACCAGCGGCACGCCGGCCAGCAGCGTCTTGGCCACCATGCCGTGGCCGCCGCCGCAGATCACCAGGTCGGCGTGCGCCAACAGCTCGTCCTGGCGTCCCAGCCCGACCGTCGCCCACGGCGGCACCGTCAGTTCCGGTCCGTCCAACCGCGACACCAGTAGCCGCGACCCCGGCGGCACGGTCTCCCCAGGTGTCAGGCACCCCAGCGCGACCTCGGCCAGCCCTTCGGTGCCGATCAAGGCGGTCGACGGCGCGATGACCACCACCGGCCCGGAGCCGGCCGGGACCTCGAGGATCCGGTCGGTCGGTTCGAAGTGCAATGGCCCGACGACGACGGCCTCGGCGGGCCAGTCCGGGCGGGGAACCTCCAGCGCGGGCAGCGTGGCGATCAGCCGGCGCAGCGGCCCGGGATCGCGTGCCGGCAGCCCGATCTCGACACGCGAGTTCGCGCGCTGCTGCAGGCCGGTGCGCACGGATCGCGCCGTCAGCGCGCGCATCGTGGCATCGCGCAGCCGGCCCCGGATGCCGGTGCCCGGCGCCAGCCCGCTGCCGATCGGCGGCAGTCCTTTCGACGGCAGGTACAGCGGGTGCGGGTTGAGTTCGATCCACGGGATGCCCAGCAGCTCGGCGGCCATCCCGCCGCCGGCGGTGATGACGTCGGACACCACCAGGTCGGGCGCCAACTCACGCAGCGCGGGCACGTTGAGCACGGCCATCCGCGCGGCGCGCCGGTGGATCCTGGCCCCGGCGTCGACGTCGTCGTCGGTGGCCGCCAGCCCGTCCAGCGCGGCGGCGCCGATGCCGGCACCGCGGGCGGTGTCCAGCCATTCGGCGCCGGTGAACAGGGTGGGCTCGTCGCCGGCCTCGGCGAAGCGCCGGCACAGCGCGATCGCCGGGAACGAGTGCCCGGGATCCGGCCCGGCGACCACGGCGACGCGCATCGTGCTTACCCTGCCACAGCGCCCGGTTTGCACGCGCCTACGCTGGCAAGATGACCGAGCTGACCGGGACAACCGTTGCGAACACCCGCACCGTCGAAGGATTCCTCAACGCCCTGCAGGACGCGGATTACGACGCCGCCGACGCCGCGCTGGCCGACGATCTCGTCTACGAAAACGTCGGCCTGCCCACCATCCATGGCCGGGCCAGGGCCATCAAGCTGTTTCGCCAGATGGAGGGCCGCGCCGCCTTCGAGGTGAAGATCCACCGCATCGCGGCCGACGGCGGCGCGGTGCTCACCGAACGCACCGACGCACTGATCTTCGGCCCGCTACGGCTGCAGTTCTGGGTGTGCGGCGTGTTCGAGGTCCAAAACGGGCGAATCACGTTGTGGCGGGACTACTTCGACTTCTTCGACATGCTCAAGGCCACCGCGCGCGGCCTGGCGGCGCTGGTGCTGCCGTCGCTGAAAGCGACGTTCTGACCCCGGCGCCTAGCCGGTCCCGCGCAATCCGCCGAGTTCGTCGAATGCCTGCGCCCAACCGACCAGGCGATCGGTCGCCCCGGCCAGCTCGGCGCGGTAGTGCTGCGACGCGGCCGATGCGTCGCCGTTCGCCGACGACACCAATTGCGCTGCCGCGGTGACCATTTCGTTGTATTGGCGGACGCCCGCACCAAGCTGCGCCGTGAACGCGTTGATAGTGGGCACCAGATACGACCGCGATTCCGCGCTGGCCTGTGCCGCCCGCTCCATCGACACCACCTGCGCGGCGGTGGACGCCATGGCCGCTGAGGTCCGGGTGGCGGCCGCGGTCAGGTCGCGGATCTCGGCGGTCGGCAACATCGCGCCCCGCTCGATCACGGCCACCAGCGAGGAAAACCCGCGCTCGGAGGCGCCCAGCGCGTACATCGCCGGGCGCGCCGCCGAACCCGGCGGCGGCAGCCGGCGCACGTTCGCGGTCCGGGGCGTCGGCAACGGCTCGGAACGCAGCCAGCGATAGCGCAGCAGCAACAGCGTCGCCGGAATGGCCATGAAAACCGCGACGCCGCCGGTGATTTCGAGCAGCAAGGCGAACCAGCCCCAGGCCGCGAGCAACATCGTCACCGCGGCCCAGAACACGCATCCGGCGCTGAAGATCAGGCCCCACCGCAGCGCGCGGCGACGCCGCCGCAGCAGCCGGGCGCGCGGATCCGCGGCCGCGCTGATCCTGCGGGCCACCAGGTCGGAGAGGTCGGCCGCGGTGGCCAGGCCGCGGTGCAGCAGCGCGCGCCACGGACCGGGCTGCGTCGCTTTCACCGCCATGACACTTCGGCTACTGGCCAAGTGGCTTCTCGGGGACCGAGCCGCTCTCCGCGGGCGCGGGGGTGGCGGGCGTGGTCCCCGCGGCCGGCGTCCCGCCCGTCGGCAGGGCCTCACCACGCATCGAGGCGCGAATCTGCTCCAGGCGGGAGTGACCGGCCATCTGCACGCCGGCCTGCTCAACCTCGAGCATCCGGCCCTGAACCGAACCCTGCGCGAGCTCGGCGGCCCCGATCGCGTTGGCGTACCGTCGCTCGATCTTGTCGCGCACCTCGTCGAGGCTGGGGACGTTGCCGGGGGCGGCCAGATCGCTCATCGACCGCAGCGAGGCACTCACCTGCTCCTGCATCTTGGCCTGCTCGAGCTGGCTGAGCAGCTTGGTGCGCTCGGAGATCTTCTGCTGCAGCATCATGGCGTTCTGCTCGACGGCCTTCTTGGCCTGCGCGGCCGCGCCCAGCGCCTGATCGTGCAGCGTCTTGAGGTCTTCGACGCTCTGCTCGGCGGTCACCAGCTGGGCGGCGAACGCCTCGGCGGCGTTGTTGTACTCGGTGGCCTTCGCGGCGTCACCGGCCGCGGTGGCCTGGTCGGCCAGCGTCAACGCCTGACGCACGTTGACCTGCAGCTTCTCCACGTCCGCCAGCTGACGGTTGAGCCGCATCTCGAGTTGCCGCTGGTTGCCGATGACCTGCGCGGCCTGCTGGGTCAGCGCCTGGTGCGTGCGTTGCGCTTCCTCGATGGCCTGCTGGATCTGCACCTTGGGGTCTGCGTGCTCGTCGATCTTGGCGTTGAACAGCGCCGTGAGGTACTTCCACGCCTTGACGAACGGATTGGCCATGAGTTAGCTCCGCCTTCGCTTCTTGAGGATCCGGATGGTCCCCGGATGGGACTGAGGGGCTCCGCGCCTGTCGCTCAATTTAGTGGGTCGGCGCCGATCGCCCCACCCCTTACGCGGGATCGGTCCCCGGAGCTCAGGCCAGCGCCAACGACGCCACCGGCGGGATGACGACCTTGATGCTGGTGCCGCTCGCCCCGTCCGCGGCCGCGCCGACGGCCGCCCGCTCCTCGCTGGCCATCCGCTCGCCGGCGTGGGTGAGAACCGATGACAACGGGACGTCCAGCGCGTCGCAGATCGCGTTCAGCAGCTCGCTGGACGGCTCCTTGCGGCCGCGCTCCACCTCGGATAGGTAACCGAGGCTCACCCGCGCCGAATCGGACACCTCGCGCAGCGTCCGGCCCTGTGTCGTGCGGGCCTCGCGCAGCACGTCGCCGATGACCTCTCGCACCAATGGCGGCATCCCGCCCTCCTTCGTCCAGTCGGCCCTGCGCGGCACGTACTCAGCTTGCCTCCGGCAGGTGCTCATTAGGTGAACGCCGACAGCGATGGACTGGTTCCCGTCGGACGCGCCGAAATCAGCCGGGCGTGCGGCGCACTTCCCGGACGGTCGACACGACGTAGTCGATCCCGGTGATCACCGTCAGCACGATCGCCGCGCCCATCACCACCGCCGCGATCACCCGGAACGGCCCCGGCGTTGCCGCCCAGGGCAGCACGAACAAGCCGATGGCCAGCACCTGCACCACGGTCTTGACCTTGCCGCCCCAGCTGGCCGGGATGACGCCGCGACGGATCACGGCCAGCCGCAGCACGGTGACCCCGAATTCGCGGACCAGGATCAGCACAGTGACCCACCACGGCAGTTCGCCGAGCATCGAGAGCCCGATCAGCGCCGACCCCACCAGCGTCTTGTCCGCGATCGGATCGACGAACGCCCCGAATTCGGTCGCCATGCCGTAGTTGCGGGCCAGCAGGCCGTCCAGCCGATCGGTGATGCAGGCGGCCGCGAAGATGACGAAAGCCACCACGCGGAAACCGTTTTGGTGGCCGTCTCCGGCGAAGAGGGCGAGCAGGAAGATGGGCACCAGCACGAGCCGCAACAGGGTCAGCGTATTGGCGAGGTTGGCGATGTTCGCGCGGCCTACCATCGGACCCGTCTGCGGCTGCCCCGACACCGCAATAGAATAGCGGTTGACCAGCGCACCCGTCCGCGATGTCGATACTGTTAGCCGTGACCCAAAGTCCGCAGCGCCCTCGGCCGCTGGTTCGGCGCGCGCGAACGTCCGATGTGCCGGCCATCAAGCACCTGGTCGACACCTACTCGGGAAAGATCCTGCTGGAGAAGAACCTCGTGACGCTCTACGAGGCTGTCCAGGAGTTTTGGGTGGCCGAGCACCCAGATTCTCCAGGCCAGGTGGTCGGTTGTGGCGCTCTGCACGTGATGTGGTCGGACCTCGGCGAGGTCCGCACCGTCGCGGTCGCCCCGGCGCTGACCGGACACGGCATCGGCCACGCGATCGTCGACCGGCTGCTCGAGGTCGCCCGCGAGTTGCAGTTGAAGCGGCTGTTCGTGCTGACGTTCGAAACCGAATTCTTCGCCAGACATGGATTCACCGAGATCGAGGGCACGCCCGTCACCGCCGAGGTGTTCGAGGAGATGTGCCGCTCCTACGACATCGGTGTCGCGGAGTTCCTGGACCTGAGCTACGTCAAGCCGAACATCCTCGGCAACTCGCGGATGCTGCTGAGGCTCTGATGCGTCGAACCTGCCGCTAGAAGCGCCGAGGCGTGTGGGCCGTAACCCGAACAACCTGCCGCACCACAGAATTCGTCAGCGAGTGAAGTCTGACGGTCGGAAACTCCCCTCGGACAGCTTGTTTTCGATCTCCTCCAGGCTCTTACCGGTGAGGTCGGGCATGCGGAAGAATACGAAGATCCACGCCGCCACGTTGAACAACGCGTAGAGCCACATCGAGGGCCCGACTCCAATCACATTGATGAGCGACAGCATCGTCAGCGTGATGAGCAGGTTGGTCCCCCACAGTGTCGCAGACTGCAAGGCGGTGGCCGCCGGTCGCACCGCCAGCGGATAGGTCTCCGAGGCGGTCAGCCAGCCCATCAGCTGCAGACCGCCGCCATTGAACAGCATGAAGGCGATCAGGCAGATCATGATGTAGGGAATCACCTCGTGACCGCTGTCGCTGGTGACGAAGAGCAGGCCGAGCACGAACAGGCTCATCGCTGCACCCGGCACCATGATGAGCGTGAGCCGGCGCCGACCGACCCGGTCGATGATGGCCAACCCGACCAGTTGGGCAATCAGGTACGCCGCACCCAAGCCCACCGACGCCTGCAGAGCTACGGACCTGTACACGCCGTCGTTGGTCAATATGGTCGGCGAATAATAGATGATCATCTCGATGCCGCTGAGCTGGGTGAACACCGCGATGCCGCAACCCAGGACCAGGGCCGGGCGCACCCAGGCGTCGCGCAGCCCGCCCCACCCGCGGGTGCTGGCCGTGCGTTCGACGCGCGCAAGTTCGGTCGCTTCGTCCAGCTCGGCGCCCACGTCGTAGCCCTCGGGCCGGACATGCTCCAACACGGCTTGCGCAGCTTTGCGATCATCTTGCTTGACCAGCCAGCGCGGACTCTCCGGGAGGCGCAGCAACAGCCACAGCATGATCGCGGCGGGTACGCACGCGAGTCCGATCGGCCCTCGCCAGGAGATCGAATCGGAGACCCCGACGAGGGTGGCCATGAGGATCCCCACTCCGATGGCGATTTGGAAGCACAGCACCAACCGTCCCCGGTAGGCCGGTGGCGAGAGCTCGGCGACATACATCGGTGCCGTCTGCGTCGCCCCTCCGACCGCGAAGCCCAGGACCAGCCGTCCCAGCGACAGCATCACGGAATCGGGCGCGTCTGCGCACCACAGCGCGCCGACGATGAACACCACCGCCAGCATCAACAGTGTGCCGCGCCGGCCGCGCCGATCGGAAAGCCAGCTGCACGTCAATGCCCCGGCGACGGCGCCGAGCAGGATGCTGGCGGCGATCACCTGCTTCCAGCCCTCGGTGATGTTGAAGTCCTGGGTGAGCTGCAATAGAGCCCAGGAGATGACGCCGGTGTCGTAGCCGTAGAGCATGCCCGAGATCGCCGCGACGAGCGCGATGATGACCACAGCGCCCGTCAGTTGCTTTCCCGCCTCCGCGCCGGCGTCAACTGCGCTCTGCGGCGCTTCCGCGTTTGCCATACCTGCGCCTTCGGCCGGGTCAGTCTCCTTGCACAACCCAGCCATACGAGAGAGCCGACTCGCCACGGTCGGAGCCTCATCGCGGACCCCTAACCACCATTCGCGGTCTGCCGAATCGTCCCCGGCCACTAGCAGAGCTGATCCTCGTTGAGGACGAGCTGCCGGAACCCCACTCGCGCCACCATGTCGGGCTGGCCGAGGGGAGGCAAGCGTAAGTCGCGCATCACGTTCGGAGTGTCGTCGAAGCAGATCACCTGCGTGATGGCTATGAGTGCTTCCTGCGGATGGCCGGCATCACGGGTAGGCAGCTCACCGAGCAGTCGCATGCGCTTGCCGGGTAGGCCGGTCACGTCGTAGCGGAAATGACGAACCGCGGGCTGGTCTGCGGTCCGCCCGGACATCGTCATCGATTCCCCATTCCTGTGCTCGGATTTCATGGTCGCTCACCGTGGTTTTCAGCGCCCGATGTCATAACCGGTATCGCTGCTGCGACGGCGCATATGTGTTTGTCACTGGTGTGATCAAGGCAGGCGCGCCGCGTGTCGCGGGGCGTGCCGTTTGACTACCCTAGCGATCCGGGGAACGGTCGGTCACGAATTTTGGGTAAGCCGAAGGTGGCATAGCCACCAGTTGCATTGTACTAGAACGCTATTCGGTGGGGAAATAATCTCGCGAGTGTGTTGAGCGACACAGCCCAGTTGTAGGCTCCGATCCCCGGCGCCGTCCCAGCTGGCTTGAGATGTTGCCTAGTCCTCGTCCGACTCGCCGGTTTCGCTGCTGCCACCGCGGATCAGCGCCAGCGTTCCCGCCAGTTCGTCGGGCTTGACCAGCACCTCGCGCGCCTTGGAGCCCTCCGACGGCCCGACGATGCCGCGGGTCTCCATCAGGTCCATCAGCCGGCCGGCCTTGGCGAAGCCGACGCGCAGCTTGCGCTGCAGCATCGATGTGGAGCCGAACTGGCTGGACACCACCAGCTCGACGGCCTGCAGGAACACGTCCATGTCGTCGCCGATGTCGGGGTCGACGTCGGTGCGTTCGCCGGTGGGCTTGGCGGCGGTGACGCCGTCGGTGTACTCGGGTTCGGCCTGGTCCTTACAGGCGGTGACGACGGCGTGGATCTCCTCGTCGGTGATGTAGGCGCCCTGCAGCCGGATCGGCTTGCCTGCACCCATCGGCAGGAACAGGCCGTCGCCCATGCCGATCAGCTTTTCGGCGCCGGCCTGATCCAGGATGACGCGGCTGTCGGTCAGCGACGACGTGGCGAACGCCAGCCGGGACGGCACGTTGGTCTTGATCAGACCGGTGACCACGTCCACCGACGGGCGCTGGGTGGCCAGCACCAGGTGAATGCCTGCGGCGCGGGCCTTTTGGGTGATCCGCACGATGGCGTCCTCGACATCGCGCGGCGCCGTCATCATCAGGTCGGCCAGCTCGTCGACGATCGCCACCACGTACGGGTACGGCCGGTACTCGCGCTGGCTGCCCAGCGGCGCGGTGATCGCACCGGAGCGGACCTTCTCGTTGAAGTCGTCGATGTGCCGCACCCGGGACGCCTGCATGTCCTGGTAGCGCTGCTCCATCTCCTCGACCAGCCACGCTAGCGCGGCCGCCGCCTTCTTGGGCTGGGTGATGATCGGGGTGATCAGATGCGGAATGCCTTCGTACGGCGTGAGTTCCACCATCTTCGGGTCGATCAGGATCATCCTGACCTCTTCCGGAGTGGCGCGCGCCAGCAGCGATACCAGCATCGAGTTGACGAAGCTGGACTTACCGGAACCGGTCGAGCCGGCCACCAGCAGGTGCGGCATCTTGGCCAGGTTCGCCGAGATGAAATCGCCCTCGATGTCCTTGCCGAGCCCGATGATCAGCGGGTGGTGATCGCGCCGCGTCGACGGCGCGGTGAGCACGTCGGCCAACCGGACCATTTCCCGGTCGGTGTTGGGCACCTCGATGCCCACCGCCGACTTGCCGGGGATCGGGGCCAGCATGCGCACGCTCTCGGTGGCCACCGCGTACGCGATGTTCTTCTGCAGCGCGGTGATCTTCTCGACCTTGACGCCCGGCCCCAGCTCGACCTCGTAGCGGGTGACGGTCGGCCCGCGGGTGCAGCCGGTGACGGCGGCGTCCACCTTGAACTGGGTCAGCACCTCGGTGATGGCGTCGGCCATGACGTTGTTGGCGGCGCTGCGCTTCTTGGGCGGGTCCCCCGCGACCAGCAGGCTCAGCGACGGCAACGTGTAGGGGCCCTCGACGACCCGGTCCAGCTCGACGGTGTCGTGCTTGTCCGCCGACCGTCCGCGTTTGCGGCCCCGCAAGCCCTGCTGGGCGGGCTGGACGGCGGGCTCGGGCACGGTGGGTATGTCGTCCTGCAGCGCGGCCTGGGCATCGTCGTCCGGCGACCACGCCGACGGCGCCTCGTCCGGCACGGAGGACGCGTCGTCGTGGTAGTTGGCGGGCTCCGCCTCGGCGTCGTCGTCGAACTCGTCGGCATAGTCGTAGGGCTCGTCGTCGTAGTCCTCGTCGACGAACCGGGTGTGGAACAGGTTGCGCATCACCACGGGCACCTCGCGGATGGTGGTGCCGGTCAGCAGCAACAGGCCGAACATGAAGCCGATGAACAACAACGGCGCGGCGATCCAGGGCGTGAGCCCGTCCGAGAGCGGCCCGCCGATGGCGAAGCCGATGAAACCGGCCGCGCGGCGGCGCGCCTCGGGGTCGCCCGGCGAACCGGACCACAGGTGGCGCAGGCCGAGAACCGACAGCGTGATCAGGCTGGCGCCCAGGATCAGCCGGGGGCGCACATCCGGGTTGGGCTCGGTGCGCATCAGGGTCACCGCCACCGCGGCGGTGGCCACCGGCAGCGCCAGCACACCCGCGCCGATGAAGGTCCGCAGCAGCGTGTCGACCCACGTGCCGACCGGTCCGGCGGCGTGGAACCACGAGCTCGCGGCGACCACCACGGAAAAGCCCAGCAACAGCAGCGCGATGCCGTCGCGGCGGTGCCCGGGGTCGATGTCGTGGGCCCGCCCGATCGACCGGGCCGCGGTGCCGGTCCCCCGGGCGGCCATCAGCCAGACGGCGCGCGCGGCGCGGCCGCAGGTCAGCCCGGCGCCGACCAGCGGCGCGTGATTACGCCGCCTGGCGGGTTTGCCGACCTTCTTGCGGGGCGCCGCCCGGCGCGCCCCCCTGGACCCGCTGACGCGCGAAGTGGCCTTTGACCTGCTCGTTCGGCTTCCGGAGCGGGCGGCGGTCTTACTGGGCATGACGGCAAGGGTAGTCGCAACGACATCATCTACACCACCCGCCACACTGGTAACGGTTCGGCTTGTCGGGCATAGGGCCAATCGGCCGCCAAATCGCGTGAGTAGGGTGACATTCGGTTGAGAGAAGTCGTGCTCGTCACCCACCCCCACCGCGCCCCAGGAGGCCAGCAATGCCCGTTGTCGTCGTCGCCACCATGACCGTCAAACCGGAGTCGGTCGACACCGTTCGCGACATCCTCACGCGGGCGGTCGAAGAAGTGCACGACGAGCCGGGCTGCCAGATCTACTCGCTGCACCAGTCGGGCGAGACGTTCGTCTTCGTCGAGCAGTGGGCCGACGCCGAGGCGCTCAAGGCGCACAGCACCGCACCGGCGGTCACCAAGATGTTCACCGCGGCCGGCGAGCACCTGGACGGGGCCCCCGACATCAAGATGCTGCAGCCGGTCCCGGCGGGCGACCCGGCCAAAGGACAGTTGCGGCCGTGATGACCCGCTCGTCGCAAGGGCCCCTGAAGGGCAAGGTCGCCTTCATCACCGGCGCGGCGCGCGGTCAGGGCCGCGCGCACGCGGTGCGGCTGGCCGCCGACGGCGCGGACATCATCGCCGTCGACCTGTGCGACCAGATCGCCAGCGTCCCCTACTCGCTGGCCACGCCCGACGACCTGGCCGCCACCGTGAAGCTGGTGGAAGACACGGGCGCCCGTATCGTGGCCCGACAGGGCGACGTCCGCGACCGCGACTCGCTGTCGGCGGCGCTGCAGGCGGGCCTGGACGAGTTCGGCCGGCTGGACATCGTGGTGGCCAACGCCGGGATCGCCCCCATGCAATCGGGTGACGACGGCTGGCATGACGTCATCGACGTCAACCTGACCGGCGTCTACCACACCATCAAGGTCGCGATACCCACGATGGTCAAGCAGGGCACCGGCGGGTCGATCGTGCTGATCAGTTCGAGCGCGGGGCTGGCCGGGGTCGGCAGCCCGGACGCCGGTTCCGTCGGCTACGCCGCCGCCAAGCACGGGGTGGTCGGGCTGATGCGGGTCTACGCCAATCTGCTTGCCGGACAGATGATCCGGGTCAACTCGATCCATCCGTCCGGCGTCGAGACGCCGATGATCAACAACGAGTTCACCCGCGAGTGGCTGGCCAAGATGGCCGCCGCGACGGACACGCCGGGAGCCATGGGCAACGCCATGCCGGTCGAGGTGCTGGATGTCGAGGACATCGCCAACGCGGTCGCGTGGCTGGTGTCCGACCAGGCGCGCTACATCACCGGTGTGACGTTGCCGGTCGACGCGGGATTCCTGAACAAGTAGTCGTCATGGCACGAAATCCGGTTGCGCAGACTGCATTTGGCCCGATGGTGCTGGCCGCCGTCGAGCAGAACGAGCCGCCCGGACGCCGCCTGGTCGACGACGACTTCGCCGAGCTCTTCCTACCCGTCCCGCTGCGGTGGCTCGTCGGGGCGACCCGGTTCGCGCCGGTTCGCCGGCTGATGATCCGCGGCTCGGAGTTCACCGGTCCGGGATTGTGGGCGAATCTGGCCTGCCGCAAGCGCTTTATCGCTGACAAGCTCAAGGAGTCGCTGGACGACATCAACGCCGTCGTCATCCTCGGGGCGGGGCTGGACACCCGCGCCTACCTTTTGACGCGGCGGGTGCGCATCCCGGTGTTCGAGGTCGATCTGCCGGTGAACGTCGCCAGAAAGTTCAAGACGGTGCGTCGGGTGCTCGGCGAGCTGCCGCTATCGGTTCGGTTGGTGGCGTTGAACCTCGAGCATGACGACCTGCTCACCTCGCTCGCCGAGCACGGTTATCGCACCGACTACCGGGTGTTCTTCATCTGCGAAGGCGTCACCCAGTACCTCACCGAGGCGACGGTGCGGCGCACGCTGGACGGGCTGCGCGCGACCGCACCCGGCAGCCGTTTGGTATTCACCTATGTCCGTAGGGATTTCATCGACGGCACCAACCGGTATGGCACCCGCACGCTGTACCGCACCGTGCGCCAGCGGCGGCAGCTGTGGCATTTCGGCCTTCAGCCCGACGAGGTCGCGACGTTCCTGGGCGAGTACGGCTGGCGGCTGGTGGAGCAGGCCGGGCCCGACGAGCTCATCCAGCGCTATGTCGAGCCCACCGGCCGCAAACTCAAAGCGTCGCAACTGGAGTGGTCGGCCTACGCCGAGAAGATCTAGCGGGTCAGGCGCCGATGGTGGCGACCCGCTCCGCCCGGCTACGCCGCGCTCGCGATCGCCACTAGACCTCGATGACGGTCGGCACGATCATCGGCTGCCGGCGGTAGGTTTCGCCCACCCACTTGCCGATGGTGCGCCGCACGCCCTGGGCTATGCGGCCCGGATCGGTGATGTTCTCGGCCGCCAGCGCTTCCAGTTCGGCCTCGACCCTGCGCACGGCGGGTTCGAGCGCCTTGGGATCTTCGGAGAATCCGCGGGAATGCAGCTGCGGTGGGGCGACCGGACGCCCGGTGCCGCGCGCGAGCACCACGGTCACCGCCACGAAACCCGACGACAGGATGAGGCGCTCGCCCAGGGTGATGTCGCCGACGTCGCCGTTGATCAGGCCGTCGACGAACATCTTGCCGACCGGCACCGCGCCGGCGATGGAGGCCTTCCCCGCGACCAGGTCGACGCTCACCCCGTTCTCGGCCAGCAGGATCGACTCCTCCGGCACGCCGGTGCGGGCCGCCAGCTTGGCGTTGGCGCGCAGCATGCGCCACGTGCCGTGCACGGGCATGACATGGCGCGGCCGAATCCCGTTGTACAGGAACAACAATTCCCCGGCGTAGGCGTGGCCCGAAACATGCACCCGCGCCTGGGCGTTGGTGACGACGCGGGCACCGATCTTGGCCAGCTCGTCGATCACGCCGTAGACCGCTTCCTCGTTGCCGGGGATCAGCGACGACGCCAACACCACCAGGTCACCCGCGGTCAGCGTGATGCTGCGGTGCTCGCCGCGCGACATCCGCGACAGCGCCGACATCGGTTCGCCCTGGGTGCCGGTGGTGATCAGCACCACCCGGTCGGCCGGCATCATCTCGGCGGCGCCGATGTCGATCACGTCCGAGTCGGCCACCCGCAGGAAGCCGAGTTCGCGGGCAATGCCCATGTTGCGCACCATGGATCGGCCGACGAACGATACCCGCCGGCCCAAAGCGACTGCGGCATCGATGATTTGCTGAACCCGGTCCACGTTGGAGGCGAAGCACGCCACGATGACGCGGCCGTCGGCGCCGCGGATCAGGCGGTGCAGCGTCGGGCCCACTTCGCTTTCCGAGGGCCCGACGCCGGGGTGCTCGGAATTCGTTGAGTCGCACAGGAACAGGTCCACCCCGGCGTCGCCGAGCCGGGACATGCCGGGCAGGTCGGTCGGCCGGCCGTCCAGCGGAAGCTGGTCGAGCTTGATGTCGCCGGTGTGCAGGATGGTTCCCGCGCCGGTGTGCACGGCGATCGCCAGCGCGTCGGGGATGGAGTGGTTGACGGCGAAGTACTGGCATTCGAACACGCCGTGGGTGCTCTTGTGGCCCTCGGCCACCTCGACGAACACCGGCTTGAGGCGGTGTTCGCGGCACTTCGCGGCGACCAGCGCGAGGGTGAACTTCGAACCGACCACCGGGATGTCGGGACGCAGCTTGAGCAGAAACGGGATGCCGCCGATATGGTCCTCGTGCGCGTGGGTGAGCACCAGCGCCTCGATGTCGTCGAGCCGGTCCTCGATGTGGCGCAGATCCGGCAGGATCAGATCGACGCCGGGCTCGTCGTGGGTGGGGAACATCACGCCGCAGTCGATGATCAAAAGGCGGCCCAGGTGCTCGAAAACCGTCATGTTGCGGCCGATTTCGCTGATGCCGCCGAGAGCAGTGACCCGCAACCCTCCCGCGGCCAAGGGGCCTGGCGGGGCGAGGTCTACATCCACTTCTCGGAAACTCCTCGAGTCACCGCAGCACCGAGGCCGCGCGCATATCGGCGGCCAGCGCGTCGAGTTGTTCGGGCGTCGCGGGCATTTGCGGCAACCGCGGATCGCCGACGTCGATGCCCTGCAGGCGCAGGCCCGCCTTGGACATCGTCACGCCGCCCAGGCGGGCCATCGCGTCGCACAGCGGGGCGACAGCGGCGTTGATCTTGCGGGCGGTGGCGATGTCTCCGGAGCTGAAGGCGGACAACATTTCCCGCAGCTGCCCCGCCGCGACGTGAGAAATCACGCTGATGAATCCGGTGGCGCCCATGGCCAGCCACGGCAGGTTCAGCGCATCGTCGCCGGAGTAGTAGGCCAGGCCGGTCTCGGCGATGATCTGGCCACCGCTGTGCAGGTCGGCCTTCGCGTCTTTGATCCCGACGATGTTCGGGTGGGCGGCCAGCGCGCGGATGGTCTCGGACTGGATCGGTATCACCGAACGCGGCGGGATGTCGTAGAGCAGCACCGGCAACTCGGTCGCGTCGGCGACGGTGGTGAAGTGGGCGATCAGCCCGCTCTGCGGCGGCTTCGAGTAGTACGGGGTGACCACCAGCAGCCCGTGGGCGCCCTCGGCGGCGCAGGCCTTCGCCAGCCGGACGCTGTGGGCCGTGTCATAGGTGCCCGCGCCGGCGATGACGCGGGCTCGGTCGCCGACGGCCTCCAGCACGACGCGCAGCAGCTCTCGCTTCTCGTCGTCCGTGGTGGTCGGGGACTCACCCGTGGTTCCGGAGATCACCAGCCCGT
The DNA here is from genome assembly GCF_001665835.1 of Mycobacterium colombiense. GTDB lineage: Bacteria > Actinomycetota > Actinomycetes > Mycobacteriales > Mycobacteriaceae > Mycobacterium > Mycobacterium colombiense_A. The sequence continues at coordinate 74,274 of NZ_LZSX01000035.1, read as the reverse complement.
CGCAGCCCGCATCGATCAGGTGATTGGCCAGCTGAGCGGCCGCGGCGGTGTCAACGGAGCCGTCGGGGGAAAACGGTGTGACCATCGCGGTCAGCAAGGTTCCCAACCGCGCTGGGGCGTCGAATCCGACCGTGCTCACGGTGTTCAGGTTACCTGGCGCCAGCAAGGTATTTAGCACCCACGTGGACGCGCGCCGTCGCGAGTCGACGCGTCAGGCCTCGGTCGCCAGTGGGCTGGTCGCGACCTCCGTGCCGTCGGCCAGGGTGGAGATCTCGAAGTCGGCGAACACCGCGGGTGCCACACCCGCCAGCTGGCGCAGGCACTCGATGGCGAGCCGCCGGATTTCCACGTCGGCGTGCTCACTGGCACGCATGGCGATGAAGTGGCGCCACGCCCGGTAATTGCCGGTCACGACGATGCGGGTTTCGGTCGCGTTGGGGAGCACGGCGCGGGCGGCCTGGCGGGCCTGCTTGCGCCGCAGCACCGCATTGGGTTGGTCGGCGAATTTCGCTTCGAGTTTCGCCAGCAATTCGGTGTAGGTGGCGCGGCTGGCGTCGGCGGCCCCGGCCAGGATCCGCTGCAGCTCCGGATCGTCTTCCATGCCCGGCGGCACGACGACGTGCGAGTCCTTCTCGGGGACGTAGCGCTGGGACAGCTGCGAATAGGAGAAGTGCCGGTGCCGGATCAGCTCGTGGGTGCACGACCGCGAGATGCCGGTGACATAGAACGACACGCTCGCGTGTTCGAGCACCGAAAAGTGGCCGACGTCGATGATGTGCTTGATGTACCCGGCGTTGGTCGCGGTTTTGGGGTTGGGTTTCGACCAGCTTTGATAGCAGGCCCGGCCGGCGAACTCGACCAGCGCCGGGCCGCCGTCGGCGTCGGTGCTCCACGGCACGTCCGGGGGCGCCAAGAAGTCGGTCTTGGCGATCAGTTGCACGCGCAGCGGCGCGATCTCGGCCACGGCGCTCACCTTAAAGCGTGCCGGGCGCATCGGCGTGTCTGACCCGCACCTTGCCGCAGATCAGCGACGGCAGCAGCGCGTCACGCAGGCCCGCCAACTGCGCGCTTTCGGTGCGGCGTGCGTGGCACAGCGCACCCAGCCCGGTAAGCGTCCGCAACGCCTCGGGGCTCAACCGGCGCACGTCTGGGACCGACACGTCCAGCAGGTCGCCGGGCTGAATTCGCTGATGGCTGCCCGATGTTCCCGCGGCCCGCCGCTGCAGTCGTTGTGAGACGTCGGGTTGCCGCAGCGCCGACCACAGCGCGGAGGAATCGATGCCGACCGGCAGCAGCACGACGAACTCCGTGCTGGCCACCGCCATGTCCGACGGCAGACCCACCACGTTCCAGATCCGCGGGATCCGCGGGTTCAGCTTGGCGAACAGGACGCACGGCTGGGTCAGCAGCAGCTTGGCGCTGCGCACCTGCGCCGCGCCGACCACGCGGGGTATCGCCCCGTCGTCGAACGCCGGGAGGCTGAAGTGGGCGATGCGAGCGTCGAACTCGCTGACGTTGCGGGTCGCCGGCGACCGGGTGGCCAGGCTCGACAGCCGCACCCGATCCGGCGCCGATTCGGCGACGGCGATCATCAGGCGTTCCGCCGTCTCGATCACCCGGTCGTTGGCCGCGATTTTGTCGTCGAAAGCGCCCAGCAGCTCGGCGATCCGCCGACGTTCGCGCGCGGCGACCGTCCACACCGGAACGTCGTTCAGGATTCTCTGGTTGAGCAGGGGCTGCCCCGATCCGGATCGGTGATCGGCCAGCCGGCAGGTCTGCAGGGCGTAATACCAATACCGGGTCTCCTGCGGGTCTTTGGCGCGGCACACCAGCGCGTTCTCGGTGACCCAGACGTCGGAGTCGCAGTAGCGCAGGCTGCCGCAGTACGACCCGACGCGGCCGAGCACGATCAAGGGCCCGGTGGCGTTGTGCCCGGCGGCGTAACCGATCGCGCCGTTGGCGCCGTAGACGGGGACGCGCCCGTTGCAGTCTCGCGGCGGGGCGCTGCTTCCGGTGCTGAATTCGAGGTGCTCACCCAGGACGGTCTTCACCGCAACCGCTTCACCTGTTGGCGCACCACGGTTTCCGCGCGGGCCGAGTCGTCCAGCGCGGCCAGCAGGTCGTCGGTCAACCGCGCGATCTTGTCGTCGACGGGTTCGCCGTCGTCCGGTGTGATGGGTGCGTCCACATAGCGTCCCGGCGTGAGCGGGTAGCCCGCGGCTCTGATGGCGTCCACCGGCACGGACTGGCAGAACCCCGGAACATCTTGATAGGAAAGGCCTTTGGCGCGGGCGGAGGCCGCGCCCGACCACGCGCGGTAGGTGTCAGCGATCCGGGCGATCTCCTCGCGGGTCAGGGCACGCTCGGCCCGATCCACCAGGTAGCCCAGGCCGCGCGCATCGATGAACAGCACCTGCCCCGACCGGTGCGCCTTGCCCATGGCGAAAAACCACAGGCACACCGGTATTCCGGTGCTTCGGAACAGCTGCGCGGGCAGCGCGACCATGCACGACACCAGGTCCGCATCGATGATCCGGGCCCGGATGTCGCCCTCGCCCATCGCGTTCGACGACATCGAGCCGTTGACCATCACCACGCCGGCCCTGCCGCCCGGGGCCAGCTTGGACAGAATGTGCTGAATCCAGGCGTAATTCGCGTTGGTCGCGGGCGGAACGCCGAAGCGCCAGCGCGGGTCGTCTTCGTCGCGGGCCCAATCCTTGATGTTGAAGGGCGGATTGGCCAGCACGTAGTTCATCTGCACGCCTGCGTGCAGATCGGTGGCGAGCGTGTCGGCGCACCGCGCGCCCAGGCCCGAGTTGTCGATGCCGTGCACGGCGAGGTTCATCTTCGCCATCCGCCAGGTCTGCTCGACGCTTTCCTGCCCGTAGACGGTGACTTTCGCCGGATCGCCGTCGCGTTCGGCGATGAAGTGTTCGGTCTGCACGAACATCCCGCCCGAGCCGCAGCACGGGTCATACACGCGCCCGCCGGTCGGTTCGAGCACCTCGACGAGCAGCCGCACGACGCTGGGTGGGGTGAAGAATTCGCCACCTCGGCGCCCTTCCGCGCGGGCGAAATTGCCCAGGAAATACTCGTATACCTCGCCCATCAGGTCCCCGGCCCGGTCGTCGCCGATTCGTGCGCCGTCGAGCACCGTCACCAGCTCGGCGAGGCGACGCGGGTCGAGGTTTTCGTAGAGCCGGGGCAGCGTCCCGGCCAGCGCCGGGTTCGCCGTCATCACGGCGTCCATCGCGTCGTCGGCCAGGCGGCCGATGTCATCGGATGTGACGTTGTTCGCCAACGTGTTCCAGTGCGATTCGGAGACATGCTTGAGGAACACCAACCCCAGAATCACGTCCTTGTATTCACCGGCCGACAGCGACCCGCGCAGCTTCTCGGCCGCCTTCCACAGTGTGGCTTTGAGCTCCTTGGACGTCGACGCCGGCATCAGCTGACCCGCTTGGCCGCCGCGCGCAACTCGCCGGACAGATCGCCGCGCCCGGCGACGCTGAATCCGCCCAGACCCAGCCAGGACGCCATGGACTCGAGTTCACCGGCCAGCGCCGCGGCAACGCGGGCCTTGGGCGCGTCGGGCTCGCCGAACGCGCCGAGGACCCGCAGCGAGTCGGCGGCGCGGTCGGCCTTGAGGTCGACCCGCGCCACCAGCTGCCCGTCCATCAGCAGCGGCCACACGTAGTAGCCGTACTGCCGCTTGGCGGCGGGGGTGTAAATCTCTATGCGGTAATGGAATTCGAATAATCGCTCGACGCGCGGGCGGAAGAAGATAAGCGGGTCGAACGGGCACAGCAGCGCGGTACCGCGGTCGGCGCGGGGCACGGTGCGCCCCGCCCGCAGGTAGGCGGGCGCCGCCCACCCGTCGACGTCGACCGGCTCGATGTCACCGGTGGCCACCAATGCGGCGATCGCCGGCTTGACCTGCTGGGCCGACAGCCGAAAGTAGTCGCGGATGTCGGCCTCGGTGCCCACGCCCAGCGCGGTGGCGGCCCGCAGCGTGAGTTCGCGCATCGCCTCGTCGTCGTCGACCTCGCGGGCCAGCACGGCGGCCGGCAGCACCCGCTCCACCAGGTCGTAGTGGCGAGCGAAGCCCACCCGGGTGGCCGTGGTGAGCACTCCGGCGGAAAACAGCGCCTCGGCCACCCACTTCGTGTCGCTGCGGGTCCACCAGGTGCCCTTCTTCCTGCGCGGCTCGGCGGCCAGATGCGCTTCGATCTGCCCCGCCGTGCTGGGGCCGAGCTCGGCGATGGCGGCGACGATCTCGTCGGCCAGCCGCGGGTTGGCCTTGACGATGTGGGTGCCCCACCGGCCATGCCGGTACTGGCGCATCCGCCAACGCAACAACGGCCAGTCCTCGACGGCCATCAGCGCGGCCTCGTGCGCCCAGTACTCCGCCAGCAGCCGCGACGACCGCGGGCCCCAGGCGGCGCGGTCGAGCACGTCCCGGTCGTAGGGACCGAGCCGGCTGAACACCGGGGCATAGTGCGCGCGCACCGCCACCGAGACCGAATCCAGTTGCAGCACTTGGATTCTGGAGATCAGCCGCTTCAGGTGCGCGCGCGTGACCCCGCCACCGGCGCGGGGCTCGCTAAATCCTTGGGCCGCAACGGCTATCCGCCGGGCTTGGGCGGCCGACAGCCTGCGGGTTGGCACGGCGCTGAGAATACCTCTTGGGTGCGACAACCCTTTGGCGGCCGGGCCGGCGTGGGCTCAGCCCGCGGCAACCTTGCGGTCCAGCGGTTTCAACACGCGCTCGTCATCCGAGTCGTTTTGTTCCTCGTAGGCCGCCTCGAGGGCCTTCGGAACCTCATCGAGGTCGCGGTACACGCCCATCAACTGCTCGAGGATCTTGATGCGCTGGGCCGTCGCCTCGTCCACCGCGCGCCGGGCCTTCTCCCGGTAGTGATCGGCGCCCTTTTTCGCGTCGCCGAGGAGCTGCTCGCACTCCCGCTCGGCGTCCTGGCGCGCCTTCTCGATCGCCGATTGCGTTTCGGCGCGCATCTCGGCCAGTTCGGCGTCCAGCTTTTCCTTGGTCTCCTCGTACTCGGCTTCCAGGGCCTTCTGCTGCGCGGCCATGTCGGCGAGCACCTCGTCGCGCTTTCGCTCCGCGGCTTCGGCCTCGGCCTCGGCCGCGGCGATCAACGCATCGGCTTCGGCCCGCACCTCGGCCTGCATCTCGGCCACCTCGTCGACCGCGCGGCTCAGCATTTTCGACATCCGCTGCTGCACCGCGTGCGGCGCCGGCGAGGTGTCCGTGAGCACGGCCACCTCCTTGCGCAGCGCGGCCGTCTGATCGCCGGATTCCTGCAGCCGGGCCCGGAGGCTCTCGACGTCGTCAAGCAGCAGCTGCTGCTTGGTGGTCAGCATCTCGATGTGGGCATCAACCGCGGCCGCGTCGTAGCCCATGAATTTTCGAGAGAACGTCTTCACGGGTTCGGTTTTCACTGCCAATTCCCCCTTCTCTCCAAACACCTGGTTGACGCTGTGCGACCCGCCCCGAGTCCGAGTATGTCAGGTCAGGCCGTGGGCGCGAACGGGTGAGCGGACGGCCGACGGTAGCTGTAGAAGCGGTACCGCAGCCCTGAGCGGCTGGCCAGCCACTCCCCCGTTTCACCCACCCAAGTGTCGTCCAGCGTCGGCGCCAGCGCATCGTCGTCGTCGCGTCGCAAATCGATTTCGATCTCGGTGACCTCGCAGCGGGTGGCGTACGGCAGCGCCAGCAAATAAATCTGCTCGCCGCCGATGACCCACGTCTCGGGGCCACCCGCGCCGTGGGCGAGCGCCTCCTCCATGGTCCCGGCCACCTGCGCCCCGTCGGCGACGAAGCCGGGGTCGCGGGACAGGACGACATTGCGCCGGCCCGGCAGAGGGCGCACCTTCGCCGGTAACGAGTCCCACGTCCGCCGGCCCATGATCACCGGGTGTCCGATGGTCACCTCTTTGAATCGGGAAAGATCTTCCGGCACGTTCCAGGGGATGTCGCCACCACGCCCGATGACGCCGGAGGTCGACTGAGCCCACACCAGGCCCACCTCGGTCATATGCGCTACTCCTTGATCCCGGCTTGCAAGCCGCCCGAGCCGGCATCGTGGCCGGCGCGCTTCATACAGCGACTGGGGCCTTGATCGCCGGATGTGGGTCGTAGTTCTTTACGACGACGTCGTCGTAGGTGTAATCGAAGATCGAATCCCGTTCGCCGAGAACGAGTTCCGGGTACGGCCGGGGATCGCGGCTCAGCTGCAGCCGCACCTGCTCGACGTGGTTGTCGTAGATGTGGCAGTCCCCGCCCGTCCACACGAACTCGCCGACCGCGAGGCCGGCCTGGGCGGCCATCATGTGTGTCAGCAGCGCATAGCTGGCGATGTTGAACGGCACACCCAGAAACAGGTCGGCGCTGCGCTGATAGAGCTGGCAGCTCAGCCTCCCGTCGGCCACGTAGAACTGGAAGAACGCGTGACACGGCGGCAGCGCCATCTGCGGGATTTCGCCGACGTTCCAGGCCGACACGATGATGCGCCGCGAGTCGGGGTCGGTGCGCAGCATGTCGAGGGCCGCGCTGATCTGATCGACGTGCTCGCCCGATGGCGTCGGCCAAGACCGCCACTGCACACCGTAGATCGGCCCGAGATCGCCTGTGCTGCTTGCCCATTCGTCCCAGATGGTGACGCCGTGCTCATGCAGCCAGGCGACGTTGGAGTCGCCGCGCAGGAACCACAGCAATTCGTAGACCACCGACTTGAGGTGCACCTTCTTGGTGGTGAGCAGCGGGAAGCCGGCCGCCAGGTCATAGCGCAGCTGCTGACCGAACAGGCTGCGGGTCCCGGTGCCGGTGCGGTCGGATTTGGCCGTTCCCTGATCGAGCACCAGGCGGAGCAAGTCCTCGTAGGGGGTCGGGATCGGCACGCCGCCAGCTTAGCGGCGATCGCAAGCGCGGCGTGGCCGGGCGCGGCGGGTCGGCGCCGATGAATTTGGGTCTATGCCCGCGGAGTAGAACGAATGCCATGCCGAACATCATCGACGTCGTCACCACTCCCGATGGCACCTGCACGGTGCACCTGTTCACCCCCGACGGCCCGGAATCCCAAGTCCCGTGGCCCGGTGTGGTCATGTACCCCGACGCCGGCGGCGTGCGCGACACGTTCCAGCAGATGGCCGCCAAGTTGGCCGGCTTCGGCTACACCGTGCTGCTGCCCGACGTCTACTACCGCACCGCGGACTGGGCGCCGTTCGACATGGCGACCGTGTTCAGCGACAAGAAGGAGCGCGGGCGCCTGTTCTCGATGATCGGCAGCGTGACCCCCGACCGGATGGCCGCCGACGCCGGCGCGTTCTTCGACTACCTGGCCGCCCGCCCGGAGGTGGTCGGCGAGCGGTTCGGGGTGTGCGGTTACTGCATGGGCGGCCGGACGTCGCTGATGGTGGCCGGACGGGTGCCCGACCGGGTGGCGGCGGCGGCATCCTTCCACGGCGGCGGCCTGGTGACCGACACCGAGGACAGCCCACACCTGCTGGCCGACCGGATGAGCGCCAAGGTGTACGTGGGCGGCGCCGAGAACGACGCGTCGTTCACCGCCGGTCACGCCGAGCAGCTCGACAAGGCGCTGACGGCGGCCGGTGTCGAGCACACCATCGAGTGGTACTCGGCCGGGCACGGATTCGCGGTTCCGGACAATGCGCCGTACGACGCCGCCGCGGCCGAGCGGCATTGGGACGCGATGACGGAGCTGTTCGCGTCGGCGCTACCGCGTTAGCGCGGTCATCAGCAGCGTCGCGGCCACCGCGGTGCCGTCGGTGCGGATCGTGGGGGCCACGGATCTCGCCCGGGCGCGGGTCTGGTCGGTCAGAACCGCCTCGAGCGCGATCGACAGCGACTCGCTGGTCGGGGCGGGGCCGTCATGGGCGGCGCCGATGCCCAGGTCGCGCACCCGGGTCGCCCAGTAGGGCTGGTCGGCCCCCTGGGGCACCACCACCTGCGGCGCGCCGGCCCGGGCGGCCGTCGTCGTGGTGCCCGCCCCGCCGTGGTGCACGACGGCGGCGACCCGCCCGAACAGCGCCTGGTGGTTGACCTCGCCGACGGCCAGGCAGTCGTCCCGGTCGTCGATCGGGGCCAGGTCGGCCCAGCCACGCGAGACCACGGCCCGGCGGCCCTGCGCGCGGATCGCCTCGATGGCCGTCCGTGCGATGTCGTGCGAGGCGCGCATCGGCATGCTGCCGAAGCCCACATAGACCGGCGGTGCGCCCGCGTCGAGGAATTCGACCAACTCGGCCGGCAGCGGGCGTTCGTCGCGCAGCAGCCAGGCGCCGGTTTGCACCACGTCGAGGTCGGCAGGCCGCCATGGATCCAGGATCGGATCGGTCGCCAGCCACGGGCGGTCGGTCAGCGCGTAGTCGCGCAGGTTGTCGAGCGGCGGCAGTCCGATCGCCGCCCGGTGACCGTTGAGCGTCGCGCCGAACGGCTCCTGCATATGCCGGCCGTCGAGTTGCCACAGCAGCCGGTTGTCGACCGTGCCGGGCGGGAACGGCCCGTTGGCGTAGGTCGGCGGCGGGTGGTGCGGCGACGGCAGGATGGTGGGCTGGTAACTGACGTAGACGTAGCGGATCCCCAGGCTTTCGGCCACCGATCGGGCGGCCGCGGCGGCCGGCGGGAAGCCGGCCACCACCAGCGCATCGGAGCCCTCGGCCGCGGCGGCCACGGCGTCGAATTGCATGGCGATCAGCCCGTCCAGGTGCCGGCGCAGGTCCGCCTCCGACGGCACCGCCCCGGTCTTCATCGCCCGCAGTGAGTCACCGAACGGCAGCAGCGGCACATCGACACGCGCCAGCAGCTCAACGAATTCGGCGTCCGGCGGCGCGCTCACCCGCGCGTCGACGCCAAGCGCGCGCAGGTGCACCGCGAGCGCGGCGAACGGCTCGACGCCCCCGCGCGAGTCGTACGCCGACAGCAACACCCGCATTCGCGCCACTCCCACCTGCTTGGTCGGCAAACTCTATCGTCGGCCGGCGCCGAAGGTCAGAACGCCGGCAGATCGACCAATTCGGCCAGGCGGGCGCGGTGACGGTAGGCGGTGCCGAACGCCAACTGGTCGCTCTTGGCCCGCTTGAGGTAGAGGTGCGCCGGATATTCCCAGGTCATCCCGATGCCGCCGTGCAGCTGCACGCACTCCTCGGCGGCGTGCACGGCGACATCGCTGCAGTAGGCCTGGGCGATGGCCGCCGCCGCGTCCGCATCGGGACCGCCGCCGGCGCAGGCGTCGGCCGCGTAACGGGCCGCGGCCGTGGCCGCGCCGACCTCGAACCACAGGTCGGCCAGCCGGTGCTTGATCACCTGATAGGAGCCGATCGTCCGGCCGAATTGCCTGCGCTCCCTGGCGTACGCCAGCGTGGTCTCGAAGCACCATTGGGCCACCCCGAGTTGCTCGGAAGCCAACAGGGCCGCGCCGGTCCGGATGGCTTCGGTGACCGGCTCGTCGCCGGCCCCGACCCGGGACGACGGGGATCCCGAAAACGTCACGGCGGCAAGGGGTCTGGTCATATCCAGCGCGAGCGCCGGGGAGATCTGCACGCCCGCCGCGTCGCCGGGGACGGTGTGCAGCTCGAGCCCGTCGCGCCCGGCGACCGGGACCACCAGCACATCGGCGCCGTCGGCGCCGGCCACGCTGGTGACCGACCCGCTCAGGCCGTCGGCGCCGCCGCCGACGCCCGTGATCGGGTCGCCCGGTGCGCTCGACAGCGGCACCACCAACGCCGCCGTCAGCTCGCCCTGGGCCAGCGCCGACACGGTCTCGGTGTCACCGGCACGCAGCAGCGCGATCGTGGCGAGGACCGCGCTGGACAAAAACGGAACAGGGGCGACGGCCCGGCCGATCTCCTCCATGACCACGGCGGCCTCGCGAGCGCTCGCGCCGGCGCCGCCCAGCGACTCCGGAACCAGCAGGCCGGCCACGCCCAATTCGGTGGCCAGCGTGCGCCACACTCCCGAAAACTCTTGCGGTTGCGGGTCATAGGCGCGCACGACCGTTTCGGGTGGGCACCGCTCGGCGAACAACTGACGGACGCCGGCCCGCAGCGCCTCTTCGGTGTCGGAGTACAGCAGGTCGGCGGTGTGCGCGCTCATCGGGGTAGGTCCTTCCAGGCGACGTCTTTGTCGACGCGATGTTCACCCGGCAGGCCGAGGATCCGCTCGGAGATGGTGTTGCGCAGGATTTCTGACGTCCCGCCCTCGATCGAGTTGCCGCGGGCCCGCAGGTAGCGGTAGCCGGGTCCGCGACCGACCAGGTCGACCGTCTCGGGCCTGCGCATGGTCCAGTCATCGTAGAGCAGCCCGGATTCGCCGTGCAGCTCGATCTCGAAGCCCGAAATCGCTTGCGCCAGTTTGGCGAAAGCCACCTTCATGCCAGCGCCCTCGGGACCGGGCTGACCGGTGGCCGCCTGTTGCCGCAACCGTTCACCGGCGAGCCGAAGGACCTCCGCCTCGACCCACAGCCGCATCAGCTGGTCGTGCATCGCGGGGTTGCGCAGCTCCGGCTCGTCGCGCCAAGCCGCGGTGACCTTGCCGATGTGGCCGCCTTCCCGTGGGACGCCGGCACGCGACCCGATGGCGACGCGTTCGTTGTTGAGCGTGGTGGTCGCGACCCGCCAGCCGCCGCCCTCCGGGCCGAGCCGATTGGCATCGGGCACCCGGACGTCGGTGAGGAACACCTCGTTGAATTCCGCCTCGCCGGTGATCTGGCGCAACGGCCGGATATCGACCCCCGGTTGGGTCAGGTCACAGAGGAAGTAGGTCAGCCCGTGGTGTTTCGGCACGGCCGGATCGGTCCGGGCGACCAGGATGGCCATCTGCGCGTGTTGCGCCTGCGAGGTCCACACCTTTTGCCCGTTGACAATCCAGTCTTGAGGGTTATGCGCGTCTCGCACCGCCCGGGTGGCCACCCCGGCCAGGTCGGATCCGGCGCCCGGCTCGCTGAACAGCTGGCAGTAGATCTGTTCACCGGTGAACAACGGGCGCAGGAACTTTCGCTTCTGCTCGTCCGTGCCGAAGGCCGCGATCGTCGGCGCCGCCATGCCCATGCCGATGTAATTCTTGCGGGTGCCGCCCACCGGCGCGCCGGCGGCGGCCAGCCGGGCATCGACGCGCTCCTGACCGGTGCGCGGCAGATCCAGCCCGCCGAAACCGTGCGGTAAATGCACCCAGGCCAACCCCGCATCGTATTGTGCGCCAAGGAAATCGCGTGGGTCGCTGGTCGCCGGATCGTGCTCGTCGAGCAGGGCCTGCACCCGCGCGTCCAGGTCGGCCGTATCGACGGCGGTCATTGCCCGCCTCCCGGTGCGGACTGGAATCCCTGTGCGGCGCCCAACAGCAGGCCGCCGTCGATCACCATGGTCTCGCCGGTGATCCAGCTCGCGGCGTCCGAGACCAGGAAGGCGACGGCCGCGGCCACGTCGATCGGCTCCCCGATGCGCCCGAGCGCGATCGACGACGCCAGCGGGTCCTCGTGGTCCTTCCACAGCGCCTCGGCGAGCCGGGTGCGGACCACACCCGGGCATATCGCATTGACCCTGATGCGCGGCGAAAGTTCCAGCGCCAGTTGCTTGGTGACATGGATCAGCGCGGCCTTGGTGGCGTTGTACATGCCCATCGCCGGCGATTGATGCAAGCCGCCGATGGAGGCCGTGTTGACGATCGACCCGCCGTGCTCACCCATCCACGACTTGACCACGAGCGAGGTCCACAGCAGCGGGGCCCACAGGTTGACGTCGAAGATCTTGGTGAAGCGGGCGTGATCCTGGTCGATCAGCGGACCGTATGCCGGATTGGTTCCGGCGTTGTTGATCAGGATGTCGACGCTGCCGAAACGGTCCAGCGTGAGCTCGACGCAGCGGCGCGCCGCATCCTCGTCGACCGCGTGGGCACCCACCCCGAGGGCCTGCTTCCCCACCTGGGCGGCGGCCTCGTCGGCGGCCTCCTGCTTGCGCGCGGTGAGCACCACGTTGGCCCCCGCGGCCGCCAGTTGCTGGGCGATCGACAGCCCGATTCCGCGCGACGCGCCGGTGATGATCGCGGTGCGGCCGGTCAGATCTTGTGAGGTCATGGTGTCGGGCCTTCCGTCGCGGTGGGAGCCGCCGTAGGCAGCGGGGACTTCGTTTGCTGACAAATTTTATTCGTGATGTTTTGGACACGTGTTGCGGTGGTATGCCACGCGCATGTTATCGAAATTGACACTCATGAAACCGCTGGTTGTTGCCGGGGCTGTCGCTGCGGCCATCGCCGCCGCTCCCGCGGCCGCTGCTGACGTCTACGTCGCCGGACCAGCCGCCAACTCACCCGCCCCGACCCACGTCACCTTCAAGGACGACCCGGGCGGCGGCGGCTGCGACGCCAACGGAAACTGCGGCTCCGGTGGCCAGTTCAACGGCCCCGGCGGCGGGCCGGGCGGCCAGGGCTGCGTGCCGGGCGTCGGCTGCGGCTCCGGCGGGCAGAACGCGGGACCGGGTGGCGTTCCCGGCGGCACCGGATGTCTGCCCGGCGTCGGCTGCGGCTCCGGCCACGCGTAATCGCTGAACCCGTCAGCCTCCCGAGAGCCTGGTTATCCAGGCCCGGGAGGCTGCTGGGTCTATGACGTCGTCCAGTTCGAACGTGGTGGCCGCCCGCAGCGCCTTGCCGTGCTCGTAGGCCGCGGCCACCAGGCGGTCGAACAGGCTTTGCCGCTCGGCGGGATCATCGACGGCGGCCAGCTCTTTACTGAACCCAAGGCGCACAGCGCCCTCCAGGCCCATGCCGCCGATCTCGCCCGTCGGCCACGCGACGGTGAAGTGCGGCGCGCGGAATGAACCGCCGGCCATCGCCATCGCGCCGAGCCCATACCCCTTGCGCAGGATGATCATCCCCAGCGGCACCGTCAGCCGGGCACCCAGGACGAACATCCGGCCGAAGCGGCGAACCGCTGCTTGGATCTCCGCGTCCGGCCCGACCATGAAGCCCGGGGTGTCGCACAACGAGATGACCGGCAGCCCGAACGATTCGCACAGGGCGAGGAAGTCGCCCGTCTTGTCGGCCGCCTCGGCATCGATCGCGCCACCCAGGTGATGGGTGCTGTTGGCGATCAACCCGTAAGGCACTCCCTCGACGCGCACCAGCGCGGTGACGATGCCCACGCCGTAGTCCGGCCGCAGCTCCAGCACCGAACCGACGTCGACGATCGCCTCGATGGCCCGGTGCACGTCGTAGGCGCGTAACCGGTTCTCCGGCACCACATGCCGGGCCAGCCGCGGGTCGGGCGCGGTCCAGTCGCTCAGGGCGCCCTGAAAGTACGACAGGTATTGCTTGGCCAGCGCGACGGCGTGCGATTCGTCCCGGGCGACCAGGCTGACCACGCCGTTGCGGCGCTGCACCCCGATCGGCCCGATCGCCTCCGGCGGATACACGCCCAGCCCGCCACCCTCGATCATCGCCGGGCCGCCCATCCCGATGTTCGCGTCCGGTGTTGCGATGATCACGTCGCACACCCCGGCCAGCGCGGCGTTGCCGGCGAAGCACCGGCCCGACACGACCGACACCAACGGCACTTTCCCGCTCAGCGCCGCCAGCATCCGGAAGGTCGGGACGTCCAGCCCGGCGGCACCGCCGACGTCGGTGTCCCCCGGCCGGCCCCCGCCGCCCTCGGCGAACAGCACCACCGGCAACCGTTTTCGCGCGGCGAGGTCGAACACGCGGTCTGTCTTGGCGTGGTTGCGCATGCCCTGCGTGCCGGCCAGCACGGTGTAGTCGTACGACACCACGACGGCCTGCGCCGCGGCCCGCCCGAACCGATCCGCGCCGATGGTGGCCAGGCCGGCGACCAACCCGTCGGCCGGGGTGTTGGCGATCAGGTCCTCTTCGGAGCGGCGGCTGCGCTGCGCCGCAATGGCCAGCGCACCGTATTCGACGAAGCTGTCCGGATCGACGAGGTCGGCGATGTTCTCCCGCGCGGTGCGCCGACCTCGGCTGTGCCGCTTGGCAACCGCGGCCTGGCGGCCCTCGTCCAGCGTCAGGGAATGCCGGTGTGCGACCTCGTCCAGATCAGCGCGCGGCCGGTCGAGATCGGTTGCGGCCGAGACGGACTCACCGTCACCGGTCGCCTCCGTCCGGGTGAAGACCAGCAGCGGGTCTCCGGTCCCGACCACCTGCCCGGGCGTGACCAGAACCCGGACGGCCCGCAGCGCGTCCGGCGCGACGAGCACGTGCTGCATCTTCATCGCTTCCAGGACAACCAGCTGGCCGCCCGCGGCGTATTCGGCTCCCTCGGGCGCCACCTCGACCACGGTGCCGGCCATCTGCGCGCGTAGCGCGTCCTCACCGGGATAGAGCTCGACCGCCGCTACCCGCGGTCCTTGCTCGCGGGACTGCGCGGCCCGGACCAGTTCGGGAAGCCTGTCGTCGAGGAAACCGGTGCTCACCCAACCGGATTCGATCCGGTCGTCGGTCAGCAGCTCGCGCAGGAACCCGATGTTGGTGTGGACGCCCTCGATGCCGAACTCGGCGAGCGCGGTGCGCGCCTTGCGCACCGCCGCCTGCCACGATGATCCGTGCACGTCCACGATGAGCTTGGCCAGCAGCGAATCGTACTGGGGGCTGATCACCAGTCCCGCCCGGCCATACGTGTCGACGCGCACGCCCGGGCCGCTGGGCGGGGAGAACGCCGTGAGCGTGCCCGCCGAGGGGACGACGGAGAAGTCGGGCCCGAACGTCTCCGTGTTGACCCGGAGCTGAATGGCGATGCCGCGGCGAGCGGCCGGCTCGCCGATGACTTCCAGTCCGTCCGAGGCGATTCCGGATGCCAGCCCCAGCTGGTAGAAGGACGCGCCACCGGCGATGGCCAGCTGGACGGCCACCAGGTCGAGTCCGGTGGTTTCCTCGGTGACGGTGTGCTCGACCTGGATGCGTGGGTTGGCCTCGAGGAACACGAACTCCTCGCCGGTGACCAGGAATTCGACGGTGGCCAGCCCGCGCAGGCCCACGCGGGCGCACAGCCGCACCGCCGCCTGGTGCAGGGACCGGCGCATCTCGTCCGAAAGCCCTTGGGCGGGAGCGATTTCGACCAGCTTCTGGTAGCGCCGCTGAATGCTGCAGTCGCGGTCGCCGACGGCGTGTGCGTGCGTCTGGTGTCCGGCCGGCGCGGCGACGACCTGCACCTCGATGTGGCGGGCGTCGGTGAGCAGCGCCTCGGCGAACAGCGCGGGGTCGCCGAAGCCCAACCGCGCTTCGGCGGCGCAGCGTTGGTAGGCGTCGTCGATCTGATCGGCGCTGTGCACCTTGCGCATTCCGCGCCCTCCGCCACCGGCGAGGGCCTTGATCATGATGCCGCGACCCTGCGCGGCGAAGAATGCCTTGATGTCCTCGACGCTGCTGGGCCCCTCGGTCGCGGGCAGCACCGGCACCCCGGCGGCCATCGCGGCGCGGCGGGCCGACGTCTTGTTGCCGAGCAGCTGGAGCACCCGGGCGTCGGGACCCACGAACGTGTAACCGCCCGCCGCGCAGGCGTTGGCGAATTCGGCGTTCTCGCTGAGGAACCCGTAACCGGGGTGGATCAGGCTCGCGCCGGAGCTCTTCGCCGCCGCCAGCATGGCGGTCTGGTCCAGGTAGGCCCGCGGCCCGCCGCCCGGCAAGCCGATCGCCTCGTCGGCCGCGTGCACATGCGGGCTGTCCGCATCGTCCTCGGCGTAGACCGCGACCGTCCGCATGCCTAATTCGATTGCGGTGCGGATGATTCGAAGTGCGATCTCGCCGCGGTTGGCGACCAGCAGGCGCGGGTTCATCGCAGCGGCTCGCCCCACTGGACCTGCTCGCGCAGCCTGGCCTTGAGCAGTTTGCCGCCGGCGTTGCGCGGCAGCGCGCTGTCGACCACCGTGACATATTGCGGCACTTTGAAGTCGGCCAGCTGGCCGCGGCAGTGGTCGAGCACCGCGGGCACGTCGATCTCGTCGTCACCGCCGAACAACACCGCCCCCACCTTCTCCCCCATGACGTCGTCGGAAACCCCGAGCACGCAGGCGTCGGCCACGTGGGGCGCCGCCAGCAGCACGCCCTCCACCTCCACGCTGGAGACGTTCTCACCGCCGCGGTTGATGATGTCCTTGAGCCGGTCGACGATGTGCACCCGACCCGCATCATCAACGCGCACCACGTCACCGGTGTGCAGCCAACCGTCCGCGAAGGTGCTGGCGGTGGCCTCCGGCCGATTCCAGTAGCCGGCGGTCACATTGGCGCCCCGCGCCACCAACTCGCCCACGCCGGGATCATCCCCGAACGGGATCACCCCAAGGTCCACCGACGGGACGGCGTAACCGACGGAGTCGGCGTGTTCGACGGCCTCGCGGTCGGGCAGCACCGTCATCAGGGAGGCCGTCTCCGTCATCCCGTAGCCGTTGAACACCGTGGCGTGGCCGAACGCGTCCTTCACCGACCGCACCAGCGACGGGGCGATCGGGGCGCCGCCGTAGCCCACCCACCGCACATTCGACACATCAAGCGACGCAAAACCGCTGTGCCGCAACAACAACGAGTAGATAGCCGGGACGGTGACCATCACCGAAACGCGCTCGGCGATCAGCGCGGTGAGCAACCCGTCCAGGTTGAGCGCGGGCATGATCACCGAGGCTCCGCCGAGCCGGGCAGCAGCCAGCAGCTGCGTGTTGCAACCGGTCACGTGGAACAGCGGAACCGAGATGAGCGTGCGCATCGCCTCGCCGAGGTCCCGGGGCTGCTGCAGACAGCGGATCGCGTTCTCAGTGTTGGTCAGGAATGCCTCGTGCGTGGTCGGCACGCCCTTGGGGTGGCCGGTGGTGCCCGAGGTGTAGAACAGGGCGGCAGTGTCGTCGCGGCCGAGTTGCTCGGTGACGTAGGGCTGCCCCTCGGGCAGCGCGGCGCTTGGCGCCAGATCCACGTGCGCACCGGAATCGGACAGCACGAACTCGACCTCGGGCTGCGCCGATCGCGTATTGACCGCCACCACAACGCCACCGGCCATCACCGTGCCCCAGAACGCCAACGCCCAGTCGATTCCGGCGGGGTAACGTACCGCGACGCGATCGCCCGGCTTCAGGCCACCGGCGCGCAGCCCGCCGGCCACGCGCGCCGCCCGGTCCCAGAGCTGCCGGTACGTCAGCCGGTTCGCGCCCAGCTCGACCAGGGCTTCGGCGTCCGGACGGGCGTCAACCTGTTCGGCGAGCATGCCCAGCAGGGTGGCGGGCAACTCGTCATAGCGGGGAATGCCGTCGGAACCGCGTGAAACTCCGGTCAGCGGGAACGGGTTACGCCCGCGGGGAATTTCGATCACTGGAGGCATGCCCGGTCCTTACTATCCTGCTGCCCTATCGTGATAGCGGTGACGATCGAGGATTCCGCCATCATGCCCGAGGCGTTTTTCACTGTAGACGGCGACTCCTATGTTCCGGGCCAGATGACGCAGGGCCCATGGGGCGCGGCCATGGGCGGCCAGATCGTCGGCGGCCTGTTGGGTTGGGGCATAGAGCAATCCGGCATCGACGCGGACCTGCAGCCCGCCCGGTTCACCGTTGACCTGCTGCGCCCAGCCCTGATGGAGCCGGTGCAGATCCGGACCTCGGTGCAGCGGGAGGGCCGGCGCATCAAGCTGGTCGACGGCAGCCTGGTGCAGAACGGCACCGTCGTCGCGCGGGCCAGTGCGCTGTTCCTGCGCCGCGGTGATCATCCCGACGGGCAGGTGTGGTCGTCCCCCGCGCAGATGCCGCCGCTCCCAACGTCCTCGGACGGCTTCGGAGCCGAGATGCCTTTCCTCATCTGGGGGTACGGCGCCACGCTGGAAGGCAGCCCCGGAATCGCCGCCGGCGAATGGGAGCAGACCCATTCCCAGAAGTTCGCCTGGGCCCGGCTGTTTCGCCCGATGGTGCATGGCCACCCACTCACGCCGTTCACCCGCCTGGCCTTCGTCGGCGACATCACCAGCTCGCTCACCCATTGGGGCACCGGCGGATTGCGCTACATCAACGCCGACTACACCGTCACCGCGAGCCGGTTGCCCGACGGCGAATTCCTCGGCCTGGCCGCCCAGAGCCACTACGGCACGGCCGGGGTCGCCACCGGCGCCGCAACGCTGTTCGACCGGCGCGGGCCGATCGGCACCAGCTCGGCGCTGGCCCTGGCCCAACCCGCGGACGCCTTCAAGCCGACCTACGCCTAATCCATCATCGTTGCGGGCGTCACTCCGTTAGCTGCGCAGCGACGCTTTAAATCTCGGAAAGCGCCTGGTATTGGGCTATGCTGCTCTGCACTACCCGCCGAACGGATCTGCACAGTCCCGCAGCGGGGGGACCGTCACTCCAGGTGGGTGGACATTCCCTTGGAGGGAACCGCCATGCACATGCGCTCCGACTCGCGATTCCCTTGCAGCGCCATCCGGCGGACGGCGCTGCGCACGGAGTGCGCCGGGCCGTGACGACTCCGGTACTGGACCTCGACGGCCGGGTGGCCGACCGGCGGCAGGAGCTCAGCGAACTCCGGACCGCGGTGGCGACGGCCGAACGGGTCAGCGGAGGGTGCGTCCTGCTCAGCGGGGTCCCGGGGGTGGGCAAGTCGACGCTCATCCAGGCGTTCGGCGTCGAGATCTCCCGTCGCAACTGCGTATTCGCCTACGGGAGGTGTCGAGACGGCGGCCCGGCTCCGTACTCGGCGTTGGCCGACGCACTGAGCGCGGTTGTCCGCACCATGGAGGCCACCGGCCCGGCCGAGCGTGATCGTTGGCTTGCCGACCTCGTCAGCGAGCTGTCGGGGTTTGCGGGCGTCCTCTCGCCGCTCGTGCCCGAACTGGCACCGGTGCTGGGCGAGACCTCGACTGATGCCGATCTCGATGCGGCGGATGCTCGCCGTCGGTTGCACCGCGCTGCCATCCGGCTGGTGTCGACCACGGCGTCCTACCGTCCGGTGGTGCTGGCGATCGATGACCTGCAGTGGGCAGACCGAGACACGCTGCTGCTGTTGTCCGAATTGTTGACGGTGTCGCTTCGCAACGTCCTGGTTGTCGGCGGGCACCGCGCGGGTGAGTTCGACCCGGACGCCGGGGGGATCAAATCGGAAAACCTCAACACCATCGAACTGCAACCGCTGGCCCCCGAGGACGTCGAAGAGCTGCTGGCGGACGTGTGCGGCCAGAGCGTGGAGCTGGGCGACGTGGCCGCCGAGTTCCACCATCGCACCGGCGGCAACCCACTGCAGGTCCGTCAGCTGCTGTACCGCGCGCAACGCGAAGGCGCACTCATCCCGGTGGGGCCGAGCGGGCGCCCCGGTTGGGACCTGCGCGTCCTGGCGTCGCTCGAGGTCACTGCTACGGCCGCCGAGTTTCTCGGCCGCTACCTCGGTCAGTTGAGTCCGCAGGATCGGTCGGTGTTGAGTTCGCTGTCGTGCTTCGGTGGCGAGTTCGACCTCAACGACGCCACGGCAGCGGCCGCGCAACCGCCCGATGCGGTGGCCCAGGCGCTCTGGGCGTGCCTCGAGCTTCGTCTACTCGAGGCCGTCGACAGTGGCGGCAGACGGATCACCAACGCGATCAGCCGCGACGCCCGATATCGCTTCAGCCATGACCGGGTGACCGAGGCGGCGCGAGTCGGCCTGTCCGACGCCGAGATCCGCGCGACACATCTGCGGATCGGTCGGTGGCTGGTCGAGCAGGAGGACGACCGATTGTTCGAGGCCGCCCGCCACCTCGGCATCGGCGGACGTGGGCTCACCGACGACGCCGAGCGCATTCGTTATGTCGACGTACTCCGGCGTGCGGCACAAAAGGCGAGGTCGCAGGCCTCGTTCCCGTTGGCGCTCGACTACTGCCGGGATGCGCTGGACCTGCTCGGCGGACAGCGTTGGACCGCTCACTTCGACCTGACCCGGCAGCTGCAGCTCGATGCCGCTGACGCCGCGTTGCTGGTGGGTGACGTGCCGGCGCTGAATGGGCTACTCGACGAGGCCGAGGAGATCCTGCGGGACCCGCCGGATCGCGCGCGCATCGCTCACCTCCGGCTCAAAGGGCGGGTCGCAGAGAACCGTCTCCAGGAGGCGCTCGAGATCGGGTTGCAAGCTCTCGCCGAGCTCGGCGAAAGGGTGCCGAGCGACGCGGGCAAGCCACGGATGGGCAACGCGGTCGTCCGGATGATGATGACGACTCGCCGCTGGAGCACCGAGCGGCTGCTGCGACTGCCGCACTGCGATGACCAGCGGGTCATCGAGATCCACCGGATTCTTCTCGAACTGCGCAACATGTCGTACCTGGTCCGGCCCAACCTCATGCCGTTGTTCGTACGAAAGCAGCTCGATCTCACGTTGACTCACGGCCATACCCCGTACTCGCCGCTGGTCATTGGCGGTTACGGGGTTATCCGCGTAATGCTCGGCGATCATGCAGGCGGCCAGCGCTTCGGCGAGGTAGCCATGCGGCTCGCCGACCGCCCGGAATTCCGGGAGGCCCGGCCGCAGACGGTGTTTACGCACCTGAACTTCATCCGCCACTGGCGACAGCCCGTCCGCGACGGCTTGGGCGAGCTCCATGACGCCATCGAGGGGGCACTCGACCAGGGCGACCAGGAATACGCCGGATTTCTGGTCGCGGCCCTGCTCGCGCAGTCGGTCTGGGTAGGTCGTCCGCTCGCGGAAATCGATGCGCTCGCCAGTTCGCTGATTCCCCACATCCGTTCCCAGCCCGTGCCTGGCGCGCTTTGCCAAGGCACGCATCAGTATTGCCTCAACCTGATGGGCCGCAGCGCCGATCCCCTCCTCGTCGCCGGCGAGAGCGGTTACGACGAGCGAGACGTGCTGCCGGCCGCCCGCCGGGAGGGGGACGAGGTGGCCCTGAGCGCGGCCGCGGCCAGGCAGCAGGCCCTGCATTTCTGGTGCGGCGACTACGCCGGCGCAGTCGCCGCGACGCCGGAGTCAATCGAACACGTCGGCGGCATGGCCGGCTCTGTGATCTCACAACTCATCTACCTGATCGGCGCCCTGAGCATGATTCGGTGCGCGCCGCGGGATCCCTCGACCGCCCGCTTCGTGCGCCGGACACTGGCCTTGCACCGCAAGTGGGCGGCGGGCGCACCGGAGAACTACGCGGCACCGTATGCCCTGGCCCAGGGGTCGTGGGCCAGGGGGCGTGGGCAACATGCCAAGGCGGAGCGCTACCTTCACCAGGCGATTGAACTCGCCGAGGAAAACCAGCTTCCCATTATCAGTGCGTATGCCCATGAGGAAGCCGCCGCGCTCTACGCCGACCTCAGGCGAACGACGCTGCGCGAGCACATGCTGCGGTCGGCGTATCAGCGTTGGCTGAATCTGGGTTTCGCGGTGTGTACGGACCGGCTCGCGCGCGAGCACCCCTGGCTTCTCAGGCGCGACCTCACGACGGGTTCGACCGGGATCGACCCGGTCGGCGCGCATCAGCTCCTGCGAGCGCTGGCGGGAGCGCCGAATCAGGAAGGCTTGGCCAACATCATCCTGGGGTCGGTCGCGGACACCACGGGAGCGGGCCGCGTACTGCTCCTCACCGGCGAAGCCGAGAATCTTTCGGTCCGGGCCATCCAGGATCACGGCCGCATTTCGATTGTCGAGGGGCCGTGGACCGAAGTTGCCTACGACAGGGACATTGTGCGCCGCGTGCTGGACGGTGGCTCGCCGGTCATCGTCGCCGCCGAGCATCAGGCGCCGTCCATACTCGCCGCTCCGATCAGGGTGCACAACAGGACAATTGGCGTTATTTACGCCGAGCAGGACGAGTCCGGCAGACACTTCGGCGCCGATCACGAGCAGGCGGTCGCCTTCCTGTGCGCCCAGGCCGCCGCTGCGTTGTGGAACTTCCAGCTCGAGGCGCGACTACGGGCCGCCGACGAGCACCGACAGTCCCTGATGGACGCGCAATCGAGATTCGTGCCCAACGAACTGCTGCGCATCCTCGACATCGACGACCTTCGCCGCGTCCGCAACGGCTACCGGGTCGAGCGCGAGATGACGGTGCTCATCAGCGATATCCGTGGCTACACGACCATGATCGAGGATATGAACGTCGGCGAGGCGAGCAACCTGGCGATGGGTTTTCTACGTGCCGTCGAGCTCCCGATCATCGGCTACAACGGCATGATTCAAGACGTACGCGGGGACGAGATCGTTGCCGTCTTCGAGTCCGAGCCCGACGCCGTCCGGGCAGGACTGGCGATGCTGCGGTCCTTGCGCGCGCACAACCGGGAGCGAAAAGCAGTCGGATCCGAAGAACTGCGTGCGGGAATCGGCATCAATACCGGGATGGTCGGAGTTGGGCTCGTCGGCGGGGTGAACCGCATGGTGCTCACCATCATCGGCGACGCGGTGAACCTGGCCGCGCGCATCGAGAGCACCAACAAGCGCTACGGATCCGCCTTGCTCATCTCCGATAACACGTACAAGCGCCTCGCTGCGTCGGAGCGGTTCGAAGTCCGGCGCATGGAGCGGGTCATGGTGGTCAATCGACGTCGGCCGGTGACGATTTACGAAGTGTACGACGAGGATTCGGCTCCGCTTCGCGCCGCGAAGCGCGCGGCGAAGCCCGCGTTCGACGAGGCCTTTGCACTTTTCGACGCGGGCGAGGTCGATGGAGCGCGCGCTGCCTTCGAACGATGCCGCGAGCTGTTGCCCCACGACCCCGTCGCACCCCTGCATCTGGCGCACTGCGACGCGGTGGCGCGCGGTGAGATGACCCCCGGTCAAGAGGTGGCACTCCTGAACAAGTAGTGCACTACTCCACTTTTGAAACTTTGCTGAAGTGATTGCGCGAGTGTGGTAATTGTCTCATGATTTGTACCGACAGCCGGGGGCGGTCAAGGAGCGGCCATGTACTTGAGTGCAGAGCGGTTGGCCCATGCCAACCAAGCAGTCAAAGAGGCGTTCGGGCAGTGCAGCGTTGCCTGGCAGGCCATCCCGCATTGGGACACCGGCGACCCCGGCCAGCTCAATGTCGCCAATGGCCTGCTGGGTGGGTCCGCGGGCTTTCTTCCCCTCGCCCCACCTCCGTCTCCGCCTCCGCCGCCAACCGTCGAGCTGACAGTCGCGGAGACGATTGCGCCGACCCCCGATGCGCTGCTCACCGCAGTGATGGCAGCGACCAAGACCCTCGCCAATGTCTTTGACACCGATGTCCTGAAGAAGTGCTATGGGGCCGCGAAAGCGCCCAATATCATCACCTTCCCGACAACCGGCGTCCAGGACCTACAGGACTCACTGATCGGCGCCCGCGTGCTCGTCGAGAACGCGGGGTATCGGGCGCCGTCCTGCCTGGTCACCAATACTGTGGGGTTCCAACAGCTCAACCAGTTGGTCAGTGGCTATTACAACATCGCTCAGCAGATACTGGACGCGGCGAACATCAACTCGCTGTACCGATTCGAGCCGCTCGACGGCACTAACCAAACGCAGGTCCGGATGGTCTTGATCGGCCGTCGCCGGCGGATCGCCCAAGGCGCGGCGCCGGAAGCATCGCCCGGCGAGGAGCCGGTGGACCTCGCATTCAGTGCCCTCCCCAGCCTGGAGGTCGACGGCGAAACCAAAACGGGCACAATCCAGTTCTCCCCCCGGGTCCGCTACGCGGCAAGGATTACCGATGCCACAGGCCTCGTCGCTCTCAAAGTGTGAATCACCTGACAGCGGTACGAACCCGATAGCCTGCAACCCGCTCGACGACTATCTCGCCCTGTGCAAAAAGGCCTGTGACGGCGAGATCGACCGGCTGTACGGCCCCGGAGAGCGCGGATCGAACGGCCTCTACGACCTGATCCTCGACTACCCGCTGCGCGGCGGGAAGGCGCTGCGACCGGCGCTGAGCATCGCCACCTGCCTCGGCCTCGGCGGCCACCTCGAGGCAATACTTCCGACCGCCGCGACCCTCGAGCTGTACCACAACGCATTTCTCATCCACGACGACATCGAGGACGAATCATGGTGGCGGCGAGGCAAACCCACGCTGCACATCGACCACGGCGTGCCGATCGCCGTCAATGTCGGCGACGCCATGCTGTCGCTTTCGCTACAACCGCTGCTGGACAACGTCGAACGGGTGGGGCTCGGGCCCGCCCTGCGCATCCTGCGAGCCGTCGCAAAGATGACCCGGATGACCGTCGACGGCCAGGGGCAGGAACTCGAGTGGGTCCGATCCAACACCTGGCGGCTCAACGACGCCGACTACCTCACCATGGTGGAGCTCAAGACCAGCTGGTACACGTTCATCACGCCGCTGCAGGCGGGCGCGATCGCGGCCGGCGCCGGACCCGAGCGAATGGCCCCCTTGGAGTCCCTCGGCCGCCACCTCGGAGCGGCCTTTCAGATCACCGACGACCTACTGAACTTGCGTGCGGATCCCGAGGAGTACGGCAAGGAGATCGGCGGCGACATCTGGGAGGGCAAGCGGACCCTGATGCTGTTGCACACCTTGCGATCCGCCGAGCCGAACGACCGGGAACGCGCCGTGGCGATCCTGGCCAAGCGCCGACCGGGACCCGACGGCGAGTTGGAGCTGGCCCAGTTGCTGGATCGCCTTACCGTCTGCGGTCAACTGTCTCAGTCGGGCCGGGCCCAAATTCAGGCTCGGCTGCAGGTGCACCAACCCTCGGAGTCTAAGAGCCTCAACGACATTCGATGGATCTACGATCTGATGCACCGGGCCGGTTCGCTCAAGCACGCTCGGAATGTCGCCGCCGAGCATGCCGAGAAGGCGGCCGCCGCGCTCGCCGGTCTCGACTGGTTCCCCCGCAGCCGCCATCGAGACATGCTGGCCGACCTGGTGGACTACGTGCACGGGCGGACCCGATGAACCCCGAATCCATGATCGGCATGCTGGCGGAGCTCGAACGGATCCGCGAGCTCACTCTCGACCTCATCGACCGGGAGACACCACAATTGCGCCCGACCCCACCGGAAGAAGCCGGCGGGACGCAGCGATCCGCGTTCGAGTTGCTTGTCGGCGCGCGCCGCGCGGTCCTGGGCAATCCCGCGGCTGCCCGCAGGCTGCACGACCTACTCGTCGCCGAAGGCCGCCGCTACGCGGCCACCCCACGCGGGGCGCGGCTGCGCGACGCACTAGCCGCCTCCGAAGCCGTCGAGAATCTCCGGCGCGTCTGGGAGATGGTGAGCCTCAACGTTCTTGACGGCCCCGCCGCACCCAACGCCGCCCCCGATGCCTGGGCGGATCTGCTGGCCGACGTCGTCATCGGGCATGACCTCGACGACTCCATCCTGGCTGGCCTGCGGCCCGAGGGGTTCGCATGACGCTCACCGATCCTCGCGAAGCTCTCGCCGACCAGAGCAGTTTCATCGGCTACCTGGTCGGCCTCGCCGGTGTGGCCCGGATGGTGCACACCCTGGCCGACGACGACCGCCGATCCGACACGCGCCGGGGCCCGGATGACTTCGTGCACGTCCTGCTCGGGCTGGCGAGCCTCGGTGCGGCGATCGAGCGGATCGCGAATTCGGCTACGCCACAGCAGAATACCGATAAAGCGGCAGTCATACCGACCACGCGGTGGCTACGATGAGCGCGCTGCTCGCACGCAACGATTTCCTCCGCGCGCCGGTGCAGGCCACCGCCCGCCCCACCGACTTCAAGGAGTGGCACCACTTCGTGGTCCACGGGCGCGGCTGGCGGCTCTTGATCAACTTCAGCCTCAACAATGAAGGGTTCCGCGCGAATGAAGTCCGGCTTGCGCCACGCGTCATCGTGATCGCTCACGACGAGAACTGGACCGGCGCCATCGAGCGGTTCGACGAACGCGACCTGAATGTCTCGGCCGATCTGGGTGAACTGACCATCGGCGGCAGTCGGATGACCGTCCTACCCGACGGCTACTGCGTGGCAATCAACCTGCCCGACAAGGACATTCAGGGTGAACTGCGCTTCACCTCGGCGAGCCGCCCGTTCGTGGTCCGTAACCAGCCGCTGGGGGACGGCCGGATCAGCTGGCTCTTCGTACCGCGGCTGCGCGCCGACGGATCGCTGTGTATCGGCGGTCGCGAGCATCGCGTGGAAGGCGAACTCGCCTATCATGACCACAACTGGGGCCGGTTCCGGTGGGGCGACGACTTCGGCTGGACATGGGGCACCATTTTGCCCACCGAGCCCGGCAACCCGTGGTCGATGGTGTTCTTGCAGACGACCGACCGGAGCCGGCTGCGCTGCCTGTCGCAAGCGCTGTACGTCTGGCATCACGACGAGCCCGCCGCGATATTCCGGCATGCGGCGGTGCGGACGCGCTCGGACGGCCGGCTCGCCCGCGCGGCCGATTGCACCTTGCCGCCCCAGATGCGGCTGCTGCTGGACGGCGAGGTGCCGGGCGTTCCGGCCCGGATGGACATCACCGCGACACGGGCGGGCGACAGGGTGCACGCCGAGTTCCGCTCGCTTTCTTATGCTCGCCTGGCGCAGCCGAGCGAGGTGTTCCTCGACCGATCGACTGTGCTCTGTGAAACGGGCGGTACCACCCGGGCGAGCGGAACGATCAACGGCCAGCCCTTCGACTTCACCGGCACCGGGGTATTCGAGTTCCTCTATGGCTGAAGGAATTTCGTCGCTATTGCGCCGCTCGCTCGAGCACCTGGAGGACGAGGTGCCCGACAGTTACCGATTGCTGGTCGCAGGGCTCGGCCCGATGGTGGTCGAACTCGACGTCGACGGCGAGATGTTTTCGCTGCACGGTGGCACTCGACTTCGGGTGTCGGACGGTGCGGCGCAGCTGGCGGGTGCCCGGATTGTCACCTCGCGAGGCACCATCCTCGACCTGCTCGATGCCAGGGTGGGGCTGGGCGAGGCCGTCGAGACCGGCAAGGTGCGCGTAGCAGGGCGGCTCGATGACGTCCAGCGTGCACACGACTCGATGCTGGCGTACGTCCACGCCGCGGTCCGGGCCCCCTCGCAGCCCACACTCCTGTCCGAACTGCGCGCGGGGGCACCATGTCCGAGCGCATAACGACGCCGGCGTCACGCCAACGACGTCCCACGGTGGCGGTACTCGGTGCCGGCATCGCCGGCCTCACCGCCGCTCACGAACTCGCCGAGCGCGGTTTCGTTGTCACGGTGTACGAGTCACGACAGGATGAGCGCGACGGGCTGGGATCCGAGCCGGCAGGGACCTACCCGCCGGTCAAGCTCGGCGGCCTAGCCGCCTCTCAATATTCGACGGTAGGCACGCGCGACGGGAGCCAAGCCGAGCTGCGTCCCTTCCCGGGCCGACGGGGCCGGCCGCGCGACCCGCAGCGAGCGGTCGCGGGCGAACACGGCTTTCGCTTCTTCCCGGCGTTCTACCTACATATCTGGGACCTGTTCCAGCGCATCCCGGTCTATGAGCCCACGCAGCCGGCCAGCGGCCCGGCCCGCTGGACACCGACTTCACGCACCGTCTACGACAACGTTCGGCGGGTCATCACCAAGGGCACCACGGTGCACGACCGGCCGTCCCTCGTCTTTCCGAGCGAACTCCCACGCAGCCCTGCCGAGTTTTTCGGAATCCTCAGCGAACTCGCGACATTGGGCTTCACCCCCAGCGACGTCGGGACCTACCTGGGCAGGCTGCTCCACTACATGTCCACCAGTCCGTTGCGTCGCGCGCGGGAACTGCAGAACGTGTCCGCCTACGATTTCTTGGTCGGATTCGACCGCACGACCGGGATCAACAAGTTCTCCTATTCGCCGAGTTGCGACAGGCTGTTGCGCCAACTGCCAAGGATCCTGGTCGCTCTCGATTCGGTCTGGGGCGACGCGCGCACCAACATGAGCACCTATCTGCAGCTATATCTGAATATGGACCGCCGCGACAACAAGGCCGACGGGGTGCTCAACGGTCCCACCACCGAGTCGTGGCTGGACCACTGGTACCGCCACCTCGTCACACTCGGCGTCGGCTTCGTCCACAACAAGGCGACTCGCCTCGACCCTCCGGCCTTCGACCCGGCAGAGCCACCCCATCTGCGGCCCCGCGCGCAGATCACGTTTGCCGACGGTACCCGGGTGGCGCCCGATTACACGGTCGTCGCCGTCGACGCCCCGGCAGCCGAATACATCACCACCGCGCTGCGCGCGGCGGGCACCGGCGGAACCGTGTCCAGGCTGGACGGTTTCACCACCATCCCTCCCCCACCTGACGGTCCACTGCAGCCTCAGACCACGCGGCCGCAGCACCGACGGAATCCCTACTCGATGGACGAGATGGGACGGGTGCCATGGGATCGATTCCAAACGCTATGCGGCATCCAGTACTACTTCGACACGGAATTTCAGTTGCTCCGCGGACACATCTTGCTCACCGGCACGGAGTGGGCGTTGTCGTCGATCAACCAGTCTGGATTGTGGGAGAAGCGACCGATTCTGGACCGCGACGGCTGCGTCTCGGTGCTCTCGGTCGACATCGGGGATTTCAACAGCCCCTCGTCTCACCTGGTCGACGCTTCCGGGCAGGGTAAGGCGGCCCGCGACTGCATACCCGACGAAATCGCCGCAGAGGTGTGGCGCCAGATCATTTCCGCGCTCACGAGCTGCCCGGGATCCGCCGGGGAAGAGGTCATGCCGTGGCCTGTGTGGTATGCGCTCGATCGCGGGCTGCTCATGGCCACCGGACCCGGTCAGGGCCGGGGCCGCGTGATACGCAACGAGTCACCGTACCTCGTTCCCATCGTGGGAGACTGGAACAACCGGCCTGGCAGCGACCCGTGGAATCCGCACGGGACGTCGTGGACGACTACCCCGGACGAGGACGGGTGGCTCGCAGATCTCACACAGCGCAATGTCTGGCAGGCCCGCCATGGTGGCTACCAGGTGCACAACAATTCGGTGGTCTTCGCGGGCACGTGGAACAAGACGTTCACCCGGGTGACGTCGATGGAGAGTGCGTGCGAGTCGGGACGACATGCCGTCAATGCCATTCTCGACCACTACATCTGGGTGGAATCGGGTGGTCTAGATCGCCGGGAGAAGACGCCGGCGCTCTACTGGGATTTCCCGTACGGCTTCCTCGATCAAGGTATGTCGAGCCCGATTCGGATGCCGACACCGGCCGGCGACTACTGCTACGTGTTCGACATCGAAAACCGCGAGCCGGCCGACACCCGCGCGCTCCGCATGCTCGACTCGGAACTCTGCGAGCGGTCGCTGCCGCATCCGTTGGACACACCGGCCGCGTTTTCGCTCGGCGCCCCTCCGTCCCCTATCCCGCACTAGCTGGAGGTCAACAAATGTCCATGCCTACAACGGATTACAACCAGCAGTTGCTCTGCTATCTCCAGAATTGGCGACAGCTTCTGGAGCAGTGGGCGGCCATGGCGGCCGGGTCACCATTCCTGACCGCGCCGCCCCTGCTGCCCACCGCGCCGGCGGGAGGGCAGTTCATGCCGCCGTTCATGCCGTTCATGCCGCCCATGCCGTTCATGCCGCCAATGCCGATGGCGCCGCCCAACACTGCGGGGTCGCCGGCGCCGCCCGCGCCGGCCGACTACACCCAGCAGCTGTTCGGCTATCTGCAGGCGTGGCGGCAGTACCTCGAGCAGGCGACGGGCGCAAGTCCGGCCTGGCCGCAGGCATCGACCGCGCGGCCACCGACCGCGGGTCCTGGCGACGGCGGCAACAGCGGTCCGAACCGCCCGCCGACCGGTCCGACTCCACCCGGATACCCCAGCTGGAGCACGGGCGTCCCCCAGAGCGACGACACCAGGAAATCGGACGCGATACCGCCGAAGCTGATCGACCGGTCGCCCGTCATACCCGGCCAGAGCCAAATCGCCGCCCCACAGGTCGACCTGCCAGCAACTCCGTTCGACCGTCCCGGTGAGCGAATTAGCAGTCCCGGCATGCCATTCCAGATGGCGGACCCGGCCGTCTTAGCGGCTCGGCCCATAATTTCGCGCCCCATGTCGGAAGCAACCGCCCACCCCGAAGTGGGTTCGGCCTTTCTCAGGACAATGTCTAACGTGGAGCCCACTGCACTGCCGCAGGTCGAGCCGAGATCGCTTTTCTCCGCTCCGGGCGCTTCGACCAGCTTCCGGGAGCACGGTGAAACGCCCTCGCTCTGAGCGGTTTTGGGCATCACTCCATCAGCTGCGCGGCGACCGTCGCCCCGAGGTTCCAGCAGGCCTCGACGTCGTCCTTGCTAGGCTTGCCTGAAACCACCACGGTCTCTGCGACTTTCGTCCAGCCCAGGCCCGTCGTGATCGTGTCGACGGCACGCTCGGCACCCTCGGTGCCCTCGTTGCCGTGCAGGTACAGCCCGAACGGTCGCCCGCGAGTGGAGTCGAGCAGCTGGTAGTACGCGCAGTCGAATGCGTGCTTGAGAGCCCCCGAGATATAGCCGAGGTTCGCCGGGGTGCCCAGCAGGTAGCCGTCGGCGGCCAGCATCTCGGCCGGCGAGACCGTCAGCGCCGGGCGCCGCAGCACCTCCACGCCCTCGATGTCGGGGTCGGTGGCGCCGGAGACCACCGCCTCGAACATCTCGTGGGTGTGCGGCGATGGCGTGTGGTGCACGATCAGCAGCGTCTTGCTCATGGGCGGCCCTGCAGGTTGACGGCCGCCTTCATGGCCTCGCGCGCGCGGCGGCGATCGCCCGCGTAGTCATAGGCGCGGGCCAGCCGGTACCAGCGCCGCCAATCGTCCGGGTGGTCCTGTACCTCGGCGCGCACCGTGGCGAACAGTTCGTCGGCCGCGTCGCGCTGGATGCGGCCCGACGGGCGGCGCGGCAGCGCGCTGGTGTCCAGTTCCATTCCGTCGGCCGCGATCAGCCGGGCCAGCTTCTGGTGCGCGAATCCGGCGCGCAGGGTGGCGATCATCGCCCACAGCCCGATCACGGGCAGGATCAGCACCGCAAGCCCGAGGCCGACGGCGGCGGCCCGGCCGGAGCCGATCATCGCAACGGCGACGCGCCCCAGCAGCATGAAGTACACCAACAGCGCGACGCACATGAAGGCGACGAGCAATTGAGTGCGCAGCGCTTTGGTCATTGCAGATTGAGCAGGGCCTCGAGACCCACCGTCAGGCCGGGGTGTTCCTTGATCCGCCGCACGGCCAGCAGCACGCCGGGCACGAACGAGGTCCGGTCGATGCTGTCGTGGCGGATGGTCAGCGTCTCCCCCTCGGTGCCGAACAGGATCTCCTGATGGGCGACCAGCCCGGCCAGCCGCACCGAGTGCACCGGGATGCCGTCGACGTCGGCGCCGCGCGCGCCCGGCAGGCTGGTGCTGGTGGCATCGGGGTTGGGCGGCAAGCCTTTTCGCGACTCGGCGATCAGCTTCGCGGTGCGCGTCGCGGTGCCCGACGGGGCGTCGGCCTTGTGCGGGTGATGCAGCTCGATCACCTCAGCCGAGTCGAAGAAGGGCGCGGCCTGCTTGGCGAAGTGCATCGACAACACCGCCCCGATGGCGAAGTTCGGCGCGATCAGCACCGACGTGCCTCCGCTGCCTGCGAGCCAATCCTGCACCTGTTGCAGCCGCTCGGCGGTGAAGCCCGTGGTCCCCACGACAGCGTGAATTCCGTTGTCGATGACGAACTTCAGGTTGTCCATCACCACGTCGGGATGGGTGAAGTCGATGACGACCTCGGTGTTGGCCTCGGTCAGCAGGCTCATCGGGTCGCCGGCGTCCACTTCGGCCGACAGGCTCAGATCCTCGGCGGCCTGCACCCCTGCCACCATCGCCGATCCGACCTTGCCCTTGGCTCCCAGCACTCCTACCCGCATGGCCTTCACCCTAGACCGAGTCAATTCTGCGCCGCGCGTGCGTCGAGTCACTCATGACAACTCGAACGTGGGTTCTCGCGCCGATCAGGTGTGGACGATTAAGCCCGCTTCGGTGTAGGGAGCGGGTTGCTTGGGATCGTTGATCGTGATGTACAGGTCGCCTCCCGTCGGCATAGCGAAGCCGACGAATCCATGTGCCGTCTGCCCGTCGTGAAGGCCGCCCGTTTGCAGCGGGGGCATCTTCTCGAGCCTCCGGTAGTCGACCGCAAGCGTTGCAGGCTCTGGCGCGTCGGCGGGATGGGTCCATGGCTGGTTGCCGCCGCCGTATCCGGCAAATATATAGCGGTGGTCGAACTGGAAGAACTGGTGGGACGTCGCGGTAATAGTCAGTTCCACCACGTTGCATGCGGAGCCAGGCGTCGGAGCCGCAAAATGAGAGGTGCACCCCGGCGGTAACCACGTTGCACTGTTGACTGTGATGTCGGCGGTCGCGCCGCTGGCCGCCCGCGCATGCACGGGCACACCCATCTGACCGATTGGGAACGGTGGACTCTCCGGCGTGGAGTCGGCCGAACCGGTGGGACATGAGCATGCGGCGATGACCACGGCGACCGCGGCTGCGGCAATTACAAATCCCGCGCGCACCACGGGAGGTTACCCGCAGCGCTGCCACGAAAAACGCGGGACTATCTGACGCCCGCGTCAAGCCAAGCCTGGCTTGGGTTGCGCTTTGAACAGCGTTGCGGCTGAACTCGAATCGCACTATCGCCGTCCGGCGAGACCACCCGCCACCATCGCCGATCCCACCTTGCCCTTGGCTCCCAGCACTCCTACCCGCACGGCCTTCACCCGAGACCGGATTGCGTTGTCCACAGTTCGCGCTTTATCCACAGCTGCGGCTCGGTCCGTCTCCCTCGTCGTGCCCTGCACATAGAATTCGAACGTGTATTCGATCGAGGTCCCGGCTGAGGTGTCCGCCGCGTTGGATGCCCAGGACGCCGCCGATGCGGCGTTACGCGGCCTCAACATCGATGCGCTGAGCCCCGCAATCCGGCTGCACGTGCTCGAACGGACCGAGGCCTCGCGCCGGCGACAGATTGCGCTGAGCCACGACGTCATTGCGAGCTTGGCGACGGAGGACCCCGCCGACATCGGCGGCCCTGTGCACAAAGTCGTCGCCGACTATCTGCGGATCAGCTATGCCGAGGCGTGCCGTCGGCTTCGCGACGCCAAGGACTTGTCTGCGCGCCTGACCCTCACCGGCGCGGAGCTGCCGCCCCAGTTGCCGGCCACGGCCGTGGCATGGCGCGACGGGATGCTGGACGGTCAGCACTTACGTGTCATTCAAACGTTCATCCGCGATCTCCCGTACGGCGTGCCCGCTGCCACGGTGGACGACGCCGAGCGATTCCTGGCCGGGCAGGCGCGGACGTTGCGTCCGGATCAGTTGCAAAAGCTCGCACACCAGTGCGCCCTGCGGATCAACCCGGACGGAAAGTTCTCCGACGCCGACCGTGCCCGCCAGCGCGGGTTCACCTGGTGCGGCCAACGACCCGACGGGATGAGCATTGGGAAGCTGATCGCCTCACCGGAGCTGCGCGCCAACCTCGACGCCTGGCTCTCCCGGTTCGCGGCCCCCGGGAAGTGCAATCCCGACGACCAAACACCCTGTGTTGCGGGCGAACCCGACGACGAGCTCGCGCGCGGCGATAGGCGCAGTCCCGCGCAGCGCCAGCACGACGCACTCAACGCCCTGGTGCGCGGCCAGCTGGGCGACCCGAAACTCGGCCGGCACAACGGGTTACCGGTCACGGTCATCGTGTCGACGACGCTGCAGGAGCTGACGTCGGGCACCGGGCGCGCGGTGACCGGCGGCGGAACGCTGCTGCCGATGCGCGATGTGATCCGGATGGCCCGCCACGCCTACCACTACCTCGCCGTGTTCGACGAGCACACCAGCCGCCCACTGTATCTCGGCCGATCGCGGCGGATCGCCACACCGGATCAACGCATCGTGTTGTACGCGCACGACCGCGGCTGCACCCACCCGGGCTGCGACGCGCCCGGCTACTGGTGCGAGGTGCACCATCTCGACGAGTGGGCGGCCGGCGGCACGACCGACGCGGACAATCTCACCTTCGCCTGCGTGCCACACCACAAGCTGGCCGAACGGGGCTGGCGGACAAGGAAAACAGCCCGCGGGCGTACCGAGTGGAGACCGCCGCCGCAGTTAGACCGCGGCGCGCGGACCAACGACTTTCACCATCCCGAACGCCTACTTCCTGAACCGCCCGGCGAATCCGCGCAGGGGTAGGTCGGCGCTGGTGATGAGTCCCGGCGGCGCCGCGACCACCGACTTGATCGACGCAAGAGCGGGCATGCCGGTGACGGTCATGCCGATGGAGGCGAAGTTGTCCGGGTTGGACAGATCCACGCCGGCCTTGGGGAAGATCATGTGCTTGTTGTAGATGCAGGGGTCGCCCTGGATCTGAGTGATGTAGCAGCCCTTGATGTTCCAGCTGGGGTCGGTGTGCGGGGTCATCTGCCATTCCAGGTGCGTCTCGACCCGCGGCACGCCGTCGACCATGCCCTGGTACTTGATGTAGTTACCGCCCAGCGAGCCCTTGGGCAGGGTGTACCAGCCCAGGTCGACATCCTTGGTGCACGCGCCCAGCTCGTAGCTGAACTTGACCTCGTCGAGGCGCAGGTCGAAGCAGTCGGCCATCATGTACACGCTGTCGGCGAAGACTCGGGTGTATTTCTCGAGCTTCGAGGGGATTTCGGGATCGTCGACCGGCTGGCCGTAACCCACCTCGATCCAGGTGTCCTTGGAGTGGTGGCACGACACGTCGACCGATTCGATGGTGGTGACGTTCTCGATGTCGGCGACGTCGGCCGAGCACACCACGCCCAGGATCTGGTTCAGCCCCGGGTTCATCCCGGTGCCGTAGAACGTTGCGCCGCCCTTCTCACACGCCTCGGCCAACAGCCGGCTGACCGGCTTGCCCGACGGGTGCGGGTGGTTCTTGTCGCGGTGCCAGCCGGTGATCCAGTCCGCGGTGGTGACGATGTTGATGCCCGCCTCGAGCACCTTGACGTAGAGGTCCTCGTCGGGGAACACCCCGTGAAACGTCAGCACGTCCGGCTTGGCGGCGATGATCTCCTCGATCGTCCCGGTGAACGCCACCCCGTTGGGCGCCAGCCCGGCGAACTCTCCGGTGTCCTTGCCGACCTTCTCGGGCGAATAACAGTGCACGCCAATGAGATCGATGTCGGGCTGGGTGGCGATCCGCTTGATCATCTCGGTGCCGACGTTTCCGCTTCCGACCTGAAAGACGCGAACCGGTGCTGCACTCATTACTTTGAGCCTTCCTGCGATGCGAACGCCTCGGGATAGAACTGCTTGGCCCACTTGCGAATTGCGGTGAAGCCTTCGTACTCGTCGGGGGCCAGGGCCGGCGGATCCGAATACCGCTGGTGCTGCCAGATCTCGATGTCCTGCTCGAACTGGCGGATGACTTCGCGCCCGAATTCGTCCGCCTTGGCGGCGGCGCGGTCGGGGTCCTTGTGGGGCGTGCGGCCGATGTAGACCATGAAGCGCACATCGGAGGTGAACTCGTCGATCGGCGTGATCGCCGAGATGGTGCGGTTGTCGATCATGCCCCAGCTCTTGGTCACCGCGATGCCCAGCCCGCCGTTGATGGCCTGCACGCCGCTGTTGACGTCCTCGATCTTCTGCCCGTCGTCACCTTCGAAGGTGATGGTGAAGTCGACATACGACACCGGCTCGGCGAAGTCGTGGCGGGTGAACACCGGCACGATCGGGGTGTTGTGCACGTACTTGAAATGCGCGAAGTCCACCCCGTTTTCCAGCACGTATTGCGGGTGCAGTTCCAGGGTCTCCCGGTACAGCCGCTGCTGCGGGTAGTAATCGTCCACACTGCTGCCGTCGTTGTATGCGCCGAACACGTCCGGCGCGTCGAAGTAGGGCTCGCGGCGGTCCAGGTCGTGCCAGATGTAGACCGACGCGTTGCGCTCGACCACCGGGTAGGTGCGAATGCGCCGGCCGCGGTTCGGCCGATCCTGGTATGGGATGCAGACGTTGCGGCCCTCCCGGCTCCACTGCCAGCCGTGGAACGGGCACTGCAGCGCCTCGCCGACGACCTTGCCGCCATACCCCAGGTGCGCGCCCAGGTGCTCGCAGTAGGCGTTCATCACCGTCAGCTCGCCGGATTCGGCGCGCCAGGCGACCATCTCCTGGTCGAAGTACTTCATTTTGTGCACGTCGCCAACGCCGATCTCGTCGGACCAGGCGACCTGGAACCAGCCGGTCGGTTTCATCGACAACGGTGGCTTAGCCATCGAACCCTCCCACGTGAACTGCCTTCCCTCGGGTCCGAATGATAGGCCGCTCCGCGGACGAAATCAAAGTACCCTCTATGAAACTCTTCGTTCGGATCGGCACCAGTGGATAAGATCAGCGAATGACCCGTCAGAGCAGCGCGGCCGGCGTCGCGGGCCGGCGCCCGAATCGGCGGGGCAATGCGACTCGCGAAAGCATGCTCGAGGCGGCGTTGCGCTCGCTGGCCTCCGGCGAGCCGGGCTCGGTATCGGCCAACCGCATCGCCAAGGACATCGGCGCCACGTGGGGCGCGGTGCAGTATCAGTTCGGCGACACCGACGGTTTCTGGGCCGCGGTGCTGCACCGGACCGCCGAGCGGCGCGCCGCGACGCTGTCGGCACCGATCTCGCCGGACGCGCCGCTGCGTGAGCGTGTCGGCGCCATCATCGAGACCCTCTACCGGGGCCTGGCGTCCCCGGATTCGCGGGCGATCGAAAACCTGCGGGCCGCGCTGCCGCGCGATCCCGACGAGCTCGAGCGGCTCTACCCCCGCACGGCGGCCGAACTGTTCTCCTGGGGCAAAAGCTGGCTGGAAACCTGCCAGCACGCGTTCGCCGGTCTGGCCGTCGATCCGGATCGGGTCCGCGAGGTCGCGGCCCTGATCCCCGGTGCAATGCGCGGCCTGGTGTCGGAGCGTCAGCTGGGTTCCTACGCCGACCTGGACATGGCGCGCCGCGGTCTGACCAACGCTCTGGCCGCCTACCTCGAGCAGTCCCGGCCGTAATGGCCGACGTCACGGTACGCGAGGCCACGCCAATCGATTTCGCCGATGTGGCCGCGATGCACTATTCGGTCTGGCGGCAGTCCTGGTCCGGCGTGCTGCCGGCTGAAGTGCTCGACACGCTCACGTCGCCGAAGCGCTGG
Organism: Mycobacterium colombiense; assembly: GCF_001665835.1. Taxonomy (GTDB): domain Bacteria; phylum Actinomycetota; class Actinomycetes; order Mycobacteriales; family Mycobacteriaceae; genus Mycobacterium; species Mycobacterium colombiense_A. The sequence continues at coordinate 37,277 of NZ_LZSX01000035.1, read as the reverse complement.
TCCGTGCTGCTTTATCCCCGAGATCTCAGCCGGCCCGGCTGGCGGATGTGGGTCGCCGAGGCCGGCGGGCAACTGCTCGGCATGACGATCTTCGGGCCGGACCCCGACGACCGCGAGCGGCTCGAACTCGATGCGCTCTATATCTCGCAGGGGCGCCAACGGCACGGCGTCGGCGGCCTGCTGCTCGCGAAGGCCCTGGACTCCGACCCGCGCGGAGACGTCGTGTTGTGGTGCGCGGAGGCCAATGGTGTGGCGCGGCGCTTTTACGAGAAGAACGACTTTCACCTCGACGGGCGCACCCTGGGACTGGGAGCCGGTGCCCGGCGTCAAGGTGCCCCACCTGGGCTATCGCCTCAGGCGTCGATGACGATTCGCTCGCCGTCGGCGCGCGAGACACACACCAGCATGCCGTCGTCTCCCGGCACGGCCCGGCCGCGGTGATCCACTTGTCCGGCAAGCACTTTGACCCTGCACGTCCCGCAGAATCCCTGCCGGCACGAGTAGGGGGTGGTCGGGTCCCGATCGAGCATGACCTCGAGCGCGGTCCGATTCGCCGGCACCGCGAGCACCTGCCGTGATCGTGCGAGCTCCAACTCGAACGGCACCCCGTCGACGACGGGCGCCGGGCTGAATCGCTCGTAATGCAATGGCGCACCGGCATGCTCGTTGCGGGCAATGCGGACGGCCTCCAGCATCGAGCTCGGCCCGCACACGTAGACGGCGGTCGCCGGTCCCGCTCCGTCCAGCAGCTCCGCCACGGTGGCGAAGCGGCGGCGCTCGTCGTCGGCCCACACCGTCACCCGGTCCGGCCCCAGCGACACGACCTCGTCGAGCAGCGGCATGTACTCCCGGCTGCGGCCGGCATACGTTGCGCGCCAATCGATTCCGCGCTGCGCGGCCACCTGGATCATCGGCAGGATCGGCGTCACCCCGATGCCGCCGATGACGAACAGCACCTCGCGCTCGGCGGTGCCGAGGTAGAACGCGTTGCGCGGACCCTCGAACGCGATCGTGTCGCCCACGCCGAATGCCTCATGCATTTCGATGGATCCGCCTCCGCCGTCGGCGATCCGGCGAACGGCGATGCGATAGTCGGTGCGCCGCCCGGGCGCACCGCACAGGGAGTACTGCCGGCGCCGGCCCGAGGGCAACAGAACGTCGATGTGGCCGCCGGGCGTCCAGGACGGAAGCAGCCTCCCGTCGGGGTCGGCCAGGGTCAGCGCGACGACGTCCGGGGCGACGAGCTCGCGCTTGGTCACCACCGCGGTCAGCTTGCGCTGCACCGGCTTCACCCGCGTCGGCGACCACCGTGACACCGTGGCGAAGCCCTCGAACATCGCCCGCACGCCCCACAGCAGCGACCCGAAGCGGTCGTGGTCGCGCCGTCCGTACAGGTCGGCGGGCCTGCTGGCCCAGATGCTCTCCGGCACCGAATCCGCCTCCTACTTCTGCCGAATATCGAAACGTGCGAACAGCCGGATCGCCCCCGGGCTGATGCGCCGCATCGCATAGCCGATCCGCGACTCCGCGGCGATCGGCAACACGGCCGGACCGGTCTTGACGGCCTTGACGATCGCCTTGGCGGTCGCTTCGGGGGTGAAGTTGCGGCGCCGGTAGGCGGCGTCGGCCTTGCCCCGCGCCCGCTCCTGCTGGTCCGCGCTCATCCCGGCGTAGATCGTGTTCTTCGCGATGTTGGTGTTGACGAATCCCGGGCACACCGCCGTGACGCCGATGCCCTCGTCGGCGAAGTCGGCCCGCAGCGATTCGCTGAGCGCCAACACGGCCGCCTTGGTGGTGCTGTAGGCGACCATGGACTTCGACGGCAGGTATGCCGACGCCGATGCCACGTTGATGATCGTTCCGCCCTCGCCGCGCTCGACCATCTGCGCCCCGAACGCCCTGCTGCCCGAGATGACGCCGCCGACGTTGACGCCCATGATGTCTTCCCAGTTCGCCGAGCTCGTCTCCAGGAACCGGCCCGCCATCCCGATGCCGGCGTTGTTCACCAGGATGTCGACCACGCCGTGCTCGTTGCGCACCTGCGCCGCAAGGTCATTCATGGCGGCCTCGTCGCTCACGTCGACCTGGTAAGCCACGGCCTCGGCGCACGCGGCGCGCACCGCGTCCGCGGTGTCGTTGGCGGCGGCCAGGTCACGATCGACGAGCACGATCTTGCGAGCGCCGTGCCGGGCCAGCTCCACCGCGGTGGCCCGGCCGATTCCGGCGCCGGCGCCGGTGACCAGGGCGAGTTTGCCGCGCACCTCGCGCCGCCCGCCGCGTACCTCGGCCGCCCCGGCGGGGGACGCGCCGGGGACATTGCGGTCGACCCACTCGGCGGTCAGCCGGGCGATGACGTCAGGACGCGACGTCACCACCCAGTGGCCGCCCTCGATCTCGATCACCCTGCCGCCGTTGGGAATTGCGCCGGTGAACCGTTGCAGTGCGGGCGTGACGAAGATGTCGCGGCGCGGCACCAGAGTCTGCACGGCGACCGTGGTCTCGGGGAGTTGGCGTCCCGGCGCCAGCATCGGCGCGGGCATGTTCTGCCGGTACAGGTTGAGCCCGTGCACGTAGTCGGTGACCGAGCGCAGGGTGTCGTGGCGCTGGCTGCGCGTGCTCGACCGGCCGATGCGCTCAAGCGCCTCAACGACTTTCACGCCGACGTGCGAGCGAAACGACAGTTCCGGCACGCCCGGGCACAAGAAGAAGCCGATGTAGCCCGACGAGATCAGTTGTCTGATGACCTGCGCTACGGCCCGCGGCGTGCGCGCCGACCGCAGAAACGCGCCGGCGTAGTTCAGGTGCGGGCCCGAGATCGAGGTGAAAGACGCGACCTTGCCCATCACCGAGTCGTCGGTGACCGCCGCCCATGCCTGAATCGACCCCCAGTCGTGGGCCAACAGGTGCACCGGCCCGACGCCCAGGCAGTCGATCACCGCACCGATGTCGGAGACCAGCTGCGCGAAGAGGTATCCGGATCTCTTTGCGGGACGGCTGGATTCACCGGCCCCGCGCACGTCGTAGGCCACCACGTTGTAGGGCTTGCCGGCCAGCTCGTGGGCCACACCGTCCCAGACGTGGTGGTTATCTGGAAAGCCGTGAATTGCCAAGATGGTTGGGCGCGCCGGGTCGATGTCGGTGTACCGGTGCACGGCCAACGTGACGCCGTCGCTGGCGGTGATGGTCGACGTGACGGTCATCAGTGCGAGGCGCGCGCGGCGGGTGAGATGGCCAGGTAGTCGACGGCCTGTTCCAGCCCACCGAGCTGCGAGGGGTGAAAGCCCGGCCGGTAGTAATTGCCGATCGCCCGGATGAAGCGCAGCGGCCCGGGCACCAGGCCGCGGCGCGCCGCGGAGAAGTAGTCGCGCCAGCGCGGCTTGGTGCGCGGCGGCAGGTGGGGATCCAGGGAGTACATGAACCGCACGCCGCGGATCCACAACAGCAGCATGGCGGGCGTCACCACGAGCTGGGCGCGCACCTGCCGCCAGTAGCCGGCCTGCAGATGCTTCATGGTGTCGAAGGCCACCGCCTTGTGCTCGACCTCTTCGGCGCCGTGCCAGCGCAGCATGTCCAGCATCACCGGATCGGTGCCGATCCTGTCGTGGGCCGGCGAGTCGAGAATCCACTCGCCCAGGATGGCGGTGTAGTGCTCGATCGCCGAGACGATCGAAACCTGCTCGAGAAGCCAGCCTTGCTGGCGGCGCAGGCTCCAACCGGGCCGGGGCCCGAGCAGCTTGTCGAACAGCCACTTGATCTGGCCGGTGTAGGGCGTCAGGTCGATGTCGCGCGCGGCGAAGTGGGCGAGCACGTTCGCGTGCGCCTGCGAATGCACGGCCTCCTGGCCGATGAACCCCTGGACGTCCAGCCGCAGCTGGTCGTCCTTGATCAGCGGCAGCGTCTGCTTGAACACCTCGACGAAGAACTCTTCGCCGGCGGGCAGCAGCAGGTGCAGCACGTTGAGGACGTGGGTGGCAAACGGCTCACCGGGCACGTAGTGGAACGGCAGCTGCGTCCAGTCGAAGTTCACATCGCGGGCCTCGAGCACCAGTCGCTCGTGGTCCAGCGAGGCGTCATGTGGACCCGCTGCCTGGTTGTCGACGGTCAGCATAATGCCCCCTACCTCTGCGTTCTGCCCTCGATCATGGTGTTGCGGTGGGCATCGCGCGTCCCAAGTGCGCGTCCCAAGTATAGGTACGCCAGCCAGATATGCGAAACCGCCGGTACTGGGTTCTTTCGCGATCGCCGTCAGCCGGCGGCGGCGCGCCGGCGCAGCTCGTACTGGCCGGGATCGGGATTGGCCAGCATCCGGCGGTATTCGGCCGGCGTGAGGGGCCACACCTCGGGCACGCCGTCCTTGTTGAGGTACCAGCTGTTACAGCCGGTGGTCCACACGGTGTCCGGCATCGCGGCGCGCAGCTTCGCGTTGAAACGCTCGGTCGCCGCGGCCGTCGGCTCGATCGTGTCGAATTCGCGGCGGCGCCAGCGTTCGATCCAGCCCACGATGTGGTCGGCCTGCGATTCGGCGACCGTCGTCAGCGCCAGGTTCCCGACCGGGCTGTGCGGCCCCAGCATCATGAAGAAGTTGGGGAAGCCGGACAGCGCGACGGTTTGGTAGGCCCGAGGCCCGTCGCGCCAGACGTCGTTGGCACAGATGCCGTCGCGGCCGATCAGCTCCATCGGCCGGAAGAACGCGTGCGTGTCGAACCCGGTGGCGAGCACGATGATGTCCACGTCGTGCAGCACGCCGTCGGCGGTGACGATGCCGCGCCGTTCCACATGGTCGATGCCCGCCGTCACCAGGTCGACGTCGTCGCGCTGCATCGCCCGGTAGAAACCGTTCGACATCACCAGGCGCTTGCAGGCCGGCGTGTAGTCGGGAGTCAGGGACCGCCGCAGCTCGGGATCGCGGATCTCCCAGAGGCTGGCCCGGCACAGCGCCGCCATGATCTTCCGGCGCAGGCCCGGCTTGGTCAGCCCGACCGCGAAGTAGTCGTATCCGAGGCTGTAGATGCGATACGCCAACCCGTCCAACCACGGCATCTTGCGCCGGGTGATCCCGGTGAAGCCGCTGTAGCGCGGATTCGCCAGGCGCAGCACCCATTGCGCGGTGCGCTGGAACAGCGCGACGTGGCCGGCCACCCCGGACAGACCGCACACCAGCTGCACGCCCGTCGAGCCGTTGCCGACGACCGCGACGCGCCGCCCCCGCACGTCGACGCCGTGATCCCAGCGCGCCGAGTGAAAAACGTTGCCGCCGAAGTCATCCAGGCCCGGGATCGACGGCAGTCGCGGGTGATGCAGCACCCCGGTGGCCGAGATCAAGAAGTCGACCGTCGATTCCTCCCCGGCAGCGGTGCGCAGCACCCAGCCGCCGCCCTCGAAACGGGCATGAGAGATCTCGGTGCCGAAGCGGATCCGGTCGCGCAGCGCGTAGCGGTCGGCGACGTCCCGGAAATAGGCCTGGATTTCGCCGCCGGGCGAGAACAGGTGCGACCAGTCGGGATTCCTGGCGAAGCTGTACTGGTAGATGCGCGACGGGATGTCGCAGACCAGACCGGGATAGGTGTTGTCCCGCCAGGTGCCGCCCACCTCGTCGGCCTTCTCGTACACGGTCACATCGCTGATACCGCTGCGCAACAAGGCAATTGCGACGCACAGCCCCGACATGCCCGCTCCAATGACGGCTACGGCGGGATCGCGTCGCGTCATCGGGACTCCCTGGTTCTTCGGCTACTCGGTCTCGGCGCGCTGCTTGAGGCGCTGCAGGGTGAGCCGGATGTGCTCGGTGTTGGCGGTCACCCGGTCGCTGACGCCGGTGGCCTTGCCGGCGACCTTGCGGAACCAGCCGGGCCTGCGGTCCCAGGTGCTCTCGGTGACCGCGCACCCGCCGTCGGCCGCGGCGATGTCGTATTGCCAGCGGGCCACCGGAATCATGGTGTGGCTCACGTCGAACGCGAAGCGACGGCCCGGTTCGGCGTCGGTGACCCTGCACTTGGTGCTCCAGCGCCGGCTGCCGCTCCGGTTGTGGCCGGTGAACACCGCGCCCGGGCTCACCGCGTCGCCCTTGCGCCACTCCATCGCCACCGCCTCCTCGGCCAGCTCGGCCAGCGTGGGCAGGTCGGTGATGAGCCGGTACACCACGTCGGGCCGGGCGTCGATCTGCACGGTGGCCTGCACGCACGGGTCGGTCATCCGCCGATCATAGCCAGCAAACACCGAGCTTTTGCGGCCCCCGCGAACTTTCTTCACACTTGAAGGCGAACCGGCAACCAAGGGGCGATCATGCGAGTCGGCGTACCGACCGAGACCAAGACCAACGAGTTCCGGGTTGCCATCACCCCGGCCGGCGTCGCAGAGCTGACCCGCCGCGGCCATGACGTGTTCGTGCAGGCCGGCGCCGGGGAAGGGTCGGCGATCCCCGACTCGGAGTTCAAGGCGGCGGGCGCCCAGCTGGCCGATACCGCCGACCAGGTCTGGGCCGACGCGGACCTGCTGCTCAAGGTCAAAGAACCGGTGCCGGCCGAGTACGACCTGTTGCGGCGCAACCAGATCCTATTCACCTATCTGCATCTGGCCGCGTCGCGCGCGTGCACCGAGGCGCTGCTGAGGTCCGGGACGACGTCGATCGCCTACGAGACGGTCCAGAGCGCCGACGGCACACTGCCGTTGCTGGCTCCGATGAGTGAGGTCGCCGGCCGGCTGTCGGCTCAGGTGGGCGCGTATCACCTGATGCGCACCCACGGTGGGCGCGGCGTGTTGATGGGCGGGGTGCCGGGCGTCAAACCCGCCGACGTCGTGGTGGTGGGTGCGGGGACGGCCGGCTACAACGCGGCCCGGGTCGCCGGCGGCATGGGAGCCTCGGTCACGGTGCTCGACGTCAACATCAACAAGCTCCGACTGCTCGACGCGGAGTTCGGCGGCCAGGTCCGCACCCGCTACTCGTCGGCCTACGACCTGGAGGGCACCGTCAAGCGCGCCGACCTGGTGATCGGCGCGGTGCTGCTGCCCGGCGCGAAGGCGCCCAACTTGATCTCGAATTCCCTTGTGTCTCAGATGAAATCGGGTGCCGTGCTGGTGGACATCTCCATCGACCAGGGCGGTTGTTTCGAGGGCTCGCGGCCCACCACGCATGACGATCCCACGTTCGCGGTGCACGACACCGTGTTCTACTGCGTGGCGAACATGCCCAGCGCGGTGCCCAAGACGTCGACGGTGGCGCTGACCAACGCGACCATGCCGTACGTGCTCGCGCTCGCCGACCGCGGTTGGCAGGCGGCATGTCGCTCGGATCATGCTCTGGCCAAAGGCCTTTCGACGCACGACGGTGGGCTGCTGTCCGAACAGGTGGCCACCGACCTCGGCCTGCCGTTCACCGACCCGGCCGCCGTTCTGGGCTGACTGGTGCGCTAACTCGTGGCCGCGAGGCTGGCGATGATGTCGGCAGCCGGGCCGGCACACGCGTTCTTGAACGACGTCCCGGCCCACAGCGGCATGCCGTTGGGGTCCTCGATGGCGGCGGCGGCTTCCCGGATCGGTGAGGTCATCTGGTTGACCTCGGGGTAGCCCAGCGGCGCGACGTGGTCGAGCATGCGGGTGAAGTCGTTCTCCAGTCCACGCGCGTAGCGGCCCGAGAACGCCCGCGTCACAACGGTGGTGGCGAACAGCGGGTTCTTCAGCGCGACGCGGTGCGCGGAGTTGGTGCCCGCCTCGTCGGCCAGCAGCAGCGCGGTGCCGACCTGGGCCGCCACCGCTCCCCTGCGCAGCGCGGCCCCGACCTCGTCGGCGGTGCCCAGCCCGCCCGCCGCGATGATCGGGATGTCATGGGCGTTGCGGATGCGGTCGATGAGCTGGTGCAGCGACTCGTTGGCGGGTTCCATATCCGGCGCGAAGGTGCCGCGGTGCCCGCCGGCGGCGGGCCCCTGGGCCACCAGGCTGTCGGCACCGGCCGCGACGGCGATCCCCGCCTCGTAGGCAGAGGTGACGGTGACCATCACCAGCAGGCCCAGCGCGCCCAGCCGCCGGATCACGTCGGGCGGCGGCACGCCGAAGGTGAAGGACACCAGCTCGGGCCGGACGTCGGCCACCACCTCGAGCTTCTGCTCCCACTCGTCGTCGTCGCCGTGCTGCGGGTGACCGACCTCGACCTGGTAGTGCTCGGCGATTTCTTCGAGTTCGGCCGCGTAGTAATGCAGGGCCATCCAGTCCGCGACGCTGGGTTGGGGCACAAACAAGTTCACCCCGAGCGGGCCGCTGGTGGCCTTGCGCGCCGCGACGATGTCGTCGGCCAACTGCTCGGCGCTGCGGTGCCCGCCGGGGACGAAACCGAGCCCACCCGCATTGGACACCGCCGCGGCCAACGCGGGAGTCCCGGGCCCGCCGGCCATGGGTGCGCCCACGATGGGCACCATGATGTCCCAAAAGCCCAGTACCATTCGGCTAATTTACCATCGCCCGAAGTTGTTGGGGCAGTGACCGTTTGGCGGCGTAGGGGCCCAGAACCGCGGCGCCGTACCGCTGCCCGAGCAGCCGGTGGGCCACGGCGTTTACCTCCTCGACGGTCACCTGATCGATCTGGCGCAGGGTGTGCTCGATGCTGCGGTGCATGCCGTAGTTGAGCTCGCTGCGGCCCAGCCGGCTCATCCGCGAGCTGGAATCCTCCAGCCCGAGCACCAGACCGCCGCGCAACGATCCCTTGGCGATGCGGCATTCCGACTCGGTGATGCCGTCGCGCGCCACCGACTCGAGCACGCCGCTGGTCACCGCCATCACCTCGGCGAAGCGTTCGGGCTGGCAGGCGGCGTACACCGACAGCGCGCCGCTGTCGGCGAAGACGTCCACCGTCGAGTACACCGAGTAGGCCAGCCCGCGCAGTTCCCGAACTTGCTGGAACAACCGGGAGCTCAGGCCGCCGCCCAGCGCGGTGTTGAGCACCGACAGCGCCCAGCGATGCTCCCAGCCGCGCCCGGGCGTGCGGACACCCAATGACGCGTGCGCCTGCTCGGCGTCCCGGGTGCCCAGCAGTAGACCGGGGCGGCCGCTGACCCGTCCGGCGCCCTTGCGCGGCGCGATCGGTTCGCGCCCGCGGACCAGATGCGGCCCGAAGTGCCGGCGCACCAACGCCACTACCTCGTCGTGGTCGACGTTGCCGGCCACCGCCACCACCATCCGCTCCGGCGTGTAACGCCGGACATGAAACGAGTGCAGCTGGTTGCGCGTCATCGACGTCACCGACCGCGCGGTGCCGATGACGGGGCGGCCGACGGGGTGGTCACCGAACAGCGCGCTCAGGAACATGTCGCCGAGTGCGTCCTCGGGGTCGTCGTCGCGCATCGCGATCTCTTCGAGGACCACGTCGCGTTCCAGCTCGACGTCGTTGGCCGCGCAGCACCCGTTGAGCACCACGTCGGCGACCAGGTCGACGGCCAGCGCCAGATCGCTGTCGAGCACGTGCGCGTAGTAGCAGGTGTGCTCCTTCGCGGTGAACGCGTTCAGCTCTCCCCCGACGGCGTCCATCGCCTGCGCGATGTCCACCGCCGTGCGGCTGGGGGTCGACTTGAACAGCAGATGCTCGAGGAAGTGCGCGGCGCCGGCCACGGTGGCACCCTCGTCGCGCGAGCCGACCCCGACCCAGACGCCGACCGAGGCGGAACGCACCGCGGGCAGGTACTCGGTGACCACCCGCAAGCCGCCCGGCAGCGTGGTGCGCCGCAACGCGGCTTGGGGTGCCGACTCCGCCTCAGCGACTTTGCCCCGGCGCAGTGCGCCGGCCCGACCGGGACGCGTCCCGGTCGATGAGTCAGCTGCTCGCCGTCGCGGCATCGGCAGGAGCGGCCGCCGGAGCATCGGCAGGAGCCGAGTTGTCCTCCTCCACCAGAACCAGCGAGATCTTGCCCCGCTTGTCGATGTCAGCAATCTCGACGCGCAGCTTGTCGCCGACGTTCACCACGTCCTCCACCTTCGCGATCCGTTTGCCCTTACCGAGCTTGGAGATGTGCACCAGGCCGTCACGGCCGGGCAGCAGCGACACGAACGCACCGAAATCCGTTGTCTTGACCACGGTTCCGAGGAACCGCTCGCCGACGGTCGGCAGCTGCGGGTTGGCGATGGCGTTGATCCGGTCGATCGCGGCCTGCGCCGAGGGTCCGTCGGTGGCGCCGACGAACACGGTGCCGTCGTCCTCGATGGAGATCTGCGCGCCGGTTTCCTCGGTGATCGCGTTGATGACCTTGCCCTTGGGCCCGATCACCTCACCGATCTTGTCCACCGGAACCTTGATGGTGGTGACCCGAGGCGCATACGGGCTCATCTCGTCGGGCTCGTCGATCGCCTCGGCCATGACCTCCAGGATGGTCAGCCGCGCGTCCTTGGCCTGCCCCAGCGCGCCCGCCAGCACCTGCGACGGGATCCCGTCGAGCTTGGTGTCCAGCTGCAGCGCGGTGACGAAGTCCTTGGTACCGGCGCATTTGAAGTCCATGTCGCCGAACGCGTCCTCGGCGCCCAGGATGTCGGTCAGGGTGACGAAGCGGCGCTCGGTCTTGCCGTCCACCTCGACGTCATCGGAGACCAGGCCCATCGCGATGCCGGCCACCGGCGCCTTCAGCGGCACACCGGCATTCAGCAGCGACAGGGTGGACGCACAGACCGAACCCATCGACGTCGAGCCGTTGGAGCTCAGCGCCTCGGACACCTGACGGATGGCGTACGGGAACTCCTCGACGCCGGGCAGCACCGGGATCAGGGCGCGCTCGGCGAGCGCGCCGTGCCCGATCTCGCGCCGCTTGGGCGAGCCCACGCGGCCGGTCTCGCCGGTGGAGAACGGCGGGAAGTTGTAGTGGTGCATGTAGCGCTTGGAGGTTTCCGGTCCCAGCGAGTCGATCTGCTGGGCCATCTTGACCATGTCGAGCGTGGTCACACCCAGGATCTGGGTCTCGCCGCGCTGGAACAGCGCGCTGCCGTGCGCCCGCGGCACCACGGCGACCTCGGCCGACAACGCGCGGATGTCGGTGATGCCGCGGCCGTCGATGCGGAAGTGATCGGTCAGGATGCGCTGGCGCACCAGCTTCTTGGTCAGCGACCGGTAGGCGGCGCTGACCTCTTTCTCGCGGCCCTCGTAGGTCGCAGAGGCCCCGGTGAGCCGCGCGAGCACCTCGGCCTTGAGCTCGTCGGTGCGCGCGTCGCGCTCGGCCTTGCCGCCGATGGTCAGCGCCTTGGCCAGCTCGTCGGTGGCCAGCGAGGCGACCGAGTAGTAGACGTCTTCCTGGTAGTCCGGGAACGTCGGGAACTCGCCGACCGGCTTGGCCGCGGCCCCGGCCAGCTCCTCCTGCGCGGTACACAGCGCGGCGATGAACGGCTTGGCGGCCTCGAGTCCTTCGGCCACAACGGTTTCCGTCGGCGCCTGGGCGCCGCCCTCGACGAGCTCGATGACCTTCTCGGTGGCCTCGGCCTCGACCATCATGATCGCGACGTCACCCTCGACCTTGCGGCCGGCGACGACCATGTCGAACACGGCGCGCTCGAGCTGCTCGACAGTCGGGAACGCCACCCACTGGCCGTCGATGAGCGCGACCCGCACGCCCCCGATCGGACCCGAGAACGGCAGCCCGCTCAGCTGGGTGGAGGCCGACGCGGCGTTGATCGCCAGCACGTCGTACAGGTCGTTGGGGTCCAGGCTCATGACCGTGACCACGACCTGGATCTCGTTGCGCAGCCCGGAGACGAACGACGGGCGCAGCGGCCGGTCGATGAGCCGGCAGGTCAGGATCGCGTCGGTGGAGGGACGGCCCTCGCGACGGAAGAACGAACCGGGGATGCGACCGGCGGCATACATCCGCTCCTCGACATCGACGGTCAGCGGGAAGAAGTCGAAGTGCTCCTTGGGGCTCTTGCTGGCGGTGGTCGCCGACAACAGCATGTTTTCGTCGTCGAGGTACGCGACCACGGCGCCAGCTGCCTGCTGGGCCAACCGGCCGGTCTCGAAACGGATGGTGCGGGAGCCGAAGCTCCCGTTGTCGATAGTGGCGGTCGCCTCGAACACGCCCTCTTCAATTTCAGCGACAGACATAGACGTCCGTACGGCCTCTCTTGTATTCATCTTTTTCGCGTGACCACGCGCGAACCGCAGGCCTGACGGCCGCGGGTCACCCGCGGGAGGCGCTGAGTCTGAATACGGCTACGGCCATCGATCGAAGCGGCCGACCTGCCCCAGATCCGGAGAGCCCGGCAGCCACTACCGAAGACCGCCCGATGCAGACTGGCTGCTCCCTCGAACGTGCGTAGTGACACGCTGGAACGGCACACGCGGATCTGCGTGACCGCACCGTTTGCTCCGGCCGAACCGGCCCAGAACGTCCTCACTCTACACGGGCGACCTCTGCCCGCCATATTGCTCGGAATTTGCGGGGCGCTACCGCCCTGGCGGTGCTTGCGTCAGCGACGCAGGCCCAGCCGCTCGACCAGCGAGCGGTACCGCGCGACATCGATCTGCGCGACGTACTTGAGCAGCCGGCGCCTGCGTCCGACCAGCAGCAGCAGCCCGCGCCGCGAGTGGTGGTCGTGCTTGTGCACCTTCAGGTGCTCGGTCAGGTCGGCGATCCGCTTGGTCAGCAGCGCGACCTGCGCCTCGGGGGAACCGGTGTCGGTGCCATGCAGGCCGTAGTTGCCCAGGATTTCTTTTTTCTGCTCGGCTGTCAGCGCCACGAAACTATCTCCATCAATCGGTCCGCGAAAGGTGAATGTTCAAGGCGCGGCCACCGCGAACCGCAGCACGCGCCGATGTCGTCCGGCAGTTTAGCAGCCAGAAGGTGCCCGGCTCGAATCGTTGGCGGGACGCTCATCCGATGGTGGCGACCTACTCGGTGAGCAGCTGGCGTGCCTTCTCGGTGTCCTTGCCCATCGCGACGACGAGTTCCTTGACGGAGTCGAACCTGTGCTGACCGCGGATGCGGGCGACGAAATCCAGGGCGACGTGCTGGCCGTAGAGGTCGGCGGTGGTGTCCAGGACGAACGCCTCGACGGTGCGGGTGCGTCCGGAGAAGGTCGGGTTGGTGCCGACCGACACCGCCGCCTGGTAGCGCTCACCGGGGATGACGGTGCCGGTGGCCGGTCCGTGCCCGAGCACGGTGAACCACGCGGCGTACACGCCGTCGGCCGGGATGGCCGAGTACATCGGCGGCGCCACGTTGGCGGTCGGGAAGCCCAGCTCGATGCCGCGCCCGTGGCCGCGGACCACCACACCTTCGACGCGGTGCGGGCGGCCCAGTGCCTCGGTGGCCGCGACCATGTCGCCGGCGTCCACGCAGGACCGGATGTAGGTGGACGAGAACGTCACGGTCTCGTTGCTGTGATGCTCGGACAGCAGCGACATCGACTCGACCGAGAACCCGAACCGGTCCCCCGCCTTGCGCAGGGTGTCGACGGTGCCGGCCGCCTTCTTGCCGAAGGTGAAGTTCTCCCCCACCACGACTTCGACGACATGCAGGTTCTCCACCAGCAGCTCGTGCACGTAGCGCTCCGGGGTTAGCTTCATGAAGTCGGTGGTGAACGGCATCACCAGGAAGACGTCGATGCCCAGCTCCTCGACCAGCTCGGCGCGCCGGGTCAGCGTCGTCAGCTGGGCGGGATGGCTGCCCGGGTAGACCACTTCCATCGGATGCGGGTCGAACGTCATCAGCACCGTCGGGACGTTGCGGGCGCGCGCCGCCTTGACCGCATGCGCGATCAGCTCGGCGTGGCCGCGATGCACACCGTCGAATACACCGATGGTGAGCACACACCTGCCCCAGTCCGTGGGAATCTCGTCTTGGCCGCGCCACCGCTGCACGCCCGCCAGCCTACGGCGCCGAGTGGTCCGCCGGGAGATCCAGAGGGGCAAACCCCGCCATGGTGTCGGGGAACACGCCGGATCAGGCGTGGGGTGCCTAAACTTTCTCGGTGTGAGCGCTGACGAAGAGCGTGGCGGTATCACCGCGGTCGGCCAGGACTACCTCAAGGTCATCTGGAATGCCCAGGAGTGGTCCCCCAAAGACGCGCCGCAGAAGGTCAGCACCAAGATGCTGGCCGAGAAGATCGGGGTGTCGGCCAGCACGGCCTCGGAGTCCATCCGCAAGCTCGCCGAGCAGGGCCTTGTCGACCACGAAAAGTACGGCGCGGTGACGCTGACCGAGGCGGGCCGGCGCGCGGCGCTGGAGATGGTGCGCCGGCACCGGCTGCTGGAGACCTTCCTGGTCAACGAGCTCGGCTACGCCTGGGACGAGGTGCATGACGAGGCCGAGGTGCTCGAGCACGCGGTGTCCGATCGGCTGGTGGCGCGCATCGACGCCAAGCTGGGATTCCCGCAGCGCGACCCGCACGGTGACCCGATCCCGGCCTCCGACGGGCAGGTGCCCACCCCGCCGGCCCGCCAGCTGTGGGCGTGCGACGACGGGGACACCGGCACAGTCGCGCGCATCTCCGACGCCGACCCCGAGATGCTGCGCTACTTCACCGATGTCGGCATCAACCTCGACTCCCGGCTGCGGGTCCTGACCCGACGCGAATTCGCCGGCATGATCTCGGTCGCGATCGACTCCGGCGACGGCGCCGAGACGATGGTCGACCTGGGCAGCCCGGCGGCCCGGGCCATCTGGGTGACGGCCTAGCGGCGATCGCAAGCGCGGCGCTGCCGGGCGCAGCGGGTCGCCGCCATCAGGCCTAGCGGCGATCGCAAGCGCGGCGCAGCCGGGCGCAGCGGGTCACCGCCATCAGGCCTAGCGGCGATCGTAAGCGGCGCAGTCGTGTTGGCGCTCAGTCGGCCAGCAGGCCCTTGGCGATGTGGGTGACCTGAACCTCGTTGCTGCCCGCGTAGATCATCAGCGACTTGGCGTCGCGGGCCAGCTGCTCCACCCGGTATTCGGCCATATACCCGTTGCCGCCGAACAGCTGTACGGCCTCCATCGCCACGTCGGTGGCCGCCTCCGACGAGTACAGCTTGATCGCCGACGCCTCGGCCAGCGTCAGCGGCTTACCGGCCTGCTGGCGCTCGATGGTGTGAAAGACCATGTTCTGCACGTTCATTCGGGCGATCTCCATCTTGGCCAGCTTGAGCTGGATCAGCTGGAATTGCCCGATGTTCTTGCCCCACAACGTCCGGCTCTTGGCGTAATCCACGCAGAGCCGGTGGCATTCGTCGATGATGCCCAACGCCATCATCGCGATCCCGATCCGCTCGGCGGCGAAGTTGGCGCGGGCGCTGTCGCGGCCATCGCCGTCGGTGTGCTGTTCACTCTCGCCGAGCAGCCGGTCCGGGCTCAGCCGCACGTTGTCGAAGAACAACTCGCCGGTCGGCGAGGACATCATGCCCATCTTCTTGAACGGTTTGCCCTGGGTGAGGCCCGGCATGCCCGCGTCGAGCACGAAGACCAGCACCGGTCGGTTGCGCTTGTCTTGCTTGTCCGGGCTCGCATCGCCCTCGTCGAGTTTGGCGTACACGACCAGGACGTCGGCGCAGGGCCCGTTGGTGATGAATGTCTTCTGCCCGTTGAGGATGTAGTCCTCGCCGTCGCGCTTGACGTAGGTCCTCATCCCGCCGAACGCGTCCGATCCCGAGTCGGGCTCGGTAATCGCCCACGCCGCAATCTTTTCCAGCGTCATCAGCTCGGGCAGCCAGCGTTCCTTCTGCGCCAGTGTCCCGCGGCTCATGATGGTCGCCGCACCCAGGCCGAGGCTCACGGATGCGGTGCTGAGCAGCCCGATGCTGACTCTCGCGATTTCGGACACCAACACCGCGATCATCGACCCCTGCGCGCCGCCGGCGAAACCGCCTGACTCGTCGGGCTTTTCATCTGCAGGAGCGGGGGCGCCGTCGAGCTTGGCCCGCTCGCGGTCCAGCATCTTCTTGACCGACTCGGCGGCCATGGCGTCGAGGCCGAACTGGCTGAACAGCTTGCGTGCGATCGGATACGGCGACATTTGGCCGGTTTCGAGTTCGTCGACGTGCGGGCGAATCTCTTTATCGACGAACTGCCGTACGGCATCCCGGACCATCAGGTCGGTGTCGGACCACTCGATCATGGCGCCCTTAACGCTCGGCGCGCTGGTAGGCGGTGACGACGGCGGCGCCGCCCAGTCCGATGTTGTGTTGCAGTGCGGCGGTGACGTTGTCGACCTGACGCTTGTCGGCGGTCCCGCGCAGCTGCCAGGTCAGCTCGGCGCACTGCGCCAAGCCGGTGGCACCCAGCGGATGCCCCTTGGAGATCAGGCCGCCGGACGGGTTGACCACCCAGCGGCCGCCGTAGGTGGTGTCGTTGTTGTCGATCAGCTTCGGTGCCTCACCCGGACCGCACAGCCCCAGGGCCTCATACAGCAGCAGTTCGTTGGCCGAGAAGCAGTCGTGCAGCTCGATCACCTGGAAGTCCTGCGGCCCGAGCCCGGACTGGTCGTAGACCTGTTGCGCGGCTTGGACATTCATGTCGTAGCCGATGAGGTTCCTCGCGCTCCCGTCGAACGTCGACGCAAAGTCGGTGGTCATGGCCTGCCCGACGATCTCCACCGCCTGGCCGGCCAGACCGTGGCTGTCGACGAAGCTCTCCGAGGCCAGGATGGCCGCACCCGAGCCGTCCGAGGTGGGCGAGCACTGCAGCTTGGTAAGCGGGTCGGAGATCATCCGCGCCCCCAGGATGTCCTCGAGCGTGTAGGACTCCTGGAACTGGGCGAACGGGTTGTTGACCGAGTGCTTGTGGTTCTTGTAGCCGATCTTGGCGAAATGCTCTGCGGTGCTGCCGTATTGCTTCATGTGCTCGCGTCCTGCGGCGCCGAACATCCACGGCGCCACGGGCATCGCGAACTCGTCGATGTCGGCCATCGCCTTGACGTGCTTGGCCATCGGCGATTCGCGGTCCTGGGCGCCACCGCCCAGCGAGCCGGGCTGCATCTTCTCGAAGCCGAGCGCGATCGCGCAGTCGACGATGCCGCCGCGGATGGCCTGCGCCGCGAGGAACAGTGCCGTCGAGCCGGTGGAGCAGTTGTTGTTGACGTTGACGACCGGGATGCCGGTCATGCCCAGCTCGTAGAGCGCCCGCTGCCCCGACGTCGAATCACCGGCGACGTAGCCGACGTAGCCCTGCTGGACCTCGCGGTAGTCGATGCCGGCGTCCTTCAGGGCGTTGGTGCCCGATTCCCGGGCCATGTCCGGATAGTCCCAGCCCTCACGGCGGCCCGGCTTCTCGAATTTCGTCATCCCGACGCCGACGACATAAACCTTGCTGGACATCTTTGTCCCCTTCCGAACCGTGGGCGGTCTAGGCATCCAGTGTGCAACGTAGCCCAACCAACCGTTCGGCCGGGGCCGTTACAGCGTCGCCGGGCGGATCACCACCACCGGCTTGGTCCGCGAGCCCTCGTCGCGCAGCAGCGCCATCACCCGGCCGTCCGGGTCGCAGGCGGCGTAGATGCCCTCGATGCCCGCCGGCGCCAGCGACCGGCCGTTGCCGGTCGCCTCGGCCTCCTCGGCGGACAGGTCGCGGCGCGGAAAGATCAGCAGGCAGGCCTCGTCCAGGCTGTAGCTGAGCCGCGGGCGCTCCGCCAGCTCGTCGAGCGGGTAGGCCTGATCGAGCCCGAAGCGCCCGACGCTGGTGCGCCGCAACGCCGTCAGGTGCCCGCCCACCCCCAGGGCGCCGCCGAGGTCGCGGGCCAGGGCGCGGATGTAGGTCCCCGACGAGCAGTCGACCTCGACGTCCAGGTCGACGACGTCGTGGCCGCCGGGTCCGGGCCGGATGTCGCAGACCTCGAACCGGTCGATGCGCACCGGGCGGGCCTTGAGCTCGACGGTCTGGCCCTCGCGCGCCAGCCGGTAGGCGCGCTTGCCGTCGACCTTGATGGCGCTGACCGTCGACGGCACCTGTTCGATGTCGCCGCGCAGGCCGCCCACGGCGGATTCGATCGCCTCGCCGGTCAGGTGCCGCGCCGAGACGCTGTGCACCAGTTCGCCCTCCGCGTCGTCGGTGGACGTGCTCTGGCCCAGACGGATGGTGGCGGTGTAGGACTTGGCGGTCGCGGTCAGCAGACCGAGGATCTTGGTGGCGCGCTCGACGCCGATCACCAGCACGCCGGTGGCCATCGGGTCCAGCGTCCCCGCGTGGCCCACCCTGCGGGTGGAAAAGATCCGGCGGCAGCGCCCGACCACGTCGTGACTTGTCATTCCGGGCGGCTTGTCGACGACGACTATCCCTGGCCCGGTGGGGGTTTGGCTCATAGCACGATGGCGGTCAGCACCAGCCCGCGCTCGACCAACCACCGGCCGCGCAGCTCGGTCAGCGGCGGACCGGACAGCGCTTCCGGATCGATCAGGATCCGCGACACGAAACCGCCCGTCGCCGCGCCGGGACCGTCGGCCTCGAACGCGATGTGCGCGTCCTCGAAACCCAGCCACCGTTTGGTCAGCGGGAACCAGGCCTTGTACGTCGCCTCCTTGGCGCAGAACAGGATTCGGTCCCAATGCAGGTCCCCCGTCAGGCGGGCGGGGATCTCGCTGCGTTCGGCCGGCAGGCTGATCGCGTTGAGCACGCCGTCGGGCAACACGTCGTGCGGTTCGGCGTCGATGCCCACCGAGCGCACCGCGTCGGTGCGGCCCACCACCGCACCCCGATAGCCCGTGCAGTGGGTGAGGCTGCCCACCACGCCGTCGGGCCAGCAGGGTTCACCCTTCTCGCCCTTGAGGATCGGCACCGGCGGCAGGCCGAGCTCGCCCAGCGCGATCCGGGCGCAGTGCCGGACGGTGATGAACTCGTTGCGCCGCTTGGCCACCGACCTGGCGATCAGCGGCTCCTCTTCGGGCAGCGGCGCGAGATCGGGCGGATCGGTATACACCTCCGAGTAGGCCAGGCCGTCGGCGACCGGCAGCACCGAGGAGACCAGCATGTCCCCCGTCATCGTGATTGCCGCTGCCGCAACCGTTCCCGGAACTGCGCGGCCTGGGCCTTCATCTCGGGAGTGATCTCGAAGTGGCCGCCGAAGTCGTTGAGGTCGCCCGGCGCGTACTGCGGATCCGGCAGCACCTGGCGCAGCCAGCTGGGCGGCTTGCGGCGCCGCCACTCCCGCGGATAACCCACCGACACTTCCTCGAAGCGCACGTCGTCGTACCAGGTGGTCCGCGGGATGTGCAGGTGGCCGTAGACCGAACACACGGCGTTGTAGCGGGTATGCCAGTCGGCCGTCTTGGTGGTCCCGCACCACAGCGAGAACTCCGGGTAGAACAGCGCGTCGCAGGGGTCGCGGACCAGCGGGAAGTGATTCACCAGGACGGTCGGGTTCATCCAGTCCAGCTCTTCGAGGCGGGCACGGGTGATCTCCAGGCGCTCGCGGCACCACGCCTCACGGGTGGCGTAGGGCTCCGGGGAGAGCAGGAACTCGTCGGTGGCCACCACGTTGCGCTCGCGCGCGATGGTCAGGCCTTCGGCTTTGCTCGTGGCCCCGTCGGGCAAGAAGCTGTAGTCGTAGAGCAGGAACATCGGCACGATCGTGGCCGGGCCACCGCGCTCGGTCCACACCGGGAACGGATGCTCGGGCGTGACCACGCCCATCTCGTCGCACATGTTGACCAGGTACTCGTAGCGCGCCTTGCCGAAGATCTGCACCGGATCGCGGGTGGTGGTCCACAGCTCGTGGTTGCCCGGCACCCAGATCACCTTGGCGAAGCGCCGTCGCAGCAGGTCAAGGGCCCAACGGATCTCGTCGGTGCGTTCGGCGACGTCGCCGGCGACGATCAGCCAGTCATCCGGCGAGGAGGGATGCAGCGATTCGGTGACCGGCTTGTTGCCGAGGTGACCGGTGTGCAGGTCGGACACCGCCCACAGCGTCGGTTGCCCACCGTTGGTCGAGTCCTGCCCCGCTGAATGCCCAGCCACGATTAACCACCCTAACGACCCGAACCGGGCAAGCCCCTTTCGCGGGCGCCATTTCGGCCCGCGAGCGGGTGAGTTAGAACAAGTTCAGGTTTGCCTGTGACGCCGCGCGCGGGACTTGTACACTCCCCCGAAAGGACCGCTGAGGCGTCAGGGGGGATGTCGTGTTCGCCAATGTTCGTCTGATGGGGGCGCTGGGTGCGCTGCTCACAGCGGCCATCGGGGGCACGGTGGGCCTGTTGACCGCCCCGCAGGACCTTTCCTGGCCGGGTGGCGGCGACCGGTCCGTCGAGCTGAGGTCGACCGCCCAGCCGATGGAAACCACCATGAAGAGCCCCATCGTGGCGACCACCGATCCGCGCCCCTTCGACGCGTGCGAGGACATCCCGTTCGACGTCATCCAGGGGCTCGGCTTGGGCTTCACACCGCCCGAACACGAAGACGGGCTGCGCTGCCACTTCGACGCCGGGAACTATCAGGTGGCCGTCGAACCGATCATCTGGCGCACCTACGAGCAGTCGCTGCCAGCCGACGCCGTCGAGACGACGATCGCGGGTCACCGCGCCGCGCAGTACTGGGTGCTCAAGCCGACCTACCACAACAGCTACTGGTTCTACTCCTGCATGGTCGCGTTCAAGACCAGCTACGGCGTGCTGCAGCAGGCGCTGTACTACTCGACCGTCTACTCCAACCCCGAGGTCGATTGCATGCAGACCAATCTGCAGCGCGCCAACGACCTCGCGCCGTATTACAAGTTCTGATTTCTCCCCGGGGTTGCGTCGCCGCCGGTTGACGGGGTCTTAATGTGAGGACCGTGAGTACGACCTCGATCCAACCCACACAGCCGGCGCTGCACACCCTGCGACACTTGGGCGGCAAGGCCGCCGGCCGGCTGCTCGGCCTGCCGCCGGCGACCACCGACTACACCGTGGAGCGCGTCGTGGTACCGATGCGCGACGGGGTGCAGCTGGTGGCCGACCACTACGCGCCGGCCACCGCGTCCGCCCTGGGCACCTTGCTGGTCCGCGGGCCCTATGGGCGCGGTTTCCCGTTCACGCTGATCTTCGGCGCGTTGTACGCGTCGCGCGGCTACCACGTGGTGCTGCAGAGCGTGCGCGGCACGTTCGGATCGGGCGGGGTGTTCGAGCCGATGGCCAACGAGGTCGACGACGGCGCCGACACCGTCGCCTGGCTGCGCGAGCAGCCATGGTTCACCGGCCGCTTCGCCACCGTCGGCATGTCGTACCTGGGGTTCACCCAGTGGGCGCTGCTGCAGGATCCCCCGCCGGAACTGGCCACCGCCGTCATCATGGTGGGCCCGCACGATTTCAACGAATCAACCTGGGGCACAGGCACATTCGCGGTCAACGACTTTCTGGGCTGGAGCGACATGGTGGCGCACCAGGAGGACCCGGTGCGCGTTCGCGCCGCGCTTCGCCAGCTGCAGACCCGCCGCAGGGTGGCGCAGGCGGCGGCCGCGGTGCCGCTGGGCGACGCCGCGCGCAGCCTGCTCGGCGCGGGTGCCCCCTGGTTCGAATCCTGGGTCGAGCACAGCGAACCCGACGACCCGTTCTGGAATGCGTTGCGGTGCAACGACGCGCTGGACCGCGTGCAGGTGCCGGTGCTGTTGGTGGGCGGCTGGCAGGACATCTTCATCAGGCAGACGCTGCAGCAGTACGCGCACCTGCGGGGCCGCGGCGTCGACGTCGCGCTCACCGTCGGCCCCTGGACACACACCCACCTGCTCACCACCGGGTTCTCCACCTGCGCCCGGGAGGCGCTGGATTGGCTGGGCACCCATCTGGGCGATGCGGCCACGTCGCGCCGCCCCAGCCGGGTCCGGGTCTACGTCACCGGCGGCGGCGCCGGCGGGGGCTGGCGCAGCCTGCCCGACTGGCCGCCTGCCACCACCGAACGCGCCCTGTACCTGCGGCCCGGCGGCTACCTGGGCGAGACCGCGCCGGCCCTGAAGGGGTTGGCCCCGGCCACCTTTCGTCACGACCCGGCCCACCCGACACCGACGACCGGCGGCCCGTTGCTGTCCGCGAACGGCGGCTACCGTGACGACAGCCGGCTGGCGTCGCGTGACGACGTGCTGGCGTTCACCAGCGCGACCCTCACCGAGGACGTGTACGCCTACGGCACCCCGGTCGTCGAGCTCGCCCACGGCGCGGACGGTCCGCACGCCGACCTGTTCGTGCGGGTGAGCGAGGTCGACGCCAAGGGCCGGTCGCGCAACGTCAGCGAGGCGTACCGCCGGCTGCAAGCCGCGGCAAAACCCAAGTCGGAGAAGATCGTTCGACTCGACCTCGACGGCATGGCCCACCGCTTCCGGGCCGGCTCACGCATCCGGGTGCTGATCGCCGGCAGCTGGTCCCCGCGCTACGCGCACAACCTCGGCTCCGGCGAACCGGTGCTGACCGGCCGGCAGCCGACGCCGGTCACCCACACCGTGCGCTACGGGCGCTCCCGGCTGCTGTTGCCGGTCGGGCCGGCCGAGCTGTCAGCCAACGGCGGCGCGGACCCGGGCGGCGACCGCGGCTAGCGCCGCTTGCTCATGAACGGGGTCGTGCACCGGCGCCGCCAACGGCGCCGGCACGGGCACCTCCACCCAGCTCTTGCAGCCGCCATACTCCGCGGTCCGCTCCAGGCGCACCGGCTCGACCAGCGGGACCACCGACACCACCAGCACGGCCAGCTTGTGCTTGGGACGAAAGTCGAGCCGGTCGGCGCGCACCGACTCCGGCGTCCAGATGTGCAGGTCCTCGATGGCCGGAAGGCCGTCCGGGCGCTCGACGGGCACCGCCGCAACAACTTTCGCGGCGGCCCGAATCACCAGCTCGTCGTCGGTGCTGTCGGCGGCCGCGAGTGCCAACAGGTCTTGATGCTCGGCGCGCACCCGCTCGGCGTGGCTGTGCGCGACCGTCGGGAACAACAGGAATTCGCGGGCCGCGAGTTCGAATCGCTTCTCCCCGATGCCGCCCTTGCGCAGCAGCACCCGCTGGCGGCCGTCCAACAGGGCGTGCACCGCCGCGCTCCATTCCTTGAGCGCGGGCATCGTTGTGGTGACGGTCATTTCGCGCCCGCCATCCGGGCGATCACCTCGGGCCGCCGCAGCGGCGGGACCGTCTTGGGTGGCTGGCGCCGCGGCGGCAGCTGCCCCAGCAACCGCGTCGTCGTCTCGGTGACCTCGGCGACCGCCGCCTCGAACGCGCCGACATTGGCCGCCGAGGGGTGGGTGATGCCGCTGACCTTGCGCACGTACTGCCGGGCGGCCGCGGCAATCTCCTCGGCGGTGGCCGCGGGCTGCAGGCCGCGCAGTTCGGTGATGTTTCGGCACATCTTTCCCACGATAAGCCCTGCTCGGCGCCGCCGCTTCCGGACGGATCGGCCGGCAGCAAGGCGGCCAACCGGCCCTGCCGGGCGACTGGCTACGGTGATGTCATGACCGACGAGATCCTGCTGATCGACACCGACGAGCGGGTGCGCACCCTGACCCTGAACCGGCCCCAGTCGCGCAACGCGCTGTCGTCGGCGTTGCGGGACCGCTTCTTCGGCGCGCTGGCCGACGCCGAAACCGACGACGACGTCGACGTCATCATCGTCACGGGCGCCGACCCGGTGTTCTGCGCGGGACTGGACCTCAAGGAGTTGGGCGGCTCCACGGCGCTCCCGGATATCTCGCCGCGGTGGCCGGCGCTGACCAAGCCGGTGATCGGCGCGATCAACGGCGCCGCGGTGACCGGCGGGCTGGAGCTGGCGCTGTACTGCGACATCCTGATCGCCTCGGAAAACGCCCGGTTCGCCGACACGCACGCCCGGGTGGGGCTGCTGCCCACCTGGGGCCTGAGCGTGCGGTTGCCGCAGAAGGTGGGGGTTGGGCTGGCCCGGCGGATGAGCATGACCGGGGATTACCTGTCCGCCGCCGACGCGCTGCGCGGCGGCCTGGTGACCGAAGTGGTGCCGCACGACCAACTGCTTCCCGCCGCCCGGGCGGTGGCGGCCTCGATCGTCGGGAACAACCAGGACGCGGTGCGGGCGTTGCTGGCGTCCTATCACCACATCGACGACGCGCAGACCAGCGCGGGTCTGTGGCAGGAGGCGACGGCGGCCCGGCAGTTCCGGACCAGCGGCGACGACATCGCCGCCAACCGGGAGGCCGTGCTGCAACGCGGCCGCTCGCAGGTGCGCTGACGTCGCGATCTGCGCCGGTCCGCTCCCCCCGATCCGGAACACGCCATACGATCAGCTGATGAACGCGGTCGCCGGAGTCATCGTGCGGATGCTCGGCGGCCTGACGCTGGCGGTCGCGTCGGCGGTCGCGGTGTCCGCGCCGCACGCGGGCGCACTGCCGCCGCCGGGATTTCCCAACCTGGACGCCTTCACCGCCGTGCCGGCCGACGGCTACCAGGGCGCGGGCGCGCCGGGGAACCCGCCGCGGGTCAGTTTCTCCGCCGGTTCCGCCCTGGTCTGCGACTTCTACGGCGGCCCACCGCCCGTGCCGCAACCGTCACAGGACATCAAGTGCAAGGGAGACATGTCCGGGATGGACGACGTCCCCATTCCGGGGGGGCGCTCACGGCCCGGCGACTGCTTGGTGGGTTCGGTTGATTTCAAAGGCCCGGGCTATCAGCTGAGCCGGATGTCCTACGGCGGATGCGACGGCAACGCGCCCCCGCTGCCGGCGGGCGGCAAAGCACTGGGGTCGGGCCAGAAGTTGACCTATCTCAACGTCACCTGCGCAGTGGGAGCGGACAACCTCGTCGCCTGCCTGGACACCACCAGCGGCGACCACGGATTCGTCGTGCAGCGCTCGGGAAGCTGGGCTTTTTAGCGCAGGGCGTTCTAGTCCAGGGCGGTGCGCAGCGACGCCACCGCATCCTCGATGGTTCCGGTGGTCGAGTAGCCGGCCGCCAGCCGGTGCCCACCACCGCCGAACCCGGACGCGACCGACGCCAGGTCCACCGCGGCCTTGGCCCGCATCGACACCGACCACTGCTGCGGCGCGATCTCCTTGAACACCGCAGCCACTTCGGCCTGCTGCGTGGTCCGCACGATGTCGACGATGCTCTCGACTTCCTCCGGACGTGAACTAGTCCAATCCAGGTTGTCGACAACGGCATACACCAGCCCCCGGCCGCCCGCGGCGTCCGGCAGCAGCCGGGCCGAGGCCAGCACCCGCGACAGCAGCGGGAGCCAGCCGAACGGGTGGCTGTCCATCAGGGTGCGGCTGATCGCGGCGTTGTCCACGCCGCCGTCGACCAGCCGGGCCGCCAGCCGCAGCGCGCGTGCACTGGCCCAGCGGAAGGATCCGGTGTCGGTCGTCAGGCCGGCGTAGATGCAGTGCGCGACGTCGGGATCGATGGGCTTGCCCCACGCGTCCAGGATGTCGGCGACCATCATTGTGGTCGAATCGGCCGTCACGTCAACGAAATTGGCGGTGCCGAACATGTCGTTGGAGGCGTGGTGGTCGATGACCAGCACCTCGCCGGTCTCGACGGCCAAGTAGCTCAACGCGCCCAGCCGCTTGACGCTCGGAACGTCGACGGTGACAACCAAATCGACGTCGCGGCGCATCGCATCCGGGCTGACCAGCAGATGGCAGCCGGGCAGCGACGCCAGCGACTCGGGCAACCCCGCCGGCTCGGCGAAACTGACCTCGACCCGCTTGCCGCACTTGTCCAGCACCAGCCCCAGCGCCAGCCCGGCGCCGATGGTGTCGGCGTCGGGGTGCACGTGCGCGATCACCGCGACGGTGTCGGCATCCGACAGCAGATCGACCGCATCCGCGGCGTCGACGCGTGCCCCCACCCAGGGGTCGTCCAGGTCAGTATTCGTGTTGGTCGTCGTCACCGATGCTCCCGTCGAGGCCGGGCTCCACGCCCGATTCGCTATCCCGGTATGGATCGGCCTCCCCAGCCGGCTTGGCGCCCGAACGAACCCGCGCCAGATCTGCGTCCGCGGCGCGGGCCCGCGCCAGCAACTCGTCCATCCGCTGCACGTTGTCCGACGTGGTGTCGCGGGTGAACGTCAGCGTGGGCGTGAAACGCACGCCGGTGCCGGCCCCGACCATGGTGCGCAGCGCGCCCTTGGCCCGTTCCAGGGCGGCCGCGGCGGCCCCGTAATCCGGCTCATCGTCCAGCGTGCGTCCCATCACCGTGTAGAACACCGTCGCATCGTGCAGATCGGCGGTCACCTTCGCGTCCACGATGGTGACCCCCTCCAGCCCGGGATCCTTGATCTCGAACTCGATCGCCGAGGCGACGATGGTGTTGATCCGCTTGGCCAAACGGCGCGCCCGGGCCGGGTCAGGCATTCGGATTCACCGCCTTCTCCTCATCACTTCGTTCTGCAGCGTCGGCGGTGGTCAGGTGCGTTCCTTCTGGACCAACTCGTAGGACTCGATGATGTCGCCTTCCTTGAGGTCGGAGTACCCCAGCGTCATACCGCACTCGAAGCCCTCGCGGACCTCGGTCACGTCGTCCTTCTCCCGTCGCAGCGAGGTGATCGAGAGATTGTCGGTGACCACGATGTTGTCCCGCAGCAGCCGCGCCTTGGCGTTGCGGCGCACGATGCCGCTGCTGATCATGCAGCCGGCGATGATGCCTACCTTGGAGGACCGGAAGATCGCCCGGATCTCGGCGCGACCCAGCTGGCTCTCCTCGTAGATCGGCTTGAGCATGCCGCGCAGGGCCTTCTCGATCTCGTCGATCGCCTGGTAGATCACCGAGTAGTAGCGGATCTCCACACCCTCGCGGTTGGCCAGCTCGGTGGCCTTGCCCTCGGCGCGCACGTTGAAGCCGATGATCACCGCGTCCGAGGCGGACGCCAGGTTGACGTTGGTCTCGGTGATGCCACCGACACCGCGGTCGATGACGCGCAGCTCCACCTCGTCGTCGATCTGGATTCCCATCAGCGCCTCTTCCAGCGCCTCGACCGTACCGGCGTTATCGCCCTTGAGGATCAGGTTCAGCTGGCTGGTTTCCTTCAACGCGGCATCCAGATCGTCCAGGCTGATCCGCTTGCGGGAACGTGCCGCCAGCGCGTTGCGCTTGCGGGCGCTGCGCTTGTCGGCGATCTGGCGGGCGATGCGGTCCTCGTCGACCACCAACAGGTTGTCGCCGGCCCCGGGCACCGACGTGAAGCCGATGACCTGCACCGGCCGCGACGGCAGCGCCTCATGGACGTCCTCGCCGTGCTCGTCGACCATGCGGCGAACCCGGCCGTAGGCGTCGCCGGCGACGATCGAGTCACCGACCCGCAGCGTGCCGCGCTGGATCAGCACGGTGGCCACCGGTCCGCGACCGCGGTCCAGGTGCGCCTCGATCGCCACACCCTGGGCTTCCATATCGGGGTTGGCCCGCAGGTCCAAGGCCGCGTCAGCGGTCAGCAGCACCGCCTCTTCCAGCGCCTCGATGTTGGTGCCCTGTTTGGCCGAGATGTCGACGAACATCGTGTCGCCGCCGAAATCCTCTGCCACCAAACCGTATTCGGTGAGCTGGCCGCGGATCTTGGCCGGGTCGGCACCTTCCTTGTCGATCTTGTTGACCGCCACCACGATCGGCACGTCGGCCGCCTGCGCGTGGTTGATGGCCTCCACCGTCTGCGGCATCACGCCGTCGTCGGCGGCGACCACCAGGATCGCGATGTCGGTGGCCTTGGCACCGCGGGCACGCATGGCGGTGAACGCCTCGTGACCCGGGGTGTCGATGAACGTGATCGGCCGCTCGGTGCCGTCGAAGTCGACGGTCACCTGGTAGGCACCGATGTGCTGGGTGATGCCGCCGGCCTCGGCCTCGCGGACGCTGGCATTCCGGATGGTGTCCAGCAGTCGGGTCTTACCGTGGTCGACGTGACCCATCACGGTCACCACCGGCGGCCGGGTCTGCAGGTCTTCCTCGCCGCCCTCGTCCTCCCCGTAGGTCAGGTCGAAGGACTCCAGCAGCTCGCGGTCCTCGTCCTCGGGGCTGACGACCTGGACGACGTAGTTCATCTCGCTGCCCAGCAGCTCGAGCGTCTCGTCGCCGACCGACTGGGTGGCGGTGACCATCTCGCCGAGGTTGAACAGCGCCTGCACCAGCGAGGCCGGGTTGGCGTTGATCTTGTCGGCGAAGTCGCTCAGCGACGCGCCGCGTGCCAGCCGGATCGTCTCGCCGTTGCCGTGCGGCAACCGCACGCCACCGACGACGGGTGCCTGCATGTTCTCGTATTCGGCGCGTTTCGCCCGCTTGGACTTGCGGCCGCGTCGCGGCGCACCGCCGGGACGGCCGAACGCGCCGGCCGCACCGCCGCGCTGGCCGGGGCGTCCACCGCCACCGCCACCGGGACGGCCACGGAAACCGCCACCGCCTCCTCCGGGCGGGGCGCCGACTCCGCCGCCACCGCCGCCGCGGTAGTTGCCGCCGCCTCCGTCACGGCCGCCGGGACCGCCGGGACGGCCGCCCCCGGGACGCGGGGCGCCGGGCCTGGCCGGGCGACCGGGCCCACCGGCACCGGCGGGCCGGGGCGGCATGTTGCCCGGCGAAGCACCGCCGGGACGCGGCGCGCCCGGGCGGGGCGCTCCGGGACGGGGCGCCTGCGGACGTGGGATGGGCCGGTCGACGGGTTGCGCCGACGAGAAGGGGTTGTTGCCGACGCGCGGGGCGCGGGGCTTGGGCATCGGGCCCGGACGAGGGCCGGGCGTCATGCCGGGGCGCGGCGCCTGGCCGGGCGGCTGCCCGGGCGCGGGCGGTTTCGGCTGGCCCGGGGACGGCGCGGACGGCCGGTCGGGAGCCGGGCCGGGACGGGCCGGGGCCTCGGCGGGTGCCGCCGCGGACGCCTGCGGGGCGGCGGGCTTGGCGGGCGTCGCCGTCGCCTCGCCGTTGCCGCCCGCGCTGCCGATGGCGTTGTCGAGGGCCTTGTCGAGGGATTTGTCGGGGGCCTTGGCGGCGGGCGCCTTGGCCCCGCCTTGCGCAGAGGCCTTCGCGGGGGCCTTGCCGCCGCCGAAGGACTCGCGCAGCCGGCGAGCCACCGGCGCTTCTACCGTCGACGATGCGGATTTGACGAATTCGCCCTGATCATTCAGTCGGGCGAGGACTTCCTTGCTGGTGACACCGAGTTCCTTAGCCAACTCGTGTACGCGGGCCTTACCTGCCACTACATCTCCTGTCTATGAGGCGACAGTCGTGGGGCCGCGCCTCGGGTTTAGCTATGACGCATTGTCATCGGGACTTCACGGTGTGCTCATGTTCTTTGCTACCTGTTCTGTTGCCGGGCGCTCGGGCGCACAGAGAGACTCTACGTGCTCGATCACCGCGGATGGGTCCGGTGAACCGGTGATGCGCAGCGCTTTGGTGAAAGCCCGCCGCCGGATCGCCTGTTGCGCGCACTGCGGCCCGGGATGCAGCCATGCACCCCGCCCCGGCAGGCTTTTGCCTGTGTCAACGATCACGGCGAATTCGCCGTTCCCGTTCGGCACAGCCACCACTCGAAGCAGCTCGACGGCCAGCTCTCGCTTTCGGCACCCGACACATGTCCGTACGGGCCCACCCGCATGACGGTGCGACCCTCTGGTTTCGGGAGCCGAAAGTTCGTGCTGGATCACGGCTCAGTCTAGCGTCACCGAATAGATGGTCAGAACCACCCGAGGATGCGCGGGTGGCGCTACCGGTCGTGGGCCATTCCGTGGCTGGCGCCGTGTTCGGACTGGCTCTCCGAATGCCCACCGGAGCCGCCGGGCGAGTCCCCGCGGATGTCGATGCGCCACCCGGTGAGCCGGGCGGCCAGGCGCGCGTTCTGGCCCTCCTTGCCGATGGCCAGCGACAACTGGAAATCGGGCACCACCACCCGGGCGGCGCGGGCCGCCTGGTCGATGATCGAGACCGACACCACCTTGGCCGGTGACAGCGCATTGGCGACGAAGCGCGCGGGGTCCTCGTCGTAGTCGATGATGTCGATTTTCTCGCCGGAGAGCTCGCTCATCACGTTGCGGACCCGCTGCCCCATCGGGCCGATGCAGGCGCCTTTCGCGTTCAGGCCGGGCAGGTTGGACTTCACCGCGATCTTGGACCGATGGCCCGCCTCCCGGGCCACGGCCACGATCTCCACCGATTCGTCGGCGATCTCGGGGACTTCCAGCGAGAACAACTTGCGGACCAGGTTGGGGTGGGTCCTGGACAGGGTGATCAGCGGTTCCCGGGCGCCGCGGGTCACCCCGATCACGTAGCACCGCACGCGGTTGCCGTGCTCGTAGCTTTCGCCGGGAACCTGCTCGGCCGCCGGGATCACGCCCTCGGAGGCCTTCGTTTCGGTGCCCATCCGGACCACGACCAGCCCCCGGGCGTTGGCCCGGCTGTCCCGCTGGATGACGCCCGCCACGATCTCCCCCTCGCGGGTGGAGAACTCGCCGTAGGTCCGCTCGTTTTCGGCGTCCCGGAAGCGCTGCAGCATGACCTGGCGCGCGGTGGTGGCGGCGATGCGGCCGAAACCCTCGGGGGTGTCATCCCATTCACTGATGACGTTGTCGTCTTCGTCGGTCTCCCGGGCCATCACCCGCACGACACCGGTCTTGCGGTCGATCTCGATCCGCGCGTCGTTCTGGTGGCCTTCGGTGTGCCGGTAGGCGGTGAGCAGCGCCGACTTGATCGTCTCGAGCAGCTCGTTGACCGAGATGCCGCGATCCACCTCGATGGCGTGCAGTGCGGCCATGTCGATATTCATCTGCGCCGCTCCTCCTCATCGCTACGCTCTGCATCGTCACTGGCGCGGTTCATGCTCCGGTCTCCGTCCTCCGGGCCTGACCCATACTCGCCAGTTCCAGCTCCGCTTGGCTAGGGGGCGAAAACTCCACCTGGACAACCGCTTTCGCGATGTCACCGAGTGGGATCTCGCGCACCGCCCAGTCCCGGCCGGCGCGGACCACCAGCGCGACTGCGTCGTCGGTCGTCTCACCGACCCGGCCGGTCAGCGTCGATCCGTCCGACAGGACGACGTCGACCTTGCGGCCGCGGGCCCGACGGAAGTGCTTCGCGCCGGTCAGCGGGCGGTCGACGCCGGGCGAGGAAACCTCGAGCACGTAATGGTCGTCGAGGGTGTCCATGCCGTCGAGCAATGCCGATGCCGAGCGGGACAGGGTGGCCGCGGTGTCCAGATCGAGGCCGTTATCGCCGTCGGCGATCACCAGGATTCGCGGCGGGCGGGTCCGGGTGTCGATGACCACGTCTTCGATCTCGAATCCGGCGCGCGCAAACTCTCCACCGAGTAGCTCGATCACCTGCGTCTGCGACGGTAGCCCGGTGGTCACGGCGAGCTCCTCATCTTGAGTTGTCCGGTCATCTGGCGGATGTCGGCGCCCCGATGGCTTCGCAGGCGACTTCCGGTGTCCCGGCTGAGGAACATCCGCGCCGACAGTTGCTGTCGGTGGCTGCCCTCTGCGAGAACCAGCTATCCACGATACGCCAGGAATTGCATATGACGGCGTGATCGCGTCCTGGCATCGTGCCCGCATCGGCGCCGATGGCAGGATGTCCTTGTGGCTAGCGCAGTTCCGTTCGTCAACAGGCGAGATGTCCTCGCCGGGGGTGTGGCTTTCGCTGCGCTCGGCGCGGTCGTGACCGCCTGTGGCAAGCCCGCGCCCAAGCCCCCGACCGTCGAGCAGCTGCTGGGGCCCTTGGATCAGGCGCGGCACGACAGCACGCTGGCGGGTGCCGCCGCCGCGGCCATCGGGAACCCACCGCAGGTCGCCGCCGCACTGACCGTGGTGGCCAGCCAGCGCGCCGCACACGCCCGCGCGCTGTCCGCGGAGATCTCGCGCGCGGCCGGCAAGCTCGCCACGTCGTCCACGAGCGAAGCGCCCAGCCCGAGCCAGGCCCAGCCGGCCGGGCCGCCCCCGCCCCCGCCGCCGGTGTCCGACGTGATCGATGCCTTGCGCGCCTCGGCCGACAGCGCGAGCCGGCTGGTAGGCACCGAATCGGGTTACCGGGCGGGGCTGCTCGCCTCGATCGCGGCGTCCTGTACGGCGTCGTACACGGTTGCGCTGGTGCCCGGGGGTCCGTCGATATGACCTCCGGCAAGGAAGCCGACAACCAGGCGCTGTGCGACGCGCTGGCCATCGAGCACTCGACGATCTACGGCTACGGCATCGTGTCCGCGCTGTCGCCACCCAGCGTGAACGACATGGTGGTGGAGGCGCTCGGACAGCATCGCCAGCGCCGCGACGACGTCATCGCGATGCTGACCGCGCGCAAGGTGACCGCCCCGGTCGCCGCGGCCGGCTACCAGCTGCCCATGGTGGTCGGCGGCCCGGCCGACGCCGCACGGCTGGCCGCGCGGATGGAGAACGACGGCGCGGGCGCGTGGCGCGTGGTCGCCGAGCACGCGGAGACGGGCGCGGACCGCGCGTTCGCCTCGACGGCGCTGGTTCAGAGCGCGGTGATGGCCGCCCGGTGGAGCCGGGTGCTGGGTGCCTGGCCCATCACGACGAGCTTCCCCGGCGGCAACGACTAGTGGCGATCGCGAGCGCGGCGGAGCCGGGCGAAGCGGGTCGCCACCATCGGGACTAGCCGCTATCAGGCGTGCAGGGCGGCCGCGATGTCGGTCGCCAGCGACGGCCCGGTCCCCAGTTCTCGGGTTTGGCCGCCGAAGCGGTCGCGCAGCTCTACCACGCCGTCCGCCCAGCCCCGTCCCACCACGACGATCCAGGGCACGCCGAGCAGCTCGGCGTCCTTGAACTTCACGCCGGGTGAGGCCTGACGGTCGTCGAGCAGCACCTCGACGCCCAGCCGATCCAGCTCGCCGGCCAGGTCCGTGGCTCCGGTGCGAGCTTCCGCGTCTTTGTTGGCGATCACCAGATGGACGTCGAACGGCGCGACCGCGGACGGCCAGCGCAGCCCGAGCTCGTCGTGGTGCTGCTCGGCGATGACGGCCACCATCCGCGACACCCCGAGGCCGTAGGAGCCCATGGTCAGGCGCACCGGCTTGCCGTCCTCGCCCAGCACGTCGACGGTGAAGGCGTCGGTGTATTTGCGGCCGAGCTGGAAGATGTGCGCGACCTCGATACCGCGCGCCGAGACCAGCGGGCCCGCGCCATCCGGTGAGGGGTCACCGTCGCGCACCTCGGCGGCCTCGATGGTGCCGTCGGCGGTGAAGTCCCGGCCGGCGACCAGCCCGACGACGTGCCGCCCTGGCTCGTCGGCCCCGGTGATCCAGCTGGTGCCGTCCACCACCCGCGGATCGACCAGGTAGCGAACACCGTTGCCCTGCAACGCTTTCGGTCCGATATACCCCTTCACCAGGAAGGGGTACTTGGCGAAG
The DNA here is from genome assembly GCF_001665835.1 of Mycobacterium colombiense. Taxonomy (GTDB): domain Bacteria; phylum Actinomycetota; class Actinomycetes; order Mycobacteriales; family Mycobacteriaceae; genus Mycobacterium; species Mycobacterium colombiense_A. The sequence continues at coordinate 4,113 of NZ_LZSX01000035.1, read as the reverse complement.
TCGACGTCATCGAGCAGGGCGTATTCGGCCGGTTCCAGCGCCGCGCCCAGCCGTTTGTCGTCGACCTCCCGGTCCCCCGGCACCCCGATGGCCAGCAGCTCCCACTCCCCGCCGGGCTGGCGCACCTTGAGCAGCACGTTCTTCAACGTGTCGGCCGCGGTGACGGTGCGGCCCAGGTCCGCCTGGTTGGCCCAGTCCACCAGGGTGGTGATGGTCGGGGTGTCGCCGGTGTCGTGAACCACCGCCTCGGGCAGCCCGGCCACAACTTCCGCGGGCTTCGGTTCTGGGCGGGCGGTGACGACGGCTTCGACGTTGGCCGCGTAGCCGGATTCCAGGCACCGCACGAAGGTGTCCTCGCCGACCACGCTCTCGGCCAGGAACTCCTCGGAGGCGCTGCCGCCCATGGCGCCCGACACCGCGGAGACGATGACGTAACGCACCTGCAGGCGCGAGAAGATGCGCTGATAGGCCTCGCGGTGCGCGTGGTAGGCGGCCTTGAGTCCGGCGTCGTCGATGTCGAACGAGTAGGAGTCCTTCATCAGGAACTCCCGCACGCGCAGGATGCCGGCGCGGGGCCGCGCCTCGTCACGGTATTTGTTCTGGATCTGATACAGCAGGACCGGAAAGTCCTTGTACGAGCTGTATTCGCCTTTGACGGTCAGGGTGAACAGTTCTTCGTGGGTGGGGCCCAGCAGGTAGTCGTTGCCGCGGCGGTCCTGCAGCCGAAACACCGAGTCGCCGTATTCGGTCCACCGGTTAGTCGTCTCGTACGGTGCGCGCGGGAGCAACGCGGGGAACAAGATCTCTTGCCCGCCAATGGCGTTCATCTCCTCGCGGACGATGCGTTCGATGCGGCGCAGCACCCGCAATCCCAGCGGCAGCCAGCTGTACAGCCCCGGCGCGACGGGCCGGATGTAGCCGGCCCGGATCAACAGCTTGTGGCTGGCGACTTCGGCGTCGGCGGGATCGTCGCGCAAGGTGCGCAAAAACAACTGGGACATCCGGGTGATCACAGCGGGCCAGCCTAGCGGTGACTGGGCGCTCGGCGACGATGCGGCCCACACGGGGCCGCGGAGGAGCCGGGCAATTGAGCACAGCGCAACGAAGTTGGGCGCGGCAGGTCACCGCCATTGGGCGCAGCGGTGACCGTCAAGGGGTCTGCGGTGAGCTACAGCTCCCCGGCGTCCATCGCTTCCTTGACCTCTTGCGCGTGCGCAACCTGGTCCGGGGTGTAGCCGATCAGCAGCGCCGCGCCGCCGACGAGGACGGCCACGCCGGCCACCCACAGCAGCCCATAGGTGTAGCCGTGGTCCAGCGCGGACAACTGCGCGTCGTTCATGAACTTCACCGGGCCGGTGGTGCCGCCCAGATACAGCGTCCGCGAGGTGATCACCGCCTGGATGACGGCCAGCACCAGCGGCCCGCCCAGGCTCTGCAGCATCAGCGTGACGGCCGACACCGGACCGATCTGATCGAAGCCCACGCCGGCGATGGCCGACAGCGTCAGGGGGACAACGGCCATGCCGATGCCGATCCCGCCGACCACGATGGGCAGCACCAGGTTCGGGAAGTAGGCGACGCCGCGGTGCATGAACGCCCAGCCGTAGAGCATCGCCCAGAACAGCAGGATGCCGCCGCCGATGGTCAGCACCCGCGGCGAGAACCGGGAGACCAGCTGTGAGGAGACCCCGAGGCCGATTCCCATCGCGATGACGAACGGGATGAAGCCGACCCCGGCGTGCAGCGCGCTATAGCCGAGGATGTCCTGCACGTACAGGCCGATGCACACGGTCAGGCTGAACATGAGCCCGCCTGCCAGGAAGATGGCGGTGAAAGTGACCAGCCGGTTGCGGTCGCGGAACAGGTCGAACGGGACGACGGGGTTCTCGGCGGTGCGCTCCACGATGACGAAGGCGAGAGCGGCACCCAGCGCGACCACGCCGGATCCGATGGTGGTGATCGACACCCAGCCCTTTTCCGGGCCCATCGAGAAGGCGAACACTGCCGCGGTGCAGGTCAGGGTGGCGAGCATGGCGCCGGTGGCGTCGAGCTTCATCCGCTCGCGGTTGGTCTCCCGCAGCGCGGTGCGGGCCAGGTAAATCATCACCAGGCCGATCGGCACGTTCACCAGGAACGCCAGCCGCCACGACACCTCGGTGAGCGCTCCGCCCACCACCAGGCCCATCACTGAGCCGACCGCCGTCATCGCGGCGAACACCGCCGTCGCGAAGTTACGGGCCGGCCCCTTGGGGAAGGTGGTCGCCACCAGCGCCAGACCGGTCGGCGAGGCGATGGCCGAGCCGACCCCCTGCGACAGCCGGGCGATCACCATGGTGGCCTCGTCCCAGGCGACCGCGCACAGCACGGACGAGATGGTGAACAGCGCGACACCGACGATGAAGGTGCGCTTGCGCCCGATGGTGTCGCCGAGGCGACCGCCCAGCAGCATCAGGCCACCAAACGTCAGCACGTAGGCGGTGATGACCCAGCTGCGCCCGGCGTCGGACAGGCTGAGCTCGTTCTGGATCTTGGGGAGCGCGACGATGGCGACAGTGCTGTCCATGGTCGCGAGCAGCTGCATACCGCCGATCGCGATCACGGCCGCGATGAAGCGCCGGGAGGGCAACCACGCCGGGTAGTACTTGCTGATGCGCTTCAAGGCGGTCTCCGCCGGGGGCTTGGAGGCGGTCTCCGCCGGGAGCGCAGTGCTCACCGGGGCCGGACGATCGGGGCGCGCCGAGGCCAGTTTCTGCACCGCGCGCTCTGCATCGTTGAGAGCCGTCATAAAGGGTTACCTTACAGTAATCTTAAGAACCGTTTAAAGCCCGAAGGCCGCCACGGCGCCGATCACGATGATCGCGGGAGGTCGGATACCCTCGGCGCGAATCTTTTCGGGCGTGTCGGCCAGGGTAGCCCGCAAAGTGTGTTGAGCGGCGGTCGTTCCGTGCTGAACCACAAGCACCGGGGTGTCCGCTGGTCGGCCGCCTTTAAGCAATGCTTCAGCGAAAAGCTCGATGCGTTCGACCGCCATCAGCAAAACAATCGTGCCTGACATTGCGGCCAGCGCATCCCAATTCACTAACGATTCGGGATGGCCGGGTGGCAGATGGCCGCTGACCACCACGAACTCGTGATTTATCGCCCGATGCGTGACCGGAACGCCCGCCAAAGCGGGCACTCCTATGGCACTTGTCACACCTGGCACCACCGTCACGGGTACCCCGGCCTCGACGCACGCCAGCACCTCTTCGTAGCCGCGGGCGAACACGAAGGGGTCGCCGCCTTTGAGACGCACCACGAAGCTGCCGGTGCGGGCGCGTTCGATCATGACGTCGTTGATGGCGTCCTGGGCCATGGCCCGCCCGTACGGGATCTTGGCGGCGTCGATGACTTCGACGTGCGGGGGCAGCTCGGCGAGGAGTTCCGGTGGCGCGAGACGGTCGGCGACCACGACGTCGGCCTGGGCCAGCAGGCGCCGGCCGCGGACGGTGATCAGTTCGGGGTCACCGGGCCCGCCGCCGACCAGCGCGACGCCGCCCTTGACGACGTCGGAGCTCACCGGGCTGTCGGGTGTGATGAGTCTTGTCTGCAGCGCCTCGCGGATGGCCGAGCGGATCGCCGCCGAGCGGCGGTGGTCGCCGCCGGCCAGGACCCCGACGGACAGCCCCGCGTAGTCGAAAGACGCTGGGGTGACTGCGGTCCCCTCGACGGCGATGTCGGCGCGGACGCAGAAGATGCGGCGGCTTTCGGCCTCGGCGACCACCGCCTCGTTGACTTGCGCGTCATCGGTGGCCGCGATCGCGTACCAGGCTCCGTCGAGGTCGCCGTCGCGGTATTCGCGCAATGCCAGGGTAATTCCCGTCATCGCCTCGACCGACCGGGTGGCGCTGCGGGAGATGACGTGGACGTCGGCGCCGCTGGCGATGAGCAAGGGCAGCCGGCGCTGGGCGACGGTGCCGCCGCCGACCACGACGACCTTTTTGCCGGCCAGCCGCAGCCCAGCGAGGTAGGCGCTCTCGGTCACCCGGCAAGCCTAGTGGCGACCGCCAGCGCGGCGAAGCGGGGCGCAGCGGGTCGCCACCATCGACCTAGTGGCGACCGCCAGCGCGGCGA
>NZ_LZSX01000034.1 GCF_001665835.1 Mycobacterium colombiense | reverse complement strand
GCCGGCAGCGTCAGATGTGTATAAGAGACAGGGCCGGTGGGACCGCCGCCCCCGCCGGGTGGACCGTTCGGGCCGCCGCCCCCGGGCGGACCGTTCCACCCGGCGCCACCGCCGCCGGGGTTCTGACACCGGCGGTGCGCTAGCCGCGTCCTCAGGTGGCCGCCTCAATCACCGCGATTGAGGCGGCCACCACCGCTTTCACCGCACAGAGACTAAATGTCGAGGATTCGTCGCGGCGGTGGCCGCCAGACACCATCTCGAGACCCAAACCGCTTGGAGCATTACGAAATTCGTGTGAACCGCCCACCGACACCGCGCCGTCAAGATTATGGCCGGCAACCAAGCCCTGACCACTGCCGAACCGCTACCCACCGATCTCCGAGATGCGATCACCGCGATCCGCTTCGACGATGCGGCAACTGACCTCCCGCCATGTGCGGTACTCCGAAGGCGTCATTTCGTGCCCCCACGCAGTGCTGATCGGCACGTTTCGGTCCAGATAGTCGGCTTCTGCGGTCCTCCATGCCTTGACGTACAGGTAAAACGGCAACCCAGTATGGATGTGATGAACCAGGTGATAGTTCTGATACATCAACAACGGACACAAAACACGCTCCCAGCCAACCCGAACCCGGGCAACCCGGAATCGGTCGCTCCGTACTGTGACCAGGCCGTGATGAGGCAGCCAGTCAAACCACCACGCGAGGACGCCCACGCCGATCCGCTGTGGGATGAAATAGATCAGCACCAGCTCTCGCCCATAGCCGAGAATCAGGATGGCGGTTACGAAGGCAAGGGCCAGGGTGAGGTATATGGCAAATCCCAGAGCTTCCTTGCGCGGGCGCCGGCGCAGGCGCGCTAGGTAAAAGCGGCAATACCAGGCATCGATTGTCAACCAGCGCAACGGCAGCTGCCAACGCGCGCCGGTGATACTCCACGCGTCCGGATCGTCGTGGATATTTTCATTGGTGTTGCGGTGGTGCGCGAGGTGCGTGTACGCGAGCATCGGGAATGTTCCGAACAACGAGACGAACGGCATCGACAGGCGGCCGAAGACCTGGTTGATCCACTTTGGCCGGCCGACGGTGTGGTGAATCGATTCGTGCGCCACGATGAACATAGAAACCGTCACGAAACCCTGAACGACGACGGTGACCACCAACCACCAACGACTCACTCCGGAGAGAACCGCTGCCGTCGCCGCACACCACGCAACGAGCGATCCAAGCCAGACCAGCACGGTCGGCACCGCAATGGTCGGCCGCGCGAACCTGGGAGCTGGGAAGCCTCGCGGGATTGCGGCCACCTCGCCAGCGCGCCGTGACCTCTGCTCGGTGGGGGCAGCCCTGTCGACGCTTGTCACCACGACTCCCAGCGAGGAACACGACGCTGACGCACTGCGTGGAAATCCATGTGGCACCACCTTGTTTCGGCTTTGCTCGTAGTACTTATTGCGTAATAAACTATTTGCCGTCTCGTCATCTAGGTGAACACGATAAATACGGTCATGTGCAAGCCCGTGCGTGCGAATTCGTGCGGTTAAGCATGGGCCGGCGGGCTGTCCGATAAACGGCGGATCCGACCTCGTCATCGGTTAGTTTTCGGTCGGGGTGATTCGACCGCTGAAGGCGATCGCAAACGTGTTTCCCGTGGGACGCTCTCAACCTGCTGGCAGCGCAGACCTAATCGAATCCCCCTCTACGCTCGCCCTGAGAGTCGCCTGGATTGAACCAGAATGTTCACCAGGGTAGACATCGGTAACCTACTCGCCGGAAAGCAGCGTTGTTAGTCGCTGGAATGCAGCGTGCATCGTTGATTTCCACATCGTTGCTCACCGGTGCGGCCCCGGGGTCGGAGTTGTTAAGCCTTCGCCTGCCCGAAAGATAGTCGCTTCGCAAACTCCGCGTTCCCGCCAGTTGACGGTTCCGAGGGCTTGAAGTGTCAGGCATTTTGCGCTACCTCCTGCACCGCAAGTTCGGGGCGCCACGTATGCTCGCAGGTTTTTCCGCTTTTCAATACCGTCATAAGGTTCCCGGCCAAATCGGCTGATACCGATCTGACGGAGGAAAGCCGAACATGATCCATGAGATTCACCAGGGCGATCAGCTTGTAGCGGAGCTCTACCTGCGGACTTATCGCAGCAGGACGTATGGCGACAGGTATCGTTTCGTGATACCTCATGCCCAGCACGAACGCTCTCTTAGAATCGGCGCTCAGCATGAATGGCTCGTCACCCTTGTCGAGAATTCGGAGCATGAGAAGCGGAATATCGCTTACCCAGAGAGGTTCGGCAGGTTTATCGCGATCCGTATGGGTGCCGATTGGGTTTTTCGGATGAGTCCAAGCAATCGTCAGGCCGTCGGCTATGAGCTCAAGTCTCATTTTCTGTCGCCACACTTCACCTTGGACAGCGATCGCTTCTACGAAGTTTTCCACATTCTGATATGCGACCCCGACAACCAAATAATGGTCAGAATGTCCAGCGTGAAAGTCACGCAACTCTGCTATAGTCCGGAAAAATTCCTCCTCATCCAGGAGCAAGTCGCTTGTATCGTAGTAAAACTGGCGCCTTTCCAGCATCCCTCTGGTGAACGGACAATGAGCTTTGTGGCCGTCGCCTTGGACAAGAAAATCAAGGTACTGTTGTATCAGCGGCACACAGTCGTCCGCGTGATGGCTGAGCTCAGTGAATACATAGTCCGATCGTCGGTTCATTGCCCCCCCAACGGCAAAACTCGACACTCGCGTCCTACCGGTGCGTGCGCTTACGTTGATCGCCCGAGATCAGGCGCATCGCTGGCAGTGAATCCCCTCCAAATCGAAAACGAGTTTAACCCCGATGCGACCCGAAGGTCGCCGAATTGCACCAACAAAGTTCAATCTGATCGAACAGCACTCGGGCCAGTTCGCCATGGTGGTCGCCGAAGCGGCCGTCGAGCAGCTCGATCAGCGCCGCTCGCTTGGTCTTCACCCGGCCCCGGGCCAGGTCGGCGAGGCGGTCGGGGTGACACTCGCCGGCAGTCAGCACTTCGATGATGTCCCGCTTCGACAGCGTGTCCAGCGCGGACGCCGCCGAGGACCTGGTGGACTAGGGGCCGCCTGCCTGGATCACATCGCGCAGAAGTGGCGGACATTAGGCCGAAATCTCTGCGCCACCGGCTGACTACGGGGCAGGATTTCGATCAGTAACCACAGCCCGGGGGTATGGGGGCGAGCGGGTAAAGCTTTGGGGGAGTCGATGAACCGTGAAGATGTGACGCTGCCGCTGACACGCGGACAACTAGACATCTGGCTCTCGCAGGAATCGGGCTATGCCGGTACGGAGTGGCAGCTCGGCCTGTTGATAAAGATCCAGGGCGCGATACAGCGTGATGTCCTCGAGCAGGCGATCCGCCAAACGGTGGCGGAGGCCGAGCCGAGCAGGGTTGCATTCTTCGAGGTCGATGGCCAAGTGGTCCAAAGGCCGATCGATGACCCGCATGTCGAGCTCAAGTTTCATGACCTGATCGGCACGCCCGATCCCGTGCAGGAAGCCTGCCGGCGGGCATCCTCCATCCAGCGCACCCCGATGGCGTTGAACGGCCAGTTACTCAAATTCGCCCTCTTCCAGACGCAGGCCGAGGAATTTTATCTGTTCGGCTGCTGCCACCACATCGTCTTAGACGGATTGAGCATGGCCCTGATGTGCCGTCGCGTTGCAACCATCTATTCGGCAATGGTCGCTGGATTGCCTGTTCCTGACGCCTATTTCGGCTCGCTGCAGGACCTGGTTGATCTCGAGTCGGGATACGAGGCATCCACCGAATATCTGGAAGACGAGGCGTACTGGAGCAAGAACCTTCCGCCGGAAGGCGGACAGGATTATCAGCTGCCCCGCACCACGGTCGACTGGGATCTCTGTAGGCCGTCGGCGTCAGTTCAGTTGGATGCTTTCGCTGTCAGCCGCATGCAGGAACTGTCCAAAATGCTACGCATCCGTCGCTATTCGGTCACCACAGCGGCATGCGCTCTCTTGGTGCATGCATGGTCGGGAAGCGGTTCGGAGGTGGCGCTGGATTTCCCGGTCAGCCGGCGGGTGCGTCCGGAGTCCAAGACACTCCCGGGGATGCTCGCCGGAGTTGTGCCGCTGGTCTTGCAGACGCCACCGGAGACAACGGTCGCCGATTTCTGTCGCCATGTTGACACACAGATACGGGAATTGCTGAAGCATCAACGGTTTCCGGTGCACCAGCTGGACGGCGAAGGCGGCCTTCTCAACCTGAGACAGGCAGCGAACAGGGTAGGTATCAATTTCATCCCGTCCCGATTGACCCTGGATCTTGGTGGCGCCCCGGCAACCGCGACATACACCAATAACGGCCCCGCCGATCACTTCGGGCTTTTCTTCATTGGGTCGAGTGACCAGCTGTTTCTCAGCACGGCAGGCCGCGGACAGCCGTTTGCGAGCTTTGACGTCTCCTACCTGGCGGCACGTCTGCAGCAGGTGCTGATGGAAATGACCGCCGATCCCGAGCGGCCGATCTCCTCGATCGAAATCCTCGATGAGGAGGAGAACGCCCGGCTCAATGGGTGGTCGCATCGCGCCGCGTTAACCCAGCCAGTATCCGCGCCGGTGTCGATTCCGGTGGTGTTCACCGAGCACGCCGCGCGTACCCCCGAGGCGGTAGCGGTGACCTTCGACGGCCACTCCATCACGTATCGGGGACTCGACGAGGCCGCAAACCGGTTGGCACACCTTCTGGCCGGTCATGGGGTTGGCCCGGGACAGTGTGTCGCACTGCTGTTTCCCCGGTGCGCTGACGCGATCGTGGCGATGCTGGCGGTGCTCAAGACCGGGGCAGCGTATCTGCCGATCGACCCGGGGCATGCGTCGGCGCGGATGGGGTTCGTGCTTGCCGATGCCGCACCCGCCGCACTGATCACCACGGCCGAGCTGCGCTCACGGCTGCACGGATCCGGTCTGCTGGTCGTCGATGCCCACGATCCCGTCATCGAGGCCCAACCCGACACCCCACTTCCAATGCCCGCCCCCGAAAACGTCGCCTACATCATCTACACCTCCGGGACTACGGGCACACCCAAAGGCGTGGCCATCACGCACCACAACGTCACCTGGCTGATCGAGGCCCTCGACGAGCGCCTGCCCCGCGGGGGGGTGTGGGCGCAGTGCTACTCCTCGGCCTTCGACTTATCGGTGTGGGATATCTGGGGTGCGCTGCTGCGGGGTCGGCGACTGCTGGTGGTCCCCGAGTCCGTGGCGGGCTCCCCGGAAGATCTCCACGCGTTGCTGGTCGCGGAGAAGGTCAGCGTGCTGACTCAGATTCCGTCGTCAGTGGCGCTGCTGTCACCGGAAAGGTTGGAGTCGACGGCATTGGTGGTGGGCGGTGAGGCCTGCCCGACCGACGTAGTGCAACGGTGGGCGACGCCCGGGCGGGTGATGATCAACGCCTACGGCCCGACCGAGGCGACGGTGTGCGCGTCGATGAGTACGCCGCTGACGCCGCGGCAGGGCCTGGTGCCGATCGGGTCGCCGATACCCGGCGCGGCAATGTTCGTGCTGGACAAGTGGCTGCAGCCGGTGCCGGCCGGGGTGGTCGGTGAGCTCTACCTGGCCGGGCGCGGCGTGGGCCTTGGATATGTGCGGCGTGCTGGTTTGACCGCGTCGCGGTTTGTGGCGTGCCCGTTCGGGGCCCCCGGGGCACGGATGTATCGCACCGGCGACCTGGTGTCCTGGGGCGAGGACGGGCAGCTGCGACACCTGGGCCGCGCCGACGAGCAGGTCAAGATCCGCGGGTACCGCATCGAACTCGGTGAAATCCAGGTAGCCCTGGCCGCCCTGGATGGGGTGCACCAGGCGGCGGTCGTCGCCCGCGAGGACCGTCCCGGTAACAAGCGGCTGGTGGGTTACATCACCGGCACCGCCGACCCGACCGAGATCCGCACGGCACTGGCTGATCGGCTCCCGGCCTACATGGTCCCCGCCGCGGTGGTGGTGTTGCCGGCAATCCCGTTGACCGTCAACGGAAAACTCGACAAGCGCGCCTTGCCCGCGCCCGAGTTCGCCGCCGGTGAGTACCGGGCCCCGGCCGACGCGGTCGAGGGAATCCTGGCCGACATCTACGCCCAAGTCCTCGGGATGGAGCGGGTAGGGGTCGATGACTCGTTCTTCGACCTCGGCGGCGACAGCATCCTGTCGATGCAGGTCGTGGCCCGCGCGCGGGCGGCCGGGGTGATGTGCCGTCCGCGTGACGTTTTCGTCGAACAGACGGTCGCGCGAGTTGCGCGGGTGGCGACGATGGCCGATGGCGAGGCCGGCATCGTCGACGAGGGCATCGGCCCGGTGCTGGCCACCCCGATCATGCGCTCGCTGCACAGCATCGAGGGCCCGATCGACGAGTTCAACCAGACCATGGTGGTCGCCGCTCCGGCGGGGGTGACCGAAGCCGACGTGGCGGTGGTCCTGCAGGCGTTGCTCGATCGGCATGCCATGCTGCGGCTGCGCATCGACGATGACGGCGCCGACGGCTGGTCGCTGGAGGCGCCCGAAGCCGGTTCGGTGGACGCGCGCGGATGCTTGCACACCGCCGATGTGTTGTCGGATGAGGCGCTGGTGGTGGCCCGGTCGCGGTTGAACCCGGCGGCGGGACTGATGCTCAGCGCGGTGTGGGCGACTTCCACCGGTCAGCTGGCATTGATCATTCATCACCTGACCGTCGACGGGGTGTCGTGGCGAATCCTGTTGGAGGACCTCAACATCGCCTGGGCGCAGCATCACAGCGGGCAGCCAGTTGCGTTGCCGACGGGCGGGACGTCGTTTGCGCGTTGGTCATCGCTGCTCGACGAACATGCGCGCCGCGCCGAGGTAGTGGCGCAGGCTGAGACATGGCGACAGGTGGCGGCAACACCGGCCGCGCTGTCGACGGTGCAACCTGAGGTGGACACCTACGAGTCCGCGGGCCAGCTGTCGGCGTCGCTAGATGTCGAGACCACCCGCCAACTGCTCGGCGAGGTCCCGGCGGCGTTTCACGCCGGAGTGGGCGACATATTGCTGATCGCCTTCGGGCTGGCGTTCGCGGAGTTTCTCGGCACCGCCGCGGGTGTGCCGATCGGTGTCGACGTCGAGGGTCACGGGCGCCACGAGGAGCTGGCTCCCTCTGTGGACCTGTCCCGCACGGTGGGCTGGTTCACCGCCAAGTATCCGGTCGCGTTGACGGTCGGCGGCCTGTCGTGGGCGCAGGTTGTCGCCGGTGGGGCCGCACTGGGCGCTCTGATCAAGGACGCCAAGGAGCAGCTGCGTGCCCTACCCGATTCGCTGACCTATGGTCTACTGCGGTACCTGAACCCTGAGGTCGATCTCGGCGGGTCTGACCCGACGATCGGGTTCAACTACCTGGGCCGGCTCGGTGCGGGCACCGACCTGCCCGGCGAGTTGTGGCGGATCAATGAGGACAGCCTGGCGTTTGCGGGTGTGGCTACGGCGGTGCCCCTCAGGTTGGCGCGCACGGTGGAGCTCAATGCCGGAACCATGGACACCGAGGCTGGGCCGCACCTGCAGGCGAATTGGACGTGGGCGCCCTCGGCGCTGAATGACGAGCAGGTCAGCCGGCTGAGCCAGTTGTGGTTCGAGGCTCTGGCCGGTATCTGCGCGCACGTCAAAGCCGGTGGGGGCGGGCTCACCCCGTCCGATATCGCTCCTGCCCGCCTCAGCCAGCAGCAGATCGACGAACTCTGCTCGCAGAGCGAAGTTTTGGACGTGCTGCCGCTGACCCCGGTGCAGCAGGGTCTGCTGTTCCATACCAGCTTCGCGCCGGGTCTGGACGACCTGTACACCGTGCAGCTCGGTATCACAGTCAACGGCGCCCTCGATGCGCACCGCCTGCGCGAGGCCGTGCAGACGGTGGTCAACCGGCATCCCAACCTGGTGGCCCGGTTCTGCGAAGACTTCGGTGAGCCGATGCAGGTTATCCCGGCCAAGCCGGTGATCGCGTGGCAGGACGTTGAACTGAACCCCGTGGGCGGCGATGCCGATCAGCAGATTGAGCGGCTGTGTGCTGCTGAGCGCGCCGCGGTCTGCGACCTGGCTGACAAGCCGACGTTCCGGGCGGCGTTGATCCGCACCGCAGAAGACCAATACCGCTTGGTGCTCACCATTCACCACATCGTGGCGGATGGCTGGTCGCTGCCAATCCTGATGCAGGAGGTGTTCGGCACCTACTACGGCGAACGGCTGCCTGCGGCTCAGTCATACCGCAGCTTTGTCACCTGGCTGGATGGGCAGGACCGCAGTGTCGCACAAGGGGCTTGGCGCGACGTGATGGCGGGTTTCGAGACTCCGACGTTGATCGCTACGCCAGGCCGGGTAGGGCGTCGCGATGTCGCATCCTTCCGGGTGTCCGCCGAGACCACAGCGGCCCTGACCGAGTTGGCCCGCTCGTGCCACACCACCGTGAGCACCGTGTTGCAGGGTGCATGGGCGCAGCTGCTGATGTGGCTGACCGGTCAGCATGATGTGGCGTTCGGCACCGCGGTCTCGGGTAGGCCGACGGAACTGCTCGGCTCGGAATCCATTGTGGGTCTGATGATCAACACGGTGCCGGTGCGGGCCAACGCCAGCACAGGGAGCACAGTCGCCGATCTGCTGGAGCAGCTGCAGCGCGTCCACAACGACATCCTCGAATATGAGTATCTGGCTCTCCCCGAGATCCACCGCGCCAGCGGTCACGATCAGCTGTTCGACACGTTGTTCCTGTACGAGAATTATCCGATCGACGCCGGCGCCCTGTTGGGCGCCGATGACCTGGCCATCACCGGCTTCACCAGCCGCGAGTACAACCACTACCCCCTGTCGGTGGTGGCGACGCCGGGCCACGAACTGAGCCTTCGCGTCGAATTCGACACGGACGCATTTGACCGTGCCGCCATAGACACGCTGATCGACCGGTTGCAGCAGGTGCTGGCGGCCATGATCGCCGATCCCGCCCGGCGGTTGTCGTCGATCGATCTGCTCGACCGGGGTGAGCACGACCGCCTCGACGGGTGGGGCAATCGGGCGATGCTGGCCGAGCCGGAGATGTCCGCGATCTCGATCCCCGAATTGTTCGCTGCTCAGGCGACCCGCGCCCCGGAGGCGGTGGCGATCACTTACGGGGATCGGTCGTGGACTTATCGCGAGGTGGAGGAGTCCGCTAACCGGCTGGCGCACTTGCTGATTCCTCAGGGTGCAGGACCGGGTACGCGTGTGGCCCTGTTGCTTCCGCGTACGCCTGAGGCGGTGGTGGCGATGCTGGCGGTGCTCAAGACCGGTGCCGCATATGTGCCGATCGATCCGACGGTTCCCGCGGCGCGGATGGAGTTCGTGTTGGGCGACTCTGCGCCTGTCGCTGTGGTCACCAACGCGGACGTGCGGTCCCGGCTGAAGGGGTCTGGCCTGCTGCTGATCGACATCGACGACCCTGCGGTGACGACCCAGCCCGCGACCGCGTTACCGGCGGTTGGGGCCGAGGACATCGCCTACATCATTTACACCTCGGGCACCACTGGGACACCCAAAGGTGTTGCAGTGCCTCATCACAACGTCAGCAGGTTGCTGGATTCGCTGGACGCCCAGTTGACGTTGGGACAGGTGTGGACGCAGTGTCATTCATTGGCGTTTGACTTCTCGGTGTGGGAGATCTTTGGTTCGCTGTTGCATGGCGGGCGGTTGGTGATGGTGCCCGATTCGGTGGTGCGTTCGCCAGAAGAGTTGCACGCGTTGCTGGTTCGTGAGCAGGTCAATGTGTTGAGCCAGACGCCGTCGGCGTTTTATGTGCTGCAGACCGCTGATGGGCTCGCGTCGAGGTTGGGGCAGCAGCTGAAGTTGCAGTCCGTGGTGTTCGGTGGCGAGGCGCTCGAACCCCAGCGTCTGGAGACGTGGCTGAACCACCACCCCGGACCGCCGCGTCTGCTCAATCTGTATGGCATCACCGAGACGACCGTGCACGCCTCGTTTCGTGAGATCGTCGGCGGCGACGTCGACAGTAATGCCAGCCCCATCGGGGTGCCGTTGGCCCACCTCGCATTCTTCGTACTCGACGGGTGGTTGCGTCAGGTCCCCGCCGGGGTGGTCGGCGAGCTGTACGTGGCCGGTGCCGGGTTGGCCGCCGGGTATGTGGGCAGGCCGGGGTTGAGCTCGACGCGGTTTGTGGCGTGCCCGTTCGGGGCGCCGGGGGCGCGCATGTATCGCACCGGGGATCTGGTGTCGTGGGGCGCCGATGGTCAGCTGTGTTACGTCGGGCGTGCCGATGAGCAGGTCAAGATCCGCGGTTATCGCATCGAGCTCGGTGAGATCCAAGCGACCCTCGCCGGTTTGGACGGGGTCGACCATGTGGCGGTGATCGCGCGCGAGGACCGTCCCGGCGACAAGCGGCTGGTGGGCTACATCACCGGAGCCGCCGATCCGGCTGAGATCCGTACTCAATTGAATGAACGGCTGCCGACCTACATGGTGCCGACCGCGATCGTTGCGCTCGAGGCGCTGCCATTGACGGTCAACGGCAAACTCGACGTCCGCGCCCTGCCGGCACCCGAATACCAGGACGTCGAGCATTACCGGGCTCCATCCAGCGCGGTCGAGGAAATCCTGGCCGGCATTTATGCCCAGATATTGGGTGTGCAGCGGGTCGGTGTCGATGACTCGTTCTTCGATCTGGGCGGTGACAGCATCCTGTCGATGCAAGTCGTGTCCCGTGCTCGAGCGGCCGGCGTAATGTGCCGTCCGCGTGACGTTTTCGTCGAACAGACGGTGGCGCGTCTCGCGCAGGTCGCCACGGTGGTCGCCGACGGCGAGGGCGGCGTGGTCGACGAAGGCACCGGGTCGGTGGTGGCCACCCCGATCATGCGTTGGCTGCACAGCGTCGAAGGTGCGGTCGAGCAGTTCAACCAGACGATGGTGTTGCAAGCCCCCGCGGGTGTCGCGCGGGCCGACGCGGTGGTGGTCCTGCAGTCGTTGCTGGACCGGCACGCCACATTGCGGCTGCGCGTCGACGACGACGGCGCCGGCGGATGGTTGTTGTCGGTGCCCGAAGCCGGGACGATAGATGCCGCCGGTTGCGTGGACACCGTCGACGCGCTGTCGGCTGAGGCGTTGGTGGCGGCCCGGTCACGGCTCGACCCGGGCACCGGGGCGATGCTGCGCGCGGTGTGGGCCGAGTCGACGAACCAGTTGGCGTTGATCATTCACCACCTGTCCGTCGATGGCGTGTCGTGGCGAATCCTGTTGGAAGACCTCAACATTGCGTGGGCTCAGCATCGCAGTGGCCAGCCGGTGGCGCTGCCGGCGGCCGGGACGTCGTTTGCCCGGTGGTCGTCGTTGTTGGCCAAGTACGCGCAGAGCGCAGACGTGATGGCCCAGGCCGAGGCGTGGCGTCAGGTGGCGGCAATCCCGGCAGCGTTACCGCCGGTACAGCCGGAGGACACCTACATCAGCGCCGGCCAACTGTCGGTGTCGCTGGATGTCGAGACGACCCGCCAGCTGCTTGGTGAGGCCCCGGCGGCATTTCATGCCGGGGTTCAAGACATATTGCTGATCGCGTTCGGCCTGGCGTGGACGCAATTCTTGAGCACCAGCACCCCGATCGGCATCGATGTGGAGGGCCACGGCCGCCAGGAGGAGCTGGCCCCGCATGTCGACTTGTCGCGCACGGTGGGCTGGTTCACCACCAAGTACCCGGTGGCCCTGAAATTCGGGGGGCCGGTCGGCGGCCTGTCCTGGGGACAGGTGACGGCGGGTGAGGATGCACTGGGCGCTCTGATCAAGGACGCCAAGGAGCAGCTGCGCGCCCTGCCCGACGGTCTGACCTACGGGCTGCTGCGCTACCTCGCCCCTGAGTTTGATCTGGGTGGGTCCGACCCCGTGATCGGCTTCAACTACCTAGGTCGTCCGGGTGGTGCGGCCGAGCTCTCCAGTGAGTTGTGGCGGCTCAGCGAGAACAGTTTCTCGCTGGGCGGCGCCGCGGGTGCAGTGAAGATGCCGCTGGCTCATACCGTGGAGCTCAATGCCGGCACGATGGACACCGAGGCCGGCCCGCAGCTGCAGGCCAACTGGACCTGGGCGCGCTCGGCGCTGCATGACAAGCAGGTCAGCCGGCTCAGCGAGCTGTGGTTCGACGCGCTGGCCGGCATCTGCGCGCACGTGCGCGGCGGCGGGGGCGGCTTGACCCCGTCCGACATCGCGCCAGCCCGTCTCACCCAGCAGGACATCGACAAGCTGGCGCAGCAGTACCGGATCGGCGATGTGTTGCCGCTAACCCCGCTGCAGCAGGGCCTGCTGTACTACACCGGCAGCGGGCAGGGCAGTGCCAACTTGTATGCGGTGCAGCTCGACATCACCGTGAGTGGTGCCCTTGACCCGCAGCGCTTGCGCGAGGCGGTGCACGCCGTCGTCACCCGCCACCCGAACGTGGTGGCCGTTTTCTGCGACGACTTCGGTGAACCGGTGCAG
This sequence comes from Mycobacterium colombiense, assembly GCF_001665835.1. Taxonomy (GTDB): domain Bacteria; phylum Actinomycetota; class Actinomycetes; order Mycobacteriales; family Mycobacteriaceae; genus Mycobacterium; species Mycobacterium colombiense_A. The sequence goes on along the minus strand of NZ_LZSX01000034.1, from coordinate 83,140 downwards.
GTCATGCCCGCCGATCCGGCGCTGGCCTGGCACTACGTCGAGCTGAGCTCGGCAGATGCTGATGTGGAGGAACAGGTACAGCAGCTGTGTACCGCCGAGCGCGTCGCGGTCTGCGATCTTGCCGTCCAGCCGCCCTTCCGAGCTGCCCTGATCCGCACCGCAGACGATCTGTATCGGTTCGTGCTCACCAACCACCACATCGTGCTCGACGGTTGGTCGAAGCCGATCCTGCTGCAGGAAATCTTCGCCAGCTATTACGGCGTGCGGTTGCCCGCCGCGCCGTCGTATCGCAGCTTTGTCACCTGGCTGTCCGAACAGGATCGAGGCGCGGCTCAGACAGCATGGCGTGAGGTCCTCGACGGGTTCGACACTCCCAGCCTGGTGGGACCCCCTGGGCGTCCAGCGCTCGGTCTGCGCGGTACGGAGTCGTTCCAGGTGTCCGCGGAGACCACGAAGGCGTTGGGCGAGCTGGCGCGCTCGTACCGCACCACGGTCAGCACCGTCTTGCAGGCCGCGTGGGCGCTGCTGCTGACGTGGCTGACCGGCCAGCACGACGTGGTGTTCGGCACAGCGGTGTCGGGGCGTCCACCCGACTTGGCCGGCGCGGAATCGATGGTCGGTCTGTTGATCAACACGGTCCCGGTACGGGCGACCATCGGAGCGGAGACGACCACCGCCAACCTGCTTGACCAGCTGCAAAGCAGCTACACCAAGACTCTTGACCACCAGCACCTGGCCCTGAGCGAGATCCACCGCGTAACGGGGCACGACCAGTTATTCGACACAATGTTCGTCTACGAGAACTATCCGATGGTTACCGCCGCGTTATCGGCCGTCGACGAGTTGAACTTAAAAGGCTTCACCACTCGCGAATACAATCATTACCCGCTTTCGGTGCAAGCCGTGCCAGGCCACGAACTGTGTCTACGCGTCGAATTCGACACCGACGTGTTCACTGCGGCCAGAATCGAAAAGCTGGTCGCACGGTTCCGGCGCGTGCTGGTAGCCATGACCGCAGATGTGGAGGAGCAATCATGACCGTCCGTGCGGGACGGCCGATTGTTGTCGATACCCGATCGATACCAGGCTAGCTGCCAAACACCTTGGGCCAAAGGTGAATTCATCACGGATGGCGCTGTTTGAACCGGGCCTCCTCGTCCACACCCAATCAGGGCCGCGCCTTCGACCTCATCAACGCGACCACCCCCAGCCCTCACGAAGTCAGACCCAAATCCCCACCATCAACCACAAGCCTGATTAGCTACCCCGATCGCCCGGCGTTGATCGGCAGCGTGAGCCGGAATTGGGCGCCGCCCTGGTGCGGCAGGCACGCCAGTTCACCGCCGTGGGCACGCGCCAGCGCCCGCGCGATCGCCAGCCCCAGCCCGGCGCCGCCGTGGTCGCGGGCGCGGCCGGGGTCCAGGCGGACCAGCCGCTCGAAGATGTTGTCCCGCTGGTCATCCGGGATGCCCGGGCCGGTGTCGGTGATGGTGATTTCCGCGAGGCCCTCGGGCGCGCGAAGGTCGACGGTGATGGCTCCGCCGGCCGGTGTGTACCGGCGGGCGTTGTCGAGCAGGTTGGACACGATCTGCGACAGACGGGTCGCGTCGGCGTCGAGATGCTGTGTGGTCAAACCGGTGCGGGTGACGCGCAGCTGTGGTGCCAGCATCGCGGCTCTGTCAGCCTCGCCGTCGAGCACAGCGGCCACGTCCACGTCGTGCAGCTCGAGCGCGAGCCCGGCGTCGATGCGGCTCAGGTCCAGCATGTCGGAGACGAGCCGTCCGGCGCGGCGAGCGTCGGAGAGCAACAGGCTCGCCCGGCGGTATTGCCCGTCGTCGTGGTGTTTTGAGGCGCTGTGCGCGACCTGCTCGGCCGCGACCTGAATGCCTGCGATCGGGGTTCGCAACTCGTGGGCGGCGTCGACGAGAAACCGCCGGGTCGCCGTCTCCGCGGCCTCCGCGGTGTCGGCGGCGCGCCGGGCGCGGTGCTCGGACAGTTCCAGTGCGTCCAGCATGCCGTCGAAAGCGCTTGCGGCGCGGCCGAGTTCGGTGTCCGTGCGATCCGGGTGCAGCCGCCGGCCGCGATCCCCGGTGGTGATGGCGTTGGCCAGCGCGGTGAGCCGATCCAGCGGACGCAACGCCGCCCGGCTGACCGCGATGAGTAGCAGCGCCGCGAGCAGCAGGGTCACCAGACCCGCCCCGATCATCAACCCGCGCAACTGATGCGCGACCTGGGTGGTCTGCGTGGTGTCGGCGACCAGGATCACCCGGCTGCCATCAGGCAGCGGGTGCACGACGGCCGTCGCGGTGGCATCCGGCGGAGGGCCGGGCGGCGGCGGAAGTGCGTACGGCGGTGGCGGATACGGCGGTGGATAAGGCGGCGGCGGATAAGGCGGCGGCGGGTATGGGGGCGGCGGAGGATAGAACGGTGGCGGTTCGACCTCCCCGTCGCTCAGCTCGGGACTGATCCCGCGGTCGCCGTACGCGGTGCCGTCGGCCGTGACCACGAGCGCCCGGATCCCGCCGCCGTTGAGTTCGGCGGCGAGCAGATCGGGCGAGGTGTGCGCGGCGCTCAGCGCGTCGGCGCGCGAGGTCGCGGCCAGCAGCCGATCGTGCAGATTGCGGTGGGCGAGAACACCCATCGTGATGTCGATGGTGACTCCGAGCACCACCAGCAGGACGGCCAGCAGCGCCAGCACCACCAGCGTCACGCGACGTTGCAGCGACGGCGTCGGCGTCGTCGACGCGGCCGTCATGACCGCTCGGCCTGCAGGCGGTAGCCGATGCCGCGCACGGTGTGCAGGATCCGCGGCCCGTGCGCCTCGAGCTTGCGCCTCAGCCCGCTGACATGGACCTGCACCAGGTTGGGGTCGTAGGCGTCGTAGCCCCACACCCCGTTCAGGATCTGGCCCGCGCTAACGATCCGGCCGCGCTGCTCCACCAGGAAAGCCAGCACGCGCAGCTCGGTCGCGGTCAGATCCAGCCGGTGTCCGCCGCGCGCGGCCACGCCGGCGCCGAGGTCCAGGGTGACATCGCCCACCTGAATCACCTCCGACAGCCGGCCGCGACGGCGCAGCACCGCACCGACCCGCGATACCAGTTCGGCCAGCTCGAACGGCTTGATGACGTAATCGTCGGCCCCGCCGTCGAGTCCGCGCAGCCGATCGGGCAGCCCGTCGCGCGCCGTGATCAGGACGATCCCGATGTCACCCCATTCGCGGATGACGTCGATCAGTTCGAACCCGTCGCGCCCGGGCAGCATCACGTCGAGCACCACCAGATCGGGCCGCATCCCGTCGAGAACCTGTTCCAGGCCGTCGCCGTCGCAGCGGGCGGCGGTGTGATAGCCGACATCGGCGAGCGCCTCGCTGACCATCTCCCGGATGGTCTCGGAGTCTTCGACGATCAGCACCCGCGGTGTGCCGACGCTGAACCGATCCGACCGGCGCGCGGGCGAGGAGCTGTCGGCCTGCCGCGAATCCGTCATACGCCCATTGTCGGCACGGGTTCTGAGATGAACCTGAAGCGGCCATTTCGAGGGCACGGCGCTGGATGATTTCTTAAGCCCCACTTCAGCTCCGGCTCTTAGCGTCCGTGACATGACCACGAACGACGACATCAACACCAATCCGCCCGCGCCGGCACCGGTCGCCTACCAGGCACCCGAGCGACGCCGTCACCCCACCGGCGTGGTGATCGGCGCCGGCGTGGCGGGCGTGCTGCTCGGCGCGGTCGGCACCGTCGCGGCGATCGCCTTCGCCTGGATCGTCAGCGTCGGGCCGCCCCCGCCGCCGCCTCCCGGGCCGCCGCTGGGGCTTGCGGCGCCCTTCCACGGTCCCCCGCCCCCTCCAATGGGCGGGCCGATGCCGGGTGGTTTCGGATTCACCCCGCCCGGGCCGCCGGGACCCCCGCGCGGCGTCTGGCCGCCGCCCCCGGGCGAGGGATTGCCGACACCGCCCGCGCCGACGCCGGCGTCCCCCACGCCGCATCCCTGACAACCGAGCCTGTCGCCGTCACGATGCCTGAATCGTGACGGCGACAGGCGGCAGCCCAGTACCGTCACGGTTATCCCGACGACCGTGGAGGGCCGCATGACATCGGACAACAGCGGAGCCCGCCGGTTTCCCACCGGCGTCGCCAGCCTCGCCGGACGGCTGCTGCGGTCGCGCCGCCTCATGCGCGCGCCGGTCTGGATCTACAAGGCCCGCGCGGGCGCGCTGTTCGGTTCGCGCATCCTGTTGCTCGAGCATGTCGGCCGCAAGTCGGGACTGCCGCGCTACGCGGCGCTGGAGGTCGTCGACCACTCCCCGCCGGACACCTACGTGGTCGCCTCGGGTTTCGGTCGAAAAGCCCAGTGGTTCCGCAACATTGAAGCCAACCCCCGGGTGCGGGTCTACGCCGGCAGCCACGCGCCCAGAACCGCCGTCGCGCGCGTACTGCCCACACCGGAGGCCGATCGCACCCTGGCCGCCTACCGAACCCGTCACCCCAAGGCGTGGGAGCGGATGCGGCCGGTGCTGGAGCAGACGCTCGGCGTCCCGATCACCGACACCGATACCCCGCTGCCGCTGGTCGAGTTGCGCCTCGACTAGTCCTGGTCCGGTCCCTTGATAGTCATCGCGGCGACCAACGCCAAAAACAAGGCGGCCGGAAGGCCGTTGACGACCTTGTCGCGCACTCGAACGTGCGCGCCGACCGCCAGCACGAAGTACAACGTCAGCATCGCCGTCGTCAACCGCGCCAGCGCCGGAAAGCGCTGAACCGACAGCAAACCGACCGCGGCGGCCGCCTTCACCGCCGGCAGCACCGGCCGGATGTTCTCCGGCACGCCCACGTCATCGAGGACCTTCTTGATCGGGGCCACCTGGACGCCGCACGCCACCGCGTCGACGGCGTGGAACACGCCGAGCGCCGTATAGGTCTTCGGGGAAGTCAACACACTCATCCCACAATCCTAGGGAGTCAGCTCCCCCGCCGGGCCATCCACCGGCTGGCGCGCTATCGCCTCCGCCTTGGCCACCGCCTGGGCGATCGCGGGGTCGGTTTCGGTGGAGAACCAGTCGGCGACGTCGGCGTCGTCGTCGGCGCTGTGCTTGGGCGCGTCCTCAACCGGTGAGGGCTGGAATCGGAACACCCCGTCCTGGTCCGGGGACCCCAGCAGTTTGGTGAATCCCTGCAACGCAGCACTGAAGTCGCTCGGCACCACCCACACCTTGTTGGCGTCGCCGCGCGCCATCTCCGGGAGCGTCTGCAAATACTGGTACGCCAACATTTCCGGGGTGGGCCGACCCGCCTTGATCGCGGCGAACGTCTTCTCGATCGCCTTGGCCTGCCCCTGTGCCTGCAGGTACGCCGCGGCGCGTTCGCCCTGGGCACGCAGCATCCGGGACTGCCGGTCGCCCTCGGCGGCCAAGATCGCGCCCTGCTTGGCGCCCTCGGCGGCCAGGATCTGCGCCTGCTTCTGACCCTCCGCCTCCTTGATCGCCGCCTCGCGCATACCTTCGGCGGTCAAGATCATCGCCCGCTTCTCGCGGTCGGCCTTCATCTGCTTTTCCATCGACGCCTGGATCGACGGCGGCGGGTCGATGCTTCGTAATTCGACCCGGGCGACGCGCAACCCCCAGCGGCCGGTCGCCTCGTCGAGCACGCCGCGCAGCTGGCCGTTGATCTGGTCGCGGGACGTCAGCGTCTGCTCGAGCGTCATGCCGCCGACGACGTTGCGCAGCGTGGTGGTGGTGAGCTGCTCCACACCGACGATGTAGTTGCTGATCTCGTAGACGGCCGCCTGGGGCACGGTGACCTGGAAGTAGACCACCGTGTCGATGTTGAGGGTCAGGTTGTCCTCGGTGATCACCGGCTGCGGCGGGAACGACACCACCCGCTCGCGCAGATCCACCCGGGCGCGGACCCGATCGATGAACGGCACCAACAGCGTCAGCTGCCCGCTGACCGTGCGGCTGTAGCGTCCCAGCCGTTCGATCACCGCGGCCTCTGCCTGAGGTATCAGCGCCACCGACTTGGCCACCACGACGATGGCGAAGATCACCAAGACGGCCAGCAGGACCAAACCAGCAACCGCACCTTGCATCGGACTTCCTTTCCTTCGCAGCGGTTCTCGCCGCCGCTACAGACTGCTCCTGAAAACCACCGCGGTGGCACCGTCGATCTGCATGACGGTGACCGGCTCGCCGGGTTCGTAGACCTCGCCGTCGGTGAGCGGGCGCGCCGTCCATACCTGGCCGTCGAGTTTCACCTGGCCCTCGTCGCGTGCGACCCGCTCGAGCACCAGCGCGGTTTTGCCCGGCAGCGCCTCGATTCCCAAGCGCGGCATCCCGGCCGGCGTCAGCCGTCGCTTCAGCGGCGGGCGAACCACCACCAGCAGCAGCACCGAGACGACCAGGAACACCGCGCCGTTCGCCCACGCCGGCAAGTCGGTCAGCCAACTGGTTAGCGAGGCGGCCAGTGCGCCCCCACCGAGCATCACCAAAAACAAATGGCCGGTGAGTGCCTCCGCACCGGCCAGCACCAGCGCGAATATTAGCCAAAGCAGCGCGGCGGGCATGCGGCAAGAATACGCGTGATCCGCCTTTGCCGGGCAAAACAACTACACTGCGTGATCGTGTGGTGTCCCAGTGTTTCGCTGTCCCTGTGGGCCAATGCCTGGCTCGCCGGAAAGGCCGCGCCCGACGACGTCCTGGACGCGTTATCCGTTTGGGCGCCAAAGCAATCGGTGACCGCGTATGATGCCGTGGCCGCGGGCCACACCGGGCTGCCCTGGCCCGATGTGCACGACGCGGGAACGGTCACGCTGCTGCAGACATTGCGCGCCGCGATCGGCCGCCCGACGCCGACGTCCGACGGCGCCGGCTTGATGCGCGGGACGATCAACGTGATTTTGCCGGTTCCCGGCGATGTGCGCGGGCTGGCCCCCGGAACACAGTTCGAGCGGGACGCCCTGGCCGCCGGTGAGGCGGTCATCGTCGGCAATCCCCGCGACCCCGGCACCGCCGTCGGCCTGGTGCCCGAATTCTCCTACGAGGACGACGAGGACACGCCCGAGGACTACGAGACGCGGCTGGCGGAGCTGTGCGCGCTGACGTGGACGGTGTACTCGCTGCCCGGCGCGCCGGTGCTGGACCATTGCGAGCTCGGCGACGCCGAGTACACGCTGCGCTCGGCCGTGCGCTCGGCCGCCGACGCGCTGGGCGCGATCGGGCTGGGGGCTGCCGCGACCGACGTGGACGACCCGCGCGGGCTGGTCGAGCAACTGCTGGAATCCGCACGGCAACACCGCATTCCCGACCACGCGCCGACGCGCGCGCTGCGGGTGCTGGAGAATGCCGCGCATGTCGACGCCATCATCGCGGTCAGCGCGGGGCTGAGCCGATCCGACTCTCCGGACCGTTTCACCGCGCCCGTCGCCGCCGGCCCGGAACCGCTGGGAACGCAGTCGTCGTCTGAGGCGCGCATCGCCAGCGATGCGTTGCGACCGCTGACCGCCGTGGTGCGTTCGGCGCGGATGGCGGCCGTGACCGCGATCCTGCACTCGGCCTGGGGCGACTAATCCTGGCCGCTGGCCCCGGCCGCGCAGTGCGGCGGGCGGCACGGCGCGCCGTTGACGCTGGCCTGGCAGCCCGGCACCGGGTCCGGCCCGGTAACCCTCTCGGGCGTCCGGCCATAGCGCAGTTCGTCGATCAGGTCGGCGGCCAGTTGCGCGAAACGTGGGTGTGCGTTGGGCGTCGAGGCCCGCACCATTGCCACGCCCGCCGCCTCCGCCTGGGCCGCCAGCTCGTTGTCGAGGTCCCACACCACCTCGATGTGGTCGGCCACAAACCCGATCGGGCAGACGATGACGGCCTCGGTGCCGGCCTGCGCCAGGGTTGCCAGGTGGTCGGCGACGTCGGGCTCCAGCCACGGAACCTGCGGCGGCCCCGACCGGGACTGCCACGCCAGGTCGTACTCGGGGTATCCGGCGGCGGCCGCCACAAGGCTTGCGGCATAGGCGACTTGGCGGCTGTACAGCTGCGGGCCCAGCCGGTCGTCGGCGGCCACCGGGATGGAATGCGCGGTGAACACCAGACGCGCGCCGGCCTGTTGCTCGGCGGTCAGCGCGCCCGACGCCGCGCCGATGGTGTCGGCGAAGATCTGCACGAACCGCGGGTGGTCGAAATACGGCCGCAGCTTGACCAATTCGGGCGCATCCGGCCCGGCCGCCTCACGCGCCCGGGCGATGTCTTCGACGTATTGCGTGCAGCTGGAATAGCCGCTCCATGCCGATGTGGTGAATACCGCGGCACGCCGAATTCCGTTGTCCCGCATCGTCGCGACGGTGTCTTCGACGTAGGGTTCCCAGTTGCGGTTGCCGAAGTAGACCGGCAGGTCCAGGCCGCGGCCTTCGAGCTCGGCGCGCAGCTGCTCGATCAGCGCCAGGTTGATCCGGTTGATCGGCGACACCCCGCCGAAATGCATGTAGTGCTCGGCCACGTGGTCAAGCCGTTCCGGGGGCACGTTGCGGCCCCGGGTGACGTTCTCCAAGAACGGCCGAACCTGCTCGGGACCCTCCGGCCCACCGAAGGACAGCAGCAGGACGGCATCGAATTCCATTGCCGTTTACAGCAATTGGGTGCTTGCGCCACCGTCGGCGTAGATGATGGTCCCCGTCGTCGCCGGCAGCCAGTCCGAGAGCAACGCGCACACCGTCTTGGCGACCGGAGTCGGATCCTTCATGTTCCAGCCGATGGGGGCGCGCTGGTCCCAGCCCTCTTCGAGAAGCTGCATCTGCGCGCCGGCTTCTTCGCCCAGCGCACCGCCGACGATCGCGCTCATGGCCAGCGTCCGGATAGGGCCCGCGGCAACGAGATTGGAGCGCACACCGAACTTGCCCGCCTCGCGTGCCACGAATCGGTTGACCGATTCCAGCGCACTCTTGGCCACCGTCATCCAGTTGTAGGCCGGCATCGCCCGGCTGGGGTCGAAGTCCATACCTACGATGGAGCCACCGGCGTTCATGATCGGCAGCGTCGCCTTGGCTAGCGAGGCGTACGAATACGCCGAGATATGAATGCCTTTGGAGACATCCTCATACGGCGCGTCGAAGAACGGGTTGATGCCCATCCCCGTCTGCGGCATGAAACCGATCGAGTGCACCACACCGTCGAGCTTGTTGCCCTCACCGATCTCTGCCGTTACCCGCTCGGCGAGCGAGTCGAGGTGCTTCTCGTTTTGCACGTCGAGTTCGATCAGCGGCGCCTTCTCCGGCAGCCGGTCGGCGATGCGCTGAATCAGGCGCAACCGGTCGAACCCGGTGAGCACCAGCTGCGCACCCGCCTCCTGGGCCGCCTTGGCGATGTGAAACGCAATCGACGAATCGGTGATGATCCCGGAGATCAGAATCCGTTTACCGTCGAGCAGTCCTGCCATGTCCGTCCTCAATATCCTTGTGTCGTGGTTGAAGTCAGTGGCCCATGCCCATGCCGCCGTCGACCGGAATGACCGCACCGGCGATGTAACTGGCGTCCTCGGATGCCAGGAAGCTGACCACCCCGGCGACCTCCGCGGCGGTGCCGACCCGCTTCGCGGGGATGAATTCCAGCGCCCCGGCCTGAATCCGCTCGTCGAGCGCGCGCGTCATCTCGGTGTCGATGTAGCCGGGTGCCACCACGTTCGCGGTCACCCCGGCCTTGGACAGCTCCCGGGAGATCGAACGGGCCATGCCGATGAGACCGGCCTTGGAGGCCGCGTAGTTGGACTGGTTACCGATGCCCCAGCTGCCGGAGACCGAGCCCACGAAGATCATCCGGCCGAACCGCTTCTTCTGCATGCTGCGCGACGCGCGCTGGGCGACCCGGAACGCGCCGGTGAGGTTGGCATTGATGACCTTCTCGAACCTCTCCTCGGTCATCCGGATGAGGAACGCGTCCGCGGAGACGCCGGCGTTGGACACCAGCACCTCGACCGGGCCCTGGTGCTCCTCGACCTCTTTGAAGGCGCGGTCGACGGCGTCGTTGTCCGTCACGTCGCACTCGACACCGAACAGTCCCTCGGGCGCCCCGGATCCGCGGTGCGTGATGGCCACCTTGTGGCCGTCGGCGGCCAGCCGCTGTGCGATCGCCAGCCCGATCCCCCGGTTTCCGCCGGTGACCAGGACTGAACGGGATACGAATGCCGGTTTGACGCCGTTGTCGGCGAGATCGGTGGCTGCTTCAGTCACCCGGCCAACTTATCGCCTCGGCCAGGCAGAGCTGCAATCGGCTCAGCGCGGGCGCAACGCGCGAACCCTGGGTGGCTCCCCTAATATCTGAGCCTCATGGCCGTAGTCCCGACCCGTCTCTTCAGGATCGACGCCCGGGGCGCGGCGCTCTTCGCGCTTTGCTGTGGCGCCTTGCTCGTCCTGCTGCTGGTACGCAACCACGGGCTGTTCGGCCATCCGGTCTACGAGGCCGGAGACCCGGCCGCCAACTCGATTCTCACCATGCAGGCCAAGCACTTCGCCCTGCTGACCGGGCACTACTCCCGGGTCGGTTTCCACCATCCCGGTCCGGCTTTCTTCTACGTGCAGGCCGTCGGCGAATGGTTGCTGCACGACGTGACCGGTGTCGTTCCGGCGGCCTACAACGGGCAGGCGATCGCGATCATGGCCCTCAACGCGACGCTGATCGCAGTCGCGCTGACCATCCTTTACACGTGGGTGCGCTCGGCACCGGCGGTGCTCACGGCGGCCGGCATCACGCTCATCTTCCTCGCCGAACACCCCCAGCTGGTGTGCTCCACCTGGATGCCCCACGCCTGCTTCGCGCCCTTCTTCCTCTACCTCGTCGCGGTCGCGTCGGTGGCGGCCGGGCGGCTGCGCCACCTGTGGATCATGGTGCTCGCCGGCGGCCTGCTGGTGCACGGGCACGCGGAATTCCTGCTCCTGGTGCCCCTGCTTGCACTGGCGGCGCTGGTGCCCCAGCGGCGCCAGCTGCTCACGCACCGCCGCGACGTGCTGATCGCCTCGGCGGTGTTGGCGTTGTTCCTGCTTCCGATGGTGCTCAACGTGATCCTGCACTGGCCGGGCGAGATTCCGCAGTACTTGGCCTACGGTCACCGCACCCCGAACCCACCGGTCGCGGCCGCACGATTTCTCGCGCAGTTCTGGGGCCCCGGACCCGCACTCGGCGCGGTGTTCCTGGTGGCGTTGTTCGCGGCGGATCTGGCGCTGGTCCGCAAGCTGTCCGGCATCGACGAGGCGGTGTATGACTTCTCCCGCCGTCTGCTTCGGGTCACCGCCTTGGCCACCGCGCTGTTCGCCTTCTACTGCTGGTACGGCGTGGACCATCTCTGGCAGTCGTACATCGGCGTCTTCTCCTACGCGTTGCCGCTGGCTTTGCTCATCCTGGGCTCGTCGGCGCTGGTGGTGCTGGCGATGTCACGGCAGGAGCCGGTAGCCCGCCGCCTCGCGGCCGGCGTCGCGGCTGTCAGCCTGGCGGTCGGGGTGGTGCTCGCGCTCACCACGGACTCCTTGCGCAGAGACCGCGACGAGCTGACGGGCGTGCCCATCGCGCTCGACTACCTGGTCGCGCATGCGCACGGTAAGCCGATCGTGCTGCAGACACGCACCGACGAATCCTGGGCAGACGCGCTCGCGCTCCTCGACGCCGCCACCCGGGACGGACAGCGCGCCTGCCTGGCGCAGGAACGCTGGCGGCTGCAGGCCACGCGGGAGTTCATGTGCACGCCGCAGGAGCTGGCCGGCGGGGCGCGCTTCACGCTCAGCCGCGTCGACCCGGTGGCGCCGGGCGTCCCCGTGGTGCCGAATCTCAATCCGATCCCCGCGTCCTACCCGCCCTCGGCAGTCATTGCCTCCGGCTGACGGTCACCTCGGACGAACGCTAGGTCGGTAGGCGCCGGTTGATCAGCAACGCCGCCAGCGCCGCCAGGGCCAGCACCAGCGCACCAAGGCGCACCCAGCCCACGCTGGCATCGCCCTTGATGGTCTCGTAGCCGATCTGCTGCTGCAGCGTCGCGTACACGGATTTCAGTTCTTCCAATGACGCTGCGCTGTAGGCGTTCCCACCCGAGAGCTGGGCGACCTTCTTCAGCGTCTCGTCGTCGACGGGCACCGGCTGGCGCTGGTCGTTGATCTCGACGAAGCCGTACGGGGTGCCGAACGAGATCGTCGAGATCGGCACGCCCTGGTCCTTGGCGGTGCGCGCGGCGGTGAAGGCGCCCTTCGGGTTGTCCGGGTTGGTCGGCATCGTCTCCTTGCCGTCGGAGAACAGCACGATGCGCGCCGGCGGCGGTTTGTCGCCACCGCCGATCACCGCGCCGACCGTGGCGATGGCCTGCAGGGCGGTGAAGATGCCCTCCCCGGTGGCGGTGCGGTCGGCGTACTGCAGCTTGTCCAGCGCGGTCTTGGTCGATTCGCGGTTGGTCGTCGGCGACACCAACACCGTCGCGGTCCCCGCATAGGCGATCAGCCCGAGGTTGATGCCCGGGGTGAGCTCGTCTGCGAACTGCTTGGCGGCTTCCTGCGCGGCCGCCATCCGGGTCGGCTGCACGTCGGTGGCCCGCATCGATTGCGAGACGTCGATGACCAGCATCACCACCGCGCGGTTGCGGGGAATCCGGACGTCGTTCGTCGGGCCCGCCATCGCGATGGTGAACACCACCAGCGACGCGATGAGCAGGATCGCCGGCACGTGCCGCCACTTCGGTGGCCGTTTGGGGGCGACGCTTTCCAGCAGCTCCATGTTGGCGAACCGCAGCATGCGCCGCTGCCGCGCCAGCTGCATCAGGATGTAGAGCGCGGCCAGCCCGACGACGACAAGCAGGAACAGAAAGAACCACGAATGTTCAAAGCCCGACAACGACATTGGGCCGAGTAGCGGCAATGTCACTGCCGCCCTGCCAATGCACCGCGCCGGCGGGATTCGACAAAGCGCACGATGTCGGCGATCCAGTCACGGTCGGTGCGCAGCGTCAGGATCGGAGCCCCGCAGCTGCGGATGGTGCGCGCCACGTCGGCACGGTGCGCCGCGGCGGCCTTGGCGAAGTCGTCGCGCAGCTGAGCGTCGATGGTGAATTCACGGGTGACGCCGGACTCGGCGTCCTGCAGCACCACGTCCCCGATGTCGGGCAGCTCGACGTCGCGCGGGTCCAGCACCTCGATGGCCAGCACCTCGTGCCGGGCGGCGACGGCGCGCAGCGGGCGCATCCAGTTGATCGGCCCGAGGAAGTCGCTGATGATCACCGCCATGCCGCGGCGGCGTTCCGGACGGCGCAACGCGTCGATCGCCGTCGCCAGATCGCCGCGCACCCCGACCGGAGCGCGCGGCGTGGTGGCGATGGTGCGCAACAACGTCTGCTCGTGCTGACGCCCGGAGCGGGCCGGCACTCGCGTGATCTTGGCGCCGGTGGAGACGACGGCGCCGAGCCGGTTGCCGCCCCCGCTGTTGAGGAAGGTGATCGCGGCTGCGGCCGCGACGGCCAGGTCCCGTTTCTCGCAGCCCACGGTCCCGAAGTCCAGGCTGGCCGACATGTCGACCACCAGCCAGGTTTCCAGCTCGCGGTCGGCGATCATCTGCCGCACGTGCGGGTGCGTGGTGCGCGCGGTGACGGCCCAGTCCATGCGGCGGACGTCGTCGCCGGGTTGGTATTCGCGCGATTCCCCCGGCTCCGAGCCCGGGCCCGGGATCAGGCCGAGGTGATCGCCGTGCAGCACACCGTCGAGCTTGCGTTTGACGGTGAGCTCGAGGGTGCGCAACGCCGCCGACAGCTTCGGGTCATCGATCTGCCCCCGTTGCATCGACGGGGGATGGATAGCCGACGGCCTGGTGGGTTCGGTCACCGACCGCTGGCCGCGCCGGCGGGTTGCATCACCGGGGGCACCGAATGACCTTGCTGCGGAACGGCGTTCACCTGAGGTAGGGCCACCGTCTGCAGCACCCGGTTGATGACGATCTCCGGTGAGATCTCGTCGGCCAGCGCGTCGTAGGTGAGCACCAGCCGGTGACGCAGCACGTCGGGGATGACGTCAACGACGTCCTGCGGGATCACGTAGTCACGCCCGCGAACCAGCGCCAGCGACCGGGATGCGGCGATGATGCCCAGCGAGGCGCGCGGCGACGCACCGAACGAGATCCACGTCTTGACGTCGTTCATGCCGAGCTGTTCGGGGTGGCGGGTGGCGGTCACCACGCGCACCACGTAGTCGACCAGCGCGTGGTGGACGAAGACGTTGGCCGCGATGTCCTGCAGCCGCAGCAGGTCGCCGGTGTTCAGGATCTGTTTGGGCTCCGGCGGGCGCACGCCCATCCGGTAGATGATCTCCCGCTCCTCCTCCGGCGACGGGTAGCCGACGTTGATCTTGAACAGGAAGCGGTCGCGCTGCGCTTCGGGCAGCGGGTAGACACCCTCGTGCTCGATCGGGTTCTGCGTCGCCATCACCAGGAACGGGTTGGGCAGCGCGAAGGTCTTGCCGCCGATCGACACGTGGCGTTCCTGCATGACCTCCAGCAGCGCCGACTGCACCTTGGCGGGCGCGCGGTTGATCTCGTCGGCGAGCAGGAAGTTGACCACCACCGGGCCGAGCTCGGTGTCGAACTCCTCCTTGCCCTGACGGTAGATGCGGGTACCGATGATGTCGGTGGGCACCAGGTCGGGCGTGAACTGGATGCGCGCGAACGTCCCGCCGACCACCTTGGCGAACGTCTCGACGGCCAGCGTCTTGGCCACGCCGGGCACACCCTCGAGCAGCACGTGTCCCTTGGACAACAGGCCGACCAGCATGCGCTCCACCAGCTGGTCCTGGCCGACGATGATGCGTTTGACCTCGAAGATGGCGCGTTCCAGGGTCTGCACCTCGGCGGCCAGTCCGTTACCGCCCGTCGGCGCTTCGTGAGCCGGGCCGGATTGCCCGCCCGGGCCCGAGTAACCGCTGGCGCCTGGCGGCGGCCCACCTGCTGCTGTCATCAAGAACCCTCCACGCTCATTCGGACACGACTGCCGGGCAGCGACGTGCCCGCGTCCAACTATTCCAGGCCCGCCGAATTCCGTCGACGGCGCGGGTTCGCTGGCCTGCGATCAGTACTCGATGATCCTAGTCAGGAACGGCGTCATGCCGGGCTTACGAACCGGGCTGACCGTAACCTTGGCGGCGCTGCCCGACGCCTCGAGCATCTGGCCGTTGCCCAGGTACATGGTGACGTGCTGGCTGCCGCCCGGGCCGTAGAAGATCAGGTCGCCGCGCCGGGCCTGATCCGGCGGGATGTGGCGCCCGGCGTTGTACTGATCACCGGAGAACCGCGGGATCAGCACGCCGACGCCGGCGAATCCGTACCGCATCAGACCCGAGCAGTCGAAGCCGGTGATGTTGGCGCCATCGCCGACGCCCTTGCTCGGGCCGTCCAGCGAGCCACCGCCCCACGAATACGGCACACCCATCTGAGCACCCATCCGGCGAATCACGTACTCGATGGCCTGCCGGCCGTTTGCCCGCGGAATCTTGGAGCCGGGGTTGCTCGGAGTGGCCGCCGCGGCGGGAGGATCGCCACCGAGGTTGATCCCGAGTCCGCTCAGGAATTGCTTGCCCAGATCCATCGTCGTCTGGGTGGCCTGGGCGGTGGCCTGCAGCGAGGCGTTGGCGACGGCGAGCGGGTCGCCGGGCGCGCCGGCGCTGATCTGGGCCGGCAGCGTGGGGTCCCACTGGCCGGGGTCGGCCCCGGCGAGAGGAGTCGGAGCGGCCACAGAAAACATCAGCCCGGACACCACTGCGGTGATCCAGGCGAAGTTGATGAGACGAAACCGGTTGCGGCGCATGGCTATCCGTTCAGTGCTCACTCGATCACCACTCGATGTACCGGATCACGTAGGGCGTCATGCCGCTGGTGCGCACCGGGGCGACGCGGACCTTCAACCCGATGTCGGGCGCCTCGAGCATCTGGCCGTCACCGAGGTAGATCGTGACGTGCTGGCTGCCGCCCGGGCCGTAGAAGATGACGTCGCCGCGGCGCATCTGTGCGGACGGGATCTTGCGGCCCAGGTTGTACTGCGAGCCCGAGTAGTGCGGCAGCTTGATGCCCACCCCGGCGAACGAGTACAGCACCAGACCCGAACAGTCGAAGCCGGTGATGCCGGCCCCGGAGTCGATGCCCTTGCTCGGGCCGGCCGCGTTGCCGCCGCCCCAGGAGTAGGGCACGCCGATCTGCGACATGCCGCGCCGGATCACGTATTCGGTGGCCTGCCGGCCGTACACCCGGGGAATGCGCCCGCCGACGCCGCCGGGCGCCGCGTTGGTGATGCCGGTGTCGTCGGGCTTGAGGATGCCCATCTGCTGCAGGAAGTTGCGGCCCAGCCCGGCGGTGACCTGGGTCGAGGTGGCCGAGATGCCGAGCACCTGGTTGATCACCGCGATCGGGTCGCCCGGGACGTTGGCGCTCGGGATCATCGGCAACGTCGGGTCCCAGCCGCCGTCCCACTGACGGCCGCCGGACGACGGTGCCGGCCCACCCGATCCGGTCTCCCACCGGTCACCCGACGCCGGCGCTCCGGGCCCGCCGGCACCCGCGGACCAAAGGCGTGCGGCCTCGCGCTTGGCCGCCTCGAGCTTGACCTGAGCCTGATCCCGTTCGGCGGCAAGGCGAATGATGTCTTCGCGTTGCTGGTCGAACTTCTGCTTGGAGTTGGTCAGGGCCGCCACGGCGGCGTCCTGGCTGGACTTGGCGTCGGCGGCGGCTTTGTCGGCGTTCTGCTTGGCCAGCCGCGCCGCCGACTCCTTGTTCACCTGCTCGGTGCGGGCCTGCTGCAGCTTGGCCACCACGGTCTGCGAGCTCGTGGTCAGGTTCTTGGCGGCGGCTTCGGTCGCAATGATGTCGTCGGGGCTGCTCGCCGTCAGGTAGCTGTTCGACGGACCGTTCATGTAGGTCGCCGCGGCGAACGTGTCGAAACGGCGCTGCGCCCCGGCGATGGCGATGTTGGCGTCTTTGACCGCCTGCTGGCTGGTCTCGACATCATGCTGGGCGGTCGCCGCGTTGTCCCGCGCCGTCTCCACGTCGACCAGGGCCTTGTTGACGCTTTCCTGCTCGGTCTGGATTTCGGCGCTCAGGTTCTGCAGCCGCTGGTTGGCCTTGGCGACGTCGGCGATCAGTGCGGCCAGGTTGTCGGCGGTGGGATCGGCCTCCGCGAGGCCCGGCGTCGCGATCAGCAGCGCCAGGCTCAAAACGGATGGGATGACGGGCCGCACCAGCCTTGCGGCCGGTCGCGCAGAAGACCCCCAGCGTGTCCGTCTCATTCGACTCAGGTCTCCTACGGCTCAACACGACGGGTGGCGCCAGCCACAGAGTCCCCGAAAGGCGCCAAAGACAACACCAGCATCATTTGCACCGTACGTCACAGAGGTGGGCGCGCAAACGCTCCACCGAAATCGCACTCTCTACGTGCGTTTAATGTGACCGAACGGTGACCTGCCCGGTTTGCCGCAGTCGGCCGTGCGGGTTCGTCGAAAGAACCCGAAGAAGCGAATACCGGTGGCTACACGGCGGTATTGGTGTCGGCGGCGGGGGTTGCCGCGGTGTCATCCGTCGTTGCTGAGCGCTTGCTACGCAACTGCAACAACCGCGTGCCGACGGCCGCCGCGAAGACGGCGACCAACAGGAAAATCGTCAGGCCGGTCCAGGGAAACTCGGGCGTGTCCAACTCGTGCAAGAAATGCTGCGCGGAGACCACCGGGTTGCCCGTCTTGGCGATGTCCTCGCCGGCCTCGAGCGTGACGCGGGGGAACCGCGTGCTGTAGCTGCCGACGTAGCTCGGGCTGAGCGTCAGCACCGTCGCGTCGTGATAGTCCGCGCCGACCACCGTCGAGATGTCGCGCAGCGGGGTGTCGTTCGGGGGGTTGTGATCGAGCAGCACGATCTTCAGGTTGATGCCGTCGGCGTGCGCCTGGTTGACCACGTCGAGCAGTCCCGGCATCGCCGACGGCGCGGCACTGACTCCGGTGGCGGCGACCTGAGCCTTCACCATGGTCATGTCGACGTCCACCGGAATGTAGAGCGGCAGCGTCGAGTGCGAGAACACGGTGTCCTGCGGTAGCGGTGCAACGAACGAATCGTGCCCGGTCATCTGCGCCTCCTGGGGTAGTGCTAGAGGCACCGTACGCGACTTCACCGTCACGGGTTTAAACCGGCGGCCGCGGCGACAAGACTGGAATCACGAGTGCCGTCGTAATGCAGGACAAGCGTACTGTTAAAGTTGGCTCGATAGTTTGGACGACCCACCGACGCCAGCCCGTCGCGGTGGGAGAACTAAAGACTCTGGGAGTTGAAGTGAGTGATTCTGTGAATTCGTTCGAAGCCCGCGACACGCTCAAGGTCGGCGACCAGAGTTACCAGATCTATCGTCTCGACGCCGTCCCCAACACCGAGAAGCTCCCCTACAGCCTCAAGGTGCTGGCCGAGAACCTGTTGCGCAATGAGGACGGCGCCAACATCACCAAAGACCACATCGAGGCCATCGCGAACTGGGATCCCAAGGCGGAACCCAGCATTGAGATTCAGTACACGCCCGCCCGCGTGGTGATGCAGGACTTCACCGGGGTGCCCTGCATCGTCGACCTGGCCACCATGCGCGAGGCCATCGGCGACCTCGGCGGCAAGGCGGACAAGGTCAACCCGCTCGCCCCCGCCGACCTGGTGATCGACCACTCGGTGATCGCCGACCTGTTCGGCACCGCCGACGCGTTCGAGCGCAACGTCGAGATCGAGTACCAGCGCAACGGCGAGCGCTACCAGTTCCTGCGCTGGGGCCAGGGGGCTTTCCAGGACTTCAAGGTGGTGCCCCCGGGCACCGGCATCGTGCACCAGGTCAACATCGAGTACCTGGCCAGTGTCGTGATGTCCCGAGCGGATGACGCGGGAAATATGACCGCCTACCCCGACACCTGTGTGGGAACCGACTCGCACACCACGATGGTCAACGGCCTGGGCGTCCTGGGCTGGGGCGTCGGCGGCATCGAGGCCGAGGCCGCGATGCTGGGCCAGCCGGTGTCGATGCTGATCCCGCGCGTCGTCGGCTTCAAACTGACCGGTGAGATCCAGGCCGGCGTCACCGCCACCGACGTCGTGCTGACCGTCACCGAGATGCTGCGCAAGCACGGTGTCGTCGGCAAGTTCGTCGAGTTCTACGGCAAGGGTGTTTCCGAGGTGCCGCTGGCCAACCGCGCCACGCTGGGCAACATGAGCCCCGAATTCGGTTCCACCGCAGCCATTTTCCCCATCGACGAGGAGACCATCTCCTACCTGAAGTTCACCGGCCGCACCGACCAGCAACTGGCACTCGTGGAGACCTACGCCAAAGAGCAGGGGCTGTGGCACGACCCCGACCACGAGCCCGCGTTCTCGGAATACCTCGAGCTCGACCTCTCCACGGTGGTGCCGTCGATCGCCGGACCCAAGCGCCCGCAGGACCGAATCGCGTTGTCGGCCGCCAAGTCCACCTTCCGCGAACAGATCCTCAGCTACGTCGATGGTGACACGGACGGCCAGCAGGGCTACTCGAAGCTGGACGAGTCGGTCGAGGAGACCTTCCCGGCCAGCGATCCCGGCGCGGTGTCGAACGGACATGCCGACGACGTCCCCGAGGTGCACTCGGCGG
This sequence comes from Mycobacterium colombiense, assembly GCF_001665835.1. GTDB lineage: Bacteria > Actinomycetota > Actinomycetes > Mycobacteriales > Mycobacteriaceae > Mycobacterium > Mycobacterium colombiense_A. The sequence continues at coordinate 63,515 of NZ_LZSX01000034.1, read as the reverse complement.
CCGCACATGCCAAGGGCCGCCCGAGCAATCCGGTGACCGTAAAGTCCGACGAGCGAGGCGAATTCGTGCTCGATCACGGCGCGGTGGTGATCGCCGCGGTAACGTCGTGCACCAACACCTCCAACCCCGAGGTGATGCTGGGCGCCGCGCTGCTGGCCCGCAACGCCGTCGAGAAGGGACTGACCTCCAAGCCGTGGGTGAAGACCACCATGGCGCCCGGCTCGCAGGTGGTCAACGACTACTACGACAAGGCCGGCCTGTGGCCGTATCTGGAGAAGCTCGGCTTCTACCTGGTCGGCTACGGCTGCACCACGTGCATCGGCAACTCCGGTCCGCTGCCCGACGAAATCTCGAAGGCCATCAACGACAACGACTTGTCGGTGTCCGCCGTGCTCTCGGGTAACCGGAACTTCGAGGGCCGCATCAACCCGGACGTCAAGATGAACTACCTGGCGTCGCCGCCGCTGGTGGTCGCCTACGCGCTGGCCGGCACGATGGACTTCGACTTCGATGAGCAGCCGCTGGGCACGGATAAAGAAGGCAACGAGGTCTACTTGAAAGACATCTGGCCCTCACAGCAGGACGTCTCCGACACCATCGCGTCGGCGATCAACTCCGAGATGTTCACCAAGAACTACGGCGACGTGTTCAAGGGCGACGAGCGGTGGCGCAACCTGCCCACCCCGAGCGGCAATACCTTTGAGTGGAACGCGGATTCGACCTACGTCCGCAAGCCCCCGTACTTCGACGGCATGCCGGCCGAGCCCGAGCCGGTCGCCGACATCACCGGCGCCAGGGTGCTGGCGCTGCTGGGCGATTCGGTAACCACCGACCACATCTCCCCCGCCAGCAGCATCAAGCCGGGAACCCCGGCGGCGCAGTACCTCGACGAGCACGGCGTGCAGCGCAAGGACTACAACTCCTTCGGCTCGCGGCGCGGCAACCACGAGGTGATGATCCGCGGCACGTTCGCCAACATCCGGCTGCGCAACATGCTGCTCGACGACGTGTCCGGCGGCTACACCCGCGACTTCACCCAGTCCGCCGAAGATGGGCAAGCACCGCAGGCGTTCATCTACGACGCGGCGCAAAACTATGCGGCACAAGACATTCCGCTGGTGGTGCTGGGCGGTAAGGAATACGGATCGGGTTCGTCACGAGACTGGGCCGCCAAGGGGACGCGGCTGCTGGGCGTCCGCGCGGTGATCGCCGAGTCGTTCGAGCGGATCCACCGCTCCAACCTGATCGGCATGGGCGTGATCCCGTTGCAGTTCCCCGATGGCAAGTCGGCCACCGACCTGGGCCTGGACGGCACCGAGGTGTTCGACATCACCGGGATCGAAGAGCTCAACAACGGCAAGACGCCGAAGACGGTGCACGTCAAGGCCAGCAAGTCCGCCGGGAAGGACGCCGACAAAAACGCAATCGAGTTCGACGCGGTGGTGCGCATCGACACCCCGGGCGAGGCCGACTACTACCGCAACGGCGGCATCCTGCAGTACGTGCTGCGCAACATGCTCAAGTCCGACTAGTCCCGGCCCGAATCCAGTCACCCCCGTGCCTAAGGTCAGCGAGGACCATCTGGCGGCTCGACGCCGCCAGATCCTCGACGGCGCCCGCCGTTGTTTTGCCGAATACGGCTACGAGAAAGCGACGGTGCGCCGGCTGGAGAAGGCGATCGGGATGTCGCGCGGCGCGATCTTCCACCACTTCCGGGACAAGGATGCGCTGTTTTTCGCCCTCGCCGACGAGGACGCCGAGCGGATGGCCGACGTGGCTTCCCGCGCGGGACTCATCCAGGTGATGCGCGACATGCTAGCTGCGCCGGACCAGTTCGACTGGCTGGCCACCAGATTGGAGATCGCCCGCAAGCTGCGCAACGATCCCGCGTTCAGCCAGGGATGGGCGGAACGTTCAGCCGAGCTGGCGGCGGCGACCACCGATCGGTTGCGCCGGCAGACCGAGGCACACCGGGTGCGCGACGACGTGCCCGGCGACGTCCTGCAGTGCTACCTGGAGTTGGTGCTCGACGGGCTGGTGGCCCGGTCGGCGTCCGGCGAGGACCCGCAGCGCCTATCCGCGGTGCTGGACCTGGTGGAAAACTCGGTGCGCCGCAACGACTCTGAGAAGCGATCGTAGCGTCACTGCGAACAAGGGGACGTGATTTCGCAGTGACGCTACGCCCGCGCGATCTTGGCTGTCCGGTTCGGGCCGCCGCGGCTGCGCATCGTGGTGCCCGACTCCCGTAGCAAGCTATGAACCGACCCGTACGACCTGCCGGTCTTCGCGACCAGGCTGCGGATGCTGGCGCCGCCTTCGTAGGCGTGGCGCAGCTCATGCAACAACTGGTCGCGCGTCTTGGCCGACCTGTGCAGTGTTCTCTTCATGGCTCCTCCGGCGCGGGACACGATCGCAAGCACTCAGAGTAAGAAGCCGCCGTCGCCCGCGGGGCGATTTCGCCAAATCGCATGCAAAGTCAGGCGAGCTCGATGAGATCCCGGTATTCGTCGGACCAGAAGTCCTCGGTGCCGTCGGGCAGCAGCACAACGCGCTGCGGGTCGAGCGCCTCGGCGGCACCCGGGTCGTGCGTCACCAACACCACCGCGCCCTGGTAACTGCGCAGCGCGTCGAGCACCTGCTCGCGCGAGGCCGGGTCGAGGTTGTTCGTCGGCTCGTCGAGCAGCAGCACGTTGGCGGTGGACGCCACCAAACCGGCCAGCGCGAGCCGGGTCTTCTCGCCGCCGGACAGGGTGCCCGCCGGCTGGTCGAGCTGGGGACCGCTGAACATGAAGGCGCCCAACAGGCCGCGCAGATCCTGCTCGCCCGAATCCGGTGCGGCGTGACGGATGTTCTCCCACACGGTCGCATCGTTGTCGAGCGTGTCGTGCTCCTGGGCGAAGTAGCCGATCCGCAGCCCGTGCCCGGGCTCCAGCCCCCCGGTGTCGGGGGCCTCGGTGCCGGCCAGGATTCTCAGCAGGGTGGTCTTTCCGGCGCCGTTGAGGCCCAGCACCACCACCCGCGAGCCGCGGTCGATCGCCAGGTCGACACCGGTGAACACCTCCAGCGACCCGTAGGACTTGCTCAGCCCGGTGGCCACCAGCGGCGTGCGCCCGCACGCGGCGGGGTTGGGGAACTTGATGCGGGCCACCTTGTCGGCCACCCGCTCGTCGTCGAGCGCGGCCATCATCCGGTCGGCACGGCGCAACATGTTTTGCGCGGCAACGGCTTTGGTGGCCTTCGCACCGAGCTTGGCAGCCTGTGAGCGCAGCGCTGTGGCCTTGCGTTCGGCGTTGGCGCGTTCCCGGCGCCTGCGCTGCTCGTCGGTCGCCCGCGCGTCGAGGTATTTCTGCCACGTCATGTTGTAGACGTCGACCTCGCCGCGCACCGCGTCCAGGAACCACACCCGGTTGACGACGTCGGCGAGCAGTTCGACGTTGTGGCTGATGATCACCAGCCCGCCGGTGTGCGCGCGCAGGAAATCGCGCAGCCAGCCGATGGAATCCGCGTCCAGGTGGTTGGTCGGCTCGTCGAGCAGCAGCGTGGTCGACGAACCCGACATCCCGGCGCCGCCCTCGGAAGCGGCGAACAGGATGCGGGCCAGCTCCACCCGGCGGCGCTGCCCGCCGGACAGCGTGCGCAGCTGCTGCGTCAGCACCCGTTCCGGCAGACCGAGACTCGCGCAGATGCGGCTCGCTTCGCTTTCCGCGCCATAGCCGCCGAGGGCGACGAAACGCTCCTCCAGCTGCCCGTACCGGCGGATCGCGCGGTCGCGGGCGTCGTCGTCGGCCACCTCGGCCATCAACGCCTGCTGCTTTTCCAGGTCGGTCAGCAACACGTCGAGCCCGCGGGCCGACAGCACCCGGTCGCGGGCCAGCACGTCGAGGTCGCCCTCTTTGGGATCCTGTGGCAGATAACCGATTTCGCCGGTGCGGTGGATCGCGCCCGCATAAGGCTCGGTCTCCCCCGCCAGGATGCGCAGCGTGGTGGTCTTACCGGCGCCGTTGCGGCCCACCAGCCCGATGCGGTCGCCGGGCTGCACGCGCAGGTCGGGACCGTCCGGGGAGAGCAGGATGCGCGCACCAGCGCGGACCTCGAGGTCCGTGGCCGTGATCACGATCGCTCTCCTTGTTGAAAAGACGCCTATTTGTCGTCGGTGAACACCGGTGGTCGTCGTTCTGCGCGCGCGGTAACCGCTTCTTCGAAGTTGGCGGTGAGCAGGCGGACGAAAAGCTGTCCCAAGCCTTCGGCTTGCATGTGCCCTTCCAGGCTACCGGCGTCCAGTCCACTCCACAGCGTGCGCTTGGTCAACTCGATACCCGGCCGCGAGAAGGCCGCCATCCGCGCGGCGATGGCGTAGCAGGTGTCCAGCAGTTGCTCCTCGGGCACCTGACAGGACACCAGCCCGATGCGTTCGGCCTCCTCGGCGGTGACGTCGCGACCGGTCAGCATGATCTCGAAGGCGCGCGACGAGCCGATGGCCCGCGGCAGCAGGTAGGACAGGCCCAGTTCGCTGGCCGTCAGCCCGTTGTTGATGCCGGCCGCACGGAAGTACGCGCTGGTCGAGGCCACCCGGATGTCGGCGGCCAGGGCCAGGCACAGGCCGCCGCCGATGGCGGGGCCGTTGACCGCGGCGATCACCGGTTGGTGCAGCCGGCGCAGCGCCAGGATGACCTCGTCGAGGATCTCCATGGAGCGCAGCGCGTAGGTCGGGCGGGTCAGCCCCTCGACGTGGGGCACCGAGCCCGCGGACTTGTGATCGGCACCGGAGGAAAAGCCGCGACCGGCCCCGGTCAGCACGACCACGCGCACCGAATTGTCGTAGGTGACCTGTTCCAGGGCCTCCTTGAGCGGGAGCATGACGTCGAACGCCATGGAGTTCATCCGCTCGGGCCGATTCAGGGTTATCAGCGCGACGCCGGGCCGCGGGTGATCTACCAGTACCAAACTCACCCATGCAACCTAGCGCGTAGCTAACCGTGGTTCTGCGCGTAGCGCGGCGTGGAGCTTATTCGGCCTGTCCGGCCTCGGCGGCGTCGACGTCGAAGGCGCGGACTTGCTGGACCAGATCCTCCAGGGCGGCCGGCGGCAGGGCACCGGGCTGATTGAACAGCAGTTTGCCCTTCTTGAAGGCCATCAGCGTGGGGATGGACCGGATCTGGGCGGCCGCGGCCAGCTGTTGTTCGGCCTCGGTGTCGACTTTGGCGTGCACGATGTCCGGGTGTTTCTCCGCCGACGCCTTGAAAGTGGGACCGAACTGGCGGCATGGGCCGCACCAGGACGCCCAGAAGTCGACGAGCACGATGTCGTTGCCCTCGATGGTTTCGTTGAACTTCTCAGCGGTGAGATCAAGTGTTGTCACGTTTGCGGTAACGCCCGGCACCGACCCGATGTTCCCCGATGCGCCAGGGGTTCGGAATACGGCTATCGGCGCGCGGGGCCACTACCGCCTGCCGGAGCGCCGCTGGTTACGGTTGCGTACGTTTTCCCGCGTCCGACAGACTGTGCCTGACGATCCGCCGCCTCGAGGACCAGTGAGGGAATCGCGTTGGGCCACTACATCGCAAACGTTCGTGATATCGAGTTCAACCTTTTCGAAGTGCTCGATGTCGGCGCCGTTTTGGGCACCGGCGGCTACAGCGACCTCGACGAGGACACGGTCAAAACGATATTGGCCGAAGCCGCTCGCCTCGCGGAAGGTCCGGTGGCCGAATCCTTCGCCTTCGCCGACCGCAATCCGCCGGTATTCGACCCGGCCGAGCACAAGATCACGGTGCCCGACGAGTTGGCCAAGACGGTGGCGGCGCTCAAGGAGGCCGGCTGGTGGCGGCTGGGCATGGCCGAGGAGATCGGCGGCATGCCCGCCCCGCCGCCGCTGGCGTGGGCGGTCAACGAGATGCTCATCTGCGCCAACCCGTCGGCGAATTTCTTTTGCCTGGGCCCGTTCATGTCTCAGGCGTTGTATGTCGAGGGCAACGAGCAGCAGCGGCAATGGGCCGCGCAGGGCGTGGAGCGGGGCTGGGCGGCCACCATGGTGCTCACCGAGCCCGACGCGGGCTCCGACGTCGGCGCCGGCCGCGCCAAAGCCATCGAACAACCCGACGGCACCTGGCACATCGAGGGCGTGAAGCGCTTCATCTCCGGCGGCGACGTGGGCGATACCGCCGAGAACATCTTTCATCTGGTGCTGGCCCGCCCGGAGGGCGCCGGACCGGGCACCAAGGGGCTGAGCCTGTTCTACGTGCCCAACTTCCTGTTCGACCCCGACACCTTCGAACTCGGCCCCCGCAACGGGGTCTACGTCACCGGGGTGGAACACAAGATGGGCATCAAGTCCTCCCCGACGTGCGAATTGACTTTCGGCGCAACGGATGTGCCCGCTGTCGGCTACCTGGTCGGCGATGTGCACCGGGGCATCGCGCAGATGTTCACCGTGATCGAGCAGGCGCGCATGACGATTGGCGTCAAAGCGGCCGGCACCCTGTCCACCGGTTACCTGAACGCGCTGGCCTTCGCCAAGGAGCGGGTGCAGGGTGCGGACCTGACGCAGATGTCCGACAAGACCGCGCCGCGGGTGACGATCATCCACCATCCCGACGTGCGCCGCAGCCTGATGACCCAGAAGGCGTACGCGGAGGGCCTGCGCGCGCTCTACATGTATGCCGCCGCCCATCAGGATGATGCTGTGGCCCAACGTGTTTCGGGTGCCGATCCCGAGATGGCGCACCGCATCGACGATCTGCTGCTGCCGATCGTCAAGGGGGTCAGCTCGGAGCGGGCCTACGAGGTGCTGACCGAGTCGCTGCAGACGCTGGGCGGTTCCGGCTTTTTGACCGACTATCCGCTCGAGCAGTACATCCGGGATTCCAAGATCGATTCGCTCTATGAGGGCACCACCGCCATCCAGGCGCTGGACTTGTTCTTCCGCAAGATCGTGCGCGACCGGGGTCAGGCCCTGCAGTTCTTGACGACTCAGATCAGCGCGACCATCGACGACTGCGACGAGGCGCTCAAGCCGATCGCCCAGCTGGTGCAGGCGGCCTACGACGACGTCACGGCGATGACGGGTGCGCTGACCGGCTACCTGATGTCGGCGACACAACACCCCACCGAGATCTACAAGGTGGGGCTGGGATCGGTGCGCTATCTGCTCGCGGTCGGCGATCTGCTGATCGGCTGGCGGTTGCTGGCGCAGGCCGACATCGCGACCCGCGCGCTGGCCGACGGCGCCGGGCATGACGAAGCGTTCTACCGGGGCAAGATCGCGACCGCGGGGTTCTTCGCCAAGAACATGCTGCCGAAGCTCACCTCGCTGCGCGGTGTCATCGAGGCCATCGACGGCGAGATCATGAAGGTGGCCGAAGAGGCGTTCTGAGCGCGGCAGATACACAGGTTAAGCACAGTTTAAACGGGTAAACCAGGACGTTGGCTCTAACCGACGAATGGAGAAATGTTGATGTCTGCCAGCTGTCAAGTGCCCCGGCTCACTCGCTTCGCGGTCTTCGCCGTCGCGGGAGCCACCGCATTGTCCCTGTCTGCCTGCGGCTCTTCGAACAACTCCAGTCCCACGTCAACGTCCACCTCAACCTCGACGTCCACCGTCACGTCGACGAGCACGTCGGCCGCCCCTAACGCCGAAGCGCGGGTCAGCGGTCTGATCGCCTCGGTGGCCGGCAACTCCATTCAGGTCACCAAGGAAGACAACGCGACCGCCTCGGTCAACTTCACCTCGACCACCAAGATCACCGAGGCCGTTCCGGCCGGGCTTCCGGACGTCACCCCGGGCAGCTGCGTCAGCGTGAAGCCGACGGAGGGATCGGCGCCCGGCCAGGCGATCACCGCCGCGTCGGTGAAGATCAGCGAGTCCGTGAACGGCGCCTGCCCGAAGCCCCCGGAGTCCGCACCCGGGGCTTCGACCACCACGCCGCCGTCCCTCCCGCCGTCGCAGGCGCCCGCGAAGCCGGCCTGGGTCCGGGGCTCGGTCGCGTCGGTGTCCGGGAACACCATCAACTTGACCAACACGGATCCCAGCGGCAACACCAAGCAAACGACCGTGACGGTCGATGACAAGACCAAATACAGCAAGCGGTCGTCCACGAACACCGACGCGATCACGCCGGGTAAATGCCTGTCCGCGCGTGGAACTCAGGACAACGGCGGCGCGCTGCAAGCGACGAGCATCAACCTACGACAGGCTGTCGACGGCAAATGCGGCAAGCCCAAGTAGCCCGGCCAGGGTGGCTGACCCCGGCTCAGGCTGACTGAGATTGCCGTCACTCTTGACGGCGCGGCGTGAGAACCGCGTCCGGCGGGGGTAATTGCTCAGGGCGCCGAAACGTTTGATCGGAGATGAGTTCTGTGCCTGCCTTATCGTTGAAGACCCGGCGGACACAGATCGCCCTCGGCGTCATTGTTGCTTTCGTCGCGCTCTGCGTCGTCATGTGTGGCTCCTCACACGACACGTCGACCAGCAGCGCCCCACCGGCCGTCACGGCGGTCCCGCCGAGCGCGGCACCCAGCGCCGCGCCGCCGCCGGGGCCGCCGCCGGGGCCGCCGCCACCTCCGGTCGGCAAGGACTATGTCGAGGGCATGGTGCAGTCGAATTCGAACGGCACGATCGCGCTTCGGACGCGATCCGGCTCGGCGACGGTGGACTACACACCGCAGACCAGGGTCATGGACGTCACGCCGGCGAAGCTGACCGATGTGACGCCCGGCAGTTGCGTGAACGTCAAAGCCACCCCGCAGAGCGCGCCGCCCCCCGGGGCTCCAGCGCCCGGCGGGCCGCCCCCCGGCCCGATCACCGCGCAAGCCGTGACGGTCACCCAGTCCGCGGACGGCAAGTGCCCGCCGCCGGCCGGCTTCTACGGCACCGTGGCCTCGGTGACGGGCAACACGATCGCCGTGAACGGCCTGGGCCCGGGCGGCGCGGGCGCCGCGACCAACGTGACCGTCGCCGACTCGACCTCATACCAGCGGCAGACGCCGTCGGACACCGAGGCGATCACGAACGGTAAATGCATTGGGGCCCAAGGAACTCAGGACGGTGGCGCCCTGCACGCGACCATGATCAGTGTGGAGACGTGCCCACCCATGGGCCACCCGCACCCCCACCTGCACCTGCCTCACCTCCCACACATCCACCTCTAGGGGACGCGGGACGCCGCAGTGGCGCCGGGGCGCGGCGTACGAAAAGCCTGACTCAGACGGTGAAGCCGAGGGCACGCAGCTGCTCGCGGCCTTCCTCGGTGATCTTGTCCGGACCCCACGGCGGGTTCCACACCCAGTTGATCCGCAGGTCGTCGACCAGCCCGGCACTCACCAGCGCGCTGCGGGACTGGTCTTCGATGACGTCGGTCAGCGGGCAGGCCGCCGACGTCAGTGTCATATCGATCAGGGCGACCGTTCCCTCGTCGCCGTCTTCGACGTTCAGCCCGTAGACGAGTCCCAGATCGACGACGTTGATGCCGAGTTCGGGGTCGACGACGTCACGCATCGCCTCCTCGAGGTCGGCAAGGAATTCCTCACCCTGCGCGGTGGTTTCGCTCATCTGTGACCTCCTCGAAGTCTGCTTCCTGGTCCGAACAAGCTTTGACCAAAGCATCTTTGAACGCCATCCAGCCCAACAGCGCGCATTTCACCCGCGCCGGGTATTTGGCCACCCCGGCGAACGCGATCCCGTCGCCCAGCACGTCCTCGTCGCCCTCGATGGTGCCCCGCGAGGACACCATCTCGGTGAACGCGGTGATGGTCTTGAGCGCCTCGCCGACGCTTTGACCGATCACCTGTTGGGTGAGCACCGAGGTCGCGGCCTGGCTGATGGAGCAGCCCTGCCCGTCATAGGACACGTCGGCGACGGTCTCGCCGTCCTCGGACAGCGCCACCCTCAGGGTGACCTCGTCACCGCAGACCGGGTTGACGTGAAACACCTCGGCGCCGAACGGCTCCCGCAGCCCGCGGTGCTGCGGGTGCTTATAGTGGTCCAGGATCACGTCCTGATACATCTGCTCGAGACGCAATGTCAGCCTCTCCCAAAGAAATCCAGAGCGCGGCGCACGCCTGCCACCAAGCGCTCGACTTCCTCGGCGGTGTTGTACACGCCGAACGACGCGCGGGCGGTGGCCGCGATACCGAACCGACGATGCAGCGGCATGGCGCAGTGGTGTCCCACCCGCACCGCGACGCCCTCGTCGTCCAGCACCTGCCCGACGTCGTGGGCGTGCACGCCGTCGACGACGAAAGACACCGGCGAGGCGCGGTTGTCCATGGACACCGGCCCGACGATGCGCACGGCGTCGATGCCGGACAGACCGTCGATGGCCGCGGCGACCAGATGGTGCTCGTGGGCCTGCACGGCTTCCATGCCGAGGGCGCCGAGATAGCGTGTGGCCGCGCCCAATCCGACCACCTGGGACGTCATCGGGGTGCCGGCCTCGAACCGCTGCGGCACCGCCGCATAGGTGGACGCTTCCATGGTCACGGACTCGATCATTGAGCCGCCGGTCAAGAACGGCGGCAGGGCCGAGAGCACCTCGCGCCGTCCGTAGAGGACACCGATGCCGTTGGGGCCCAGCATCTTATGTCCCGAGAACGCGGCGAAATCCACGTCGAGGGCGTGGAAGTCGACGGGTTGGTGCGGCACCGACTGGCAGGCGTCGAGCACGGTGAGCGCGCCCACGGCGCGGGCGCGGCTGACCAGCTCGGCCACCGGGGCCACCGCGCCGGTGACGTTCGAATGATGGGTGAAGGCGACGACTTTGACGCGTTCGTCGAGCTGCAGCGAGTCGAGGTCGATGCGCCCGTCGTCGGTGACGCCGTACCAGCGCAGGGTCGCCCCGGTGCGCCGGGCGAGTTCCTGCCAGGGAACCAGGTTGGCGTGGTGCTCGAGCTCGGTGGTGACGATGACGTCGCCGGGGCCGACGGCACGATCGAAACGCTGGTCCCCCAGCACATATGACACCAGATTGAGCGCCTCCGTGGCGTTCTTGGTGAACACCAGCTCTTGTGCGTCGGCGCCCACGAATGCCGCGATGTCGGCACGGCCCTGCTCGTAGGCGTCGGTGGCCTCCTCCATCAGCTGGTGCGCCCCGCGGTGCACGGCGCCGTTGGACGTCAGCAGGAATTCCCGCTCGGCGTCGAGCACCTGCAGCGGCCGCTGTGACGTCGCGCCGGAATCCAGGTACGCCAACGGATTTCCGCTGCGCATGACGCGCTTGAGGATGGGGAAATCGGCGCGGATGGCCGCGACGTCAAGAGGTGAGACCGCCGCCGAAGGTGTAGCCATGTCAGGCCCCGGTTGCCGCCGCTTGGGTGAAGCGGACGTAGCCGTTCTGTTCGAGTTCGTCGGCTAGCTCAGGACCGCCGGATTCGGCGATCCGGCCGCCGACGAACACGTGCACGTATTCGGGGTGGATGTAGCGCAGGATGCGGGTGTAGTGCGTGATCAGCAGGATGCCACCGTGCTCGGTCTCGGCGTAACGGTTGACGCCCTCGCTGACCACCCGCAGCGCGTCGACGTCGAGGCCGGAGTCGGTCTCGTCGAGGATGGCGATCTTGGGCTTGAGCAATTCCAGCTGCAGGATCTCGTGGCGTTTCTTCTCGCCGCCGGAGAAACCCTCGTTGACGTTGCGCTCGGCGAACGCCGGGTCGATCTCCAGCGAGCCCATGGCCGCCTTGACCTCTTTGACCCAGTGCCGCAGCTTCGGGGCCTCGCCGCGGACGGAGGTCGCCGCCGAGCGCAGGAAGTTCGACACCGAGACGCCGGGCACCTCGACGGGATACTGCATGGCCAAGAAGATTCCGGCCCGCGCGCGCTCGTCGATGCTCATCGCGAGCACGTCCTGGCCGTCCAGCGTGATGGAGCCCGAGGTCACGGTGTACTTGGGGTGACCGGCGATGGCGTAGGACAGCGTCGACTTGCCCGACCCGTTGGGACCCATCAAGGCATGTGTCTCACCGGATTTCACCGTCAGGTCGACGCCGTTGAGGATGGGGATCTCCCGCTCGGACTCGGCGGCGTTCGGGTTGACGACGCTGACGTGCAGATCTTTGATTTCCAGAGTGGTCATGAGGCTGTTGTTTCCGTCTTTTCCGTTAAGGCCAGTTCGTGTTCGATGGCTGCGGTCAGGCGTTCCCGTATCTCGGGCACCGCGATCTTGGAGATGATTTCGGCGAAGAAGCCGCGGATGACCAGGCGGCGCGCCTGCTCCTCGGGGATGCCGCGGGAGCGTAGGTAGAACAGTTGCTCGTCGTCGAAACGCCCGGTGGCACTGGCGTGCCCGGCACCGATGATCTCGCCCGTCTCAATCTCCAGGTTGGGCACCGAGTCGGCGCGTGCCCCGTCGGTGAGCACCAGGTTGCGGTTCACCTCGAAGGTGTCGGTGCCGGTTGCGTCGGCGCGGATCAGCACGTCGCCGATCCAGACCGTGTGCGCGTCGGGCAGCGACGAGTCCGGATCGCCTTGCAGCGCACCCTTGTACAGCACGTTCGACTTGCAGTGGGGCTGGGCGTGATCCACCAGCAGGCGCGACTCCAGGTGCTGGCCGTCGTCGGCGAAGTACAGGCCGAGCAGCTCGGCGTCGCCGCCGGGGCCCAGGTACCGCACGTTGGCCGTCATCCGGACCACCTCGCCACCGAGCGTGACGGCGACGTGGCGCAGCACCGCGTCCCTGCCCAGCCTGGCGTGCTGCATGCTGACGTGCACGGCGTCGTCGGCCCAGTCGGCCAGCCACACCACGGTGAGTCGGGCGGCGTCGTCGACGACGAATTCGACGTTGTCGGCCAGCGTTCCGCTGCCCCGGTGGTCGATGACGACGACCGCCTCGGCGAGCTCGGAGACCCGGATCTGCAGGTGCCCGTAGGCGACCGCGCCCTCGCCGGGGCCGGTGACGGTGACTCCGATCGGCTCGGCGATGCGGGTGTCGCGCTCGACGGTGACCAGGGTCGCGGAGTTGAACGACGAAAACGCTTGCGCGGCAACGCGGTCGGTCGGCACGCCGCCCTGGCCGAGCCGCTCGTCGCCGCGGGAGACGGTCTCGACCCGCAGGCCGGGCTGCTCGCTGACGCTGATCCCGGCCTTGCCGGTGGCGCGCGCCGAGCCGTCGTGCAGGCCACGCAGCCGGCGCAGCGGGGTGAACCGCCAGATTTCGTCGCGGCCGTGCGGGACCTCGAACGCGTCCACATCGAACGAGGAGAACAACTCCCCCTTATTCAATGCGGTAAGCGAACTCCCCTCGACGGCCGAAGTCAGATTGTCGGCGGTCATCCGACAGCGCCCTCCATCTGCAACTCGATCAGCCGGTTGAGCTCCAGCGCGTACTCCATCGGCAGCTCTTTGGCGATCGGCTCGACGAAGCCGCGCACCACCATGGCCATCGCCTCGTCCTCGGTCAGGCCGCGGCTCATCAGGTAGAACAGCTGGTTCTCGCTGACCTTCGACACGGTGGCCTCGTGGCCCATGGTGACGTCGTCCTCGCGGATGTCGACGTAAGGGTAGGTGTCGCTGCGGCTGATCGTATCCACCAGCAGCGCATCACATTTCACGCTGGAACGCGATCCGTGCGCGCCCTTGTTCACCTGCACCAGGCCTCGGTAGGAGGTGCGGCCGCCGCCGCGCGCCACGGACTTGGACACGATGTTGCTCGACGTGTTCGGCGCCAGGTGCAGCATCTTCGCGCCGGTGTCCTGGTGCTGGTCCTCGCCGGCGAAGGCGACCGAGAGCACCTCGCCCTTGGCGTGCTCGCCGGTCATCCAGACTGCCGGGTACTTCATGGTGACCTTCGACCCGATGTTGCCGTCAATCCACTCCATGGTGGCGCCGGCCTCGGCGCGGGCCCGCTTGGTGACCAGGTTGTAGACGTTGCCCGACCAGTTCTGGATCGTCGTGTAGCGAACGCGCGCATTGGGTTTCACGATGATCTCGACCACCGCCGAGTGCAGCGAATCCGACTTGTAGATCGGAGCGGTGCAGCCCTCGACGTAGTGCACGTAGGAGCCCTCGTCGGCGATGATCAGCGTCCGCTCGAACTGGCCCATGTTCTCGGTGTTGATCCGGAAGTAGGCCTGCAGCGGGATGTCGACGTGCACGCCCTTCGGGACGTAGATGAACGAGCCACCGCTCCACACCGCGGTGTTCAGCGCGGAGAACTTGTTGTCCCCGGCCGGGATCACGGTGCCGAAGTACTCCTGGAAGATCTCGGGGTGTTCGCGCAGTCCGGTGTCGGTGTCGAGGAAGATGACGCCCTGGGCCTCCAGGTCCTCGCGGATCTGGTGGTAGACCACCTCGGATTCGTACTGGGCCGCGACGCCGGAGACCAGGCGCTGCTTCTCGGCCTCCGGAATGCCCAGCCGGTCGTAGGTATTACGGATGTCCTCGGGCAGATCATCCCAAGTGGCGGCCTGCTTTTCGGTGGAGCGCACGAAGTACTTGATGTTGTCGAAGTCGATGCCGCCGAGGTTCGAGCCCCAGTTCGGCATCGGCTTGCGATCGAAGATGCGCAGCGCCTTCAGCCGGGTCTGCAGCATCCACTCGGGCTCGTTCTTCTTCGCCGAGATGTCGCGGACGACGGCCTCGGACAGGCCGCGCTGGGCGCTGGCACCGGCGACGTCGGAGTCCGACCAGCCGTAGCCGTACCTCCCCAGGGAGGCGATCGCCTCTTCCTGGGTCAGCGGCGCGGTAGCCGTCTTGCTTGCCTCGGGTGTGAGTGTCATCGAGACGCTCCTTTGGTGCTCGTGGTGTCGTGGCGCGGGCTGGGCGCCTGAGTCAGGGGTACGTGCGTGGTGCAGGCGCAGTCGCCGTTGACGATGGTCGCCAACCGCTGGACGTGGGTGCCCAGCACCTCGGCCATGGCCTGCTGTTCGGCGTCGCACAGCTCGGGGAATTCCTCGGCGACGTGCGACACCGGGCAGTGGTGCTGGCAGATCTGCACGCCGTGGATCGGCCCGCCGACTTGCGTGGTGGTGGTGACGTAGCCGGCCTTGGTCAGTGCGGTGGCGATCCGGTCGGCCGTCGCCTCGACGTCGGTGTCCGCCGCGCTGTCGGCCGCGGGGACGTCGGCCAGGATGCCGTCGATGCGCTGCCGGGCGAATGCCTGCACCGCCTCTTCACCACCGATCTCGCGGAGTTGCCGCATGGCCGCCGCCGCCAGGTCGTCGTAGGCGTGGTCGAGCTTGGCCCGCCCGGCCGCGGTCAGCCGATAGCGCTTCGCGGGACGCCCCCGTCCCACCTGCTGCCACGCCGCGGCCGCGGTGGACTCGGCGTCACCGGCCTCGATCAGGGCGTCGAGGTGGCGTCGCACGCCGGCAGCCGCCAGGCCCAGCCGGTCACCGATCTCGCCTGCGGTGATCGATCCGGATTCCAGCAGCAGGCGCACGATCGCGCGGCGGGTGTGACCATCCGGCACCGAGGCGCCGACGTCCGCCGCGCCGGTAACGACGTCAGCGGCCCCATCGGGGCTGGTTCGGATTTTCACAACACCAGTGTGACGCAATTCTGGGGATCGGTCTAGCAAGGGTCCCCTGTCCTGGCGTTGCGCTGCTCACAGCCGCGGCGCGGCGGTGACCCTATCCATCCGGCGGCTACGCTGCTCTGATGGCAGCCCGCCACCACACGCTGAGCTCATCGATCGCCAGTCTGCACGGCGACGAGCAAGCGGTGGGTTCGCCGCTGAACGATACCGAGCTCACCGCGCTGCGCCGCATCCGGCTGTTCGGCGCGACCGGCACCGTGGTGATGGCGATCGGCGCGCTGGGCGCCGGCGCCCGGCCCGTCGTGCAGGACCCCACGTTCGGCGTGCGGCTGCTCAACCTGCCGTCGCGCATCCAGACCGTGTCGTTGACCATGACTACCACCGGTGCGGTCATGATGGCGCTGGCCTGGTTGATGCTCGGCCGGTTCGCGCTGGGAAACCGGCGGATGTCGCGCGGCGACCTGGACCGCACCCTGCTGCTCTGGGTCCTGCCCCTGTTGATCGCCCCGCCGATGTACAGCAAGGACGTCTACTCCTATCTGGCGCAGAGCCAGATCTCGCTGGAGGGTCTGGACCCCTACCGGGTGGGCCCGGCCTCGGGCCTGGGCCTGTCCCACATCTTCACGCT
The DNA here is from genome assembly GCF_001665835.1 of Mycobacterium colombiense. Taxonomy (GTDB): domain Bacteria; phylum Actinomycetota; class Actinomycetes; order Mycobacteriales; family Mycobacteriaceae; genus Mycobacterium; species Mycobacterium colombiense_A. The sequence continues at coordinate 47,423 of NZ_LZSX01000034.1, read as the reverse complement.
GTCGGTGCCGACGCTGTGGCGCGAGACACCCGCGCCCTATGGGCCGCTGTTCTTGTGGATCGGGCGCGGCATCTCCGCGATCACCGGGGAGAACATCGTCGCCGCGGTGCTGTGCCACCGGCTGGTCGAGCTGCTGGGGGTGGGACTGATCGTCTGGGCGACACCGCGGCTGGCCCGGCGCTGCGGCGTGGCCGAGGTCAGCGCTTTGTGGCTGGGGGCGGCCAACCCGCTGCTGATCATGCATCTGGTGGCCGGCGCGCACAACGAGGCGCTGATGCTGGGCCTGATGCTGGCCGGGGCCGAATTCGCGTTGCGCGGCATCGACGCACCGCGGTTGCTGCCCGTGTCGTGGAAGCGGTTGGGTCCGGAGTGGGAACCGCTGGGGATGCTGATCGCCGGTTCGGTGCTGATCGTGTTGTCGTCGCAGGTGAAGCTGCCGTCGCTGCTGGCGCTGGGCTTCGTCACGATGGCGCTGGCCTATCGCTGCGGGGGCACCCTGCGCGCCCTGCTGCTGACGGGCGGCGGCATGGCGGCGTTGTCGCTGGCGGTGATGGCGCTGGTGGGCTGGGCCAGCGGCCTCGGATTCGGCTGGATTTACACGCTGGGCACCGCCAACGTGGTGCGCAGCTGGATGTCGCCGCCGACGCTGCTGGCGCTCGGCACCGGACAGGTCGGCATCCTGCTGGGCCTGGGCGATCACACCACCGCCGTGCTGGGGCTGACCCGTGCGATCGGCGTGCTGATCATCACGGTCATGGTGGCCTGGTTGCTGCTGGCCGTCTTCCGCGGCCGGCTGCACCCGATCGGGGGGCTGGGCGTCGCGCTGGGCATCACGGTGCTGCTGTTCCCCGTCGTGCAGCCCTGGTATCTGCTGTGGGCGATCATTCCGCTGGCCGCCTGGGCGACCCGGACCGGCTTCCGGGTGGCGGCCATCGTCATCAGCCTGGTCGTCGGGATCTTCGGCCCAACGGCCAACGGCGACCGGTTCGCGCTGTTCCAGATCATCGACGCGACCCTGGCCAGCACCGTCATCGTCGTCGCGCTCATCGCGTTGACCTACACCCGCCTGCCGTGGCGCCGCCCGCCGGGCCAGGACACTGAATCCAATGGCGAACCGGTCAACGACACGGCGGCAACGCCGGCGGCTCCGCCGACCCCCCGCCCGGCGCCGGCACATGACGCCTACGCTGATTCCACGTGAGCTCGGCCTTTCCCGTCCGCGACGCGCGCGAATCCCCTGACGCAGTGGTGCGGCTGCGCGGGGTCTCCAAGAAATACGGATCCGGCGCGACGGCCGTCGAGGCCGTCTCCAATCTCGATCTCGAGGTGTACGCCGCCGAGGTGCTGGCCCTGCTCGGCCCCAACGGCGCCGGCAAGACGACGACGGTCGAGATGTGCGAGGGCTTCGTGCGCCCGGACGCCGGCACCATCGAGGTGCTCGGCCTGGACCCGATCGCCGACAACGCCCGGCTGCGGCCGCGGATCGGGGTGATGCTGCAGGGCGGCGGCGGCTACCCCGCGGCCCGGGCCGGCGAGATGCTCAACCTGGTGGCCGCCTACGCCGCCGACCCGCTGGACCCGGCCTGGCTGCTGGACACGCTGGGCCTCACCGACGCCGCCCGCACCACCTACCGGCGGCTCTCCGGCGGCCAGCAGCAGCGGCTGGCGCTGGCGTGCGCGCTGGTCGGCCGCCCCGAACTGGTGTTCCTCGACGAGCCCACCGCGGGCATGGACGCCCACGCCCGGCTGCTGGTCTGGGAACTGATCGACGCGCTGCGCCGCGACGGCGTGACGGTGGTGCTGACGACGCATCAGCTCAAGGAGGCCGAGGAGCTCGCCGACCGGCTGGTGATCATCGACCACGGGGCGACGGTGGCCTCCGGCACGCCCACCGAGCTGATGCGCAGCGGGGCCAAGGACCAGTTGCGGTTCAGCGCACCGCCGCGCCTCGATCTGTCGTTGCTGTCCGCCGCCCTGCCGGAGGACTACAAGGCCACCGAGGTGACGCCGGGCGAGTACCTGGTCGAGGGGCACGTCGACCCCCAGGTGCTGGCGACCGTCACGTCCTGGTGTGCGCGGATCGACGTGCTGGCCACCGACATGCGCGTCGAGCAACGCAGCCTCGAGGATGTGTTCCTCGACCTCACCGGCAGGAAGTTACGGCCTTGACGGACAACGAGATTCACTCGAGCGTGTTCCCCGCGGGCACCTTCGCTCCCGACCCGCGGCCCAGCGCGGTGCCGAAAATGCTTGCCGCGCAATTCGGTTTGGAGCTCAAGCTGTTGCTGCGCAACGGCGAACAGCTGCTGCTGACCATGTTCATCCCGATCACGCTGCTGGTCGGCCTCACGCTACTGCCGCTCGGTTCGTTCGGCCAGCACCGCGCGGCGACCTTCACCCCGGTCATCATGGCGCTCGCGGTGATCTCGACGGCGTTCACCGGGCAGGCGATCGCGGTCGCCTTCGATCGGCGCTACGGCGCGCTCAAACGGCTCGGCGCCACCCCGCTCCCGGTGTGGGGCATCATCGCGGGCAAGTCCCTGGCCGTGGTCACCGTGGTGTTCCTGCAGGCAATCCTATTGGGCGCCATCGGTTTTGCGCTGGGCTGGCGTCCCACGCCGCCGGCGCTGGCGCTGGGCGCGGCGGTCATCGCGCTGGGCACCGTGGTGTTCGCGGCGCTGGGGTTGTTGCTTGGCGGGACGCTGCGCGCCGAGATCGTGCTCGCGGTCGCCAACTTGCTGTGGTTCGTCTTCGCCGGGTTGGGCGCGCTGACCCTGGAAACCGGGATCACCCCGGCGGCGGTGAAACTCGCGGCCCGGCTGACCCCGTCCGGCGCGCTCACCGAGGCGCTCTCGCAGGCGATGACCATGTCGGTGGACTGGTTCGGCGTCGTCGTCCTGGTGGCGTGGGGCGCGGTTGGCGCGCTGAGCGCGCTGCGCTGGTTCCGCTTCACCTGACTTCCGTGCGCGACCGGGCGTACTACAGCCCGTAGTTTTGGGTGCCTTAGGATCGGGCCGTGCTTGGACGGACGCTCTTGCGACTGGTGGACCTGCTCCCCAACCCCAGCGTGGGTGTGCAGCGCCTGATCGCCGCGGCGGTCATCCTCACCCAGGGCGGCATCGCCATCACCGGCGCGATCGTGCGCGTCACCGCCTCGGGGTTGGGTTGCCCCACCTGGCCGCAGTGCTTTCCGGGCAGCTTCGTTCCGGTGGCCCACACCGAGGTGCCGCGCATCCACCAGGCCGTCGAATTCGGCAATCGAATGGTCACCTTCGCGGTGGTGATCACCGCGGCGCTGGCCGTGCTGGCCGTGACCCGGGCACGGCGGCGTCGCGAGGTGCTGGTCTACGCCTGGCTGATGCCGGTGTCCACCGTCGTGCAGGCAGTGATCGGCGGCATCACCGTGCGCACCGGGCTGCTGTGGTGGACGGTGGCCATCCACCTGCTGACGTCGATGACGATGGTGTGGCTGGCCGTGCTGCTCTACGTGAAGGTCGGCGAGCCCGACGAGGGGCTGGTTCGCGAGCGGGTGGTCAGGCCGCTGCGCGCGCTGACCGCGCTGTCCGGCCTGGACCTGGTCGCGGTGCTGGTCACCGGCACGCTGGTGACGGCCGCCGGCCCGCACGCGGGTGATCGCAGCCCCACCCGGACGGTGCCGCGGCTGAAGGTCGAGGTCGACACCCTGGTGCACATGCACTCGTCGCTGCTGATCGCCTATTTCGCGCTGCTGGTGGGCCTGGGCTTCGGGCTGCTGGCGGTGCGCGCCGCCCGTCCCGTGCGGCTGCGCCTCGCGGTGCTGCTGGTGCTGGTGTTCGCGCAGGCCGCCGTCGGCATTGCGCAGTACTACACCGGGGTTCCCGCCGTGCTGGTTGCACTGCACGTGGCCGGGGCCGCGGCGTGCACGGCGGCCACCGCGGCGCTATGGGCGTCGATGCGAGAGCGGGCCGAGCCCGAGCCGCTCGCAGGCTGACTCCACCGCCAGGGCGAAGCGGCGCTGCGCGAGGTCGCGGGCCGCGGTGTCCAGCCGGCGCCAGCCCAGTGACGGTGCGACCAGGTCGAGCCCTACCAGCCGTTCGCCGGCCACGTCGACCCGCGCGCAGAGCAGCTCCCGGGCGGCGATGCCGGAGCGCTTGGCGGCCGCGGCGAGCGCGGCGTGGCCGAGGTCCCACGACTCGAATTCCGGCTCGACCGGCCAGGCGTGCGACCGCTCGCCGCCCAGGAAGACCAACGACGCGTCGGGCGGTGCGCCCGGATCGGCCGTCGGCACCCCGTCGTGCTCGAGGTCACGCAAATACCGCTCATCGAGGTTCCAAGCCACCGCGCCGGGCGGGTTGAGCAGGTGGCGAATCCGCCGGGTCCAGGCCAGGAATTCGTCGCGCCGATCCGGGATGCCCGCGACGTCCCGCAGTATCACCAGATCCGCGCCGGCGGTGTCCGGATCGTCCCAGGACAGCCAGCGCGCGTGCAGGCCGCGGCGCCGCAGCACGCCCACCAGACCGTCGTCATCGGCCTTTCGGGCAGCGCCGTCGCCCGCCCCCGCCAGCACGATGCGGGGATGGAAGACGTCCGGGCGAGCGAGTTTCATGCCCGGGCATGATAAGCAGATGCACGCAATCGAAGTCAGCGAGACCGGCGGCCCCGAGGTGCTGCGCTACGTGGACACGACCACGCCCGCGCCCGGGCCGGGCGAGGTGCTGATCAAGGCCGAGGCCGTCGGCGTCAACTACATCGACACCTACTTCCGCTCCGGGCAGTACCCGCGGGAATTGCCGTTCGTCCTCGGCTCGGAATTGGCCGGCACCATCGAATCCCTCGGCGACGGCGTCGACGGGTTGCGCGTCGGCGACCGCGTGGTCAGCGCCGCGGCGTCTGGCGGATATGCCGAATATGCCACGGCCCCAGCACATTTGACGGCTGAGGTGCCCGACGGCGTGACGGCCGACGTGGCGGCCTCGGCGCTGCTGAAGGGATTGACCGCGCATTACCTGCTGAAGTCGGTGTATCCGGTGCAGGCGGGTGACACGGTGCTGGTGCACGCCGGCGCGGGCGGCGTCGGCCTGATCCTGACGCAGTGGGCCCGCCTGCTCGGTGTGCGGGTGATCACCACGGTTTCCACCGCGGACAAGGAGCGGCTGTCCCGGCAGGCGGGCGCCGACGAGGTGCTCCCCTACCCCGAGGACGCGAAAGCGTTCGGCGAGCGGATTCGCTCGTTGACCGACGGCGCCGGCGTGGCCGCGGTGTACGACGGCGTCGGCGCGACCACCTTCGAAGCCAGCCTGGCCAGCCTGGCCATCCGGGGCACGCTGGCGCTGTTCGGCGCGGCCAGCGGGCCTGTTCCCCCGTTCGACCCGCAGCGCCTCAACGCCGCCGGCTCGGTGTTCTTGACGCGGCCGTCGCTGGCGCACTTCGTGCGTACCGGTCAGGAATTCAGTTGGCGGGCAGAGGAATTGTTCGCCGCGATCGCCGGCGGCGACATCACCGTCGAGGTCGGTGGGCGCTACCCGCTGGCCGAGGCCGCCCGCGCCCACCGGGATCTGCAGGGCCGCAAGACGGCGGGCTCGATCGTGCTGCTGCCCTAGCCGGGTTGTCGAGTGTGGCGCCTGAGGACGGATTCGAGCCAAAGACGGTACGTAGGGCCCAGGCGTCAGGTGGTCGAAAGTCAGAACAGGTGCGGCAGCGCGATGGCCGAGTCGACCGCCAACGCGCAGAACACGACGGCCAGGTAGTTGTTCGACTGCAGGAACAGCCGCAGCGGCTTGACCGGCTCGCCGGCGCGGACGCCGGCGTAGAGCTGGTGGGCCATCGCCAGGAACCACACCCCGGCGACCACGGCAACGGCGGCGTACAGCCACCCCGTCGCCAGCGCCAGCGCCAGCGTGGCCAGCACCGTCAGCCAGGTGTAGATCAGGATCTGCTTGGTCACCTGACGCTCGGTCGCCACGGCCGGCAGCATCGGCACGCCCGCCGCCTTGTAGTCGTCCTTGTAGCGCATCGCCAGCGCCCAGGTGTGCGGCGGCGTCCAGAAGAAAATGATGGCGAACATCACCAGCGCGGGCCATTGAATGGTGCCGGTGACGGCCGACCAGCCGATCATCACCGGCATGCAGCCGGCCGCGCCGCCCCACACCACGTTCTGCGAGGTCCGGCGCTTGAGCAGCAACGTGTAGACGAAGACGTAGAACGCGATCGTCGCCAGCGCCAGCAGCCCGGACAACAGGTTCGTCGTCCACCAGAGCCAGACGAACGAGGCCACCGTCAGCACCAGGCCGAGCACCAGGGCGTTGCGCGTGGGCACCGCCGCGCGGGCCAGCGGCCGCCGCGCAGTGCGCTTCATCACCTTGTCGATGTCCGCGTCGGCCACACAGTTCAGAGTGTTGGCGCCGCCGGCGGCCAGCATCCCGCCGATCAGGGTGTTGACGATCAGCAGCGGGTTCACGGTGCCGCGCTGTGCCAGCAGCATCGCCGGGATGGCGGTGACGAGCAGCAGTTCAATGACCCGCGGCTTGGTCAGCGCCAGATAAGCCAGCACCGTGGCTTGTATTCGGCTTGGCAATTGGCTCGGCGCGGCGCGCCCGCGAACGCTCACGCAATTACTCCTTGGGGTCGCAGCGGCGCGCAGCATCTACTACACACGATGGTAGACCGCGTTGTGGCGATGGCCCGCCCGCGGGTCCATTCCCGCAGATTTTTCCCAGATTCCCGAACTGAATGTTAAGCGCTTTCGACGGGCGCGTAATTTTCACACCTGCCGGCCGCGGGTACCCGAAATCCTGCGCTGCAAGAGCCGGCCCTCCCGCACTAGGGTGGGATTGATCAGCTCGATGACCCAAGGACAACGTCTGTGACGACACTCGAAGAGATCTCTACGCTGACCCAACCGCACCTCCCCGACGACTGGTCCGAACTCGACTCGGCCGCCGTCGACACCATCCGGGTGCTGGCCGCGGACGCGGTGCAAAAGGTCGGCAACGGCCACCCCGGGACGGCGATGAGCCTTGCGCCCCTGGCGTACACCTTGTTTCAGCGCACGATGCGCCACGACCCCAGCGACACCCACTGGTTGGGCCGCGACCGGTTCGTCCTGTCCTGCGGGCACAGCAGCCTGACGCTGTACCTGCAGCTGTATCTGGGTGGTTTCGGCTTGGAGCTCTCCGACATCGAGTCCCTGCGCACCTGGGGCTCCAAGACCCCCGGGCATCCGGAGTTCCGGCACACCAAGGGCGTTGAGATCACTACCGGCCCGCTCGGGCAGGGCCTGGCGTCGGCGGTGGGCATGGCGATGGCCGCCCGCTACGAGCGCGGCCTGTTCGATCCCGACGCGGCCCCGGGCACCAGCCCGTTCGACCACTTCATCTACGTGATCGCCTCCGACGGCGACATCGAAGAGGGCGTCAGCTCGGAGGCCTCGTCGCTGGCGGCCGTGCAGCAGCTGGGCAACCTCATCGTCTTCTACGACCACAACGAGATCTCGATCGAGGACGACACCGACATCGCGCTGTGCGAGGACACCGCCGCGCGGTATCGGGCCTACGGTTGGCACGTGCAGGAGATCGAGGGCGGCGAGAACGTCGTCGCGATCGAGGAGGCCATCGCCAAGGCCAAGGCTGCCACCGACCGGCCGTCGTTCATCTCGCTGCGCACCATCATCGGCTACCCCGCCCCCAAGCTGATGAACACCGGTAAGGCGCACGGCGCGGCCCTGGGCGACGAGGAAGTCGCCGCCGTCAAGGAGATCCTCGGCTTCGACCCGGACAAGAAGTTCGAGGTGCGCGACGAGGTGCTCGCCCACACCCGCAAGCTGGTGGACCGCGGCAAGGAAGCCCACGAGAAGTGGCAGGCGGATTTCGACGCCTGGGCGCAGGGCCAACCCGAGCGCAAGGCGCTGCTGGACCGGTTGACCGCCGAGGAGCTGCCGGACGGCTGGGACGCCGACATCCCGGTGTGGAATCCGGGCGACAAGGCCCTGGCCACCCGCGCCGCGTCCGGCAAGGTGCTCAACGCCATCGGCCCGAAGCTGCCCGAGTTGTGGGGCGGCTCGGCCGACCTGGCGGGCAGCAACAACACCACCATGGACAACGTCAAATCCTTTGGGCCGCCGTCGATTTCGACCAAGGACTACACGGCGGACTGGTACGGGCGCACGCTGCACTTCGGTGTGCGCGAGCACGCGATGGGCGCGATCCTGTCCGGCATCGTGCTGCACGGTCCCACCCGGGCCTACGGCGGCACCTTCCTGCAGTTCTCCGACTACATGCGCCCGGCGGTCCGGCTGGCCTCGCTGATGGACATCGACACCATCTATGTGTGGACGCACGATTCCATCGGACTCGGCGAGGACGGCCCGACACACCAGCCGATCGAGCACCTCGCGGCGTTGCGCGCCATCCCGAAGCTTTCGGTGGTGCGCCCGGCCGACGCCAACGAGACCGCCCACGCGTGGCGCACGATCCTGGCCCGCGGCAACGGCAGCGGACCGGTGGGGCTGATCCTGACCCGGCAGGGCGTGCCGGTGCTCGAGGGCACCAGCGCCGACGGCGTGGCCCGGGGCGGTTACATCCTGGGCTCGGACGGCGAGGACGCGGACCAAGACCCCGACGTGGTGCTGATCGCCACCGGCTCGGAGGTCCAGCTGGCGGTCGAGGCGCAGAAGTTGTTGGCGGACAAGGACATTGTGGCGCGGGTGGTCTCCATGCCGTGCGTCGAATGGTTCGAGTCCCAGCCCTACGACTACCGCGACAGCGTGCTGCCGCCGACCGTCTCGGCCAGGGTGGCCGTCGAGGCCGGCGTCGCGCAGAGCTGGCACAAGCTGGTCGGTGACACCGGCAAGATCGTTTCGATCGAGCACTACGGCGAATCCGCCGACTACAAAACCTTATTCCGTGAATTCGGCTTCACCGCCGAAGCCGTCGCGGCCGCCGCGGAACAAGTAGTGGATAACTGAGGAAAGGGTAATTCACATGACCGCTCAGAACCCGAATCTGGCGGCGCTGTCCGCCGCCGGCGTATCCGTCTGGCTTGACGACCTGTCGCGTCAGCGGCTGCAGTCCGGCAACCTGCAGGAGCTGATCGACACCAAGAGCGTCGTCGGGGTGACCACCAACCCGTCGATCTTCCAGAAAGCGTTGGCGGAGGGCGATTCCTACGACGGCCAGGTCGCCGAGCTGGCCGAGCGCGGCGCCGACGTCGACGCCACCATCCGCACCGTCACCACCGACGACGTCCGCAACGCGTGCGACGTGCTCAAGCGTGAGTGGGAAGCCTCCGACGGCGTGGACGGCCGGGTGTCCATCGAGGTCGACCCGCGCCTGGCGGCCGAGACCGACAAGACCGTCGCGCAGGCCGTCGAGCTGTGGAAGATCGTCGACCGGCCGAACCTGTTCATCAAGATCCCGGCCACCAAGGCCGGCATCCCGGCCATCACCGCCGTTCTGGCCGAAGGGATTTCGGTCAACGTCACGCTGATCTTCTCCGTCGAACGGCACCGGGCCGTGATGGACGCCTACCTGGCCGGCCTGGAGAAGGCCCGCGAGGCCGGACACGACCTGTCCAAGATCCATTCGGTGGCTTCATTTTTCGTTTCCCGGGTGGACACCGAGATCGACAAGCGGCTGGAGAAGATCGGCAGCGAGGACGCGCTCGCGCTGCGCGGGCAGGCCGGCGTGGCAAATGCCCGGCTGGCCTACGCGGCCTACCAGGAGGTGTTCGAGGGTGGCGACCGCTACGAGTCACTCAAGGCCGACGGGGCCCGCGTGCAGCGTCCGCTGTGGGCGTCCACCGGCGTCAAGAACCCCGACTACTCCGACACCCTCTATGTCACCGAACTGGTGGCGCCCAACACGGTGAACACTATGCCGGAGAAGACCATTGACGCCGTCGCCGATCACGGCGAGATCAAGGGCGACACGGTCTCTGGCACCGCCGGCGACGCCCAGCAGGTGTTCGACAAGCTGTCGGCGGTCGGGATCGACCTGCCGGATGTGTTCGTGGTGCTGGAGAACGAGGGCGTCGAGAAGTTCGTGGATTCGTGGACCGAGCTGCTGGAGGAAACACAGAAGCAGCTGGGTTCCGCCTCGAAATGAGCCCAGCCCGCTCCGCGCAACAATGGCATAACCCGTTACGGGACAAGCGCGACAAGCGGCTCCCGCGGATCGCGGGGCCGTGCGGGATGGTGATCTTCGGCGTCACCGGCGACCTGGCCCGCAAGAAGGTCATGCCGGCGATCTACGACCTGGCCAATCGCGGGCTGCTGCCGCCCAGCTTCTCCTTGGTGGGCTTCGCCCGCCGGGATTGGAGCACGCAGGATTTCGGCAAGGTGGTGCACGAGGCCGTCAAGGAGCACTGCCGCACCCCCTTCCGGCAGGAGAACTGGGATCGGCTGGCCGAGGGATTCCGTTTCGTGCCAGGCGCTTTCGATGATGACGAGGCGTTCGGCCGGCTGGCCGAGACCCTGGACAAGCTGGACGCCGAGCGCGGCACCGGCGGCAACCACGCCTTCTATCTGGCCATCCCGCCCAAGTCCTTCCCGGTGGTGTGCGAGCAGTTGCACAAGTCCGGCTTGGCGCGCCCGCAGGGCGAGCGGTGGAGCCGGGTGGTCATCGAGAAGCCGTTCGGTCACGACCTGGAGAGCGCGCAGGCCCTGAACAAGGCTGTCAACACGGTCTTTCCGGAGGAATCGGTGTTCCGGATCGACCACTACCTGGGCAAGGAGACGGTCCGCAACATCCTGGCGCTGCGGTTCGCCAACCAGTTGTTCGATCCGATCTGGAACGCGCACTACGTCGACCACGTGCAGATCACCATGGCCGAGGACATCGGTCTGGGCGGCCGGGCCGGCTACTACGACGGCATCGGTGCCGCGCGCGACGTCATCCAGAACCACCTGATGCAGCTGCTGGCCCTGACCGCGATGGAGGAGCCGGTCAGCTTCAGCCCGTCGGCGCTACAGGCCGAGAAGATCAAGGTCCTCTCGGCCACCCAGCTCGCCGAGCCGCTCGACGAGACCACCAGCCGCGGGCAGTACACCGCGGGCTGGCAGGGCGGCGAGAAGGTCGTCGGGCTGCTCGACGAGGAAGGGTTCGCCAAGGACTCGACCACCGAGACGTTCGCCGCCATCACGCTCGAGGTGGACACCCGCCGCTGGGCCGGGGTGCCCTTCTACCTGCGCACCGGAAAACGCTTGGGCCGCAGGGTGACCGAGATCGCCCTGATCTTCAAGCGTGCACCGCACCTGCCGTTCGACGCGACCATGACCGACGAGCTGGGCGCCAATGCCATGGTGATCCGGGTGCAGCCCGACGAAGGCGTCACGCTGCGGTTCGGCTCCAAGGTGCCCGGCACCGCGATGGAAGTCCGCGACGTCAACATGGACTTCTCCTACGGCTCGGCGTTCGCCGAGGAATCTCCAGAAGCCTACGAACAGCTGATCCTCGACGTGCTGCTGGGCGAACCGTCGCTGTTCCCAGTCAACGAAGAGGTCGAATTGGCCTGGGACATACTCGATCCCGTGCTCGATAACTGGGCGTCCGGTGGTAAACCCGAACCGTACGATGCGGGCACCTGGGGCCCGGATTCCGCCTTCGAGATGCTGCACCGCACCGGCCGGGAATGGCGGCGGCCCTGATGATCCGCGCCGTGACGATGCAGAGCGCAGCGATGAGGAGGAGCGGCGCCCGTGATCATTGATATGGCGGACACCACCACCACGGCGGTCAACAAGAAGCTCGACGACCTGCGTGAAAGGGTCGGTGCCGTCGCGATGGGCCGGGTGCTGACCCTGATCATCGCGCCGGACAGCGAGGAGATCCTCGAAGAATCGCTGAAAGCGGCCAACAACGCCAGCCACGAACACCCCAGCCGGATCATCGTGACGATGCGGGGCAATCCGTATGCGGACAAACCGCGCCTGGACGCGCAGCTGCGCGCCGGCGGGGACACCGGCGCCAGCGAAGTCGTGGTGCTGCGGCTGTCCGGCGCGCTGTCCGGCCACGCGGCCAGCGTGGTCACCCCCTTCCTGCTGCCCGACATCCCGGTGGTGGCCTGGTGGCCCGATGTCGCGCCGGCGGTCCCCGCGCAAGATCCGTTGGGCCGGTTGGCGATTCGGCGCATCACCGACGCGACGAACGGGATCGACCCGTTGGCGGCCATCAAGAGCCGGCTGCCCGGATACACCGCGGGCGACACCGACCTCGCCTGGGCGCGGATCACCTACTGGCGCGCGCTGCTCACCTCGGCAGTCGACCTGACGCCGCACGAACCGATCGAGTCGGCGCTGGTGTCCGGTCTGGCAACCGAGCCCGCCCTGGACGTCCTGGCGGGGTGGCTGGCCAGCCGGATCGACGGCCCGGTGCGCCGGGCGGTCGGCGAGCTCAAGATCGAACTGGTGCGCAAGAGCGAGACCATCGTCTTGAGCCGCCCGCAGGAAGGAAGGACGGCCACGTTGAGCCGGACGTCCCGGCCGGACGCCCTACTCCCCTTGGCGCGCAGGGAAACCGGTGAATGCCTCGCCGAAGACCTGCGCCGACTGGATGCCGACGAGATATACCAATCAGCGCTCGAGGGCATTGAGAAAGTGCAATACGTGTGAGCACCGACATCGAAGTTTTCCCGGACGGCCAGACCCTGGTCGACGCCGCCGCGACCCGGCTGACCGACACCATCGCGAACGCCGTGGCGGCGCGGGGCCGAGCGCTCATCGTGCTGACCGGCGGCGGCAACGGCATCGGGCTGTTGAAGTCGTTGGTGGGACGCGAGATCGACTGGTCGAAGGTGCATCTGTTCTGGGGCGACGAACGCTACGTCCCCGAGGACGACGACGAGCGCAACGAAAAGCAGGCCCGCGCCGCGTTGCTCTCCCACGTCGACATCCCGTCCAGCCAGGTGCACCCGATGCCGGCCAGTGACGGGGAGTTCGGCAGCGACCTCGCCGCGGCGGCGCTGTCCTACGAGCAGTTGCTTGCCGCCAACGCCGCGCCCGGCGAGCCGGTTCCGAATTTCGACGTGCACCTGCTGGGCATGGGACCCGAGGGCCACATCAACTCGCTGTTCCCTGACACCCCGGCGGTGCTCGAAACCGCCCGCATGGTGGTGTCGGTCGACGACTCCCCCAAGCCGCCGCCGCAACGAATCACCTTGACGCTGCCCGCCATTGCACGGTCGCGCGAGGTGTGGCTGCTGGTGACCGGCGGCGGCAAGGCCGACGCGGTGGCCGCCGCAGTCGGTGGCGCCGCACCGGTCTCGGTGCCGGCCGCCGGGGCGGTCGGGCTGGACACCACGCTGTGGCTGCTCGACGAGGACGCCGCGGCCAAGCTGCCGTCGAACCCATCCGGCGTAGCGTGACCAGTTCTGAAACGCGCTAGCGCATCAGCTAGCGCTTTCGACGGTGGTGCATCCCTTCGGGCTCCCGCCCGCGCCGGGCGGGTCATAATGACGGACATGGCAGACAGAACCGTGCGCGGGGGGCAAGAGCGAAGCCGGATCAAGACGCTCACCCAGGCCGCGTTGAACGCCGACAAGACGGTGGAGCAGGTTGAAGACGTCCTCGACGGTTTGAGCACCACCATGAAGGAGCTCAGCAGTTCGCTTTCCGCCCTGAACGCCACGGTCGAGCGCCTGGAGGCGGGCCTGGATCACCTGGACGGCACCATGACCAGCCTGGATGACCTGGCCAAGCGGCTGATCGTGCTGGTAGAGCCGGTGGAAGCCATCGTCGCGCGGGTCGACGAGATGGTGAAGGTTGGCGAGACCATGATCTCTCCGCTGGCGATCACCGAACACGCGGTGCGCGGCTTCGTGGACAGGCTGCGCAACCGGACCGTCCAGTAGGCACCTCGGCAGGACCCTCGATGGCCACGTTGCTGCTGCATCACTCCGCCTTCGCCGCCCATCGGACGGCTCCCGGCCATCCGGAGCGGCCGGACCGCTACCGCGCGGTGCAGGCGGCGCTGAGCCGTCCGCAGTTCGACGCCCTGGTGCGCGAGGAGGCCGAGCCGGCCGACCTGGCCACGACGCGCTACGTGCACTCGAATCGCTACGTGGACGCGCTGGAAGCCGCGCGGCCCGACGACGGTTACGTCTACCTCGACGGCGGCGACACCATGATGGAGCCCTCGACCTGGGAGACGGCGCTGCGCGGGGTGGGCGCCACGCTGCAGGCCGTGGACCGGGTGCTGGCCGGGGAAGCGCAGAACGCGTTCGTCGCGTGCCGCCCGCCGGGCCATCACGCCGAAACCGAGCGGGCCATGGGCTTCTGCCTGTTCAACAACATCAGCATCGGCGCGCGTCACGCACAGCGCAAACACGGCCTGACGCGGGTCGCCATCGTCGATTTCGACGTCCATCACGGCAACGGCACCCAGCAGATCTTCTACTCCGACCCCAGTGTGCTCTACGCGTCCACGCATCAGATGCCGCTGTTCCCCGGGACCGGCGCGGTGCGAGAAACCGGCGTCGGCAACATCTTCAATTCGCCGCTGGCAGCCGGTGACGGCGGCGCCGAATTGCGCGCCGCCTTTCAGGACCGCATACTGCCCGCGCTGCAGGCGTTTTCACCCGAGCTGATCATCGTGTCCGCGGGTTTCGACGCCCACGAACGCGATCCGCTCGGCTCGCTGACCATGACGGCCGCCGACTTCGCCTGGGTCACCAGGGAATTGATGACGACGGCCGAAAAGCTGTGCGACGGCAGGCTGGTGGCGGTGCTCGAAGGAGGTTACGACCTGCAGGGCCTCACCGATTCGGTCACCGCGCACGTCGGCGAGCTGCTGAAGGGCTGAGCTAGCTCGCCTTCTGGTGCATCTCGGGGTAGGGGCCGCCGACCGGTGTCGCCGCCCCGAGGATCTCGTCGATGGCAACGAGGTCGCCTTCGGACAGGGTGACGTCGGCCGCACGAGAGCTTTCCTGCAGGTATTGCAGGTGCTGGGCCCCGACGATGGCGACGTGCACACCCGGCTGCGCGATGGCCCGCGCGATGGCCAGCTGGCTGATTGTCACGCCCAGGCCGGCGGCCAGAGCCTCAAGGCGCGCAACGACTTCCAGGTTGCGCAGATAGCCGTCGCCGCTGAAGATGTCGCTCTTGCCGCGCCAGTCCTGGGCGGCGAAGCTGGTGTCGGGCTTCATCGTGCCGGTCAGCAGACCGTGCGCCAGCGGCCCGTACACCATCACCCCGATGTCGTGCTCGCGCGCATACGGCAGCAGCTCGTCTTCGATATCGCGACGGAACAGGTGGTAGGGCGGCTGCACCACTTCCACCGGCAGCGTCTCGGAAAACTCGCGCACCTGCGCGGTGTCGTAGTTCGACACACCCACGTGGCGAATCTTGCCTTCCGACACCAGTTCTGCGAGCGCCCCGGCGGTGTCGGCGGCCGGGGTGTTGGGGTCGGGCCAGTGCACCAGGTAGACGTCGATGTGGTCGATGCCCAGCGCGTTCAGGCTGGACTCCACGCCTTCGCGCAGCCATTTCCGGCTGCCGTCGCGAACCAGGCCGTTGTCGGTGGCACGCAGGCCGCCCTTGGTGGCGATCACCACCTCGTCCCGGGATTTCTTGAGATCGTCGCGAAGGGCCTTGCCCAGCAGGCGTTCGGACGCGCCGAATCCGTATTGCTGCGCGGTGTCGAAGAAGTTGATGCCGAGCTCGCGAGCGCTGCGGATCATGGCGATCGCGGCCTCCTCGTCGGCATGGCCCCAGTCACTACAAAACTCCCAGGTACCGAACGCCAACCGGGAAACCTCGAGCCCCGTCTTGCCGAATGTGATGGTCTTCAATGCCAACCTCCCCGTTGCATAGACGTCCACTGCGTATGCGGCCGGTGCGGCCGAGCCCCCGAACTCAACCATAACCAGGCCGATGCCGCGGCCCGCAACGTCAATGCTCAGCGCGGGAAGTAACGGCTGTCGTTGTCGACCGAGTCGAAGATGTCCAGCGCGTGCTGGAAAGGCCCGGACGTGATTCGCTGATCGGTCGCGTACGAGTGGTCGAGTTGGAACACGACGCACAGCAGCACACCCAGCAGAACCGCGACCGTGCCGGACACGATGACGTGGCCGACGGTGCCGCCCATCCGCAGGAAACCCGTAAACGCAACCAGCACAACCGCACCGAGGATCAGGCCCGCCCACATCAGGGCGGGTATCCGCGGCTTGGTGCCCACGATCCGCTCGTTGCGATCGGACGCCAGCACACTCAACTGGTTGAGGAATTGCTGATTGATCGGCTTGGCCGCGATATTGGGCTGCTGGCGCCCGACGGTGCGATACATCCGGGTGATCGCGGTGCGCGCGCCGTCGTTGCGCTGCTTGTTCCACTCCGGGCCCGCCACCGCGCTCGCGTACTTGCGCAACAGCTCCTGAACTTCGGTGCGCTCCGGTTCGGGCATCGCGACGGTCTGCCGATACATCGTCGTCAGGGCCGATGCCTCGCCGGACACGACGACCTGGGTGGACGAGAAGTGTTCCCAGGTGGCCACCACGGTGAAGCCCAGCAGGGCGCCGTAGATGAACCCGACGACGGTAAGGAACGAGCCGATCGCCGGGTTCGGTTCCTTCCCGTACCGCTCCATCGGCAGGACGCGGTTTCCCAGCCAGATGGAGCCCACCGCGATCACGATCGCCACGGCGATGACAGAAACCAGAAATAGCCACAGGGGTAGTCCGGATCCGCTCACTGCTCTCCTCGGTCGGCGTCGCGTCGATTCAGGGTATTCGCGAGCGGGCCGGCCGGGTGACCGATTCGCGGGTTATCAGCCGCTGTTTCGCAGCGCGCTGGCCAGCCCGTTCATCGTCAGCAAAATGCCGCGCTGCACCAACTCGTCGTCATCACCCGACCGGTAGCGGCGGAGCAACTCCACCTGCAGGTGATTCAGCGGCTCGAGGTACGGGAAACGGTTGAACACCGAACGCGCCAGCGCGGGGTTGTCGGCCAGCAGGTTGTCCTGACCGGTGATGAGCTTGTGCATGGCGATGGTTCGCCGGTGTTCGTCGACGATCTTGTCGAAGACCCGGTGCCGCAACTCCTCGTCGTCCACCAGCTCGGCGTAGCGCGCCGCCAGGCCGAGGTCGCTCTTGGCCAGCACCTGCGCCAGATTCGACAGCACGCTGCGGAAAAACGGCCAGCGCCGGTACAAGTCGTGCAGGATGTCCACCCGCTCGCTTTCGCTTTCCGGGCCCGCCGCGATCCACTGCTCGAATGCCGACCCGGTGCCGTACCAGCCGGGCAGCATGACCCGCGACTGACTCCACGCCAGCACCCACGGGATGGCGCGCAGGTCCGAGATGGACTGGGTGGGTTTGCGTGAGGTGGGCCGGCTGCCGATATTCAGCGAACCGATCTCGCTGACAGGCGTGGAGGCCATGAAGTAGTCGACGAAACCCGGTGTGTCGTGCACCAATTCGGCGTAGGCGCGCTGCGCCAGCACGGCCACCTCGTCGAGCACCGCATACGCCGGCTCCGCGGCGTCGCCCAATCCCTCCACATCCAGCAGCGTCGATTCCAGCGTGGCAGCCAGCAGGCTCTCCAGGTTGCGTTGCGCCGCTTGCGCTTCGGCGTATTTCGCGGCGATCACCTCGCCCTGCTCGGTGAGCCGGAGCGAGCCGTTCACCGCCCCGGGGGGCTGCGCCAGGATGGCTTCGTAGCTCGGGCCACCGCCGCGGCCGACGGTGCCGCCACGACCGTGGAAGAGCCGCAACCGGATTCCGGTCTTGCGCGCCACCTCGACCAGGGCCAGCTCGGCCCGGTACACCGCCCAGCTGGAGGCCAGATATCCGCCGTCCTTGTTGGAGTCGGAATAGCCCAGCATCACTTCCTGGCTGTCGTCGCGCACGGCCACCAGCGCCCGGTAGATCGGGAGTTCGAGCATCGCGTGCAGGATCGTCGCGCCGTTGTGCAGATCGTCGATGGTCTCGAACAGCGGCGAAATGCCCACCGGGCAGTACGGCGTATCCCCGGACGCGTCGATCAGGCCCGCCTCCTTGAGCAGGATCGCGGCCTCCAGGACGTCGGAGACCGACCGACACATGGAGATCACGTAATTGGGTACGGCCGACGGCCCGTAACGCTCGATGGCGTGCGCGGCCGCGCGCACCACGCCCAGCTCTTTGTGCGCCAGCTCGGACAGTTCCGAGCGGTTGCCGACCAGCGGCCGGCGGGTGGCCAGCTCGCCGGCCAACAGCTCGACCCGCTCGTCTTCGGGCAGCGAACCGTAATCCGGATGCACCCCCGCCCACGCCAGCAACTCGGCGACCACTTCCTCGTGCACGTCCGAGTTTTGCCGCATGTCCAGGCCGCACAGATGAAACCCGAAGACGCGCACGCCTTCTCGCAGCAGCGCCAGGCGGTCGTCGGCCAGCAGTGCGCTGCCGTGCGCGCGCAGCGACGCATCGATGGTGTCCAGGTCGGCCTGCACCTCGGCCGGGGCGGCGTACGGCGTCAACCCCAGGTCCAGCTCGTGCTGCGGTCGCCGGTCCAGGATCTCGGCGCCCGTCGCGGTGAGCCGCGCGCGGATCACCCGCACCGCGCGCCGGTAGGGCTCGTCGGCGCGGGCCTGCTCCCCGCAACCCTCGGCCAGCTCGGACAGCGCGGGGGTGACCGCGACCAGGCGTGCCGACATCGACAGCTCCTGTTCCAGGGCGGTCAGTTCGGCCAGGTAGTGCGCCAGCGCGGTGAACGCGGCGTTGCCGGTGGCCTGGCGCACCACGTCGGCCGTCACGTTCGGATTGCCGTCGCGGTCACCGCCGATCCAAGACCCGGGCTGCAGGATCGGCTGGTTCAACAGGTCGGCGTCGGGCCAGCGCGTCCGCAGTGCGTCACGCACCCCGGCGTTGACCTGCGGAACCACCCTGAAGAACGCGGCGGCGTAGTAGCGCAGCCCCACCTCGATCTCGTCGGTGATCTGCAACCGGGACAACCGGATCAGAGCGGTCTGCCACAGCGTCAGGACCTGGCGGCGCAGCTCGAGTTCGATGTTGCGGCCCTCGTCGGTCTCTTGGTGCCCCTCCGCATGCAGCCGCATCAGCTCGGTGATCCGGTGCTGGGTGACGAAGACGGTGCGCCGGCGGGTCTCGGTGGGATGCGCCGTGATCACCGGGGCCACCACCGCGCCCTTCAGCGCGTCGGCGACGGTGGCCGAATCCAGTTGCGCCCGGTCCAGTTTGGCGTAGGTCGCGGCCAGGCTGCTGTCCTGCGGCGCTTCGCCGGCGGCGACGTGAATCGCCCGGCGGCGCTCGCGGTGGATGTCTTCGGCCACGTTGGCCAGCAGCGCGAAGTGGCTGAACGCCCGAATGACCGGGATGGCCTGGTGGATGTCGATGCCAAAGAACATCCGCGCCAGCTCGGCGCGGTCGATCTCGGAGCGGCGCACCCGGAACGATTCCACCCGGGCGCGCTCGACGAGCTCGAACACCTCGTGTCCGTTCTGCTCGCGGACCGTGTCGCCCAGGATGGCGCCCAGCAGCCGGATGTCTGCCCGCATCGGTTCGGTCGCCTCACGACCCACCAGGGTGCGCTGCACGGCGCCGATCGGTTCCAGCGTGCCCTCGGATGCCTCAACCATGGGACCCAGTATCGACGCGGATGTCGGCGTCCGCCCGTCGGGGATCACCAGCAGCGGCGAATCACCATGGCGCCCAGTGGGTCAGATCACCATGATTTGGCCGGAATGACCGGCCGACTGAGCGTGTTGGTTGCGGACGTGTCCGCCGGAATCATTCTCATGGCCCGTCCCGATGCCTCCAATCTGGTCGATGACGTGATAGCCCAAGCCAAACGAGCACACGAGCTCGGGGTCGCGCAGGTCTGGCTGCCCCAGCAGCAGAATTACGACGCCATCGCGCTGGCCGCGCTCGTCGGAGCAGCCGTGCCCGGGCTCGGCGTGGGCACCTCGGTGGTGCCGATCAACCCCCGTCACCCGCTGATCATCGCCTCACTGGCGCAAACGGCGCAGGCCGCCGCGCACGGCAACTTCAGCCTTGGGCTGGGACTGGGTGCCCGCCAAGTGGAAGGCCCGGCCTTCGGCACCGAATGGCCCAACACCATCACCCGGCTACGCGAGCACCTGACGATCCTGGCGTCGGTATTCAACACCGGCGGCGTCGACTTTCACGGCAGCGAACTCAGCGCCAGCCTCACCTGGCCGGTGCAGGTGCCCGGCGGCACCCCGATCCCGGTGTATGTGGCGGCCATGGGCCCCAAGGCGTTGCGGGTCACCGGCGAACTGGCCGACGGGACACTGCCCAACCTGGCCGGGCCCCGCACGATCGGAGAATTCATCGTGCCCGAAATCACCAAGGCGGCGGCCGAGGCGGGCCGCCCGGCACCGCGCGTCATCGCCGCCGTGCCCGTGCTGTTGTCCGACGATGTCGAGGGCGCTCGCACCACCGCCGCCCAACAGCTGAGCTTTTATGAGGCCATCCCGTCGTATCGCAACGTGATCGCCCGAGAGGGCCTTGCCAGTGTCGTCGACCTCGCCGCAATCGGGCCCGAGGAATCTGTCGCACGGCAGTTGCGCCGCTACCGTGACGCCGGAGCCACCGACCTCGTGCTCAGCCCCCTGGACCGTTCCAACTCGGTCGACCGCGAAGCACTGTGGAGACTCACCGCCGCACTGTGAACGCGCGGAATCAGCTATCGGCCGTCAGCGGTACTTGATCATCAGCTCCATGCCGACGATGCACACCAGCCAGATGGCGGTGATGAAGTACGTCAGCCGGTCCAGGTTCTTCTCCACCACCGTGGAGCCGGACAGGCTGGACTGCACGCCGCCACCGAACAGCGTGGACAGGCCGCCACCCTTGGCGCGGTGCAGCAGCACCAGCAGCACCACCAGGATGCTGGTGACGACCAGGGTGATCTGCAAAGCCAACTGCATGACGGCCAGCCTACCGGGGCGGGGTGGTTCTCAGGGCCCCCACCCTAGGGAAGAGGCCCACCGGCGGCGATCGCCGCCAGCGTGGCGAACTGCTCGCCGTCCAGGGACGCGCCGCCGACCAGACCACCGTCGATGTCGTCGCGGGCGATCAACTCGCCGATGTTCTTCGCGTTCACCGAGCCGCCGTAGAGCACCCGCACGTCCTCGGCGATCTTTGACGAGGCGAGGGACGCCAACTCTTTCCGGATCGCCGCGCACACCTCTTGGGCGTCACCCGCGCTGGCCACCCGCCCGGTGCCGATGGCCCACACCGGTTCGTAGGCGATGACGACCTTGCCGATCTGTTCGGCGGACAGCCCGGCCAGCGAGCCGCGCAGCTGATCCTCACAGTGGCCGACGTGGTTTCCTGCCTCGCGCACCTCGAGGTGCTCGCCGATGCAGACGATCGGGGTCAATTCGTGCTTGAGCGCGGCGGCAGTCTTGGCGGCCACCACCGCGTCGTCCTCGTGGTGGTAGGTCCGCCGCTCGGAGTGCCCGACGACGACGAACGTGCAACCCAGCTTGGCCAGGAAGGC
Organism: Mycobacterium colombiense; assembly: GCF_001665835.1. Classification (GTDB taxonomy): domain Bacteria; phylum Actinomycetota; class Actinomycetes; order Mycobacteriales; family Mycobacteriaceae; genus Mycobacterium; species Mycobacterium colombiense_A. The sequence continues at coordinate 25,993 of NZ_LZSX01000034.1, read as the reverse complement.
GCCGCTGATGTCGCCGGTGTAGGCGCCCGAGTCGTGCTCGGACAGGTCCTGCCCGCCGTAGGTCAACCGCAGCTTGTCGCCGTCGACCAGGGTTTGCACGCTGCGCAGATCCGTGAACGGCGGCAGGACCGTGACGTCCACCTTGTCGTAGTACTTGTCCGGCAACGCGAACGCGATCTTTTGCACCAGCGCGATGGCCTCGAAGTGGTTGAGGTTCATCTTCCAGTTGCCGGCGATCAGCGGTTTGCGGCTCACGACTCAGGGCCTCCCTAGTTGTGGTCGGGCTGGGATCGGCTCAACACCTCGATACCCGGAAGCGTCTTGCCCTCAAGGTATTCCAGCGACGCTCCCCCACCGGTGGAGATGTGCGAGAAGTCGCCCTCCGGGATGCCCAGCGCGCGCACCGCGGCCGCGGAGTCACCGCCGCCCACCACGCTGAACGCACCCTTACCGGTGGCCGCGGCGATCGCCTCGGCGACGCCCTTGGTGCCCGCGGCGAACGCGGGGAACTCGAACACGCCCATCGGCCCGTTCCAGAACACGGTCTCCGCGTTGGACAGCAACGTGGTGAACCGCTTGACCGAGCCCGGTCCGATGTCCAGGCCCATCAGGTCGTCCGGGATGGCGTCGGCCGCGACGGTCTGCGGGGCCGCGTCGGCGGCGAACTTGTCGGCCGCCACGATGTCCACCGGCAGCCGCAGCACGTCGACGTAGGTGTCCAGCAGCCTGCGGCAGGTGTCCACCATCTCGGTCTCCAGCAGCGACTTACCAACCGAGAAGCCCTGTGCAGCAAGGAAAGTGAAGCACATCCCGCCGCCGATGACGATGCTGTCGGCCTTGGTGGCCAGCGACTCGATGACGCCGAGCTTGTCGGACACCTTCGACCCACCCAGTACCACCGCGTAGGGGCGCTTGGTGGAGCTGGTCAACTGCTCCAGCACCTGGATCTCCTCGGCCACCAGCGTGCCGGCGTAGTGCGGCAGCAGGGTGGCGATGTCGTACACGGAGGCCTGTTTGCGGTGCACCACGCCGAAGCCGTCGGAGACGAAAGCGCCTGTCGGCCCGACCAATTCGGCCAGTTGTTTGGCCAGCGCCAGCCGTTCGCCGTCGTCCTTGCTTGTTTCGCGGGCGTCGAAGCGGATGTTCTCCAGCAGCAGGACGTCGCCGTCGGTCAGGCCCTCGGCGCGCGCCAGCGCGTCGGTGCCGACGACGTCGCCGGCCAGCTGCACGTGCCGGCCGAGCTGCTCACCGAGCGCCGCGGCGACCGGCGCCAGCGACAGCTTCGGATCGGGTCCACCCTTGGGCCGCCCCAGGTGCGCGGTGACCACCACCTTGGCGCCCGCATCGATCAACGCCTTCAGCGTGGGCACCGAGGCGGTGATGCGGCCGACGTCGGTGATCTTGCCGTCGTCGAGCGGCACGTTCAGATCGGAGCGCACCAGCACGCCGCGTCCGGAAACCCCCTCGGCGAGAAGGTCTTTCAGAGTGTGGACAGCCACGGTTTACAGCGACTTGCCGACCAGGGCGACCAGGTCGACGAGGCGGTTGGAGTAGCCCCATTCGTTGTCGTACCAGGACACCACCTTGGCTTGGTCGTCGATCACCTTGGTCAGGCCGGAGTCGAAGATCGAGCTGTGCGGGTCGGTGACGATGTCGCTGGACACGATCGGTGCATCGTAGTACTTCAGGATGCCCTTCATGGGCCCCTCGGCGGCGGCCTTCATCGCGGCGTTGATCTCGTCGGCGGTGGCGGACTTCTTCAGGTCGGCGGTGAGGTCGGTGACCGAGCCGGTGGGGATCGGCACCCGCAGTGCGTACCCGTCCAGCTTGCCCTTCAGCTCCGGCAGCACCAGGCCGATGGCCTTGGCGGCGCCGGTGGAGGTCGGCACGATGTTCAGCGCGGCGGCGCGGGCCCGGCGCAGGTCCTTGTGCGGCCCGTCCTGCAGGTTCTGGTCCTGGGTGTAGGCGTGGATGGTGGTCATCAGGCCCTTGACGATGCCGAACTCGTCGTTGAGCACCTTGGCGATCGGGCCGAGGCAGTTCGTGGTGCACGAGGCGTTGGAGATGATGTTCTGGCTGCCGTCGTACTTGTCGTCGTTGACGCCCAGCACGATGGTGATGTCCTCGTCGGTGGCGGGCGCGGAGATGATCACCTTCTTGGCGCCGGCGTCCAGGTGGCCCTTGGCCTTGGCGGCGTTGGTGAAGATGCCGGTGGACTCGACGACGACGTCCACGCCCAGGTCGCCCCAGGGCAGCGCCGCCGGGCCTTCCTTGACCTCGAGCGCCTTGATCTTCTTGCTGCCGACGACGATGGTGTCGTCACCCTCGAGGCTGACGTCGTGGGGCAGGCGGCCCAGGATGGAGTCGAATTTCAGCAGGTGCGCCAGGCTGGCGTTGTCGGTGAGGTCGTTGACCGCGACCACCTCGATGTCGGCGGTGCCTTGCTCCTGTTGAGCCAATAAGGCCCGGTAGAAGTTCCGCCCGATTCGACCGAAGCCGTTGATACCTACTCGGACCGTCACTTGTCTCTCCTCTGTCTTTCTTTCCTGTGTCCGCTGATCTGCGCTCGTCGCCAGCCTAGTTCAGTGACGTCCCCGGTTGCCGCGCTGGTACAACGGCCGTGACGTCGGCCACACGCGATCGGAGCTATCGGCGACGTCGGGCGGCCCAGGCCAGCGCCGCCTCGGCGGCGTAGTAGCCACACAGGCCGTGGATGCCGGCTCCCGGCGGCGTGGACTGCGAACACAGGTAGACACCCGGCACGCCGGTCGCATACGGGTTGACCGAGATGCGGGGCCGCAGGATGACCTGGAGCCCGTCGTTGGCGCCGCCGAGGATGTCGCCGCCGATGTAGTTGGGGTTGTAGGCCGCCAGCTCGGCGGTGCTTTTGCTGACCGTCGCGACGATGCGGTCGCGGAATCCGGGGGCGAACCGCTCGATCTGGTCGATGACGGCCGCGGTGGCGTCGCCGGTGTAGCCGAACGGCACGTGCGCGTAGGCCCAGACCGGGTTGACGCCGCCGGCCGAGCGCGACGGGTCGGCCAGGTACTGCTGCCCGACGAGAACGAACGGCCGCTGGGCCATCTTGCCTTGCGCGCGCTGGCGTTCGGTGCCGGCAATCTCGGCGAAGCCGCCGCCGAGGTGCACGCTGCCCGCGCGCCCGCAGTCGGGGTTGGTCCAGGGGATGTCGCCCTGCACGGCGAAATCGACCTTGAACGCCGAGGACCCCTGGCGGTAGCGACGGTAGGACCGTTTGATGCGGCCGGGCATGGCGTCGCCGTAGAGCTGCAGCGCCGCGGCGGGGCTCAGGTCGAGCATGACGATGTCGGCGTCGGGGATGTCGCGGCGGCCGGTGACGGTCACCCCGGTGGCGATGGCGCCGCCGTGCGCCTCCACGGCGGCGGCCAGGGCGCGGGTGATCGACCCGGAACCGCCCTCGGCGACCGGCCAGCCGTAGCGGTGCCCGCTGGCCAGAAAGAGCAGCCCCATGGACGCGGTCAGCGGGCGGTCCAGCCGGGTATAGATGTGCGCGGCGGCGCCGCCGAACAGCGCGCGGGCCTGCGCGGTGCGAAACCAGCGGGCCATCACCGTGGCCGGCAGCAGCGCGCGCGGCCCGAAACCGGCCAGGCGCACCGGGTGGCGTGGGATATGCAGCACCGGGCGCAGCAAGTCCTGCGCCAGCTGATCGAATCCGGCGGCGAGGTCGCCGACGGCACGCCGCCACCGGGCGGCGTCGGGCCCCATGCCGGCCGTCGTCCGATCGATCGACTGGTACAGCACGCCGGCGGTGCCGTCGTCGAGCGGATGCGTGCAGTCGATTTCCGGCCACTTCCAGACCAGCCCGTAGCTCGGCAGGTCGATCTCCGCCCAGAACGGCGAACCGACGCCGAACGGGTGGGTGGCCGAGCAGACGTCATGGATCACCCCGGGCAGCGTCAGCTCGGCCGAGCGCGCTCCCCCGCCGACGGTGTCGCGCGCCTCCAGCACCTGCACGTCGACACCGCGGCGGGCGAGCTGGATCGCCGCGGCCAGGCCGTTGGGCCCGGCGCCGACGACGACCGCTCTGGTCATCGAGCGCCGTGCCGAGTCGTCCGCGGCGATCGCAAGCGCGGCGAAGCCGGGCGCCGCGGGTCGCCGCCATCGATGACGTGCACGGGGTAGTCGTCGCCGGGCTCGGGCCAGGGCTGGCGGCTCAGCATGCCCGCGACGTCGACGTAGCCCTCTTCGATCAGGCCGGTCTTGGCGTCGACGATGCGGTAGGCCTGCGTCTGGCGCTGGATCGGCTGGGCCTCCAGGATGATCACCCGCACGTCGCCCTCGTCGAAGTCGCAGCGCCGCTGCACGGCGGCCAGCAGCTGTTCGTTGTGCAGGTGGCCTTCGCCGAAGTTCCACCCGATCAGCGGTCCGGCGATGATCTCGCCGTCACGCAACAGGTAGTCGGCCTCGTCGGCGCCGGCGGGCAAGGCTCGCGGCACCAGCCCGCCCAACGCCCGCCCGTGCGTGTGCATGGATCGCCACGCCATCAACTTGTCGATCATGAGCTCGGCGGTCTGCGGATCGTAAAGCCGGGCAAGCTGATTGGGCGCCAGCGCCGACGCCTTGGCGATGTTCGCCTCGATCTTGTCCTCGGCACCCCTACGCAGACACCAAGTGCTGGTGGCCCAGTTGCCCGCGTAGTAGCGCATCGCCGGGAGAAACGAAATCTGTTGTGGGAAGAGGTTTCCCGCGATCGGCACCACCGCCAGCGCGACGATCAGGATGATCAGCAGCAGCGGCGAGCTCAGCCCGGCGGCCGTGATGCCGGCGTAATGCCCGAACAGATAGAACAGCGAAAAGATGAAGAATACGTTCCACTCCAGCGGGACGCCCATCGGGATGGTGGACGTGATGTTGAGGTGGAACAGCACCATGAAGGCGATCAGAAACCACGCCCAGCGGTGACCGTCGGCGACGAACACCAGCACCAGCGGCACCAGAAACTCCGCGGTCGTCCCGCCGACGTGGGCCATCATCTTCGGGATCCACGAGGGCCGCAGGTCGTCGACCGGGTCGAGATAGAGCCGGCGCTTGAACCAATTGAAGGCCCGGCTGCGCAGCAGTGGGCTGTTGCTCATCATGACCGCGACGACGTACGGGAAGTGATGGTTGAGCTTGGAGGTCGCCGCGCCCCACCACAGCGCCAGCATGATGATCTTGAAGGCGGCGATCTGATCGGTGAACCCGAAGAAGAACACCAGCAGGGTCAGCCCGTAGTGCTCGCCGCGGGCCGCCAGGAACACGGTCTTGTCCCGCAGGCCCAGCAGCGCGAGCGCGACGATGGCGGGCACGACCAGCATGGGATCGATCAGGCCGACGTCGCCCGCCGGGGTGACCGGACCGCCCCGCCCCGAGGAGAGCAGCGCCCAGACACCGGAGGCCAGCACCACGAGATACAGGGCGACGTCGACGACGGTGCGGCGATCCCCACGGGTGAACGGAACCTTGTCCGGCCACGCCGGGAGCCGAATAGTATTGGGCCGCAACCAATACAGGAAGCCGCCGAACGGCGGCCAGAACCGCGCGGTCAGCGGCCCGGATCCGCAACCCAGGCCCAGCATCTCAAACAGCAGCGTGAAGACGACCAGCTTCTGGTACACGATCGGCTGCGTCCACCAGTCGGCGAGGTGGCCCAGCCCGCCCAGGCCCGGCGTCAGGGAGACCACCGCGGCGGCGCCGGCGGCGTACCCGGCGATCTTGAAGACGTAGAACAGATAGACGGCGTACGGGGAGCCGAAGCCGTGTTCGACCCAGTGCCGGGCCATGATCTGACGCCTGGTCGAACGCGGCAGGCTCAGCCACGTCTGCGGGTCGACGTCGGGAAACTCCGGGGCCATGAATCCCATGGGCTGCCTCGTTCCTGTCTAGAAACCAGCTGGCCCATAGAATGTATCGGCACCGCCACGCGGGTGTGCGGATTTGTGCGCGTCGGTGATCCGCGCGGGCTACCCCGTCACTCCTCCGATGACGAAAACCGCTGCGGGGATGGGTGATTCAGCCTACGACTGGGGTGGCCCGACGAACCGCAGGGCGTGCCTGAGCCGAACCCGTGGCCGGTTCCTGTCGGACAAACCGCCGGCGCAGCTTGTCGAGCAGGGCGTCCAGGGTCCGCCGATCCTGCTCGGCGATGCGCACCAGGCGGCGCAGGTTCGCCACGGCGTCGAGATCGCCCTTGGCTTCCGCGGTGCCGATCTTGCGCTGATACTCCTCGATGCGCTGATCGATGAAGCCGCGCCGCCCGCCGAGCAACCGCACGAAGTAGTCGGCCTGCAGTTGATCCGCGCTATCCGGAGTTGCCGAAGCGAGTGCGTCGGCGGCCCGCTCGAGGGCGGGTGCGGGCCGGGACGCGCCTTGGCCCTGACGAGTGGTTTCCGGGCGGGACGCGGCGGTGTGGGCGCGCCGCGCGCGCCGATCCCGGGTACCAGCCGATCTGTATGTGGCGCTTGAGCGTGCGCCGCGCTCAGGTGACAGACCGGCTACGTCCATCGGATCCCCCTTGCTCGAGGATTACTTAGGGCGCCGTAACAATAGCGTCCACCACCGTGCCGCACCACATACCCGAACGAAATAGGGTGAAACACCCTGACAGCAACGAGGGTCCGGTCGCTACCATCGAGGGACTCGACTCGGCCCCCCAAACCTCAAGCGGCCTCGTGCGAGTGTCAAGGGAGGAACGTGACCGACAACGGCAACCCCGGCGGCGGGGACATCGGCAAATTCGACCCCGGTTTGACCCAGCGCCTGATGGCGGTGATGCGCCCGGTCCTGAAAACCTACTTCCGGTCCGAGGTACACGGCTTGGAAACGTTCCCGCCCGGTGGAGCGCTGGTGGTGGGTAACCACTCCGGCGGCATGTTCCCGATGGACGTCCCGATCTTCAGCGTCCACTTCTACGACAAACTCGGCTACGACCGGCCGGTCTACACGCTGAGCCACGACATCCTGATGACCGGCCCCACCGGAGACTTCTTCCGGCGCACCGGATACATCCGGGCCAACCGCGAGAACGCTGCCGAGGCGTTGCGGTCGGGCGGCGTGGTGATCGTGTTCCCCGGCGGCGACTACGACGCCTACCGGCCGACCCTGTCGGAGAACGTCATCGACTTCAACGGCCGCAAGGGATACATCCGCACGGCGATCGAGGCCGGCGTCCCGATCGTGCCTGCGGTGTCCATCGGCGGCCAGGAGACCCAGCTCTACCTGACCCGTGGCACCTGGCTGGCAGAGCGGCTGGGCATCAAACGCTTGCTGCGCAGCGCGATTCTCCCGTTGTCGTTCGGCTTCCCCTTCGGCCTGAGCGCGGTCATCCCGCCGAACCTGCCGCTGCCCACCAAGATCGTGACCCAGGTGCTGGCGCCCATCGACATCGCCAACCAGTTCGGCGACGACCCGGACGTCGACGAGGTCGACGAGTACGTGCGGTCGGTGATGCAGGAGGCGCTGACCGAGCTGGCCGCCAAACGTCGCTTCCCGATACTGGGCTGAGCCATGCCGAATCCGTTGAGCGAGACCCTCGGCCTCGTCACCACGCTGAGCCGCGCCGGCATGATCGCGCCGATGCGCCCCGACCGCTACCTCAAGATGGCCGCGGCCATGCGCCGCGAGGGCATGGGCATGACGGTCGGCTTTGCCAGTGCGGCGCAGCGCTGCCCGGATCGTCCCGGGCTGATCGACGAACGCGGCACGCTGACCTGGCGCGAGCTCGACGAGCGGATCAACGCGTTCGGCGCCGCGCTGCAACAGCTGCCCGCGGGTCAACCCAAGGTCGTGGGCATCATGTGCCGAAATCACCGCGGCTTCGTCGAGGCGGTGGTGGCCGCCAACCGGATCGGCTCCGACGTCGTGCTGCTCAATACGTCGTTCGCCGGGCCCGCGCTGGCCGAGGTGGTCAACCGCGAGGGCGTCGACGCCGTGGTGTACGACGAGGAATTCACCCCGACGGTGGACCGCGCGCTGGCCGACAGGCCGGACGCCGCCCGCATCGTGGCCTGGACCGACGGGCAACACGATCTCACCGTCGAGAAGCTGATCGCCACCCACGCCGGGCACCAGCCCCAGCGCTCCGGCCGCAAGGGCCGGATGATCCTGCTCACCTCCGGCACCACCGGAACGCCCAAGGGCGCCAACCAAACCGGCGGCAACGCCGGAATCGGCACGCTCAAGGCGATTCTGGACCGCACGCCGTGGCGGGCCGAGGAAAACATCGTGATCGTGGCGCCGATGTTCCACGCCTGGGGTTTCTCCCAGTTGATCTTCGCCGCATCCATGGCCTGCACGGTGATCACCCGGCGCAAGTTCGACCCCGAGGCCACGCTGGACCTCATAGACCGGCACAAGGCCACCGGGCTTGCCGTGGTGCCGGTGATGTTCGACCGCATCATGGAGCTGCCCGCCGAGATTCGGCGCCGCTACAGCGGCCGGTCCCTGAGATTCGCGGCGGCATCGGGATCGCGGATGCGACCCGACGTGGTCATCGCGTTCATGGACGCGTTCGGCGACGTGATCTACAACAACTACAACGCCACCGAGGCCGGCATGATCGCGACGGCCACCCCGCAGGACCTGCGCGCGGCACCCGACACCGCGGGCCGGCCAGCGGGGGGAACCGAAATCCGGATCCTGGACCCGGAATTCAACGAACTGCCCACTGGCGAGGTCGGCAGCATCTACGTCCGCAACAACACTCAGTTCGACGGCTACACCGAGGGCTCCACCAAGGACTTTCACGCTGGCTTCATGTCGTCGGGCGACCTGGGCTATCTGGACGAGGCGGGGCGGCTGTTCGTCGTCGGCCGCGACGACGAGATGATCGTCTCCGGCGGCGAGAACGTGTACCCGATCGAGGTCGAGAAGATTCTGGCGGCACATCCCGAAGTGGCGGAGGCGGCGGTGATCGGCGTGGACGACGAACAATACGGGCAGCGGCTGGCCGCCTTCGTGGTGCTCGAGCCCGGCGCCGCGCTCGACGCGGGCGCCGCACCCGAGGCGCTCAAGCAGCACGTGCGGGAGAACCTGGCCAACTACAAGATCCCCCGCGAGATCGCCGTGCTGGACGAGCTTCCCCGCAGCAGCACCGGCAAGATCCTGCGCGCCGAGCTGCAAGCGCGGGTGACCGGCTGATGCGGCCGGCCCGGACCATCAGAAAACCCCGGCCGCTCGCCCGTGCCGCGCTCGAATTGGCCAACGCCGCCAACGGTTTACGCCCATTGGCCCGCAAGGGCTACACCACCGTGCTGGTCTTCTGGTTCGGCTGGCCGGCCTCCGAGGTGCCCGGCGTCTACTTCTCCGCCTCGCTGCTCGACACGCTGCGGCGGGGCCGCCGCGGTGACTTCGCCGGGCGGCGCGGCAAGGCCGCCCTGGCCCTGACGGCAGCGGCCTGGGCCATCCTGGGCGTGATCAAGTATCGCGGCGTCACCACTCCCGGCCCGGTGCTGGAGGCGGGGCTGCGCGACCAACTGGGCGACGACTACGAAGAGGCGCTGAACAAGCTGCCCCAGAGCATACCGACGCGCAGCGGGCGGCGCACCCTGCCGCTGGGCAACACCGTGGCGCGCCGCCGCTACGTCGAGAAGACCAACGTGGTGTCCTACGGTCCGCACGGCCGCGCCAACCTCGCCGACATCTGGCGCCGCCACGACCTGCCCCGCGACGGCAAGGCACCGGTGCTACTGCAGGTCCCCGGCGGCGCCTGGGTGATCGGAATGCGCCGTCCCCAGGCCTATCCGCTGATGAGCCACCTGGCCGCGCGCGGCTGGGTGTGCGTGTCGATCGGCTACCGGGTGTCGCCGCGGCACACCTGGCCCGACCACATCGTCGATGTCAAACGCGCGCTGGCCTGGGTCAAGGAGAACATTTCCCGCTACGGCGGCGACCCGAACTTCGTGGCCATCACCGGCGGATCCGCCGGCGGCCACCTGTGTTCGCTGGCGGCGCTGACCCCGAACGACCCGAAGTTCCAGCCCGGGTTCGAGGATGCCGACACCTCGGTGGTCGCCGCGGTGCCGGTGTACGGGCGCTACGACTGGTTCTCCACCGAGGGCGAGGGCCGGCGCGAATTCGTGGACCTGCTCCAAAAGTTCGTCGTCAAAAAGAAATTCGCCAGCCACCGCGACGTCTACGTCGACGCGTCGCCGATCCGGCGGCTGCGCGCCGACGCACCGCCGTTCTTCGTCCTGCACGGCCACGACGATTCACTGATCCCGGTCGGCGAGGCCGAAGAGTTCGTCGAGGAACTGCGCGCGGTATCCAAGAACCCGGTCGCCTACGCCGAATTACCGCACGCCCAACACGCTTTCGACATCTTCAGTTCCCCGCGGGCGCATCGGTCCGCGGAGGCCGTGGCGCGATTCCTGTCGTGGGTATACGCGACGAACCCGCCCGAGCGCGACTAGCCGTTGCCCCCACCCAGCCGATCTTCTGTAATCCCTTGCGTCACTGTGATTTCAGTGGTCACTGGGTGGCTGTTCTTGTCGGTGGGTCGGGCTAGTTTGGTGGTGTGAGTCCGAGTAGCGCCCAGGATGTCGATGCGGTGTTCGACGCGCTCGATGCCGACTTGGACCGTGCCTGCGAATTGTCGTTCGACGGGCTGAACGCGCGGCGACAACTGGCGATCCTGGAGCGCTGTGAGAAGCTGCGCCGTCGCATACCGGCGCTGGAGCATCCGCTGATCAATTCCCTTGCCCGCCAAGCCCCGTCCGAGGAACTCGGCGGCACATTGACCCATGCGATCACCGAGTCGACGCTGATCAGCCGCGGCGAAGCCGCCCGGCGCGTCAACGAGGCGCGGGATCTGGGCCCGCGGCACGGCCTGACCGGTGAACCCGTCCCACCGGTGCTGGCCGCCACCGCGGCCGCCCAACGCGACGGCAAGCTGGGCGCCGGCCAAGTGGCGGTGATCCGCAAGTTCTATCACCAGCTGCCGGGCCGGGTGGACGGGGCGACCCGCGAGCAGGTCGAGGCTCGGTTGGCCAAGGAGGGCGCCCGGTTTCGTCCCGAACAACTGGCGGCGCTGGCCAATACGCTCGCTGACTGCCTCAACCCCGACGGCATCTACCGCGACGAGGACCGCGCCCGGCGCCGGGGTCTGACGTTGGGTAACCAGCAATCCGACGGCATGTCGGAGTTGCGCGGCCTCCTGACACCCGAAGCGCGCGCCACCCTCGAGGCGGTGCTGGCCAAACTGGCCGCCCCGGGCATGTGCAATCCCCTCGACGAAAGTCCCTGTGTGCTCGGCGCACCGAGCCAGGAAGCCATCGAGCACGACCCGCGCTCAGCGAGCCAACGCAACCACGACGGGCTGCTGGCGAGCCTGCGCGGCGTGCTGGCCTCTGGAGAGTTGGGTCAACACAATGGGTTACCGGCGTCCATCGTCGTCACCACGACGCTGGCCGAGCTCGAGGCCGCCGCCGGGCGCGGTCTGACCGGGGGCGGCACGATCCTGCCGATGAGCGATGTCATCCGGTTGGCCCGCCATGCCCACCACTATCTGGCTGTCTTCGATCGCGGTAAGGCGCTGGCGCTGTATCACGCCGAGCGACTCGCCTCCCCCGGACAGCGAATTGTCTTGTACGCCAAGGATCGCGGATGCTCGGCGCCGGGCTGCACCGTTCCCGGCTACTACTGCGAGGTCCATCACGTCACCGACTACGCCGCCTGCCACACCACCGACGTCAATGACCTCACCTTCGCCTGCGGGCCCCACCATCGCCTCCTACGACCCCGCGCCTGGACCACCCGCAAAAACACCCGAGGCGATACCGAATGGATCCCGCCGCCGCACCTGGATCAGGGACGACCGAGGACAAACACGTTTCATCACCCCGAACGATTCCTACGGGGCGGGGACGACGACAAACCCGATTGAGACCTAGCTGGTCTCGCGCGCCGCGGCCTTCTCGAGGTCGGTCAGGGCGGCCTCGATTCGGTCGGCCATGTCGTCGATATCGTTCGCGACCTCCGGTGTCGTCACGAAACCGAAGTCCAAGTAGTCCTGGTAGGAGAAGCAGGTGATGTTCAGCGCGACGTCCATCACGGGCGGCCCCAGCGGCACTAGCGAATCCAGTTTGGCGCCGGCCATATACAACGGGAACGGCGGGCCGGGCACATTGGAGACGACCAGGTTGATGGGGGCCAGGTTTCTGGACAGCCCGCTGGCCGTGTAGGCCCGCGCGGCGAGCCCCAACAACCCGGGCGGCGTGGTCTCGGTCAGCCCCATGATCTGATGCGCCGACAGCGCCTTGGCCATCAGCTTGGCGTTCTGGGTGCTTTCGTGGATGGCACGCAGCCGCTCCCCCGGGTCCTCGACATGGGTGGCCAACGAGACGGTCATCGAGCTCACCTTATTGCCGACGTCGTCCTTGTTCTCGTCGGTGCGTGTCGAAACAGGGATCTGCGCGATCAGCGGTTTGGCGGGCAGCTCGCCGCGTTTCTGTAAGTAGTCGCGGGCGGCCCCGGCCACCAGTGCCAGCACGACGTCGTTGAGCTTGACGCCGTAGGCGTCCTTGATGACTTTGGCGCGGGCCAGTTCGACACGGCAGCCGGTGATGCGCCGGTGCGGCGACACCGACGCATTGAAACGGGTTTTCGGCGCATCGAAGTAGCGCGACGGCTTGCTGGTCACGCCCAACGCGGCGACCTGCTGGCGCAGCGTTTGCTCCACCAGTCGGGCGATGCGGAACGGCGTCTTGACACCGACGTTGATCAGCGCGCCCACCGCGCGCCGTTCTATACCCGGAATCTGGAGCCCCACCAGCGACCCGACCGTTTCCTGTTGCGGCGCACGCGGTTCCGGCGTGGTGTCCAACAAGATCTCGCCCAGCCCGGCGCCCGAGACCCCGTCGACGATGGCGTGGTGCATTTTGGTCAGCGTGGCCATCCGCCCGCCCTCGACGCCCTCGATCACCCACATCTCCCACAGCGGCCGCGAGCGGTCCAGCTTGTAGGACATCAACCGACCCACCAGCTCCTCGAGCTCGCGGCGACCGCCCGGCGCGGGAACACCGATGCGGCGAACGTGGAAGTCGACGTCCAGCTCCTCGTCTTCGACGAACCACGGCCGGTCCAGTCCCAGCGGCGCACCGGTGACCCGCCACCGCAATTGCGGTACCTCCGGCAGACGCTCGATGAGTAATTGACGGAGACGTTGAAAGCTGTACTCGGAGCATTCCTTCGGGTCGCAAATCGCCAATGCCCCCACGTGCATGTGCCAGCCCGCGGTCTCTGCCGACCAAAACGCCGCGTCAACACTCGAAAGCCGTTTCATCACCTGACCGTAGCCCCCCAACCCCCGTCGCGACCAGCAATGGCAGACAAACTACCGGGCGGCTCGGCCGAGGAGGAGTTCGCGTGGTCACCAGCCGGAGCGGCAAGCGCTCATTGGCTTCGATCAACGGGAGCCGCTTGGGGACTCGGCGACGTTGGGCACGGCATTGATCGAATCCACGCCTGCGGAACCGACAAGACTCCGATTGCCGCCCCGCTACCGCGACTCACACGCGGCGCGGCGTGATCCGTGCGGCCCCCGCCGGGCCGCAGCGACCACAAGGCCGCGGCCCTGCTCAACGCGGCGGCCTTGTTGAGGGCACTCAGGTGGTTGAGTGCGAAGTCCAGCGGCGCCGACAATGCACTCAACCTGGACAGAGGCGCTGTTATCGACAACAGGGACGCGTCGAACGTGGCCAGTGGGGAGGAGGACAACGCACCGAGCGCTTGGGAGATAGTTGAGATCACTTGACAGCCAGTCGCTATGACCTCCGGCGCCACCGTCAGACGCCAGTTACGGGACGGTTCACTGAACCCCGGAGCATGGCGCGCGAGCGCGCAGGGACCGGTGGAGGGCGGGGGCGAATTGAACGGTGTCAGCTTCCAGATGCCAGCAGAGGCGCGGGCGTAGGCATACATGGCGGCGGCGTCTTTAGCCCACATCCTTTCGTAGTCAGCTTCGGCGTCCGCGATAGCCGCACTGCTCTGGCCTAGGCAGTTCGTCGCGGCCAGCGAGTTCCGCTGCAGCCGGTTGGCATCGATCACATGTGGCGCCACCACCGCCGCAAGCGTCAAACCGTAGGCGCTCGCGGCCTCCTTGGCCTGGATTGCCGTCTGCCGGGCCTGTGCAGCGGTAGCCTCGAGCCACGCGACATAGGCTGCGAAGGCTTGGTTTACCGCCGTTGCCGAGGCACTTTCCGGTCCCGAATCCAGCTCCGAGATCGCCGCCCGATAGGTCAGTGCCATGTCACTGAGCTGGGCGCCCAGCACACCCCAAGCCTTGGCGGCGTCCATCATTGACCCGGCGCCGGGGCCCGTATGCATCCGCCCCGAATTACTTTCCGGCGGTAGCGTACCGAAATCCATCACTAACCCAAGCTCAGCGGCGGGCGAATTGTACTGCAAAATAAGGCTTTTCTCTGAGGAGTGAAGGGGTGGGCTTGAGTGATTCTGGTTGTCGTGCTTGTCGTGCGGTCGCGGGTTATATTGCGGCGGTTGGGCTCAGTGGTTCAGCCGCCTTTGGCACCAGGTCCCGCGGAAGCGTCGAGTTGTCGTGGGCAATACGCCTTGGCTGATATCGTCGCGAACTGGGCGGCGCCGTTGGTGGTGAGTGCGGGGTTGTTGTCCCGCAGATCGTTGAGGAGTTGCAGACCGGATACGCCCCGAGCGAGCAAGCCGCAGACCGCTTTCCCGGCGCTCACGGCTTGGCCCGGGTCCTGAAAGCTGATGCCCACCGTACGTAGGTCAGCGATGAAGGCTTGATTGTTGTCGTCACCGGCCGCCTCATCCTCGCCTGGCATGGCGTGCGCGGGCACCGCGGTAACGATCACCAACAACACACCGAGAAGCGCTAACAGCAGTTTCATGCATCCTCCTTCGATGCGTCCGTTGATGGAGTTTTCCCTGTTGCAGTGTGTGTCAGTCTGCGGGGCAGCGGCGCGAAAACCACTGCGCTACCCCATCTTCGATTCGGGCGCTCCGACCGTGATCTCCTCGCCCTCGGTCACGTGCACGGCGTGTACGCCGGGTGTTGTTCTGAGTCTGGCGACCAGGTCATTAAGGCCGGCCTCATCGACGTTCCAGTGCTGTACCTGATCGGGCATCTCCTGAAGTTGGGCGATGACGCGGTCCAGCTTGACCGGCCCCCTGCGGCGCTCGCCGGTGATCGCACGGGCCTCGATGCCAGTCGAGCTGACGACCCGCGCCGCCGGGCTGCCCAGGGCGCCGCCGGCCAGACTGCCCAAGGTCGCCTCGTTGACCAGGCCACCGGGGAAACCTGCCGCAGCAGCCGCAGCGAGGCTGGTGGCCGGTAGCGCGCTGGAGGCCAGCCTGATCGCCGGGGCGGCGGTGGCCCAGCTTGGCGGCACCGACAATTTGCCCACAGTCGGCGCGTCGCCCAACACCGCCGATACGGGCTTGACCGGGACGGCCGCGGCAACATGCCCCGGAGACGCCAGACCGGCGCCCAATGACGTTTTCGCCATCGCGGCGCTCCACGGCGCATAGACGAAGAAGTTCTTCCACTGCGAGACGCCCAGGCCCGTACTGGCATTGACGACGTTGGTCCACGTCGCCTGCGTGCCGAATTGCGAAATGGTCGAATACAGCGTCTCCCAGAAGGGCGCTATCTCCGTACTCCCCGTAGCCCCCCCGATCAAGTTCTGCCAAAACTTGGTGTACTGGCCGGCGAGCGAGGTGATGTAGTCCTCGATCTGTTTCAGCCACGACGACAATGACTGCGCCTCCGACGTGGCGACCGCCGCTGCCTGCGTCGCCGGTCCGGCGTCATTGGTGGTGACCGGTGCGTCCTCGAACGGGGTCAGCTCTCCAGCGGACTCCGACGCGCTGGCATACCCGAACATCGCCGCGACATCTTGGGCCCACATCTGGCTGTACTCGGCTTCGGTGGCCGCGATCGCCGCGCCGTTCTGCCCCAAGATGTTGGTCTGCAACAGTACGGCCAACTGGCTGCGGTTCGCCGCGACAATCGCCGGCGGCACGGTGGCCGCCAACGCGGCCTCGTATGCGCCGGCCGCGGCCCGGGCCTGGGCGGCGCTCTGCTCAGCCTGGCCCGCCGCGGTCGATAGCCACGCCGCGTACGGTGCGGCCGCGGCGGCCATGGACTCCGATGACGAGCCCTGCCACGACTCGCCGACCAGCTCCGAAATCACCGATGCGTACGAAGCTGCAGTGGTGTGCAATTCGGCGGCCAGCCCGTCCCACGCCGCCGCGGCGGCCAGCAACGGCCCCACGCCCGGGCCCGTGTAGATCTGGGTGGAGATCACCTCCGGTGGTAGCGCTGCGAAATCCCCGAAAACCATTGCGCACCTTCCTTATTTCGCGTTCGGTGGTATCACGATGACGGTGGACGTGGTGGCGATGTCGTCGACGGCCACAGCGCCGGGCACGCGAACGGTTGACCCCGCGGCAGCGCGAGTGGCGGTCGCGCCGACGGCGCGTCCCGCCAAACTCGACAGGGCGGTCGGGCCGAACATGCCTTGTTGACCGTTCACCGCCATCGCGGGAGCGGCGTCCAGCATGGTCTCCGGCAGCTCGGCGGCAAGCGTCCTGACCGCCGGGACCGCCGAGGCCCAGTTCGCCGGGACCGACAACGACCCCACCAGGCCGGCGCGGCCGGCCGTCGCCGAAACCGTCCCGGCACCCGACAGCGCGGTCGAGCCGGTCAGCAGATCGCTATGCAGCAGCGGCGCCAAAACGCCGAGAAGCGGTTTCGGGTGAAGCAGTGGACCAATGCCTTGGATTCCGGTACCCAGACTCGGGATGCTGATGGCAATCTGGTACCAGTTCTTCATCAGGTTCCCTACGCCAAGCGGCGTGTACGGTCCGGACACAACGCCCATGACGCTGTTGAAGGTCTTCAGAATCCCGGTGAGGTCCGTGAGGCTCAGCGGGAACCCGGCAGCAGCCGTCACCGCATTCGCGTTCACCGCCAGGCCTTGCGCCGCTACCGGAGCTTGCGAAACGGACTGTGACACAGCAGATTCGACGCCGGATGCGGTCGACGACTGTAGCGCGGAGGTGACCGCGGCCGACTGATCGGCCAGCCCATTGGCGTCGGCGGTCGTAGGTGGGGCGCTGAACGGGGTCAGCCGGGTCGCGGCCGCCGAGGAACCCGCATAGGCGTACATCGCGGCGGCGTCTTGGGCCCACATCTCGGTGTACTGGGCCTCCGTGGCCGCGATCGCCGGAGTGTTTTGGCCGAGGAAGTTGGTCGCGATCAGCGACTCCAACAGCGCCCGGTTGGCCACGATCACCGGCGGCGGGACAGTGGCCACGAAAACGGCTTCATAGGCCGCGGCCGCCGCCTTGGCTTGGACGACCGTCTGTTCGGCCTGCACGGCGGTGCCGTCGAGCCACTCGATGTAGGGTGCCGCCGCGGCGGCCATCGCTGCAGACGACGGCCCACGCCACGTGGTTCTCAGCTCCGAGATCGCCGAACCGTAAGACGCTGCAGTCGAATGTAATTCGGCTGCCAGCCCATTCCAGGCGGCCGCAGCTGCCAGCAACGGCGCCGACCCCGGCCCTGAGTAGACCCTGCCGGAGTTGATCTCCGGCGGTAACAACCCGAAATCCATGCCTTCCTCCGCCTCCGGCCGTGTCACCACCGCCGACCCTGTGCCTGTGTCGCCGACAAGCCGAACGTCACCGCCATCGAGCAACTTCATCACCGCCAGATGAGTTTGCTGTGCAGCGACCATGTCCTCGTGTAGCCAGGACACTAGCCAGCGACGAGCAAAACGCCGTCCGCCGAAATCGACTCGGGGCGGCACCGCCGCAGGGCGCCAATGCGAGGGCCGAACGTGCGTGGTTCGACAACCAAGCCGCCCATAAACGTCTCTACCTCGCACAAATCCGGCAAGGCGACAGGGTGAATAGGTGATGGAAACCCAGGAATGGTGCCTCTCGACCGCTAACCGCGAATAAAAATCTCGCCTTCACAAATTGAGTTCGCGGCGAATGGAGCGCGTGCTACGACGTGTCCATGGCGATGGTCCGCCTGGCTACCAGAACGAGGCCCGGGCACAGAAAAGGTGTGGAATACGAGCTGGGCGTTCATCCCGCTGCCGCGCCCTTACGGTGGACGACCCTGCGGCTGAAGCAGGTTCGGCGTGGCCCCCGCGTCAGCGCTCGCAATCCACGCCTCCCCGCGGACAGCTCCCATTCGCTCACGCCACGGTCGATACGTCGCCGAACCATATCGTTTTCAAAGAATTTATGTAAGCTCTATGAATTGTGCGCCGGCCTGGTATCCAAAGACCCCGATTCCGCCTATTTGCTTCCGGGCGCTGTCCATAAGAAGACTGTCAATAATCGCAATTCATATCCAACTTAAAGAAATCATGTTATTCATAAAATTTATCACTGGCCGCCCAGACCCAGAAACATGGAAGAATGGCCTGGGACACGTATGCCCTTGGCCGCGCGTATCGAGTCACCATGCACGTCGGGCAATACGGGCGTTGCTCTTCTGACGAGTGAGCGCTCAACGAGAGTATTTGCCACGGGCGGGTCGGGCTAAGCGTCCTCCAGCAAATCCGGCGTGACCGCCGACTCGGTGTCGGGAATGCCCTCGACCTTCGCCTTGCGATCGGCCATCGACAGCAGCCGCCGAATACGGCCCGCCACAGCATCTTTCGTCATCGGCGGGTCGGCGAGCCGGCCGAGCTCCTCCAGCGACGCCTGCCGGTGCTCGACGCGCAGCTTGCCGGCCGAGGCCAGATGGTCGGGAACGGTGTCGCCCAGGATCTCCAGCGCCCGCTCCACCCTGGCCGCGGCCGCGACCGCGGCCCGCGCCGAGCGGCGCAGGTTGGCGTCGTCGAAGTTGGCGAGCCGGTTGGCCGTGGCCCGGACCTCACGCCGCATCCGGCGCTCCTCCCACACCAGCCGGGTGTCCTGGGCGCCCATCCGGGTCAGCAGGGCGCCGATCGCCTCGCCGTCGCGCACCACCACCCGGTCGGCACCGCGCACCTCGCGGGCCTTCGCGCTGACACCGAGCCGGCGCGCGGCACCCACCAACGCCAGCGCCGCTTCCGGGCCGGGGCAGCTGACTTCCAGCGCCGACGACCGCCCCGGCTCGGTCAGTGATCCGTGCGCCAGGAAGGCTCCTCGCCACGCGGCCTCGGCGTCACCGACGCTGCCGCCCACCACCTGCGCCGGCAGTCCGCGCACCGGGCGGCCGCGGTTGTCGAGCAGTCCGGTCTGGCGCGCCAGCGCCTCACCGTCGTTGGCCACCCGCAACACGTACCGGGTGCTCTTGCGAATCCCACTGGCCGACAACACATGTACGACGGCGTTGTATCCGTAGAGCTCGAAAATGTCCTTGCGCAACCGCCGCGCGACGTTGCCCAGGTCCACCTCGGCCTCGACCACGACGCGGCCACCGACGATGTGCAGCCCGCCGGCGAACCTCAACAGGGACGTGACCTCCGCCCGGCGCGCGCTGACCGATTTCACGATGAGGCGGCTCAGTTCGTCCTTGACTTCGGTCGTCATCGCCACGCGTCGTCACCCCTTGGTCCGCTGCCGGCAGGTCCACTCCCACCGGCTGGTGGGCTTGCACCGTCGACCCGAATATCCGCGGTGGCCGTGACCGAAGAAGGTCCCGGAGCCTTGTGGGCCGTCCGGACCCCGTCCAGGGCCGCCGCGAGCTTGCCTGGATCATGTAAAGGTGTACCAGGTCTGGCCAAGTCGGCGAAGTGGACCTCGGCTGAAAGCAGTGTGGCGGTGCGGCGCAGTTGATCGCGTTCGCGCTCGCTGGGCACCCGTTCGGCGTCGATGATGATGTCGTGCACGCTGAATTCCGGTGCGTGCTGGGCCAGCACGTGCAAGTGACGCTCCACCGAGAAGCCGGCCGTCTCCCCCGGCTCGGCCACCAGATTGAGCACCAGCGCGCGCCGTGCGGTGGTCGCCCGTAGCGCCGCCGCCAGCCCGGGCACCAGTACATGCGGAATCACGCTGGTGAACCACGAGCCGGGGCCCAGCACCACCAGATCGGCGGCCATGATGGCGTCGACGGCCTGCCGGGTCGCAGGGGGGTTGTCCGGCAGCAGCCGGACGCGGCGCACCTTGCCCGGTGTGGTCGCGATCGCCACCTGGCCGCGGATCAGCCGGAACATCCGCGGGTCGCCTTCCAGACCGGAGACGTCGGCCTCGATCTGCAGCGCGATCGGGCACATCGGCAGCACCCGGCCCTTGACGCCGAGAATGCGGCCCAGCTCGTCGAGGGCGGCCACCGGGTCGGCCAGCACCTCGGACAGGCCGGCCAGCAGCAGGTTGCCGATCGGATGCCCGGCCAGGGCGCCGCTGCCGCCGAACCGGTGCTGCAGGATGGTCGCCCACAGCCGCCCGTGCGGGCTGTCGGATGCCAAGGCCGCCAACGCCATTCGCAGATCACCCGGCGGCACCACGTCCAGTTCGCTGCGCAGCCGGCCGGAAGAACCACCGTCGTCGGCGACGGTCACCACCGCGGTGACGTGGGGAGTCAGCCGGCGGGCCGCCGACAGCGTCGCGTAAAGGCCGTGTCCGCCGCCCAGCGCGACGATGCCCCGGTTCATCGGCTCGGTCATTCGCGGCCCAGATCCCGGTGCAGCACCCGCACCGACAGTTGCGCTTCACCCTTCTGGGCGTTCAGCAACTGCATCAATGCCTCCGCGATCGCGACGCTGCGATGCTTGCCGCCCGTGCAGCCGATGGCGACCGTCATATAGCGCTTGCCTTCCCGGCGGTAGCCTTCGACGACCAGAGACAGCAATCGATGGTAGGCGTCGAGGAACTCGGCCGCGCCCGGCTGGCTCAACACGTAATCCCGCACCGCGGGGTCCTGCCCGGTGCGGGGACGCAATTCGTCGACCCAGTGCGGGTTGGGCAGGAACCGCACGTCCATCACCATGTCGGCGTCCATCGGCAGGCCGTACTTGAAGCCGAAGGACTCAACCGTGACGCTGGTGGTCGCGCTGGCGACGCCGGCGAAGGCCCGCTCGATGGTCTCGCGCAAGCCGCGCACCGACAGTGTCGAGGTGTCGATGATCAGGTCCGCGGTGGCGCGAACCGATGCCAGCATCCGGCGCTCGGCGGCGATGCCCTCGGCCAGGGTCTGATCGCCCTGCAGCGGGTGACTGCGCCGATTCTGTTCGTAGCGGCGCACCAACATGTCGTCGGATGCTTCCATGAAGACCACGCGCGGGGCGATGTTTCGGGTGGCCAACTCGGTGCGCACCGAGTCCAGGTCGCCGGTGAAGCCGCGCGACCGCACGTCCATCACCACCGCGAGCTGGGTGATCCGCGAGCCGGCGGCCAGACCGAAATCGACCATCCGGGTGATCAGCTGCGGGGGCAGGTTGTCGGCCACATACCAGCCGAGGTCTTCGAGCACCTTGGCTGCGGTACCCCGCCCGGCGCCGGATAATCCGGTCACCAGAACGACGTCGATACCGGCCGGGGCATCCACCGAGTGGCCGCCCGCGAACTCACCTGGGCCCGTCACCGGGCGGCCTCGGACTGATCGGGTCGCAGCGCCTCCAGGACGGCGGTGGCGGTTGCCACCCCGATGCCGGGAACGGCGGTGATCTGGTCGACGGTGGCCTCCTTGAGGCGGGCTATCGATCCGAAATGGCTTACCAGCGCCTTGCGGCGATGTTCTCCCAATCCTGGCACCGAATCCAGCACCGATGCCGTCATTCGCTTGGATCGCTTGCTGCGATGGTAGGTGATCGCGAACCGATGCGCTTCGTCACGGACGCGCTGCAGCAGATAAAGTCCCTCGCTGTTGCGCGGCATGATCACGGGATCGGGCTCCGACGGCACCCACACCTCTTCGAGCCGCTTGGCCAGGCCGATCACCGCGACGTCGGTGATGCCGAGTTCCTCGAGCACCGCGCTGGCCGCGTTGACTTGCGGCGCACCGCCGTCGACGACGTACAGATTCGGCGGGTAGGCGAACCGGCGAGACTTTCCTTCCGGCGAAAGCATATTCGGGTCGTTTTGTTCACTCAGGTGCCGCGCGAAGCGGCGCCGGGTCACCTCGGCGATGGAGGCGACGTCGTCGGAGCGTCCCTGTCCGGCGGCTTCCCGGATGCCGAAGTGCCGGTAGTCCGATTTGCGTGGCAGGCCGTCCTCGAACACCACCAGCGATCCCACCACGTCGGTGCCCTGGACATGGCTGATGTCCACGCATTCGATGCGCAGCGGCGCGTCGGACAGGCCGAGGGCGTCCTGGATGTTCTGCAGCGCAGCAGATCTGGCGTTGAAGTCGCCGGCGCGCCTCAGCTTGTGTTGCTGCAGCGCCTCTTTCGCGTTGCGCTGCACGGTTTCGGCCAGCGCACGCTTGTCGCCGCGCTGCGGTACCCGCAGCGCCACCCGGGATCCACGCAAGCCGGACAGCCAACTGGTCAGCTCGCCGGCATTGGACGGCAGGCAGGGCACCAGCACCTCGCGCGGCACCGGGTTCACCGATTCGTCTGCGGCGCCGCCCAATTCGGCCTGCTCACCGTAGAACTGGGTCAGGAACTGCTCGACCAGCTGTTCCTCACCGGAATCGCCAGGGTCGGCGGACTTTTCGACGATCCAGCCCCGCTGGCCGCGGACCCGGCCGCCGCGGACGTGGAACACCTGGACCGCGGCCTCGAGCTCGTCGTCGGCGAACGCCACCACATCGGCGTCGGTGCCGTCGCCCAGGACGACGGCCTGCTTCTCCATCGCCCGCTTCACCGCGCCCAGGTCGTCGCGCAGCCGCGCGGCCCGCTCGAAATCGAGCTGCTCGGCCGCGGCATTCATCCGCTGTTCCAGCTCCCGGGCGAACCGATCGGTCTTGCCGGACAGGAAGTCGCAGAAATCGTCCACGATCTGGCGGTGCTGCTCCGCGCTGACCCTGCCGACGCACGGCGCCGAGCATTTGTCGATGTAGCCGAGCAGGCAGGGACGGTCAATCTGCTTGTGTCGCTTGAACACTCCCGCCGAGCAGGTACGAGCCGGAAACACCCGGGTGAGCAGGTCCAGCGTTTCCCGGATGGCCCACGCGTGCGAGTACGGCCCGAAATACCGCACCCCTTTGCGGCGGGGGCCGCGATAGACCATCAGCCGCGGGAACTCCTCGTTGAGGGTCACCGCCAGTACCGGGTAGGTCTTGTCGTCGCGATAGCGGACGTTGAACCGCGGATCGAATTCTTTGATCCAGTTGTATTCGAGCTGCAGCGCCTCGACTTCGGTGTTGACCACCGTCCACTCGACCTTGGCCGCGGTGGTCACCATCTGCCGGGTTCGCGGGTGCAGGCTGGCGACGTCGGCGAAGTATGACGTCAGCCGACTGCGCAGGCTCTTGGCCTTGCCGACGTAGATGACTCGCCCGTGCGGATCCCGGAATCGGTACACGCCGGGCTCGACCGGGATGGACCCGGGGGCTGGGCGGTAGGTAGCGGGATCGGGCACAGATCCAGGCTAGTAGCCGCCGGCGTGGTGCCGAGAAAGGCGGGGCGCGTGCGGGTGCCGGTCTAGTGTGGCGCACACCGGTCGCCACGATGTTTGAGGGGGATTACCGTCGTCGAGTCCTCGCTAGCCTGGCTGCTGCAGCCCCTCGGTGTCGACACCTTCCTCGACGAGATCTGGGCGAGCAGACACCACCACATCCGGCGCTGCCGGCCGGGCTACTTCGACCAGCTGCTGCCCGGGCCTTCGGCCGTCGATGAACTCCTCGAGCATGTGCAGCCCGAACCGTCCGCCGTGCGGCTGGTCAAGGGCGGCGAGGACAAGGATCCGGCGGCCTACCGCCGCGCCGACGGTGGCCTGGACCCGGCCCGGGCACGCGACGGCCTGGCCGAGGGCTACACGATCGTCATGAACGGGGTCGAGCGCTATCTGCGCACCATCGCGTCGTTGTCCCATTCCATCGAGGTCGAGCTGAACTTCCCGACCCGGGTCAACGCCTACGTCACGCCACCGGAGTCGACCGGCTTTGCCCCGCACTATGACCCGCACGACGTGCTGGTCCTGCAGATCCAGGGATCCAAGACGTGGCATGTGTCCGACGGGGCCGCCGTGCCACCGCACGAAATCCAGCGGCGCAGGGGCGTGGGGGCGGACGGGCTCACGTCGTCGACCGACGTGTGCCTGCAACCCGGCGACGTGCTGTATCTGCCGCGCGGCCAAGTGCATTCGGCCGAAACGCGCGCCGAGCCGTCGGTCCATCTGACGATCGGACTCCATGCGCCCACCGTGCTCACACTCCTCACGCACGAGCTTTACGCGCTGAGTCTGCGCGACCCGCGCGTGCACGCCCGCCTATCGCCACGGCACCAAAATGACGCAGCCGCCCGCGCCGGCCTGGGCGACCTCGTGCGCGACACCCTGCGCGCCCTCGAGGATCCCGAACTCCTCACCGAAAGCCTCGACGCGCTGGCCGACGTCCTGGTCCGGCGCGGCCGATGCCCCCCGGTCGGGCGGGTGAGCGACACCGTCGGGATCGACGGGCAAACGCTGGTCGCGAAGTATGAACCGCTCTATGCGCGGGTGGCACACGTCGACGGCCGCGTCGTCCTGCAGTTCGCGCAGCTGTCGGTGGGCGCCGGCGCCGACCATGAGGCGGCGATGCTGTTCCTCGCCGACCGCACCGAGCCGTTTCGGGTCGGCGACCTGCCCGGGTTGAGCCCGACGCAGCAGACCGGGCTGGCGCAGACGTTGATCCTGAACGGGTTCTTGGTCCGGCTGTCCAAAGGCTGACAGTTGTCTTCGCATCTCCGGTGAACGTCCCGATTTCTATCCGTATTTGCGGATACTTTTGGCGTAAGCTTCGGTACATGCGGGTCGCCATCCGCGCGGCCGCTGTCTTTATCGCTTAGCTGGCCCACTGAGAGGCCGGGACAAAGCGTTTTCCCGCGTGACTGATCGGGACGCCGCCCGCCGGCCACACGGGACGCTGAACCGGTTCGTCGGGAGGAGCGCAACATGGCAGCACGGGCGCACGCGGGTGGTCACCGATGACGATGCCGATCTGGGGCGCCTTTCCCCCGGAAGTGCATTCGGCGGCGCTCTCCAGCGGCCCGGGGCCCGGATCCTTGCTGGCGGCGGAGCAGGCGTGGCAGGCGTTGAGTGCCGAATATGACTCGGCGGCCCAGGAACTCGGCGACTTGCTGGCGGCGGTGCAGGCCGGGACGTGGCAGGGACCCAGCGCGGAGGCGTACGTGGCCGCCCACGTGCCGTACCTGGCATGGCTTTTGCAGAACAGCGCCAACAGTTCGGCAGCCGCCTTAGAAGCCGATACCGTGGCCGCGGCCTACACCGCCGCACTGTCCGCCATGCCAACCCTGGAAGAGCTGGAAGCCAACCACGCCACTTTCGCACAACTGGTGGCGACGAATTTCCTTGGCGTGAACACGATTCCGATCGCGCTCAACGAAATGGACTATCTGCGGATGTGGCTGCAGGCGGCCACCACGATGGCGATCTATGAAGCGGTGTCCGAGACCGCGCGGACGTGGGTCCCGCCGACCGCCCCGCCCCCGCCGATCCAGCTGGCCAACCCGCCCAACCAAGACGCGGGCGGCGGGGCAGATCAGCTGAGCTGGTGGGTGACTCGCGTGCAAGAAGTCGCCCAGGAACTCAGCGCGGACCTGAGCCAGTCAGGCGGGTCCAACCCGTCCTCGGTCCTCAACAGCCTGATGACCGACCCGCTGCTGGCCGCCAAGGTGCCGCACTGGGCGGGCGAGGCGCTCTACACGTTCCCTACGACCCAGGTGCCGCAACTGGCGCAACTCTCCGTCGGCCTGATCGCCCCCTTCATCCCCGTCGCCGGTGCGGCGGGTCTGGCGGGGCTGGCCGGGTTGGCCGACGTGGCACCCACCCCCACGCTGCCGGGCGCGGATGCCGCCCCGGCTCCGTCACACCCGGGAGCGCCCGTCGCGATGGCACCCGGCCTCGGCGCACCCGCTCCTGCCCCGGCCACCGCACCCGGTCTCTTATACACATC
>NZ_LZSX01000033.1 GCF_001665835.1 Mycobacterium colombiense | reverse complement strand
TGGGAAAGCTGAACCTCGAGCCCGGGATGACGCTGCTGGACATCGGTTGTGGCTGGGGAGCCACCCTGCGGCGCGCCATCGAGAAATACGACGTCAACGTCGTCGGGCTGACGCTGTCGGAGAACCAGGCCGAACACGTGCAGAAGTCCTTTGACCAGATGGACACCGCCCGCACCAGGCGGGTGCTGCTGGAAGGCTGGGAGAAATTCCACGAGCCGGTGGACCGCATCGTGTCGATCGGCGCGTTCGAGCACTTCGGGCGCCAGCGCTATGGGCGCTTCTTCAAGATGGCCTACAACGCGCTGCCGCCCGGCGGAGTGATGTTGCTGCACACCATCGTTCGGCCCTCGTTCAAGGATGCCCGGGCCAAGGGCATGACGCTGACCCACGAGATCGTCCAGTTCTCGCAGTTCATCCTGGCCGAGATTTTCCCCGGCGGGTGGCTGCCTGCACAGGAAGACATTTTCAAGTTCGGCGAGGCCGCGGGCTTCTCTGTTGAGAAAGTTCAGTTGCTGCGCGAGCACTACGCGCGAACCCTCAACATTTGGGCGGCCAATCTGGAAGCCAATAAGGAAAAGGCGATCGCCATCCAGTCCCAAGAGGTCTACGACAAGTACATGCACTATCTGACGGGCTGCGAGAATTTCTTCCGCAAGGGCACCACCAATGTGGGGCAATTCACGATGGTGAAGTAGGACCTATCAAGTCAGCCCCGAACGGTGATCCGTTCGGGGCTGATTGCTTTTGGCGAGGCGGTTACTTCTCCAGCGTGAATTGATTGACGTCGGTGTAGCCCTGGCGGAACAGCTTCGCGCAACCGGTGAGGTACTTCATGTAGCGGTCGTAGACCTCTTGGGACTGGATGGCCAGGGCCTGCTCTCGATTGGCCTCGAGCGCCTCGGCCCACAGGTCCAGCG
>NZ_LZSX01000032.1 GCF_001665835.1 Mycobacterium colombiense | reverse complement strand
GATTGACGGCGTAAACCTCAGCGCCGGTGGTGATTTCGGCGCCGTTACGCGTGGCGGCCGCGGCCAGGGCCGTGGTCACGGCGCCCATGCCGCCGATCG
The DNA here is from genome assembly GCF_001665835.1 of Mycobacterium colombiense. Lineage (GTDB taxonomy): Bacteria > Actinomycetota > Actinomycetes > Mycobacteriales > Mycobacteriaceae > Mycobacterium > Mycobacterium colombiense_A. Next base: position 238,625 of record NZ_LZSX01000032.1, on the reverse strand, counting down.
GGACGTCCCAGTCTCCGGTGCCCCCGCCGAGCACGTGATACAGGAAGCAGACATTCTGCGTCAGCGATGCGTCATCGAGGCGGGCGAACGTGCCGATCAACGCGTCGGTCGCGACCACCCCGCGCACCACGTCGTTGCGCACCGCGTCGGCGATGGCGTATCCGATCGGGTCTTCGACCACGGCCTGCCACGCGGCCGCCGCGCGGCGATCGCCGCGTTCCGTCACCCGCCGACGGGCGTCTTCGCGGGTGCGCAGCGGTTCGAGCAACGTCGGCCACAGCGGTTCGGTCACCAGCCGGCAGCGTTGGTAGAAGTCGGCGAACCCCCGCGCATCCCCGGCCGCCCCGATGGCGGCGAAGGTGTCACCGGACGATCCGATCAGCAACCCGCCGCGGCCGCCGGTCGCGGGGTCGGGTGTGTACGACGAAAACGGCCGCCGGGCCAGCCGCACGTCGGCGCCCAGATCCTCGACGATGCGCGCGGGCAGCAGGCTGACCAGATAGGAGTAGCGCGATACCCGAACGCCGACACCGTCGAAGGCCTGCGCCGAAACGGCGGCGCCGCCGGTGCGGTCCAGCCGTTCCAACAGGCGCACCCGCAGCCCCGCGCGGGCCAGATAGGCGGCCGCGACGAGGCCGTTGTGGCCGCCTCCGATGACTAAGGCGTCGACATCGGTCGCGTGGTCGCTCAGCTCAGGTAGCCCTCGACCTCGTCGGGCGGCCGCACCTCCGCCTCTCGTGGGTCGGCGCCGGTCTCGCGCAGTGCCCGGCGCTGCCGCAGCAGGTCCCAGCACTGGTCGAGCTCGACCTCCACCCGCCGGAGGCGGTCATGTTCCTCCGACGTGTCGATGTCCCCGCGCTGCAGTTGGGCCCGCAGGGTTTTCTCCTCGGCGACCAGGTCACGGATGACTGCCAGGGTGTCTTTGTCGGTCGGTTTACTGCCGTTCGCCATCGCTCCAGTGTGCCCGACTCGGGAGGGGGTGAATCGGTAGGCTGCATATCGCCTGGCAAACGGGGGCGACATGAGGGAGGGCCGTCGTGAGCATCAAACGGCGCGGCCTGGTCTGGCTGATCGCCCTGCTGGTCATTCCGCTTCTGATAGCCGCAATCGGCTACGAAGTGTCGGCGCGATCCCCGTCCGGTCGCGTGTCCTCGGCGACGTCGACCAGCGCTGGTGCGCCGAAGTTTTCGTTGGCGGCGTTCTCCATGGTCCGCAACGGCAACAGCGTCACCCTGACCGGAGACTTCCCCGACGAGTCCGCCAAAGCGGCGTTGCTGAAGGTGCTGACCGGGGCACTGCCTACCGGCCTCGACATCGTCGACCAGATCCGCATCGATCCCGCCGTCGACGCACTCGATTTCGCCAAGGCCAAGCCGGTCTTCTCCGACAGCGCGTCGATCGCCGACTTCGCCCTCACGGTCGGTGGCGACACGATCACGCTGGCGGGCACCGCGGCATCGCCAGAGCAGAAGACTAGGATCGAGACCGACGCGAAGCGCATCTGGTCCACCCTGAATGTCGTTGACAATCTTGTTGTTAACGCACCGGCGGCGTCCCCGCCGCCCACCGCCGCGTCGTGCACCAACCTGCAATCGTCGATCAACACCCTGACCGACGGCGCTCTTACCTTCGAGTCGAATGTCGACAGTCTGACCGCGTCCGACGAGCAGGTCCTGACCCGTGTCGCCGACAAACTCAAGGCGTGCCCGAACGCGCATGCGGCGATCAACGGCTACGCCGACAACACCGGCAATACGAGCCTGAACGTTCCCTTGAGCGAAGAACGCGCGCAAGCCGTCGCCGGGTTCTTGGAAGCCCAGGGCGTGCCCGGTGACCGCTTGAGCACCAACGGTTTCGGCTCGGCCAATCCGGTCGCCCCCAATGGCACGGACGACGGGCGGGCCCAGAACCGCCGGGTCGAAATCGTACTCAGCTAAGGAGATTCGGCGTGGACTTCGTCATCCAGTGGTTGTGGTACCTGCTCGCGTTCGCGGCGGGCTCGGCCGTTGCCTGGGTGATCGCCACGCTGCTCAACCGCCCGGGGAAGGGGGCCCGGCGATGAGTCACGTGCACTGGTGGCTTTTCGGCCTGTCCTTCGCTCTCGGGTTGGTGCTGACGCTCACGCTGATGATGACTCCCGTCAAAAGCCAAGCGCCGGTGTCGAAGTCACCGAGCAAGCGGGCGGCGCCCGAACCCGCCACCACCACGATCCCGGTCACCGAGAAGCGCACCGCGAAAATTCCGGTCACCGAACGGCGCACCACGAAGATCCCGATCGCCAAGGAGTCGCCGACCACCAAGATTCCGCCGTCGCCGCGGGCGCCGTACGGCCCGGGCTCCGCCGACGCCCATCCCGACGGCCGGGGGCCGGCGGGATACCTGATCAAAGCCCGTGCGGACGGCAAGGTGTACTTCACGCCCGACGATCCGAGCTACGACGCGACCGCGGCCGAGGTCTGGTTCAGCGACGAGAAGTCCGCGCAGCAAGCGGGTTTCACGCCCTGGCGGGACAGCCCGGACAACCCGCGGCGGCGATAGAGCGCTAGCTCGGGCCCGGGAGCCGCAGCACCAGCCGCGCGCCACCCAGCGGGCTGTTCTCCAGCGCCGCCGTCCCACCGTGCAGCTGGGCCTGCTGGGCAACCAGCGCCAAGCCCAGCCCCGACCCGGAATGGGAGGCCGTCGATCCGCGGGAAAACCGGTCGAACACCACCCGGCGCTCATCCTCGGGCACGCCGCCGCCGTTGTCGTCGATGGCGATCTCCACACCGGCGCGCGAGCTGACCGCCGACAGCTGCACCTGGGTGGCGCCGCCATGTTTGACGGCGTTGGCGATCGCGTTGTCGACGGTGAGGCGCAACCCGGCCGGCAACCCGACGATGATGCAGGTGGGTGAGGGCACCAGCGAAACGTCGACCCCGGGGTAGATCCGGGTGGCGTCGTGGGCGGCGCGGTCGAGCAGCTCGGTGATGTCGACGGGCACGTGATCGTCGGACGTCGACAGTTCGCCCTGGGCCAGCCGCTCGAGGGCGGTCAGGGTGGCCTCGATCCGCGACTGGGTGCGGATGACGTCGCCCAGCACCTCTTTGCGCTGTTCGTCGGGCATGTCCAGGGTGGACAGCACTTCGAGGTTGGTGCGCATCGCGGTCAGGGGGGTGCGCAGTTCGTGCGAGGACACGGCGGCGAAGTCGCGGGCCGACGCGAGCGCGTCCTTGGTTCGGTCCTGCTCGGTCCAGATGCGCTGCAGCATGCCGCGCATGGCTTCGGCGATCTCGACGGCCTCGCTGGCGCCGCGCACCGCCACCTGCGGCCGCTCGTCGGCGTCGACCGAGCGGGCTTGCTGGGCCAGACGTTTGAACGGTCGCACCGCGAAACTCGCGAGCAGCCAAGCGAATACCGCTGCCGCGCCGATCGCCAGCGCGCAGATCAGGATCACCCGGCGATGCAGGTTGTTGGTTTGGGCGATCGTGTCGTAATACGTCGCGCCCACCGCCACCGTCGCCGGCTGCGGCGTGGCGATCTCTAAGGTTCGGACGCGATAGCGCACCCCGTTGATGTAGGTGTCGGCATAGCCCACGTCCAGCGGCGGCAGCGTGACATCCGAGTTGGACTTGACGTGGCCGTCGCGCCGGACGGTGATCACGGTGTCCTGATCGTTGGGGGCACGCGGGATGTCGTCGAGGCCACGCGGCAGGAAGGGGATGGCGAAACCGGCCGCCTCGTCCAGACGGCGATCCAGGCGATCCTTCCAGGCGCTGGTGATGCCGAACCACACGACCGCTCCCGCGATGACCACCACGATGGCGGTGCCGATGGCAGTGGCGACCGCGACCCGGGCCCGTAGCGATGGCGTACGGGTCAGAATCCGGGACAGGAACTTCATGGGCCGGTCGACCTGGCTACTGCATGCGCAGTACGAATCCCACTCCGCGGACCGTGTGCAGCAGCCGGGGGCCACCGTTCGCCTCCAGCTTGCGGCGCAGGTATCCGATGAACACGTCGACGACATTGGTATCGGCGGCGAAGTCGTAACCCCACACCAGCTCGAGCAGCTGCGCGCGGGACAACACCGCCGTCTTGTGCTCGGCCAGCACCGCCAGCAGGTCGAATTCCCGCTTGGTCAGGTCGACGTCGACGCCGTTGACCCGGGCACGCCGGCCCGGGATGTCCACTTCCAGCGGCCCGACCGTGATGGTTTCCGAGGAGGACGTGGCGGTGGCGCCGCGGCGGCGCAGCAGCGCCTTGACCCGCGCGACCAGCTCGGCCAGCACGAAGGGTTTGACCAGGTAGTCATCGGCTCCGGCCTCCAGGCCCGCGACGCGATCGTCGACCGAGCTGCGGGCGGACAGCACGCAGACCGGGACGTCGTTGTCCATGGCCCGCAGCGCCGTGACGACGCTGACGCCGTCCAGCACGGGCATGTTGATGTCGAGCACGATCGCGTCCGGGCGCGTCTCGGTGGCGCTGCGCAACGCCTCGGCGCCGTCGACCGCCGTCGACACCTCGAATCCGGACAGCCGCAGACCGCGTTCGAGCGACGCAAGCACATCTGAATCGTCGTCGACGACCAAGACGCGCGGTGAGCTAGCTCCAGTGTCCATGCCGCCCATTTTGCCTGATTGCCGGCTATGGCTGTGGGAGGTTGGCCGCTGTCTTATCCGGCGGTGTCGCGACGGTGCTCGGGCAATCCGATGTTGCGGTAACGCCGCAACCGGGCGGCCAGCCGCTCGGCGGCGGAGAGCTCGCGCAGCGCCTGCACCTCGGCGGCGATGGCGCGGGACAATCGCTGCGCGAACTCGACCGGCTCGTCGGCGGCATCGGGATGCTCCGGCACGATCGCGTCGACGATCCCGGACTTCAGCAGATCAACCGATCGAATGCCTTGCGCCGCGGCGAGTTCGGCGGCGTGCTGCGTGTCGCGGAAGACGATCGCGCTGGCGCCCTCCGGCGGCAGCGGAGCCAGCCAGCCGTGCAGCGCGGCGAGCACCCGATCGGCGGGCACCATCGCCAGCGCCGGCCCGCCGCTGCCCTGGCCCAGCAGCACCGACACCGTCGGGGTATCCAGCGTCACCAGCTCGGCCAGGCACTGCGCGATCTGCCCGGCCAGCCCGCCCTGTTCGGCCTCGGCCGACAGGGCCGGCCCCGCGGTGTCGATCACCAGCACCAGCGGCAGACGCAGCTCGGCGGCCAACGCCATGCCGCGCCGGGCCTCGCGCAGCGAGGCGGGCCCCACCAAGCCGCCCGTCAGCCGCTGCTGGCCTAGCACCACCACGGGCTGGCCGGCGAATCGGGCCAGCGCCAACAGCGTGGTGGCGGCCTCTCCCTGGCCGGTCCCGGACAGCAGCACCCGATCGGTGGCGCCGTGCCGCAGCAACAGCCCCACCCCGGGCCGGTCGGGCCGTCGCGACGCCACCACCGAGTCCCACGCGGCGACGTCGGGCGTCGGTTCGGGTGGCGCCGGTGCGGGCAGCGGCTCGGGAGCGTCGGCGATGACGGTCATGGCCCGGTCGAGCGTCCGGCGCAGCTCATCGAGGCGGACGACGCCGTCGATCACACCGTGTCGCTGCAGGTTCTCCGCGGTCTGCACGCCCTCGGGGAAGGGTTCGCCGTAGAGCAACTGGTACACGCGCGGCCCGAGAAAGCCGATCAGCGCGCCCGGCTCGGCGACCGTCACATGACCGAGCGAACCCCAGGACGCGAACACCCCGCCGGTGGTCGGATTGCGCAGATACACCAGGTAGGGCAGGTGCGCCTGTTTGTGCAGCCGGACGGCCGCGGCGATCTTCACCATCTGCAGAAACGCGACCGTGCCCTCTTGCATGCGGGTGCCGCCGGAGCTGGGCGACGCCAGCAGCGGCAGGCCCTCGGCCGTCGCCCGCTGCACGGCGACGGTGATCCTCTCGGCCGCGGCCACCCCGATCGACCCACCCAGGAAGCCGAACTCGCAGACCACCACGGCGACCCGGCGCCCGAAGACGCGCCCCTCGCCGGTAAGCACCGATTCGTCCAGGCCCGTCGCTTCCCGGGCGCCGGCCAGCTCTTCGGCGTAGGACGCGCTGACCGGCACCGCGAGCGGTTCGCTGTCCCAGCGGATGAAGGAATTTTCGTCCAGCACCGCATCGCGGAGTTGACCAGCCGTAATACGACTCACGTGACGAGGCTATATAGGGTGGCTGCCATGATCGGTGTTACCCAGGCCGAAGCCGTTATGACCATCGAGCTGCGGCGCCCCGAGCGCCGTAACGCCTTGAACTCCCAGCTGGTCGAGGAGCTGCGCGAGGCCGTGCTGAAGGCGGGAGACGGCTCCACCCGCGCGATCGTGCTGACGGGTCAGGGCACGGTGTTCTGCGCCGGCGCGGACCTCAGCGGTGACGCCTTCGCCGCCGACTACCCCGACCGGCTCATCGAGCTGCACAAGGTGCTCGATGCCACGCTGATCCCGGTGATCGGGGCCATCAACGGGCCGGCCATCGGCGCCGGCCTGCAGCTGGCCATGCAATGTGATCTGCGGGTCGCCGCGCCCGACGCGTTCTTCCAGTTCCCGACCTCGAAATACGGTCTGGCCCTGGATAACTGGAGTATCCGGCGACTGTCCTCGCTCGTCGGCCACGGCCGCGCACGCGCGATGCTGCTCACCGCGGAGAAGCTGACCGCCGACGTGGCGCTGCAGACCGGGATGGCCAACCGCATCGGGACACTGGCCGACGCGCAGGCCTGGGCCGCCGAGATCGCCGGCCTGGCGCCGCTGGCGATCCAGCACGCCAAGCGGGTGCTCAACGACGACGGCGCCATCGAAGAGGCCGGGCCGGTGCACAAGGAGCTCTTCGACAAGGCCTGGAGCAGCCAGGACGTCGTCGAAGCGCAGGTCGCCCGGATCGAGAAACGACCGCCGAAGTTCCAGGGGGCCTGACAAATATGCGGGGGACGCTACGACTGGTCGCCGGTACGGCGTCGCTGGCGGCCGGTGGCTGGCTGGTGCGGGCGCTGCACGGCGCGCCCGACGCGCTCGGCGCCCACCCCGCCTCGATTGCGGCGGTGACGGCCGGGTCGCCGCACCATCGCGACGGCGTCTTCGTCAACCTCGAGCCGGCCTCCGGAACCAAGATGGACCGCGAGCAACTGCGGCTCGTCGCGTGGGAGCTGATCGGGAACCGGGGCGGCAGCCGGCCGAAGGGGCCGATCCCGCTGGCGTCGCCGGGGATTCTCGACGCCGACCCGAGCCGGCTGGCCGTCAGCTGGTTCGGCCATTCCACAGCGCTGCTGGAGATCGACGGTTACCGGGTGCTCACCGATCCAGTGTGGAGCGACCGGTGTTCGCCGTCGGACGTCGTCGGCCCGCAGCGGCTGCATCCGCCGCCGATCCAGCTCGAGGCGCTGCCCGCCGTCGATGCGGTGGTGATCAGCCACGACCATTACGACCACCTCGACGTCGACACGGTGATGGCGCTGGCCCGCACCCAGCGGGCCCCGTTTTTCGTGCCGCTCGGCATCGGGGCCCACCTGCGCAGGTGGGGCATCCCCGAGCACCGCATCGTCGAGCTCGACTGGCATCAGAGCGCCAAGGTCGACGAGCTGACGGTGGTGTGCGTGCCGGCGCGGCACTTCTCGGGACGCTTCCTGGACCGCAATACGACGCTGTGGGCGTCGTGGGCCTTCGTAGGGCCGACGCAACGCGCGTATTTCGGGGGCGACACCGGCTACACCAAGAGCTTCGCGCAGATCGGCGCCGATCACGGGCCGTTCGACGTGACCCTGCTGCCCATCGGGGCCTACAACACGGCGTGGCCCGACGTGCACATGAACCCCGAGGAGGCGGTGCGGGCGCACCTGGACGTCACCGACGGCGGGCTGCTGGTCCCGATCCATTGGGGCACTTTCCGGTTGGCCCCGCACCCGTGGGCGGAACCGGTTGAGCGCCTGCTGGCCGCCGCCGCGCCCGAGCGGGTGGACGTGGCGGTGCCGCTGCCCGGTCAACGCATCGATCCCGCGGTGCTGGAGAAATCCGACCCCTGGTGGCGGCTGTAGATTGACGCGGCGCGCATGGCACCGCGTTAGGGTTCGCGCATGACCACACGTGCGGCCGCGGCCGCATTCGCCGCGACGCTGCTCGGGTTGGCGGGCTGCGGCTCCGCACAGCCGACAGCCGGTCCGCCTTCCACAGTGTCGGGCGCCCCGCCCAACCAGGTCTCCGGCGTGTCGATACCCGCCGGCCGCGTCGATGAGGCCGTCGCCAAGGTCGACGGTCTGGTCAGCGACCTGATGAAAAGCACCGGCATCCCGGGAATGGCGGTGGCCATTGTGCACGGCGGGAAGGTGTTGTACGCCAAAGGCTTCGGCATCAAGGACGTGAACAAGGGGCACGGTCAGGACAACAGGGTTGACGCCGACACCGTCTTCCAGTTGGCGTCGGTATCCAAATCCGTCGGCGCGACGGTAATCGCACACGAGGTCAGCGACAACGTCGTCGCCTGGGACACGCCCGTCGCGTCCAAGCTCTCGTGGTTCACGCTCATCGATCCCTACGTCACCAGCCATGTGACCGTCGCCGACCTGTACTCGCACCGCTCCGGACTGCCGGACCACGCCGGTGACAAGCTGGAAGACCTGGGCTACGACCGTCGACAATCGCTGGAGCGGCTCAAGTACCTGCCGCTGGATCCGTTCCGAATCAGCTACGCCTACACCAACTATGGGATCACCGCCGGTGCCGAGGCGGTGGCGGCCGCGGCGGGCAAGCCGTGGGAGGACCTGTCCGACGAGGTGCTTTACCGCCCGCTGGGAATGACATCGACCAGTTCGCGGTTCGCCGACTTCAGCGCCCGGCCCAACCACGCGGTCAACCACATCAAGATCGACGACAAGTGGCAGGCCCGTTTCCAGCGCGACCCCGATCCCCAGTCGCCGGCGGGCGGCGTGAGTTCATCGGTGAACGACATGGCGCGCTGGCTGTTGATGTTGCTGGGCAACGGAACTTACAACGGCCGGCGGATCACGTCGCCGGAAGCCTTGCTGCCCGCCACCAGCCCGCAGATGGTGTCATCGCCCGCCAAAACACCGCAAGCGCGCACCGGTTTCTACGGATACGGCTTCAACTCCTCGGTGGATTCCTCGGGGCGCACCGAGTACAGCCATTCCGGCGCTTTCGATTTGGGTGCGGCGACCAATTTCGTGGTGCTGCCGTCTGAGGATTTGGGCATCATCGCGCTGACCAACGCCGCGCCCTACGGCATCCCGGAAACGCTGACCGCCGAATTCATGGACCTCGTCCAGTACGGTCAGATCCGCGAGGACTGGGGCTCCTTGTACAAGAAGGCGATCGGCTGGCTGAACAATCCGGTTGGCTCGCTGGTCGGCAAGCAGCCGCCGGCCAGCCCAGTCCCGGCCCGACCGCTCGGCGACTACGCCGGCAGCTACGCCAGCGATTACTGGGGACCCGCCGTGGTGACCGAACACGACGGCGCGCTGCAACTCGCGATGGGGCCGAAAAACCGGACGGCCACCCTCACGCACTGGGACGGTGACACCTTCACCTTCCCGCTGGCCGACGAAAACGCCCCACCCGGAACGATTTCCAAGGCTGTTTTCGCGGGCAACACCCTGAACCTGGAGTATTACGACTCGAACAAGCTGGGGACCTTCACACGATGACGCTCGCTCCCGCCGCCGGTCTGACCGACGCCGACGCCGCGCAGCGCGTGGCCGACGGCAAGAGCAACGCGGTACGGGAACGCGCCACGCGCAGCATCACCGCCATCGTCCGGGCCAACGTCTTCACCCGGATCAACGCGATCCTGGGGGTGCTGCTGCTGATCGTGCTCGCGACGGGCTCGGTGATCAACGGGATGTTCGGGCTGTTGATCATCGCCAACAGTGTCGTCGGCATGGTCCAGGAGATCCGGGCCAAGCGGACACTCGACAAGCTCGCCATCGTGGGGCAGGCGAAACCCTTGGTGCGCAGGCAATCCGGAACCCGGGCGGTGCCGCCCGCCGAGGTGGTGCTCGACGACATCATCGAGCTGGGCCCCGGCGATCAGGTCGTCGTCGACGGCGAGATCGTCGAGGAGGCGAACCTGGAAGTGGACGAGTCGCTGCTGACCGGTGAGGCTGACCCGATCGCCAAGGCCGTCGGCGACGCGGTGATGTCGGGCAGTTTCGTGGTCGCGGGCAGCGGCGCCTACCGCGCCACCAAGGTGGGGCCGGACGCCTACGCCAGCAAGTTCGCCGAGGAGGCCAGCAAGTTCACCCTGGTGAAATCCGAACTGCGCAACGGCATTAACCGCATCTTGCAGTTCATCACCTACCTTTTGGTGCCAGCGGGTCTGCTCACCATCTACACCCAGCTGTTCACCACGCGCGCCGACTGGCGAGAGGCCGTGCTGCGCACGGTCGGCGCACTGGTGCCGATGGTCCCCGAAGGGCTGGTGTTGCTGACGTCGGTCGCGTTCGCGGTCGGGGTGGTCCGGCTCGGTCAGCGCCGGTGCCTGGTGCAGGAGCTGCCCGCCATCGAGGGGCTCGCGCGCGTCGACGTGGTCTGCGCGGACAAGACGGGCACCCTGACCGAAAGCGGCATGCGGGTGGCGACCGTGGACGAACTCGGCGCGCCGGGGAAGCGGATCGCCGACGTGCTGGCCTCGTTGGCCGCCGCCGACCCGCGACCCAACGCGAGCATGCGGGCCATCGCCGAGACCTACCACGACGCGCCCGGCTGGACCGTCACCGCGACAGCGCCTTTCAAGTCGGCCACCAAATGGAGCGGCGTCTCATTCGACGGCCATGGCAATTGGGTGATGGGGGCGCCGGATGTGTTGCTCGAGCCGGCCTCGGCGGCCGCCGAACAGGCCGAGCGGATCGGGGCGCAGGGGTTGCGGGTGCTACTGGTCGGCGCCGGTGACGTCGCCGTCGATCACCCCGACGCGCCGGGCCGCGTCACCCCCGCCGCCCTGGTGGTCCTCGAGCAGAAGGTGCGTCCGGACGCGCGCGAGACGCTGGAATACTTTGCCGAACAGGGTGTTTCGGTCAAGGTGCTGTCCGGGGACAACGCCGTCTCGGTCGGCGCCGTCGCGGGCAAGCTCGGGCTGCGCGGGGAGACGATGGACGCGCGCCAATTACCGACCGAGCCCGCGCAATTGGCCGACGCGCTGGACACCCACACCACCTTCGGGCGGGTGCGGCCGGACCAGAAACGCGCCATGGTGCACGCCCTGCAATCACACGGGCACACCGTCGCGATGACCGGCGACGGCGTCAACGATGTGCTGGCCCTCAAGGACGCCGACATAGGTGTCGCGATGGGCGCCGGCAGCCCCGCGGCGCGCGCGGTTGCGCAGATCGTCCTGCTGGACAACAGGTTCGCCACGCTGCCCTATGTCGTCGGAGAGGGGCGCCGGGTGATCGGCAACATCGAGCGCGTCGCCAACCTGTTCCTGACCAAGACGGTGTACTCGGTGCTGCTGGCGTTGCTGGTGGGCATCGAATGCCTGCTCTCCAAACCGCTGAAAGCCGACCCGCTGCTGTACCCGTTCCAGCCCATCCACGTCACCGTCGCGGCCTGGTTCACCATCGGCATACCGTCGTTCATCCTGTCGCTGGCGCCCAACAACGAACGCGCCCATCCTGGTTTCGTGCGCCGGGTCCTCACGTCCGCGCTGCCCTCCGGGCTGATCGTCGGCACCGCGACGTTCGCCTCCTACCTGCTGGCCTATCACGGCCGCCACGCCACCTTCGTCCAACAGGATCAGGCGTCCACCGCGGCCCTGATCACGTTGCTGATGACCGCGCTGTGGGTGCTGGCCGTGGTGGCCCGCCCCTACGAGTGGTGGCGGGTGGCGCTGGTAATCGCTTCGGGCCTGGCCTATGTCGTGATTTTCAGCCTGCCGCTGGCGCGCAAGGAGTTCCTGCTCGACCCGTCCAATGTGGCGGTGACCTCGACCGCGCTGGGGGTCGGGGCGCTGGGTGCGGCCGCCATCGAGGCCACGTGGTGGATCCGCGCCAAAGTGCTGGGCGTGCAGCCGCGGTTGTGGCGCTGAGCGCGCCGAACTCCCCCGCAATGCGCCGTCGCCGGCCAAGTACGATGCCGGGAAAAGGGAGGGCGCATGGGATTCCTGGACAAGGCAAAAGACCTGTTGTCGCAGAACGCCGACAAGGTCGAAATGGCGATCGACAAGGCCGGCGAGTTCGTCGACGACAAGACGCAGGGCAAGTACACCGACACCATCCACCAGGTGCAGGAACAGGCCAAGAAGGCCACCGGCGCCGCGGACACCGGCGACCAGCAGAACTGAGCAATGGCGAAGCTTTCCGGATCCATCGATGTGCCGCTGCCACCAGAGGTGGCCTGGCAGCACGCCTCCGACCTGTCCCGGTACAAGGACTGGCTGACGATTCACCGGGTGTGGCGCAGCACCCTGCCCGACGAGATCGAAAAGGGCACGATCGTCGAGTCCATCGTCGAGGTCAAGGGCATGTACAGCCGGATCAAATGGACGGTCGTGCGCTACAAGCCGCCCGAGGGCATGACGCTCAACGGCGACGGCGTCGGCGGGGTCAAGGTCAAGCTGATGGCCAAGATCGCGCCCAAGGACGACGGCGCCACCGTCAGCTTCGACGTGCACCTGGGCGGCCCGGCCCTGTTCGGCCCCATCGGCATGATCGTCGCCGCCGCCCTGCGCGGCGACATCAACCAATCGCTGGAGAACTTCGTCACGGTGTTCACCGGCGCCGACCCGAGCACGAACGGAGACGGTGGGCCTCATCGCTGACCGCGGGCGCCGATGAGTTTTAGGCTGGGCAGCAGTCGATAGTGTGAAGCCCTTTCCCTCGGGGCCAGGACACCACCAGGAGGTCACCGTGCCCATCCGCGACTCCGCCCCGCTGGGCGCCCCATGCTGGATCGACCTGACCACGTCCGACGTCGCCCGCGCCCAGCAGTTCTACGGCGCGGTCTTCGGCTGGACCTTCGCGTCCGCCGGACCCGAGTACGGCGGCTACGTCAATGCCGCCAAGGACGGCCACCCGGTGGCCGGCATCATGGCCAACCGGCCCGAAGCCGGGTCGCCCGACCACTGGGCCACCTACTTCCACACCGCCGACATCGACGCCACCGCCGCCGCGGCAACCGGGGCCGGTGGTGCGGTGTGCATGGCGATGGAGGTGCCCGCCAAGGGCCACATGGCTGTCGCGACCGACCCCGCCGGCGCGGTCTTCGGGCTTTGGCAGCCGCTGGAACACCGCGGCTTCGAGCTCATCGGGGCGGCGGGTGCCCCGGTGTGGCACCAGCTGACCACACGCGGCTACGGCGCGGCCCTCGACTTCTACCGCGATGTCCTGGGATGGCAGACCGAAACAGTGTCCGACACCGACGAATTCCGGTACAGCACGGCGCGATTCGGTGACGAGCAATTGCTCGGCGTGATGGACGGCGCCGCGTTCCTGCCGCAGGACATCCAGTCGAACTGGGCGATCTTCTTCGGCGCCGAGGACGTGGACAAGACGTTGCGGGTGATCGCCGACAACGGCGGCATCGTGGTGCGCGACGCCGAGGACACCCCGTACGGACGGCTGGCCGCCGCGGGCGACCCGACGGGCGCGGTCTTCAACCTGTCCTCGCTGCAGACGTAGCCTCTCGTACGGCGAGCCTCCCGCTCGCTCACGCGGCCCGGTGTGAGAGTCCGTTAATCTCGCTACCATGACTCGCCGACTGCGCCCCGGTTGGCTGGTGGCGTTTTTCGCCGTCGTGGTGTCGGCCAGCGCATGGCTGCCGTGGCTGCGGACGACCGTCAACGGCGGGGGCTGGGCCAACGCCATCGGCGGCGCTCACGGCAACCTGGAACTGCCCCGGGGTTTCGGTGCGGGCCAGCTCATCGTGCTGTTGGCTTCGACGCTGCTGGTGGTCGGCGCGATGATGGGTCGTGGGCTGTCGGTGAAGCTCGCATCGGTTGCTGCGCTGCTGATTTCGCTGTTGATCGTGGCGCTGACGGTGTGGTACTACAAGCTCAACGTCAACCCGCCGGTGTCGGCCGAATACGGGCTGTACGTCGGCGCGAGCGCAGCGGTCTGCGCGGTGGCGTGCTCGCTGGTGGCCGTCATCGCCGCGGCGGCTTCCGGGCGGTCCGGCCGCTGAAGCGTCAGGCCGACGGAAATTCGTGCGTCCCCGACGCGGCGCTGTTCTCGGGCTCGTTCACCCCGAATACGAAGGGCGCGAACACGATTTCACGTCCATCCGGGTCGCGGAAGGTGACCGCGCCCGTGGCCTCCCAATAGGGGTGCTGTTCGACGGGCTCGACGCCCGCCTCCCGCAGGCGCGCCAGGGCGGCGTGCTGCGCCTGTGGGTCGGGAAAGTACAGACACAGCTGTTCGTGATGGTCCACCGCGACGGTGCCGACGGCCTCCACGATTTCCATGGTGAGGTTCCAGCTGGGCAACCCGAAGATGGCGCCGTTGCTTCCGTAGCTGTCCCCGAACGTCTCGTAGAGCGGCAGCCCCACCAGATCGCGGTAGAACTGCACTGTTTCAGCGAAATGGGTGGAGCGGCGCGCGAAACGGATGGCACCGATCGGCGCCAGCTGCGGCGGCCAGTGCGTCGTGTGGTGGGGCTTGTCGGCGCTCATCACAGCCCGATCGCGCCGGCGGCCGAGTCGGCGGTGTCCCAGCGCCGCAGTTGCGCGCCGGGCGCCCACGTCGAGTGGGTTCCGCTGGAAATACGTTCGGGCAGTTGCAGTTTGCACACCGGACCGTCGCCGACCCGGGCGGCGTCGAACACCAGGCAGTAGGAGGCGTCGGTGTTCATGTCGGTGGTGAGGGTGACCAGGTAGCCGTCGTCCTCACCGGAGGCGCCCGCCCGCGGCGCCATCGCGGCCTCGCTTCCGACGACGCCCTCACCGAACCAGAAGCCTTCCTCGGTCCCGGTGCGCAGGTCGTGTTTGACCAGGCCGTCGAACAAGAACCAGCCGGGCTTGCCGGTGGCGGCGTAGGTGTAGCGGTAGGCGCCGCCGGCGCACTCGGGGTTGATGGTGCCGAACTCGGTGATGGACTCCGAGAGCCGCTCTTCTCGCACCGCGCCGGTGACCATGTTGAAGCGCCACCGGTGCAGCCGGGCCTGCAGGCGATCCAGTGCGAGGAAGCGAAACAGCTTCTCCCACTTGGTCCCACCGGTATCGAGCGGGGACGGGTCGCCTTCGAAAAAGCCGTCGAGCACGATCTCGTCGCCGTCCTCATAGGCGTTGGTGAAGTGCAGCACGAACGTCGGGGCGGCCTCGAACCAGCGAATGTCCCCGGTGCCGCCGCGGCGGGGGATCACCGCGAACCGCGACGGCATGTCGGGATAGAAGCGTGGCAGGTGCACGTCGTGTTCGAGCAGTTGGGGATCCCAGAACAGCGGGAAATCGTTGAGGATGGCGTAGTTTTCGGTGAACGCCATGTCGTGGGGGAGACGCGGCCCGGGCAGCGGGATGTCGACATAGTGCGCCAGCTCGTTGCGCTCGTCGACCACGCCGTAGTGCATGTACGGATCTTGCTTGCTGTAGTTGAAGAACAGCAGTTCACCGGTTCTGTTGTCTACCTTGGGATGTGCGGACACGCCCCATTCGGCCGGGAATCCGCCGTTCCAGGACTCCTTGCCCAGCGTGCCGGCCGAGTACGGGTCGATCCGGTACAGGTCGCCGCACTGGTAGAAGCTGGTCAGTGCGATACCGCGGTGGACGATGACGTCCGTGCTCGACGCGTCCTTCATCTTCGTGCGCGCGCCCCAGCCCTGCTCGCGCCGAGCCAGCTGCACGGGCTCGGCCAGACCCGGCCACAGCGGCCCGCCCGCGTCGTTCTCGGCCAGGAAGCCGTCGGTGCGGATGAATCGGTTGCGGTAGAAGGCCTTTCCGTCGCGGAAGCCGACCACGTGCACCATGCCGTCGCCGTCGAACGGGTGATAGGTCTTCAACGCCGGGTGCAGCGGGTTCTCGGTGTTGCGCAGGTAGACGCCGTCCAGGTCGCGGGGAATCTCACCCTCGACTGCGATCAGGTCGTCGGCGTCCCACTCGGTGGTCTGGGGACGCCACGGCCCGGTGCGATACGGGTGGTCGTCGTCTTCGGGCAGGGTGGACAGGAACTTGCCGACGATCTCAACATCCATGGTCACTCGCCTTTGGTGCGCTGACGACGAAACTCACCGTGGCGGCGGTGTCGCCGGGGACGGGCTTCTCCAGCTCGGCGCCCACCACCAGCACGGTGTCGTAGGCGCCCGAGTGCAGATCGGCCATCGCTGACAGCGCCGCCACGCTGCCGGAGGCGCACGCCGCTTCGTGCCGCGAGGCCGGGGTGTCCCAGAGGCCGTCGCACACCGTGGCCCGCATCGCCCCGAGGTGGCCCTGCCGCGCGACCATCTCGCCGAAGGCGTTGGCGACGTGCACCACCGCGATGTCGGCCGCATCGACCCCGGTCGTGGTCGAGGTGGCATCGACGATCTCGTCCGTCAGCGCGGCGAAGTCGCGACCTTCTCTGGTGAGGTTGCGAGCGAAATCGCTTTGATAACCGCCGAGAATCCACCCGCCGGGCGACCCGTCCATAGGCCGACGGTACTCCCGCACGGCGGGGTTGTTGAGGCCTATCGGCGACCCGGGGCGACCGCTTGAGGTCGGCGAAAAGGGCCCAAAAAGGGCGGCCCCGTCGGCTCTCGGGCTGAACCGACGGGACCTAGACGAATGCGAAGGCCGGCCGACGCACTCGCCTCTGTTGGATCATTGCCACCGATGACGGTCGACAAACATGCTGACCCAATCTGTTTGAGTGTGACACGCCTTTCGCGCTGCGCCGGGCGAATGACAAATCTTGTTTTCCGTGTGTGCAACAGAGTGTTTGATGGCTCCGCGCGCGCGAGGCTGAGCTGCGTCAAGGTGGTGCGCCCGTACCGAATACGGATCGGCGGCTGGCGGGGCCCTCGGCGGCGGCTCCGGCGGCCGTCCAGCAAAGTCGATGTCGCTCCCTGCGGGATGCCGCAACCGCCGCGCCGCTGCCGCGGGACCGAGTGGGGAGGTGCCCACTCCGTAACGACAAGCCGGCCTCGGCGGAACGGTCACCCATGGTCCCGCTGGGGCCGTTCCGGGGTCCATCCTGGCATCGCGCCGAGCGCTGGGTAGTCCAGTGTGGGCGCGGCTATGGCAAAGTCAGCCAGGCTTCCCAGCTGCCCATATAGATCGTGAGCTAACCGCATGCAAGGTGTGCGGTGGGCGGGATCGCCGCGTTGCGACACGGTCACGGATGGATACCTATCAGCTCATCACTGGTCACATTTGTCCCGCAAATCACTATCGTCACATGGGCCAGCTAGAGGACGTCAACGCGGTGTCCTACCCCTCGAAAGGTGCTACATGTCGGCGTT
Source organism: Mycobacterium colombiense (assembly GCF_001665835.1). Classification (GTDB taxonomy): domain Bacteria; phylum Actinomycetota; class Actinomycetes; order Mycobacteriales; family Mycobacteriaceae; genus Mycobacterium; species Mycobacterium colombiense_A. Next base: position 221,263 of record NZ_LZSX01000032.1, on the reverse strand, counting down.
TCTGCGAAGTGTGTCGCTATCGATGGCTTCGGTGGCCGCTATCGGATTCGTCCTCGTGGTGGGGCCCGCGCCAATCGCAAACGCCACACCGTGCGGGGCGCCCGAGGCGAACGTCGATCCTCCCGCGGCGCCGCCGGCAATGCCCGCACCCCAGCCGGTCGTCCAGCCGCCGGTCGGTCGCAGGCCCACGCACACGAATGACCAGGCGCCGCTACCGCGGCTGGGTCCGCTGATCTCTTCATTGCTCAAGCCGGCCGCTCCGGGCCGGCAGTACTCCGCACCGGCGCATCCGCGAGCCGAGGTGCCGACGCCCGGACCTGACCCCTCCGCACCGATGTACCCGCAAGCCGCAGTGTTGCCGCCCGGACCCAATCCGTCCCCGCCCGGGGTCCCGGTCCCGCCGAATGCCAACCCGCTGCGCCCGAACGCCGCACCGATGCCGCAGCCGCAGCCACAGCCGGGACCGCCGCCCCCTTCGATCGCGGGGGCTCCGACCTCGCTCGTCGACTGGGTGACCGGACCGAACGGCCCCAACAAGACCCTGCAACGTTTCAGCGTCTCCGGCACCGACCTCGGAATTGCCTGGGACAACGGCGATCCCGCGAACCGTCAGGTACTGATGGCCTTCGGTGACACCTTCGGCTACTGCAAGGTGCACGGCCAGCAGTGGCGCTACAACACCCTGTTCCGCAGCAACGACCACGATCTGTCCAAGGGAATTCACATCGCCGACGGTGTGCCGAACGACAGATACTCCGGCTCGCCGGTGTGGGCGCCCGGGCTTTCGAAGCAGGTCGTCAACACCATCCACAAGGCGGCGCACGAGACGGGCATCATCCCGACCGCGGCGATGTCGATGGGCAGAACCCAGTACATGAGCTACATGTCCATCCGGCAGTGGGGCCGTGACGGCGAATGGTCGACGAACTACTCGGCGATCGCCCGGTCCACCGACAACGGCCAGAACTGGGGGATCTTCCCGACCACCGTTCGCACGGCCTCGCCGGATGCCATTCCGGGAGCTGGGTTTACGCCGGGAAATGAAAACTTCCAGATGGGCGCGTTCATGAAGGGGAACGACGGCTACCTCTACCAGTTCGGCACCCCGTCGGGACGTGGCGGCGCGGCATTCCTCTCGCGCGTCCCACCGAATCAACTGCCCGACCTGACCAAGTACCAGTACTGGAACGGCGACAACGGCGGTCACTGGGTGGCGAACAACCCCGGCGCGGCGACACCGATTTTCCCGGGGCCGGTCGGCGAAATGTCGGCCCAGTACAACAGTTATCTCAAGCAATACCTGGTGCTCTACACCGACGGCGGCAGCAACGACGTCGTGGCACGGACCGCGCCGACGCCGCAAGGGCCCTGGAGTCCCGAGCAGCCGCTGGTGTCCTCGTTCCAAATGCCCGGCGGTATCTATGCGCCGATGATCCATCCCTGGTCGTCCGGACGCGACCTGTACTTCAACCTGTCGCTGTGGTCGGCATACGACGTGATGCTGATGCACACCGTGCTGCCGTAAAACCGTTGCCGTCGAACAATGATGGCCGAGTGAGAGGAGGGCGACGATGATCGCCTTGGAGTATCACGACAATTGTTGCGGCCTCGCCGACCCGCTCACTCCTCTCGCGGCCGCGGCGTTGCCCGACGACGTGCCCATGTCGTCGGCGGGTGAGCTCTCCCGACGGGAGGGGGTCGACGGTGCGGACACCCATACGGTGTTCGACGGCCACCGGCCGGACTTCTGGACAGTGGGAAGGCCGGGGCTCCGAGACATCGAGGTGTGCATCGAAGGCAGCCGCGCCGACGGCCTGGTCAGCCTGGGCCTCGTGGTCAACGGCCTGGACTGCAGTGGTGTTCCGATCGACCAGGCGCTTTCGCTCGCAGACGCCCGGGGGGATGCGGGCGTCTGCGGCGTTAGCTGCCGGGGAGGCGGCCACCTCAAAGCCAGTTAGCCAGCGGCTGACGGCTTTTCACGCGGCCACCGTTGCCGGTCTGTGTCAGGGGGTATCGGCTACGGCGGCGGCGGAATCCACCGCTTGCCGTCCGTCGTCCAACCGCAGGGCAGGTAGTTCCAGTGTGCCGGCGGATTGGCATCGAAACTCAGGCACTTCGGTGTGTAGAACGAGGGCGCGGGAGGAGGCGGTGGCTGCTGGTTCTCGGCGCGGGCGACAGCCCCGCTGAGCGTCACGGCCCCAACGGCTATCAGTGTCGCGACTAGCTTCCGCATCGCAGGCTCGGCTTATGCCCTACGAAGCGACGGGCGCTACGTTTCTTCCCTCACACGCACGGTGTAGATGTTAGTCCTCTTTTCCGCACTTTGTGGGGTCTGACTTTCTACCGCCGGCGTCGGTCAATCACGCGTTTTCGGAACGCGGACCGACCGCCCGCGCCAGGGCGTGGCCGCCGAGTTGCGAGCAGACCTGGCGCACCTACTCCCTCGCCGGCGCCGTGATGATCCGGAATCCGAACAGGTCGTCCACCGCAATGGACGCGTACTGAGAAATCAGGCGGTCGTGTACACAAGTAACGAACAGGAAGTGGACAGGACGTAAACACGAAAAGTAGGATCGCTTGATCATCTACTGGTAGGTGGGGAGTCCGTTGCGGCAGTGGCGGCGCCGTGCAGGAGCATTGCAATGAGGTCTCTCGACGCGGGTTCACCCTCTGCGTCTGCAGCGGGGGCGTGCCTGGCCGCACTACGCGGCATGACCGCTCCCGTGGGTGCGCAAGACCGCCAAGATAGCTGGCGTGCAATCGAAGTCATCGCTGATCGCCATAGTCGCCGTGTCGAATCCTATCTGCAGCGACGGCGGCATCGCCCGTGGCGCAACAGGGGATCCTAGCCTCCGACCCGCAGGTCGAAATCATTGACGGCAGCGGCTGCAGTCCCTCGGACCGAGCCGGCCGGACCGTATGGGTGCCGACGATGTCGCGTTCACGCGCACACCGATAGGCGCGCTCAACGGCCAAGAATGCCGGAGCCCACGAGCAAGTTGCACAGCCTTTCGCCCTGCCACCCGCAGCCACGGGCGTCAGCGTGGCGCGCGATTCAGCGAACAGTCATGTGTGACAACGCCTGTCGGCAGCATGCAAACGAATAGCCGCGCTGATGAGGCGGCAATCCTGGATGACAGGGACACATCAGGTCTGTGAACCCGGGCACGAGAACCAGCGGTGTGGTTGAGCAGACAGGTAAAAGAATGCGGCGGGCGGCCTGAGCGCGACCGTTGCCCAATTAATCACGAGGTATAGCAATGGATTTCGGAGGCTTGCCGCCAGAAGTCAACTCAGGCCGAATGTACGTCGGCGCCGGGTCGGGGCCGATGCTGGCTGCCGCGGCGGCATGGGATGCGTTGGCCGCCGAGCTGCACTCCGCGGCGGCATCGTATGAGTCGGTGATCTCAAACTTGACCGGCGCGTGGCAGGGTCCATCATCGGGCATCATGGTGGCCGCCGAGGCACCGTATACGGCATGGATGAGCGCGACCGCCATCCAAGCTGAGCAAACCGCCAATCAGGCGAGGGCGGCGGCGGCGGCCTATGAGATCGCATTCCTCGCAACGGTGCCACCGCCGGTCATAGCGGCCAACCGAGCGCAATTGATGGCGCTGGTCGCCACCAATTTCTTGGGCCAGAACACTCCGGCGATCATGGCCACCGAAGCGCGGTACGCCGAAATGTGGGCGCAGGATGCCGCGGCAATGTACGGCTACGCCGGCTCGTCGGCAACCGCCGCACAAATAACCCCATTCGGCCAGCCGCCGCAGACCACCAACCCAGGCGGGTCGGCGGTACAAGCCGCTGCCGTCGTGCACGCGACCGGTGGCTCTGTCGCGACGAACACGCAAACCGCACTGCCGCAATTGATGTCGGCCGTGCCGCAATCGCTGCAGAGCCTGACCACGCCCACCGCCGCTGATCCGTCGCTGCTATCTGCGTTCGACTCGGCCTTCACGGGTCCGTTGGGGCCCGTCTCGTTGTATGGCATTGGGGGCAGCCCGTACCTGCTGGGTGTCGAAAGCTACCTGGTTCCCCAGAACGTGGCCAACGTGAACAGCGCCAGACAACGACTCGACAGGGACAGGTCGAAGCTGGGCCAGCTCGGCAGCGGCCCGGGTTCGGAGACGCGGGTTGTGCGCTCGACGGCGCCCGCCGGCGCCGGAACATCAACGGGCATCGGCCGTGCCGGTGTCGTCGGTCGTTTGTCCGTGCCGCAGGGATGGGCCGCGGCGGCACCGGAAATCCGCTCGGTCGCCGCGGTGTTGCCGCAGGCCGCTTTTGCCGGTGCCCCGGCCGCCGTCGCCACGGAGGCGCAGGGGTCGCTGTTCGGCAACATGGCCGCATCCGGCCTGGCCGGGCGCGCCGTGGCCGCCGCCGGTGGTGGTTCTGCTCACGGAATGGGCGTCGGGGGCAGCGCATTCGGACGGGCGGCGACCACCGCCACGATCATCGTCATCAACGCCGACGACGCGCAGGAATAGCCGCGATCGCCAATACCAAGGAGCAGCAATGGATTTTGGAGCCTTACCGCCGGAAATCAACTCCGGCCGGATGTACGCCGGGCCCGGCTCGGGCTCGATGTTGGCCGCGGCATCGGCATGGGATGGATTGGCCGCCCAGCTTTATTCTGCGTCCGCAGCGTACGAGTCGGTGATCTCGAACCTGGCCAGCGGCTGGCAGGGTGCGTCGTCGGTGGCGATGGCGGCCGCGGCGGCGCCGTACGTGGAGTGGATGGGCGCCACCGGCGCGCAGGCCGAGCGGGCCGCCGCCCAAGCCAGAGCGGCGGCGGCGGCCTATGAGACCGCGTTCCTGGTGACCGTGCCCCCGGTCTCGATCGCCGAAAACCGTCGTCAGGCGGCATCGCTGGTGGCGACCAACGTGTTCGGCCAGAACACCGCCGCGATCGCGGCCACCGAGGCGGAGTACGGGCAGATGTGGGCGCAGGACGCCGCCGCGATGTACGGCTACGCCGGTTCCTCGGCGACCGCCGCGCAGATGTCGCCGTTCAACCCGGCGCCGCAAACCACCAATCCAGTTGGAGCGGCTGGTCAATCCGGGGCGGTCGCCCAAGCCGCCGGCACGGCGCCCACCAACGCGCAGTCGGCCTTGTCGCAGCTGATGTCGACGACCCCGCGAACCCTGCAAGGCCTCGCATCGCCCGCCGCGTCTCCCGCGGCCGATCCGTCGTCGCAGGCGTCTTCATTGGCGACGTGGCTGAACAACCTGAATTCCACACCGTTGGCGAGGATCGCCGCGAACGTCGAGTTCGTCACCAAGGCCCTCCGTCCGGTCAACGACACGTTGCTGAGCATCAGCCTGGGCATGGTGGCGACGGCGCGGACGTGGAGCGATACGGCGGTCGAACTGGAGGGACCGCTGTTCGCCTCGCTGGGTTCGAGCACGCAGGCGGCGGGCGCGGCCGGCGCGTCTGCCGTATCGGCGAGTGCCGGCAGCGCGGGTCTCGCCGGGGCGTTGTCCGTGCCGCCGGGCTGGGCCGCGGCCGGTCCCGGGGTCAAGCTCGCCGCCACCGTGTTGGAGTACACCAGCGCTGGCGCCGCGCCGACGGTCGCGGCTGCCGCGAGTGGCCTCTCGGGCGAGATGGCCTTGGCGGCCTTGGCCGGCAGCGCGCTCGGCGGTGGCGTGCCCCGCGGATTCAGCGCAGGCGCGGTGCGAGGTTCGGGCCGCCGCCCGTCGGATAACGAAGGCAAAACCCCGGACAAGCTCAAGACCGTCCTGGCGGAATTGCAGCAGGCGCCCGAGGCGGTGCAGCACTGGCACACCGACAAGGCGCATCTGGAAAGCCTTTTGGATCAGCTGGCCAAGAAGCCGGGCGTGCACGCCGTGCACCTGTCCTCGGCCGACAAATCCAAGGCCACGCCGCCGCGGGCCACCTGGGGATGACGACGCGTCGGCCGGGGTGAAACGGCGGCGCCTACGCGGCGCTGTGGCGATGCCAGAGCGCTTGCGCCGACGCCTTCTTCGGCGCGCGGCTCCCGGTCGGCAGGCGAGACACGGAAGCCAGCGTCACCTCGCTGCCCAGTGCGCGACGCCCGGCGGTACGACGGATCCACCACGCTGCCGTGAGGGCCACGGCGGCCAGCGCGAGGGCCAACACGATCACGACGTCTCCTAGGGCGAGCAGCAGGATGGTGCCCGCTATGACCCACAGCGTCTCGGCTATGGGGAAACGGGCATCGGAGCGTTGGCGAATGATGGTCTGCCGCATGTCAGCCTCGCTGAGTGAGGGCCACCTTCTGAACTAGTGACCGCAATTTGCAACACCTGAGCGGCCGAAAGGCTGCCCGTGCCGGGGACCGAGGTGACCCAACTCACTACCGCTTATGGAGTCGAGGCGGCGACGCGTTTCTGGTTCGCCAGGGCGGTAAGGCCCATGCCGAGGAACACCGCCGCGCCGCCACCGGTCACGATCGCACCGACCGGTCGCAGCGTCTCGTGTCGGATGCCGCGCAGGGTCGCGACAATGTCCAGGGCGTCGGTGAGCAGCCCAAGTTGCAATGCGCGGGTGCGCAGCCGCGGTGATGTGGGATCCGCGACGGCCAGGGCCAGCGTCAATTCGCGAGACCCGAAGAGCTGGGTGAGAAGGGGTTGCTGTTTGGCAGAACCCAGTCCAAACAGGCGGGCAGCTCTGATCGGGGCCGCCCATGAGGCCACGCCGGTGGCGAAGCGCAGTGCGGCGAATGTCGGGATGAGGGCACTGTTCGATCTGGTGGTCATGGGACCATCCTCTTCCGGCGAGCCGTCGATGCACACCCCTTACGCGATCGGCCGCATGCCGGAGACGTCGAAGTGCCGCGTTGGCAGGATTTGGACCCGCGAAGCCGACTTTGGAGTCGGTAGTTACCCCAGGTTGCCGTTGGGTACCGTCAGCCGGTGTCGCGCAACGGGTTTCGCCATCGCAGCCGCATCAACGTCCGCCGCACGGCGAGATGGCAAACTCGTGTGCCTACTATCCTGCGATTGAGGACCGGGGCCCGCTGGGCCGCCGCGCTCAGCAGATTCCTAACAGATTCTTGGGAGATTGCTGGCTTGCCTCTCAGCAGATGACAAGAGGCATGGTGGAGGATCAATTCATGGTCGACCCCACCGCCCTCGTCGCATCCCGCATCATCGAACACTCTGCCGCGTATCTGAAGTGCGGTCATTGCCAACGAGTGGCCACCAAAGCAAATTCTGTAATCCGGCGGTTGCCCGGGATTGATGTGGTGTTATGCCACGACTGCCAATTCGAGCGGCTCACGGCAGCGCTGCCCCTGGTGTGCACGGAAGTCGAGGAGGGCGACGCGAGCGCGGTCGCCTAGGGCCGGCGGGATTGACGCGGAACTGAGAACCTCGTCGGGGTGCCCGGCGTGACCGCGCTAAGCCGAGAAAAACATCTCTGACGTGCCCCCGGCAGGATTCGAACCTGCGCAACCTGGACGGCTGACTCAACGGCGCGACCAGCAATTATGGTGTGCTACAACGGATTACGTGCCAAAAGGCGAACTCAGTTGATACCAACACACACCAGCTCCGGCCAACCTTGATAACATGTTGATAGCACTCCAGCCCATCAGCGCAGCTAATCGGCAGGTATGCAAGTAATCAATTCGGCGTAATGAATCTACAGGGGCCAAAGATGGGCGATCCGACGAAGCTTGATCCACCAAGGCGGGTGGTGTGATGCCCGCAACCAAAGGTCACAGAAATTGGGGCTGGCTTCGAAAGCTGCCAAGCGGCAAGTACCAGGCGTCTTACCTCAAAGACGGCACGCGCTACAAAGCTGCCGGAACGTTTGACACCAAGCTCAACGCCGAAGGTTGGCTAGCCAACGAAAAGAACTATCTAGATCGTTGCCGGATGACAGGGGAGACGTGGAAATCTCCCGAGCAGCGCCGCGACGAAGGTAAGGCCGCTGTGTTGCTTCTAGGCGATTACGGCAAGCAAGTGATCGAAGAGCGTAAAACCAAAGAAACCACGCGAAGCCTCTATAACTCTCTGTGGACCAACCACGTCCAAGAGCGGTTAGGCATCATCCCGCTGCGCGAATTGAACGCCGAAGCGATCAGAGCGTGGTACGCGCGGCTAGATGGCGACACGACCAAGCGCCACGCTTACAGCCTTTTGAACATGGTGTGCAACGTAGCCGTCAAAGACGGCTTGCTGGTTCGCAACCCTTGCCAGATTGACGGGGCGATGACAACCAAGCGCAAGCGCGAACCGGAGATTTTGGCCGTTGACGAGCTAAACGCGGTTGCCGATGCCATGCCGGAACGATTCAAGCTCTTGGTTCTGCTCTCGGCCTGGTGCGGCCTGCGGTGGGGTGAAGCAACCGAGCTGCGCCGAAGCGATATCAACGCCAATCGCGACCAGATCACCATTTCGCGCGCTGTGACCCACGTAGGCAAGTGCCGAATCGATACGACCAAATCAGGCAACGTCCGTTATGTCTCGATTCCGGCCAGCTTGCGCCGATCGGTTGAAGATCACCTAGCGCAGCACGTCGAAAGCCAAAGAGACGCCTTGCTGTTCAAACCGTTTATGGGCGGTTGCCACGTCAACGACCAGGTATTTGCAAAGACTTGGTACAAACCGGCCTTGAAAGATGCTGGCAGGGAAAAGGTTCGAATCCATGACCTGCGGCACTTCGGCGCAACGATGATGGCCCACGCTGGCGCAAGCCCAACCGAGATAGCTTTGTTTCTGGGTCATTCAACGCCAACCATGTCTATGCGCTACACAGCGGCGACAGCTAGCCGAATGACGCACTTGGCCGATAGGCTGTCTAAGATGGCTGAAACCGTCCAAAAGGCAAGCTAATCACCAGCTTTGAATCATCCGCTATCGGTGTCGCAGGTATTTAACCTGCCGGGGCTTGCTGGTCAAGGCCATATCTGTGCCGTTCGTGCTATCAGCGTGCTACCAGCTTGCCGTTCGCCCTGGTGGCAGGGCTTTTAGAGCGCCAATGTCGCGGTTGACCTGGTTGGCTACCCGGTAGGCATCATCGCCGGTGATGTGGAAAGCCTCTGAGCGCCCCTCTGGGCCAGCGGGTCGGGGTCGCCGGTATTGCCTATCGCCGCGCTGTTGTTCGGCTTGCTCCGTGGCGCTCAGGCGGTCGGATTCATAACCTCGGGGCGCGGGGTCGCGGGGATTGCCAGAGTCGGACTCCGCCGAGGCCGGCGGGGCTTCGTAATCATACGAATTGGGTTGTCCTGCAATTGATTCCGCCTGCTCATCGAACAACGGCCAATCTGCCGAAGCACGTTTGCTATCAGCATGATTGGTGCCAGAATCAGGCCGCTCGCTAGAGATGGAATCGAATATCTCTTCGTAAGGTGCTGTACCTTGGCTCAGCACAACCTCATTCGGTGCTTTGAGGCCAGCGCGGTCCAAAGCGTCACGAATCGCAGCTAGCTTGACCGCCGCTGAGATATCGGGATCAATTGCCATGCCTAGCAACTCTTTTGCCATGCGGTCGGCTGCGTTCTCTAAACGAGCACGAGCAGCCATCTTGACGTGTTTGGCCGCTCCACCGTGAAACCTGCAAACGGTTCCGCCCCGAATCGCTGGGTTGCTGCACTGCGAGCCGTCTTTTTTGTGAGCCTTGCAACGACGTTGCGGCACAGCAGAATTCGTCCAATCTCGGCCGTTCGAAGGTCTTGAATCACTTGCCTTTTGAGAATCGGACGCCGGTTCGTGCGACGCAGGCGATTTCATAGCTTTTTCACCCGATAGGTTACCCACTGGCTTATCAATGACAGCCGGAAGATTATCGTTAGGTTCACTAGCCGAAATTCCAAGCGCTTCGCGAAGTTTCAACAATTCCGCCTGTATCTCTTCTTCGCTCATTCCAGCGTCACGCATCATCTTGATAGCAACTGTTCGTTGGCGCTTGTATTCAGCGCGCCTGCGCTTAGCATCCATCATTTCACCTTCAAATCTATTTCGTAGAAACAATCTTCGTTAGTAGCTTTGCAGGCTGCGCGAAGCAAAATCTTGTCGGCGTTAGTCAAACTCGACAAGTTCACCCAATGTGTATGTCCGCGTTGGCCTTTGTGGTATGGGCATTGAATCCTTACCCGTGTGCGGTCTACGTCTACTTCTACTATTACCGCTCGCAGAATCTGTTGTGTATCACTACGTTTCATTCAACCTCTTTCAATCAATCGTGTTGATTCACAATATGTTTAGTGGGCCCACTTCTGGCCCGGTTCGTTTGCTAGCTCCACACTCTGCGGTCACACTCCGCCCTAAGCTCCCGCACTGCATGGCAGTAGTGCCTTTGCAGCCGTGCGGGGCAATGCTCGCCAGAATCACACTATGCGGGGGCCGCGTTGCATCTTTTTGCAGGTAATCACCTATTTTCACGAGATGTGATGCGGGCCGCGTTTCGTGCCGCGTAGTGTGACAGCAAACTACCGGTACACTCTGCGGCACACTATGCGGCTGACCAGCGTAAATCGGGCCAAATCCGTTTGCTGAGTTCACCTTTGACCGCCTGTGCCGACTTCGCGGCCACGTTTGAATCGCACTATTTCATACAGCCGTGTCGAATCCCGATACGGTCGTTCTTCCCGAATTTTCACGCTTACCAAGTATTCTTCGCGAATTGCCTTGTCCCACAGGTCGCGCCAGTCGTCGCGCGAAAGACCGCTGAATGCTTCCGGAAGCTTGTTTGTAGCGTTGGTTTTGTTGGTCGTTGGGTTGCGGTCTACATAGTCTTGCAACGCGCGGATGGCTTCGCCTTCGTTGATAAGCACATTAAGTTTGGCGCTGGCAACCGGATTCGGCTTCTTGACCACCCAATCGCAGGTATCCCACACGATGACGTGAGGGTCGCTCATATCTCGCGTTAGGTGCCAATCGACGTCATAGCGCATGGAACCCGCACGGCGCGTGCCGTATTCGACTTCCAGCTTCGCGAAGCTGTCCGCACCAAACGTCTGAAATTTTTCGCGGTGGCGCTGCAAGCTCCAAGAGTCGACCCACTGACTCATGCCGCTAAAACCGATGTCATCTAGGTCTAGACGGCTGTCATCTGCCGACTTGTTGATATGATCGCCAATGATCAGAGCTGCATACGGCTCGATGATTTCACGTACCTTCGCGAGCATCGGCCCCCGCGAGTACACGTTGCTTACCTCAACATCTTTCGGGTGGTATGCGTACAGCGGATCGATACAGACCAAAACCGGCTGCACCGTATCCAAGTGATGCTTGAGCGCGCCGAGGAACTCTGAATCATCAAGCGGCGCAATTGGAAACATCGCGTAAAAGGGTAGGTCATTCAGATCATCTGCGGAGATAGCGTAGCGTTTTGCGATGGCACGATGGCGGCTCTTAAACTCGTCTTGTCCACCTTCGCCAGTTAGATACAACACCGGACCTGGCGTAAAGACCGGAAACTCGTCTAGGTAATTCAACTGCGTAGCCACCGAGATACCTAGCGAATGCATACTCCATGTCTTGAAGGTTTTCTTTTTGCCCGCGACGCCGCCAGCGGACTTTTCCGGCCAGACACCGCCGACCAGCCAGCGCACCGGGTCTATCTTGGACGCAAGTTCCTTCGCTGAGGTTAGGGCGAATTTTTCCCACGGCAAGCCGCCATCGGTTGAACCTTCGTCATCATCGCCGGGATACGGGTAAGCCTTGCCGTCTACCCATACAACCTCTTCGTCCATATCTATTTGTTCCTTGCGGGTATCGGTGCCGAAGCTTCGCGCCATGATTTCCCGGCGTTTGATTGGGTCATCAGCGTTGGCGCGGCTTACGGCATCGCGCATCATTCTGTCGAACTCGCGCCTATCGTGGCTTGGATCGCCTGCGGTAGCCTCGTGCCACTTTTGAAGCAGTGCCTTGGCACCGGCCTTGGCGGGGTACGCCTGAGCGTGTGCCTCTTTGAACACCAGACACAGGACGTCAAACATCGCGTCATGGCGGTTTTTGTCGCCTTCGTCCACCAGGCGTTCAAACCGGCTAGTAGCTAGGTCTAGGCAGTAGGCGAGGTTATCGCCTTCGTTGCCTGTATAGGCAGCAAAGAACGCTTTGACATCGGAATCGCCACGTGGGGGAGCTGGCACAACAAACGCTCTAGCTTGAGCTGGCAGCTCTGGGACCTCGCCAGGGCGGGGGCACAGGTAACGACCGCCTTTGGTGTGCGGTGTTGGTTCGGCGACGATGATGGTGTTGCCTGAGCGAACCTCACCGGCCTTGCCATCGACTAGCTGGATAGCGCCAGATGTATAGAGCACATCAGAAGCAAAGATGTAGTGGCCGCGCTCTGATTCTGTGTTAGCGCGCGTGTAGTGAATCAAGCCTTGCCGTAGGCACTGAAGTTCATCGGGAAGCTCGTCTAGATCAATGTCGAAGGCAACTATCTCGCTAGCGCCAGTGTGCAAACCAATGCCCGCATTGGGGTATCTGGCCCACCAGCTAGCCACGGTTGATTCGTCACATGACGATTTCGCCGGCCAACCAACGCCTAGGATACTGCCGGCATTCTTCGTCTTGGGGTCAATCGGTACAACCGAGAAACCCGCTCGCGCGTACCGGACCGCTGCATGGCTTACCGAAAGGCTTGCGACACCAGGCCATTGGCGTATAGTCGGCATCGGTCATGTTCTCTTCTGTTGCGGGACGGATTGGCGCGGACCACTGAGATACCGGCAAGTCTTAACGAATGAGTCTTGTCGGTATCTCTTGTTTGCGCACAACATGATTCAAGACCAGGGATCATCGCCGTCATCATCGTCCGTGGACAGATTCGGATTTATGAATGATTCCTGATCTGTTCCAAAAGCGATGATCTGGCGCTTCTGAGTCATCCGCCGCTCAAAGTTGTCTAGTTCGAACCACTCCCGGCACGCAGCACAGCTTGCGTAGATGCAGACAAATTCTCCTGATTTGATCGCAAACCGTTGCTCAGCGTGTTCGACGTTGCAGCCGTTATGTAACCGAACGTCGCAGCGGTTATAGCGTGAAAGACGCTCGCGGGCAACATCTTCCCATGTATAAAAGCCTGACAGCGGAATCAGGGCCTCTGGCGCGCCTGCGAGTATCGCGTACAGACGGTTCATTGTCTGCGGAAACTTCGAATCATACTGTAGCCCACTGTGTTCATCGATCTCGGTCGAACCTTCGTGGCCCCGCATACCTACGCTGTTCAATGAAAATCCAACACGATACCGATAGTTATCAATTGTTTCCTTCGCGAGCTGTTGCGCGTCAGGATCACGGTCAAGCTTGCTGATCTGCACAGAATCGGCCTGTGCGATGTCTTGAGCCATCCTATCTATGTGCGCCCAATTGTCCGGCATGACAACGGATTGCCCTAGCCTGGCCCGCGTCTGATTTATTCGGTGATGTATCTCTCGATTGTCGTCATAACCGGCAAACGGATCATAGGTCAGTGGATCAAAGCTCATGCGGAGTGCCTAAGAGCTTCGATCCAGGCATCCACATCAGAACGGTGCCAGTAGACGCGCGCACCAATACGAGTGCATTTCAATAACTTTCGGCCTTCGTAGGTAGCTCTAATTACGCTGCGTTCGGTGATGTGTCTTAGACCCTTTGAGTGAAGATAGGCGACGATGCCTGCCCTATCGAAAAACTCGCTCTCGATTGCTGGCGCAGGAGAATGCGACATATTGAATCCCTTTCGGATTTAAAATAACCGCTCAGATAGGCGATTTCGGCCTAACTCGGCCTGACAATTCAGGATAACGCGGGAAATGTTGGGGCGCAATGGCACTCGCCGCCGCATATGCTTGCACTCGCCGCGCGCAAGAGGGACAATGCGGATATGGGCATGGTGCCAGTCCTGTAAGACTTCCCCATAGGCGTTCTCCGCGCGGTGGCCTGCTCAGCGGAAAAGCCGCCGTCGCCTGCGTAATTGCCTCTCCTACCTGGCAATTCGCAGCGCTGGACGGTTGCCGTTTAACCGCATAATGAACAGGAAATCTAATGTTGCCTCAACGTGAATCCCTCTGGCTAAAACAACCTTTTGGCTCCACTTCGGGTATAAACCTGGAATCAGACTCGCTTGTCAATACGACCGCCGATGGCGTTGACGTTAACCAACTGTGGGCAGAGGTACAGGGTGTACTCCAAGCCTGGAATTCCGAGCGTGAGTCTGTTACGCAGCTTTTGACGCATCAAACTATCAATGCCGCTGATGCGGTGCCTCAAGCCATCGAAGATGAAAGCTTCGAAGAGGCAACCGAAGTCGGCTCGCCCGTCAGCATCCGCGCTCCCGGCAACGCAATCTTGCTAGGCAACACGTTGCTTGACTTCGACAAGGCGGGACGGTTTTCGTGGAAGTTTTTGCGCGACAGCACTGCTGAGCAGATTCGCGCGGTGACCAACTACGCACTTGCAGCGGATTCAAAACTCTGCAATGGATTGATCATGAATCGTTTGTTTGATCCTGAGCCTGACTACAACGAATTCAATCACACAGTTTACGGGCTCTGGAACGGCACAGATGGGATGATCCCGCCGCCGTACCTCGGAAAGACGTTCCCTGCCAACCATTCTCACTACCTGGTAAGTCAAGGTGAGATAATCGACTCTGGCGACCTGGACGATTCAATCAAGACGATTACCGAGCACGGCTACGGTGTAGCTGCAAACTCGCAGTTGATTGCGTTCATGAACGAAGTCGAGGCCGAGCAGGTTTCAAGCTTCAAAGCTGGTGAGGAAAACAATAATTCCATCATTGCTCGACACGACTTCATTCCTAGCCTTGGATCGCCTGCTTGGCTAACGCCCGATCAGATCATCGGCAGGCAAGCGCCAGCTCAATACAACGGTCTGAAAATCGATGGTTCATATGGGCCGCTGTGGATTGTTAGGACGCAGTACATTCCGGCGGGCTACGTCGCCACTATCGCAACTGAGGGTCCGAACAGCCCCAACAACGCGGTTTCAGTGCGCCAGCACACCAACTCGTCGTATCAGGGTTTAAGGACGATACCGGGAAATAACCCCACCTACCCTCTGCTCGAAAGTTTCTGGACACGTTGCATCGGTGTGGGCACGAGGCACCGCGGAGCGGCAGCCGTGACCCAAATCAAGGCAACCGGCAGCTATGACGTTCCGTCCATCCCGATGTGATGACTGATGAATTCTTCAAAATGGTTGGCTGACAACCTGACTCAAGTAGTTGTTGCCCTGGCACAAGCTGGGGCAGCACTTGAGTCGGCACAGCCACAGAACACAACGAATGAACAGGTGGCGCAATGAGTTACGGACGAACGCAGTACGCCGAAGAACCGCGATACTGTGATGCTTACGAAGAGGGAAGAGGGCCATCAGAACTCGGCTTTGT
The DNA here is from genome assembly GCF_001665835.1 of Mycobacterium colombiense. Taxonomy (GTDB): domain Bacteria; phylum Actinomycetota; class Actinomycetes; order Mycobacteriales; family Mycobacteriaceae; genus Mycobacterium; species Mycobacterium colombiense_A. Next base: position 205,932 of record NZ_LZSX01000032.1, on the reverse strand, counting down.
TCCGGCCTACGTTCGAAGACTGCCGTTTAGCGAAGGTGGGCCATATCGCGGCAAGGCTCCACGAGCCAGAAAGATCATAGGTTAGACATGGCTACTGCGAAACAGCTTGCAGCACGGCGCAAGTTCGCCAAGGCTGCTCGCAAGAAAGCCGGCAAGGTTGGCGCAGCAGCCGCGTCGCGCAAGAAACAGCCGAAAAAGGTTCGCAAGAGCTAGTGTTCGGCTCGCATTGGCGTTCGGCCTGATACCAGCGGACCGAGAGCCGATTGCCAAATGGTGTGGTTTCGCCCTTTCCCACGCCAGCACGAACGGCAGTCATTGGGTTGAGAAACAAGCCTAGTGGCTGCCGTTAGTGTGTTTTCTGCTGCCAAGCAAGCTGGGGAAAATTCCCCACCTGAGCGAGTAACCGGAGCTGATGGCAAGAGTTATCCTGATGGGGAAAGGTGAAGATAGATTTCGTCTGGTGGTTCAATACTTCTGTCATCACGTTGGTTAGTTGTAATGACGATGTACTCACTGCCGCGCTCGCGACTCGCTGCTTCTAGTTCTCTTGCCGCGCTGAGAACTTCGCCATAGCTGCACGAAAGTTGTTGTGCTAGTTGGCTGCCTGAGATTGCGGCGCTTTCCGGATACTTTTGTAGTTCGGCGATGATTTTGTCTTTGAGGTTCATTACCTCAGATTAGAACTTGTCTGTGCCAAATGGGCCACCTGCGCACTGGTGGGGAGGTCAAGCGCGGTCTGCACTGGTGCGGACTTACCCTCTGGTGCTGGCTGCCGGGGCTGAGCCACCCGCTCGGGGACGTTGACAGCTGGCCGGCGTCAGAGGCTAGGTGACGCGGCAAAATCGTTCTCTGGTGAATGGTTCTTACGTTGTCGCAGGTCAGGGACCGTTCACAATGGGTTTTTCCTGGTCAGAGCGGGTAAAATGGAGGTATGTCGGCAAGCCAAGAGTTCTTCACTGTTGAACGGACGCACGCCGAGTTTGAGCACAAGCTGCGCCAGGCCATCTTTTTCGGCAAAACGTGGCATCAGTGCCCTACGTGCTTGTGGAGAGAGACACAAGACGCGATAGACCGCATAGCCGACGAGTATCCAAACGTCAGCTTCGAATCTGTGCTGGCCGCGCGGCATGACTTTGAGTGCCAGCTTGACGGCAGGCTCTCAGAGCGAAACCGACTCATCTTTGAGGCAGAGCTAGCGAAGATCGCCAAACGGTACGGATGGACGTAGAACGCTATCCACCAGGGCGGGTGTTGTCTTAAGCGCGGCCAGCTCTGCGCGGACCGCCTCTAGCGCGGCGACCACCTTTGGGTCATCAGGGTTATAGCCCTCATCGCGGATCGCAGCGCGTTCAATCTCATCCATACCGGCTTGGACGCAGAAGCCGCCGTATTGGTTCCTGCCAGGCTCACTTGGCCTGTTGGTCGGCTTCGGGGCCGCTTTGAGTGGGTGGGTCTGGTGGGTTTTCGGGTGGCGGATCGGATGGTGATGCGTTCTGTACTGGCGGTTCTGGCTGCGGTTGGTCGTCGCCTTGTTTTTGGGCATGGCGTTGTTGGGCACCGTGAATCATTTGGTGCATACGGTCAGACAGCGCTTTCCGTCGCTGTGCCTCGGCCTGGCGGTATGCGCGTTCTTCATCGACAGGGACCGGATAAATCCAGATTCCATCGTGTTCGCTCTTGTAACTCTTGAGAACGGATGAGATATCAGAGAGCTTGCCCGCTATTTCTTTGGCGGATTCATCGGGGCTATCACCGACAAACGTTGTGTCAAAGTGTGTGTCCCAATCCAGGATTGACGGGTTTTCGAACTTGTTGCCTCGACTGTCTTCAAAGCTCACGGAACCTTCGAAGCGCGAACCTAATTCGTCACGCTTGTCGTAGCGGTTGATAGATGAATCCCAAAAATTCCGCCACTCTTGACCGGGTGCCAACACGGCGATTTCGTCGGGTATGTGCAACTGGGTGACTTGATCGCCTGTCATGCCCATATATGGCGTAACAGTCAGCGGCGGAAATTTAAGCTTCACGTGATACGCAGGTGTCAGACCGTAGTTAGCAACCACCAAGTCTAAGAACTGGTAGACCTTGGCGTTAGGCCTAACGAATGCGACAACGTTTGGCTGCGTTTGTCTTTCGCGTGTTTGGCGCAGTTCCCACACTTGCCACGCCGCAAAACCCGCCGCCGCGATGGCAACGACAGCGGTAACGCATGATCCCAAAGCTGCCCAAGCATCTGTACGCACGATTCGGTCCTTCTCATCAGAACAACATCTCTTGATCCTTGTTCGGCGTCTTGATTGCTTCGGCTTGAATGTGGGTCTCGGTATCGGTCAGCGGCAATCGCGGCCGCTTGCCTTCTAGCAGTTCGGCAATCGTGATGTGCTGTAAACGGTCAAACGGTTCATGCACTGACGGATGCTTGTAGGTCTTGCCGTGGGCGATTTCGTCCCGCACGCCTTTGGTCGACGGCTTAAGTGTGACAAGCACACCCATCTCGGCATTTTGAGTTATCAGCGTGCCGTTAAGATCACGAACGTCAGTCGGGCCGTAATTTCCACCCTTGACACTTACGATGATCTTTCCACGTTCGTTCTTTCCCGGCAGCAAGAATCGCCCGATGCCGTCAACTCCCTTGTCGCCGCCCGGTTTTGCCTTCGGCCTTGCGCCGACTAGCGAGACTGCCCAACGTTCAAATTCAAAGTGGCTGCGCTCAAACAACTTCTGCGCGCCGTCCAAATCCCTTGGAATGCCATTGACTTCGTAGGTTGATTCAATCGGTGGCACGTGGTCCTTGTAGACCTCATTTAGCCGCTTCGTGATCAAATCAATCGCGAAGTACGTAATGTCGATGCCGATCCACTTGCGATTCAATCGTTGCGCCGCGTCGACCGTCGTGCCGCAACCGCAAAAGGGGTCAAGAATTATGTCCCCTTCGTTGCTACTCGCATTGATGACTCGCTCCATTAACGCGAGAGGCTTCTGAGTGGGATAACCGAGTCGTTCTGCCGCTTGAGAATTAATTGGATCAATATCGATGATGATATCTTGCGCTGGCGTGCCAGGAGAAATATCAAGGAATTGCTTAAATCGAGGCTGTCCGTCTGCCTTCTTGGGCCAATGTATCAGGCCGAGTTCGTCTGCCTTGTCGAGCCGCTCCTGCATTGGCAGCGATGCGAGCGATTGGCCTGTTAATTTCTCGTAGAGGTCATACATGAGAGATGGCGGCTGCCAATGACGACCGCCCTTCGTCGGGTTTACGCCACGCCAAGGTTTTCCTGAATCACCCTGCCGGACACCAGGTCCCGTAAGCGCGACATCTTGATACAAGCCTCTTGCGTCGTTCCAAACAAACTTCTCCGCAACGTATTGCCGATCGTATTCTTGGAAGACGCGATTCCATGTGTAAGTGCTGCCCTTTGTATAAAATAAAAGTACGTCGTGCTGCGGGCCCCAGCGCTTCGCAGAATTATGCGAGTTCGTGCGTTTCCAAATTACTTCGCTTTTGAAATTCTTTGGGTCAAAGATGGCATCTAACAAAATCTTCAGATAATGGCTCATAGTTGGATCACAATGTAGGTAAAGGGATCCCGTTGCCTTTAAGACACGGTGAAGCTCAAGCAATCGCGGTGCCATGTTCGTTAGATACGCCATTGCGTCGTTTTCGCCCAGCAGGGTATGCATCGCGGTCAGAGCGTCCGCGGCCTCATTCGGTGCGTCTTCGATGAACTGACCAAAGTGAGTGTCAGTGGTCGGCGTCCAATGCCAAGTATCTTCGAACGCTTCAATCTGTGCGCTGTCTTCACTGTCGTACTGAGCGTTCCGGTTGAAGATGACCGAGTAGTTGCGGTTGCTGTTAAACGGCGGGTCAAGGTACACCAGGTCTACGGATTCATCCTTGATGTACTTGCGCAGTACGTCGAGGTTGTCGCCATAGTAGAGCTGGTTTTTGTCCACGCCAGCAGCGTAGGCGGTTGGTTCAGTTGACTCGCTGCGCCACGCGGTCTAGGTCAGCGGGATCAAACTTGAGCAGTTTTGGGCCGATTCGCTGAGCTGTGAGCCAACCGCGAGCGATGTAGTTGCGGATGGTGTTGGTCGATACGCCGAGATAGTCGGCAGCTTGGACAGTCGAGAGCAGACGGGGCTGTTTGGTCATGGCTGGCACCTTTGAACGCAGTTGAATCAGGGCTAGCGTTCTGGTGCCTAACGCATCAGCTGCGTTCTATCTGGCGGCAACGCTCTAGCGGTTTGAATTAGCACCCTATGCGGCGCTCTGGTAAACCGAATAGGTGCAGCTTAATGCGTGTTGGCACCAAATGGCAACAGAGCGTTTCGGCCCGCGAGTAGGCTTGCGCAGCAAACAGATTCGGCTTACGCCTGCCGGAAGTTGATAGCACATGGATCACACGCCGGGATCATCAGCTACTATGAAGTAGTCAGTTTTACTGCGATGACGCGCTTACGGCAAAGTGCCCCCGGCAGGATTCGAACCTGCGACACCGGCTTTAGGAGAGCCGTGCTCTATCCCCTGAGCTACGGGGGCGGACCGGCCTGAGCTTACCGGTACGCCCGCCGATAAATCGCCGCGGCGGTCAGCGCAGTTCGGCGATCACCTTCGAGAAGTTGTCGATGTTGTTGTCCTGCACGGTGAAGGACGACACGCCGTACTTTTCGCGGTATCCGAGCAGCGTGTCGGCGATCTCGCGGGGCGAACCGCTCAGTACCGAGGGCTGGGACAGGATCTGTTCGTCGGACAGGTCCGGCGAGTAAGCGCGGGTCAGCTTGAGGTCGGGCTCGGTCTCGCCGTCCCGCGGCATCGCCGTGATGGCCAGGTTCAGCTCGAGTGAGTCGAACCGGTCTCCCGCCGCCTTGCGGACGAACTCGACGCGTTCGGCGAACGGGTCTTCGACGTCGCGCACCTTGGAGCCGGTCAGCCCGATGATGTCGGCATTGCGGGCGGCGATGGTCAGCACCCGGTCGCCATTGCCGGCGATGATGAGCGGCGTCGACGGGTGGTGCTCTTTCAGGTACTTCGTCATGTGCTCGAGGTAGTCGACCCGGGCGCCGGCGCTGGGATACGGGATCTCCGCGGCCTCGAACTCTTCCCGGACGTAACCGGTGCCAAGCCCGATCTCGAGGCGGCCGTCGCTGAGCAGATCCAGGCCCTGCATGTCCCGGCTGAGCAGGGCCGGCTTGTAGAACGCCGAGTTGAGCACGTACATGCTCAGCCGCAGCGTCGTGGTGACCATCGCGACCGCGGTCAGCGTCGGGAACGGAGCCGCGGCACCCAAATGGTCGGGCACACAGAGAATGTCGAAGCCTGCGTCCTCAGCCCGCTTGGCCTTGTCGAGCAGTGCCTCGCGCGACTTGAAGAACCGCATGCTCATTCCAAAGCGAAAATCCTTGGCCACCAACAATCTCCGTTCAACGATCCGACATTGACCAACTACGGGCGGCCTCCGCCAACCCGTGAATCAGGGCGCTGGTGACCGACGACAAACCGTCATCATCCGGCAGTGGGCTGCGCGGGCTGATCCCCCTGACCCGGGCCGAGAGCTCCAGCTGGGTTCCGCCGTCCCGCACCCGGTTCACCGGGTTGCGCGGATGCAGGCCCCGCAATTCCGGCGGGATCTCATCGAGGTCGGTGATCACTTGGTAGCCGCCCAGCTGAATGTGCCGGGCCAGGTGAGCGGCCAGCGCCCGGTTACGCCCGCCCGCCAACAGCTGGGTGCTGCGACCGTCGCGGCCGTAGCCGTGCAGCGACACCGCGACGTCGACATGGTCGAGGAACTCGGCGAGCCGCGGCGACTCGGCCGGGTCGAACAGGGCCGACGGCAGGTGATGCGGATAGGCGTTGGGATGGCGCATCACGTACACCGAGGCGCCGGCTGCCTCGGCGGCACGCTCGGCGATCACGTCGGTCATCTCTTCCAGCCCGCCACCGTGGATCGCCAAAAAGCCGAAACGCGAACGCAATTGGCTGATCTCGGTAACCCCGGGCTCGCTCAGCAACACCGAAAGTGACTGTGGCCCAAGCCCGGACGCCGACGACTTCGGGCGGGGCCAGCCGGCGGGGTCCCAGCGGCGCAAGAAGTCCACCCAGCGTTGCGGCAGCCCGTGCTGCGTGGCGCCGTCGATGATCTTGGGCAGGTAGCCCGGTCTGGGCGGGCCCGGCGTCACGCGGTGGTCGATGTAGACCCAGGCCGGCGCCGGCCCGGCGGCGGTGTGCACGGTCATCTCGTCGCGCCGGTAGCGCACCGGCACCCCCTCGGCGCTGTCCAGCGTCGCCAGGTCACCGTCGGAGATCCGCCACACCACCCCATACACCTGGTTACCGGCGAGTGGTTCGACGGTGGCCACGCCGCGCTGATTGATCAGCCAGTCGTGATCGGCCAGCACGGCGGGCCGCGGATGCGCGGCGTCGGGACAGCGTTGCGCCATCTGCCTGACGCATAGGTTCGACCCGTATGCGAAGTAAAGGTGCCGGAGGGCCGGCATTCAGCCGGTCACCGTCAGCCAGATGAGCACCACGTTAAGCAGACTAATCAATACGCCGACGGCCCAGCCAAGGATCGTCGTGATGCGGTGATTGGTGTCGCTGCCCATCAGCCCGCGATCGCTGGTCAGCTTGATCAAAGGCAGCACGGCAAAAGGTATTCCGAACGACAACACCACCTGCGACAGCACCAGTGCGCGGGTGGGGTCGAATCCCACCGCCAAGATCACCAGCGCGGGCACCAGGGTGACCACCCGCCGCACCACCATCGGAATCGACCGGTGCAGCAATCCCTGCATGATCATGGCGCCGGCGTAGGCGCCCACCGACGACGACGCCAGACCCGACGCGAGCAACCCGACCGCAAACAGCACCGCGATGGTCGCGCCCAGCGTGTTGTGAATCGCCGAGTAGGCGCCCTCGATGGAGGCGCTGACGTCGCGGTGTTGCAGGTTGACGGCGGCGATCACCAGCATCACGGCGTTCACCGTGCCGGCCACCGTCATCGCCAGCACGACGTCCCAGCGGGTGACGCGCAGCAGCAGGCGCCGATGTGAGCCCTCGTCGGGATGCCCGTGCCGGTCCAGGACCAAGCCGGAATGCATGTAGACCGCGTGCGGCATCACGGTGGCGCCCAGGATGGCGGCCGCCAGCAGCACGCTTTCGGTGCCGCGGAACCGGGGGATCAGCCCGCCGAGCATCTCCTCGGGCGGGGCCGTCTTGACGAAGAAGCTCGCCGCGAACCCGATCGCGATGACCAGCAGCAAGCCGGTGATGACCCGCTCGAAGATGATCTGCCCGCGCCGGTCCTGAATCCCCAGCAGCAGCAGGGCCACCAGACCGGTGATCAGCCCGCCGACCAGCAGCGGCAGGTTGAACAGAATGTGCAAGGCGATGGCCCCGCCGACGACCTCGGCCGCGTCGGTCGCGATGGCCACGAGTTCGGCCTGAGCCCAGTAGACCAGCCGCGCCGGGCGGCCCATCCGCTTGCCGATCGTGGCGGGCAGGGAGCGTCCGGTGACCAGTCCCAGCTTCGCCGACAGGTACTGCACCAGGCCCGCCAGCACGTTGGCCACGACGATGACCCACAGCAGCAGGTAGCCGTACTGCGAGCCGGCGCTGACGTTGGCGGCGACGTTTCCCGGGTCGACGTAGGCGATCGCGGCGACGAACGCGGGCCCGAGCAAATACCAGTTGCCCTTGAGCGAGCCCTGGGTGCGCTGCCCCAACGTGCCGACCTCGATTCACTTCACCGAATAAGAAAGTGAGGGTAGTCGAACATCTCGGCGCAACCCGCAGCGGCTACGGCGTTTCCCGCCCTCGAGTCCTCACTGCGGGAGGTAGAGCCCCTTGCCGGTGACCAGCGGCAGGTCCAAGGTCGTCACGATGCCGGGCCGGGCGGCCACCACCGCGGGGATCGCGTTGACGACGCGCATCGCGGTGGCCACCAGGCCGGCGTGGTTGTGATCACCCCTGCGGCTGCTCAGGCAGACGTCGATGGCATAAGACGGTTCGCCGGTGATCTCGATGCGGTAGGAGCCACCCTCCTGCGCGGGCTGCGGCCACTCCGGACACAGATCCTCGCGCAGCCGGGTGACGTGTTCGAGGACGACGACGGGATCGCCGTTGACCATGCCGGACACCTCGAAGCGCAACGCCGCGGCGGTGCCCTTGGCGATATGGCCCGAGGCGATGTCGAAATCTTCCGGGGCGGGGATGCGCACGTAGTCCTGGGTGACCTCGTCGAGTGAAATGCCCAGACCCGCAGCCATTTGGCGGATCACCGAGCCCCACGCCAGGCTGAGCACGCCGGGCTGCAGCAGCATGGGAAGCTCGTCTAGCGGCTTGCCGAAGCCCATCACGTCGAACATGACCGCGGCGCTGTCATACGTGGCGTAGTCGACGATCTCCATGCACCGGATCTGCTGGATGCTCTGGCAGGTACCCGCCAGAGCCAGCGGCAGCAGATCGTTGGCGAAGCCGGGATCGATACCGTTGACGTAGAGGCTCGAATTCCCTTCTTGCGCAGCGTCTTCCAGCGGCTTGATGAGCTCCTCGGGGATGACCTGCCAGGGGTACTGCAAGAAGACCGGGCCGCTGCCGACGATGTTGATTCCCGCCGCCAGGACGCGCCGGTAGTCCTCGAGCGCCTCGGGCAACCGGTTGTCAGCCAGTGCGTTGTACACGGCGCATTGCGGGCCGGTGGCCAGCACGGCATCCAGGTCAGTACTGGCGAGCACACCGGTCGACTCGCTAAGTCCCGCAAGCTCCGCCGCGTCCTTGCCGGCCTTGGCGTCCGAGGACACCCAGACGCCCTTCAGGTCGAACTCCGGATTGGTGATGAGCGCGCGCAGGGCGTGGATACCGACGTTGCCGGTGCCCAATTGGACGACGGGGATGGGCATGACGTGCTCCTCAGCGGTCGGGGGTCACAGGTCCGGGACGGGGATGTCGAGGTTGGGGAAGGTGAGGCCGCCGTCGACCTCGAGGGTCTTACCGGTCAGGAAGTCACCGGCGGGAGAGGCCAAATAGACTGCGGCGGCGGCGATGTCGACGGGATCGCCGAGGCGGCGCATGGGTGTGGCCTTCTCCATCGGCGCGCGCAGGTCGTCGTTGGAGGCGACCACGTCCAGGGCGGAGGTCAGGATGGATCCCGGAGCGATCGCGTTGACCCGGATGCGTGGGCACAGGTCCAGCGCGGCCGACCGGGTGTAGTGGGACAGCGCTGCTTTGGCGGTGGCGTAGGCCGCGAAACCGCGGCCGGCCAGCCGGCCCATGGTCGAGGTGATGTTGATGATGCTGCCGCCGCCGGAGTGCTCGAGCATCAACGGCACCGCCGCCAGCGTGAGCGCGTGAGCTGTCGCGACATTGAAGGTGAAGGCGTCCTTGAGGTCCTTGGTCGAGGTGGTCAGCAGCGTGTTGGGCATGGTGCCGCCGACGTTGTTGACGACGATGTCTAGTTTCCCGAATGCCTCGACGGCCTGCCCGGCCAGCTCCGCGGTGGAATCGGGGTGGGCCAGGTCGGCGGTGACGATGTGGGCCCGCCGTCCGACGGCCCGGACCTGTTCTGCGACGGCTTCTAGTTGAGACTCCGTGCGCGAGGCGATGAGGACATCGGCGCCCGCCTCGGCGAAGGCCAGCGCGATGGCCGCCCCGAGACCGCGGCCTGCACCAGTGATGACGGCGACTTTGTCGTCGAGACGGAACCTGTCAAGGATCATGGCGGCCTCTCTTCGTTTCGGTGTCAGCCGACACGGTAGCAAGCCGCGCCGTCTCGGATCGGGCATTTCTGGAACAGGTTCTACTTTTGCACACGGGTGTGACGATGCGGCCCCGCAGCGGAGGCACGCGCGCGGCACCCGCGCCCACCGGCGCCGGGCGACCATTCGCCCGCCGTTAACCTTGGTGCTGTTAGCTGAACGGCGACGATCATGTCTGGTCTTCACCGTGAGGAAGTCGCATGAGGCGCAACCGATTTGGTGCCGCATTGAGTGTCCTGACGGCCGGTGCGCTGGCGTTGTCGGGGTGCGGTGGCAACGACACCCGCGCATGGGGGAGCGGGGCAACTCCGCCCGGCCGGGTCGATTGCGGTGGAAAGAAGACGCTGAAGGCCAGCGGATCGACCGCGCAGGCCAACGCGATGACCCGCTTCGTCAGCTCGTTCGAGCGGGCCTGCCCCGGCCAGACGCTGAATTACACCCCCAACGGTTCGGGTGCGGGCATCGGTGAATTCACGGGTAATCAAACCGATTTCGCGGGTTCGGACTCGCCGTTGGCCCCGATCGAATACTTCGCGGCCCAGGCGCGATGCGGTTCGCCGGCGTGGAACCTGCCGGTGGTTTTCGGCCCGATCGCCATCACCTACAACGTCACGGGCGTCAACTCGCTGATCCTGGACGGCCTCACCATCGCCAAAATCTTCAAGGGCGCGATCGCCGCCTGGAACGATCCCGCCATCCGGGCGCTGAACCCGGGCACCGCATTGCCCGCCGAGCCCATCCACGTCACGTTCCGCAGCGACCAGTCCGGCACCACGGACAATTTCCAGAAATACCTGGACTCCGCGGCCGACGGCGTGTGGGACAGGGGCATCGGCAAGGCCTTCAATGGCGGGGTCGGCGAGGGTGCCGAAGGCAATGGCGGCACGTCGGCGGCCGTGAAGGCGACCGAAGGAGCGATCAGCTACAACGAATGGTCGTTCGCGTCGGCGCAGAACCTGACCATCGCCAGGATCGTCACCTCGGCCGGCCCGGACCCGGTGTCGATCGGTGCGGAGTCGGTCGGCAAGACGATCTCCGGCGCCACCCTGACCGGGCGGGGCAACGACCTGGTCGTCGACACCTTCTCGTTCTACAAGCCGACCCGGCCCGGCTCGTATCCCATCGTGTTGGCCACCTACGAGATCGTGTGCTCGAAATATCCCGACCCCCAGGTCGGTGCGGCGGTAAAGGCGTTCCTGCAGAGCACCATTGGCGATGGACAAAACGGCTTGGCCGGCAATGGATATATCCCGGTGCCCACGTCATTCAAGTCACGGCTGGCGGAGTCCATCAACGCCATCTCATGATGTGAGACGGGCCCGCGGGCGCCGTGAAGGCCGACCGATTTTCTTTGCTGTCGTCGCGTGCCGAAGCGTTGTCGAGTCCGTCTCGCGCGCACGTCGCCGCCCGGAGCCATGGCGTTCAGCGGGGAGCGCCGGACAATTTGCTCAACGTTCACCTTGTTACTGTTAGCTTCGTGGCTGCGAGACGGCTGGTCGGGCGCAGCGGCTACCGACCGGCGGCGATCCTGTTTCATCCCTACCGTAAGGAAGCGAATTGAAACTCAACCGATTTGGCGCCGTGCTGAGTGTCGTGAGCGCCGGGGCGCTGGCGTTGTCGGCATGCGGAAGCGACAACAACGCGACCGGCGCGGGCGCAACAAGCGGCTCCTCGTCGGGCAAGGTGAGCTGCGGCGGAAAGAAGGCCCTCAAGGCCAGCGGCTCGACGGCTCAGGCCAACGCGATGACTCGGTTCGTCAACGCGTACGAGCAGGCCTGCCCCGGCCAGACGCTGAACTACACCGCCAACGGGTCGGGCGCGGGAATCAGCGAATTCAACGGTAAGCAAACGGATTTCGGTGGTTCGGATTCGCCGCTGGCGGCCAACGAATACGCCGCCGCGCAACAGCGGTGCGGGTCGCCGGCGTTGAACCTGCCGGTGGTCTTCGGTCCGATCGCCATCACCTACAACGTCGCGGGCCTGAATTCACTGAGCCTGGACGGCGCCACGGCCGCCAAGATCTTCAACGGCGCGATCACGACGTGGAACGACCCCGCGATCCAGGCGCTCAACCCGGGAGCGGCCCTGCCGTCCGAGCCGATTCACGTCGTGTTCCGCAACGACGAATCCGGCACCACGGACAACTTCCAGAAGTACCTCGATGCCGCCTCCAACGGCGCGTGGGGCAAGGGCGCCGGTAAGACGTTCAAGGGCGGCGTCGGCGAGGGAGCAAAGGGCAACGACGGCACCTCCGCCGCGATCAAGGCGACCGAGGGCTCAGTGACCTACAACGAATGGTCGTTTGCTCAGGCGCAGAAACTGAACATGGCCAAGATCATCACCTCGGCCGGCCCGGATGCGGTGTCGATCACTGCCGACTCGGTGGGCAAGACGATTGCCGGGGCCAAGATCGCCGGCCAGGGCAACGACCTGGTGCTGGACACGCTGTCCTTCTACAAGCCGACCCAGGCCGGTTCCTACCCGATCGTGCTGGCCACCTACGAGATCGTCTGCTCGAAATATCCCGACCCTCAGGTCGGTACGGCGGTCAAGGCGTTCCTGCAAAGCACCATCGGCGCCGGTCAGAACGGCCTGGCGGACAACGGCTACATCCCCATCCCTGACGCGTTCAAGTCGAGATTGTCTGCTTCCATCAACGCCATCGCATAACCTGAGGTGGTCGTGACACGAGGAACAGCAATCAGCCCGTCGACCACGGAGAAGCCGGCACTAACTGCGCTGAGTCAACACGTGGGGCGGCGGGCTGATCGACTGTTCAAGTTGATGGCGGCCGCCGCCGGTTCGACGATCGTGGTCGCCATCGTGTTGATCGCGGTCTTCCTGCTGCTGCGGGCTGTCCCGTCGTTGCGCGTCAACCACGCGAACTTCTTCACCAGCGCCCAGTTCAGCACCAGCGACCCGGCGAAGCTCGCGTTCGGCATCCGGGACCTGTTCATGGTCACGGTGCTGAGCTCGCTCAGCGCGCTGGTGCTGGCCGTTCCGGTCGCGGTCGGTATCGCCGTGTTCCTCACCCAGTACGCGCCGAAGCGGCTGTCGCGCCCCTTCGGCGCGGTGGTGGATCTGCTGGCCGCGGTGCCGTCGATCATCTTCGGGCTGTGGGGAATCTTCGTGCTTGCACCCCAGATCGAGCCGGTGGCCGCTTTTCTCAACCGCCACCTGGGCTGGCTGTTCCTGTTCAAGCAGGGCAATGTCTCGCTGGCCGGTGGCGGCACCATCTTCACCGCCGGCGTCGTGCTCTCGGTGATGATCCTGCCCATCGTCACGTCCGTCTCGCGCGAAGTCTTTCGGCAGACCCCGCATATCCAGATGGAGGCGGCGCAGGCGCTGGGCGCCACCAAATGGGAGGTGGTGCGGATGACTGTGCTGCCCTTCGGCCGCAGCGGCGTCATCGCGGCCTCGATGCTGGGATTGGGCAGGGCGCTGGGCGAGACCGTGGCGGTGCTGATCATCCTGCGTTCGGCCGCCCGCCCGGGCAACTGGTCGCTGTTCGACGGCGGCTACACGTTCGCATCGAAGATCGCGTCGGCGGCCGCGGAGTTCAGCTCGCCGCTGCCCACCGGGGCGTACATCTCGGCGGGATTCGCGCTGTTCGTCTTGACGTTCATCGTCAACGCGCTCGCCCGTGCGATCGCCGGCGGAAAGGTCAACGGATGACCGGCTATGGGAACGAGCGGCGCGCATGACGGTTGAAGCGCTGGACCGGCCGGTCAAGGTCGAGGTGTTCAGGCCGCTGAGCTTCCGGCGCCGGATCACCAACAACGCGGCGACGTTTTTCTTTCTCGGCTCGTTCTGCGTCGCGCTGGTGCCGCTGATCTGGGTGTTGTGGATCGTCGTCGAACGGGGCTGGTACGCCGTCACGCGGTCGGAATGGTGGACCCACTCGCTGCACGGCATCCTGCCGGAACAGTTCTCCGGCGGGGTCTACCACGCGCTGTACGGCACGCTGGTGCAGGCCGGGGTGGCCGCCGCCCTGGCAGTGCCGCTGGGGCTGATGACCGCGGTCTTCCTGGTCGAATACGGGTCCGGGCGCCTGGTGCGGCTGACGACGTTCATGGTCGACGTGCTCGCGGGCGTGCCCTCGATCGTGGCGGCGCTGTTCATCTTCAGCCTCTGGATCGCCACCCTGGGTTTCCAGCAGAGTTCGTTCGCGGTCTCGCTGGCCCTGGTCCTGCTGATGCTGCCGGTGGTGGTGCGCTCCAGTGAGGAGATGCTGCGGCTGGTGCCCGACGACCTGCGCGAGGCCAGCTACGCGCTCGGCGTGTCCAAATGGAAGACCATCGTGCGGATCGTCTTCCCGATCGCGATGCCCGGCATCGTGTCCGGGATTCTGTTGTCCATCGCGCGGGTCATCGGCGAAACCGCGCCGGTGCTGGTGCTGGTCGGCTACAGCCGCTCGATCAACGTCGACATCTTCCACGGCAACATGGCGTCACTGCCGCTGCTGATCTACACCGAGCTCACCAACCCCGAACACGCCGGCTTCCTGCGGATCTGGGGTGCGGCCCTGACCCTGATCATCATGGTCGCCGTCATCAACATCGTCGCGGCGCTGACCCGCTTCCTGGCCACCCGCAAACGCTGACCCGACGGCGGGTCAGGACTTCGACGACGCCTTCGAGGCCGCCTTCTTGGCCGGAGCCTTCTTGGCGGCCGTCTTCTTCGCGGGGGCCTTCTTCGCCGCGGCCTTCTTCGCGGGTGCCTTGCCGTTGCCGGAACGCGCCTTCACGCTGGCCTCCAGCTTGGCGAGCAGATCCGAGACGTCCTCGGTCTCGTCCAGCTCCTTCGGCTGCTCCTCGGTGGTAAACGCTTCTCCGCCTTCGAGTTTGGCGTCGACCAGCTCTTGCAGCTGTTCCTGGTAGGTGTCGTGGTAGCGGTCGGGATTGAAATCCTCGGCCATCGAGTCCACCACCTGGCCGGCCATCTTGAGTTCGGCGGGCTTGATCTCGACCTTCTTGTCCAGGACGGGGAAGTCCGGATCGCGGATCTCGTCGGGCCACAACAAGGTGTGGATCACCATCACGTCGCGCTTGCCGAAGTCCTTGACGCGCAAGGCCGCCAGCCGGGTCTTGTTGCGCAGCGTGAAGTGCACGATCGCCATCCGATCCGTCTCGGCAAGCGTCTTGGCAAGCAGCACATAGGATTTAGACGATTTCGAGTCCGGCTCCAGGAAGTAGCTGCGGTCGAACAGCATCGGGTCCACCTCGCTGGCCGGCACGAACTCCAGCACTTCGATCTCGCGGCTGCGTTCCTCGGGCAGGGTCGCGATGTCGTCGTCGGTGATGATGACCATCTGACCGTCGTCGGATTCGTAGGCCCGGGCGATGTCACGGTATTCGACTGCCTCGCCGTCCACCTCGCAAACGCGTTGGTAGCGGATGCGGCCGTTGTCCTTGGCGTGCACCTGGTGAAACTTGATGTCGTGGTCCTGGGTGGCGCTGTACACCTTGACCGGGACGTTCACCAGCCCGAACGCGATGGAACCCTTCCAGATGGAGCGCATGCAAGTCAGTATGCCCGTAGGGCCGGTGGCAAAACAGCACGACAGGGCTACGACCTGGGATTGTCCGCCCGGGCTTTCGACTATCGGGTCATGCGCCTACTCATGCGAAGCCGCGTCCAGCGCGGCCCGATCCGGCAGGTCCGCTCCGGCGCGAGCGACGGTCAGCGCCGCGGACAGGCTCGCCGCCTCCAATGCCGTCGTCAGCGCGTCCACTTTGATCCCGTGCAAGTCGGCGCGACGGTCGCCGCCCAGCGATCCCGATTCCCACAGCGCGTCGAGCAGGCCGGCCATGAACGAGTCACCGGCGCCGACGGTGTCGACCACGTGTACCGCGCGCGTCGGCACCCGGGCGACGCCCGCCGCACAGAAGGCCACCGCGCCCCGGTCGGCCATCGTCACCGCAACGATGGCCGGGCCCAACCGCAGCCACGTCTGCGCGATCTGCTCGGGCGGGTGAGCGGGGTCGATCCAAAGCAGGTCTTCCTCGCTGACCTTCACGATGTCGCTGCGCTCGATGAGGTGCTCGATGCGTTCGACGGCCAGTTCCCGGTCGGCGATCAGCGACGGCCGGACGTTGGGATCGAAGGTGACCGTGGCCGAGACTCGATAGGTGTCGATCAGCGCAGCGACCGCCAGGCAGCCGGGATCCTGCACGGCGGCAATCGATCCGGTGTGGACGAAAAGCGGCGGGGCGACCGGCGGTGTGCCGGAGAGTCGCCAGTCCAGATCGAACACGTATTCGGCCGACCCGTCTTCCGCGATGGTTGATCGCGCGGTCGGCGTGCGCTGTGCGGTCCGGCTTTCCGAAACCAGTTGCACCCCTGCGGCTTCGACGTAGTCGACGATGCGCCGCCCATACGGATCGTCGGCGATCGAGGTCAGGAAGTCGACCTCGCGACCCAGCCGCCCGAGTCCCACGGCGACGTTGAGCGGACTGCCGCCGACATGCTCGTCGCTCCCGACGATATCGATCAGCGACTCGCCGATCACCAGCCCGCGGGTCATCGCACCAAGGCATCCAGCGTCGCGCGGGCTCCCTTGCTGTGCAACGAATCCAGCGCCCAGAGGTACGCCTCGACGAAGCGTGGCTGATGGGCCAGATCGCAGAAGACCGCGGTGATCTCGATGAACACGGTGGGATTCTCGTGCTGCGACCTGGCGATCGGAATGAGCGAGTCCGCCAGCTGGTCCAACACCTCGTACGGGTTGCCCCACTCGTCGACACCCTCGGCGTATCGGGCCCAGCTCGCCACCACCGCTGCCGCCAGCCGGACCGGCCCGCCGTTGGCCAGGTTGTCGCAGATGACGGGATACAGGAATTTCGGGATGCGATCCGACGAGTAGGCGCACAGCCGCGCGACGGTATCCCGCACGGCCGGGTTGGCAAACCGCTCGACCAGCGTGCGGCCGTACTCATGCAGGTCGATTCCCGGCACCGGCGGGAGCGTCGGAATGGCTTCGGATTCGAAGTAGGCAAGCAGGAATTCGGCGAACAACGGATCGCTCGCGGCCTCGTGGACGAACTTGAAGCCGCACAGATGGGCGAAGTACGCCACGCACTGATGCCCCGCGTTGAGCAGGCGCAGCTTCATCAGCTCGTACGGGCGCACATCGTCGACCAACAGCACGCCCGCTTGCTCCAGCGGTGGCCGACCGTCGGCGAAGGCGTCCTCGATCACCCAGGCGGTGAACGGCTCGGCGACCACCGGCCACCGGTCGTTGACGCCGAAGTCGCGTCGCACTTCGGCGGCCATCTCCAAAGTCGTTGCCGGGGTGATGCGATCGACCATCGAACTCGGGAACCGGGCGTGCTCCGCCACCCACTCGGCCAACTCGGGATCCATGTGCTCGGCGCTCGCCAGCACGGTACGCCTGGCGACCTCGCCGTTGTTCTCGATGTTGTCGCAGGAGACGATCGTCGGCGCGGCGATCCCGCGTTGGCGCCGTCGGGCGAGCGCCTCGGTGATCAAGGCGAAGGCGGGCCCATCGGGGTCGCGGTACCCACCTTCGGTGATGGTCAGCGAAATGATCCGGGTGGACGGGGCGACCAGCACCTCCAACGCCGAATCCGGATCGTCCGGGGCGTAGCGGTAGTCGATGATCGAGCCGATCACCTGGGCATCCCGGATGCCGTTGGGGTTCTCCAGGATCAGCGTGTACAGCCCGTCCTGGTCATTGAGGACATCGCGCATGGTCCAGTCGGCGGGCATCACACCGACCCCGCAAATGCCCCACTCGTGCGCCAAACCTTGCTGCAGCAGCAGATTGATGTACACGGCCTGATGCGCCCGGTGGAAGTGACCGGCGCCGATGTGCGCGATCCCGACGCTGACGCTGCCGCGGTCATACTTCGGCGCGTCGATCGGCAGCTCGGAGAGCGACGCATTATTCAGATCGATCGCGTTGTTCAGATTGATCGCGCTGGCCATCGCTGGCCACCTCCTCCCCGGGTCGCAGCCCGGATCGCTACTGCGAGGTCGATCTCCTACGGGAGCGGGGACCGTCCGGCCGGCACGGCCGACGACAACAGGACATCGGCAAGAGCACGCCACGAATCGGTTATCGCGACTGCGCCGGCATCGATCAATTCTGCACGCCGGCAATCGCGTTCGTCGGGCAGCACGAACATCAGGTTGCCGACGGTGGCGTAGCCGGCCGCGACCGCGGACTTCACGCCGGCCACGGAGTCTTCAATGGCCAGCCCCTGTTCGGCCGCGACGCCCAGCACCTGGCCGCAATGCAGATACACCGCCGGATCGGGCTTGCTTGTCGGCACCGGAAGAGAATCCTCCGCGCTGAAGGTCACCGCCTCCGGTAGGAGCGAAGCGAGGCCGGTGGCGGTGAAGCAGCCAAGCAGACGCTTGGTGGCGCTGGAGCTCACAGCCGCGAGTGCGTAGCGCGCCGCGAGGTCGCGCAACGGTTCGAGCACTTCCGGATCGGGGGTCAGGGTGACAGCCAGGTGAGCGGTGACCCGTTCACGCTCGTCGCGCACCCACTGCTCGAGTTCGTCGGCGCACAACGCGTTGCCGCTCGCCACGTCGCCGGCTGACGCGACCACCGCGCCGGGGCGGCCCTGGGCCAACGTCTGATCGAGCGGCACCTCGCACTGCACCGCCAGGTCGAGCGCCGTGGTACGGAAGTTCTTCCCGACGGCGCGCTTACGCAACTCCTCGGAGCTGAGCGGGGCGGCCACGCCGAACCTGGCCAGGAAACGATTCGTCACCTCGGTCGATGCGTCGAACGCCGGCCTCTCCGACCCGAACAGGTTGTCGTCGGCGTCGCAGAGCAGGGTGGTGATCGGCGCCGGGTCGAATTCGCGCACGAAGGTCAAGCCCGCGGTCATCGTGCCACCAACTCCCGCTGGTCGTGGCGCAACGCGTCGCGCAGCGTGGGCAACACACCGCGCGCGTCGATATCGGCGATCATGTCGCCGAGACGCTCCGCAAAACCGGGGACCGCGCGCACCTCGGCGAACATTTCGTGCCCCAGCAGCGGATCGGGATTGCTGCTTGCCATGTTGGCCAACCTAGCCACCGGTATCGCCTGCGAGTCTTCCAGGCGGAGCTTTCGCCCCTGGAGGTCGTGGCCGCGCATGTAGCGGGCCCATCCGGCGACCGCCAACATCAACAGGGTGTGTGGCCTGCCCTGCGCGATCGCCTCCTGCAGGGAGGGCAGCACGAACGTCGCGATCTTGCTGGTTCCCCGGCGAGCCAGCCGAGGCAGCTGGTCACTCATTCGGGGATTGCCGAGCCGCTCGAGCAAGGTGCGCCGGTATTCGGGTGTGTTCATCCCGGGGACCGGGGGCAGCAGCGGCTGAATCTCGTCGCGCAGCAGTTTCTCGACGAAATCGAAGATGATGCCGTCCCGCATCGCTTCGTCCGTGCGCTGGTAACCGGCCAGGATGGCCAAGCACGCGAGCGCGATATGGGTTCCGTTGAGGAGCCGGGTCTTGATCAGCTTGTGGTCGCTGACGTCGGCAACGAACTCGGCACCGACCTCGTCGAGCGGCGGCCGCCCGTTGCTGAAGGAATCCTCGATCACCCATTGGCAATACGGCTCGGTCACGACCGGCCATTTGTCGGCGACGCCGAACGTCTCCTCGACGAATTTGCGCTCCGACTTCGACGTTTGCGGGGTGATGCGATCGACCATGGTCGACGGGAATGCGACATGCGTGTGGATCCAGCGGGCCAGCCCGGGGTCCTTCAGAGCGGCGAACGACACCAGCGCGGTTCTCGCCGGCTGGGTGTCGCCGGGGATGTTGTCGCAGCAGAGCACGGTGAACGGCGCGATGCCGGCGTGGCGACGCCGGTCGAGGGCTTCGGCCAGGTACCCCCACGCGGTGGCGTAGTTGCCGGACGCGACGAGGTCGGCGCGCACGTCGGGGTCGTCGGCGTCGAACTCGTCGGTGACGGGATTCAGGAAGTAACCGTTGCCGGTGATGGTCAGGCTGACAATGCGGGTTTCAGGATCTGCGAGGGCGGCGCGGACGGCCGCCCCGTCGTTCGGGGCGTAGTGCACGGAACCGATCGAGCCGACGACGCGGGCGGTTTGGCGATCGTGTCCTTGCTGTACCACGGTGTACAGCCCGTCTTGTACCGACAGCAAGTCTTTGACGTCCGGGGAGTGGAGGCTGACGCCGGTAACCCCCCAACGGTCGGAGATGCCCGAGCGGGCGAGGTCGTCGAAGTAGACGGCCTGGTGCGCCCGGTGGAAGTTGCCCGCACCGATGTGGACGACTCCGCGGCCAAGAGATGACCGGTCGTAGGTTGGAACGTCGATTCTCCGGGAATGCAGTCGTAGGGTCGCATTGCTTAGTGGGACGCCGCTGTTTCGACGCCACGGGGAGGGGATCACGTCAAACATTCAGTGTCTGTGCCCCGAGTCGGCCGCCAATCAACGCTTTCGTGGGTCATGTCACAAAACAAATTGGGGATTGGACGATTAACCGTGGTCAAAGCGGTTAACACGCGCGAAACGCGTAGTTTGACAACATGGCACCGCGGCTGAAACTGACCAATGCCGAGAAGGTGCTTTACCCCTCCACCGGAACCACCAAGAGCGACATCTTCGACTACTACACGCGCATCGCCGAGGTGATGATCCCGCACATCGCCGGGCGCGCGGCCACGCGCAAGCGCTGGCCCAACGGCGTCGAACAGGAATCGTTTTTCGAGAAACAACTGGCCTCGTCGGCGCCCGACTGGCTGCCGCGCGCCAGCGTGACGCATCGATCCGGAACGACGACGTATCCGATCATCGACAGTGTCGACGGGCTGGCCTGGATCGCCCAACAGGCCGCGCTGGAGGTCCACGTTCCGCAGTGGCGCTTCGTTGCCGAGTGGACCCGTAGCCGGGCCGAGGAACTGAAACCCGGCCCTGCCACCCGCCTGGTGTTCGACCTCGACCCGGGTGAAGGCGTCACGATGGCCCAACTGGCCGAGGTGGCGCGCGCCGTCCGCGAACTGATCACCGCAATCGGGCTGACCACCTATCCGCTCACCAGCGGTAGCAAGGGCCTGCACCTTTACACGCCGCTGCAGGAGCCGGTGAGCAGTAAGGGCGCGACCGTGTTGGCCAAACGCGTTGCACAGCAACTTGAAAAGACGATGCCCACACTGGTGACGTCGACCATGACCAAGAGCCTGCGGGCCGGAAAGATCTTTCTGGACTGGAGTCAGAACAACGGCGCCAAGACCACCATCGCGCCCTACTCGCTGCGCGGACGTGAACAACCCACCGTTGCTGCACCGCGCAGCTGGGAGGAACTCGACGACCCGTCGCTGCGCCAGCTGCGTTATGACGAAGTGCTGGACCGGGTCGCACGCGACGGCGATCTGCTGAAACCGCTGGACGCGGATGCGCCGGTCCCCGATCGCCTGAGTAAATACCGCAGCATGCGCGACGCGTCGAAAACTCCCGAGCCGGTCCCTGTTGCGAAACCGGCTATCGGACAAGGGAATAGCTTCGTCATCCAAGAACATCACGCCCGCCGGCTGCACTACGACTTCCGGCTGGAACGGGACGGCGTGCTGGTGTCCTGGGCGGTGCCGAAGAACCTGCCCGAAACGACCTCGGTAAACCACCTGGCGGTCCACACCGAGGACCATCCGCTGGAATACGGCGGGTTCGAGGGCAGCATCCCCAAGGGGGAGTACGGCGCCGGGAAGGTGATCATCTGGGACGCCGGAACTTACGAGGCCGAAAAGTTCAATGACTCCGCCGAAAAAGGGGAGGTCATCGTCAATCTGCACGGCAGCAAGATCTCCGGACGCTATGCGCTGATTCAAACCAACGGCGACCAGTGGCTGGCGCACCGGATGAAAGATCAGAAGGTCTTCGACTTCGACACCATCGCCCCCATGCTGGCCACCCATGGTTCGGTGACGGCGCTGAAGGCGGGCCAGTGGGCGTTCGAAGGCAAATGGGATGGCTACCGGCTGTTGATCGAGGCCGACCACGGCACCATCCGGGTACGGTCTCGGCGCGGCCGCGAAGTCACTGGCGAATATCCCGAACTGCGTTCGCTCGCCGAAGATCTCGCGGAGCACCACGTGATCCTCGACGGTGAGGCCGTCGTCCTGGACTCGTCGGGCGTGCCCAACTTCCACGAGATGCAGAACCGCGGCCGCGGCTCGCGCGTCGAATTCTGGGCGTTCGACGTGCTGTACCTCGACGGCCGCTCGCTGCTGCGGGCCAGATACTCAGACCGGCGCAAGGTGCTGGAAATGCTCGGCGCCGGCAGCGATCTCATCGTTCCCGAGTTGCTGCCCGGGGACGGTGCGGAGGCGCTGGAGCACTCCGGCAAGCGCGGCTGGGAGGGCGTGATCGCCAAGCGGCGCGACTCCACCTACCAGCCCGGCCGGCGCTCGTCGTCCTGGATCAAGGACAAGCATTGGAACACCCAGGAAGTCGTGATCGGCGGCTGGAAGGCCGGGGAAGGCGGACGCAGCAGTGGCATCGGCTCACTGCTGATGGGCATCCCGACCGCGGACGGCCTGCACTTCGCGGGCCGCGTCGGCACCGGGTTCACCGAACGCGACCTGACCAATCTGAAGAAGACGCTGGCACCGCTGCACACCGACGAATCCCCGTTCCACCCACCGCTGCCCCGCAGCGAAGCGCGGGGCGTGACGTACGTCGAGCCGGTTCTGGTAGGGGAGGTGCGCTACAGCGAGTGGACCCCGGATGACCGGCTACGCCAATCGAGTTGGCGGGGGCTACGGCCGGACAAGGAAGCAGGTGAGGTGGTACGCGAGTGAAATGGGTTACCTACCAAGGTGATGACGGCCAGCGCGTCGGGGTCCTCTCCGGCGACACAGTCCACGCGCTGCCGGCGGGCGTCACGCTTCTCGACCTGATCGCGCGAGGCCCTGACGGACTGCGGCAAGCGGGAGAGGAGGCGCAGCGCTCCCCGGCGGCGACGGTACCGCTCGCCGACGTGCGCCTGCTGGCGCCCATCCCGCGCCCGCCGTCCATCCGGGATTCCCTGTGCTTCCTCGACCACATGCGCAACTGCCAAGCCGCGCTGGGCGCCGGGCGGCTGCTCGCCGACAGCTGGTACCGCATCCCGGCGTTTTACTTCGCCTGTCCGGCAACCGTTTTAGGGCCCTACGACGACGCGCCGACGGCGCCCGGAAGTGCTTGGCAGGACTTCGAGTTGGAGATCGCCGCGGTAATCGGGAAGGGCGGCAAGGATCTCACCGTCGAACAGGCCGAGCAGTCGATCATCGGCTACACCATCTTCAACGACTGGTCCGCGCGCGACTTGCAGCAGATGGAAAGCCAATTGGGTATCGGACAGGGCAAGGGCAAGGACAGCGGTGTCACGCTGGGTCCCTACCTGGTGACCCCCGACGAACTCGAGCCGTACCGCCACCCCTCCCATCCAGGCAAGCTGGACCTGCAGGTCACGGCCTTGCTCAACGACGCCGTCATCGGTACGGGGTCGACCGCCCAGATGGACTGGACCTTCGGCGAAGTTATCTCCTACGCGTCGCGCGGCGTCACCCTCAACCCCGGCGACGTCATCGGCTCTGGGACGGTGCCTACCTGCACACTGGTCGAGCACCTCAATCCCGGTGCGCTGGAATCGTTTCCCGGCTGGCTGCACGACGGCGACGTCGTCACGCTCCAAGTCCAGGGCTTGGGAGAGACCCGGCAGACCGTCCGCGCGAGCAGCGCGCCACACGTGTTGGCGGCGAGGCCCAACCCGGACGCCGCGCCCGCCGTGCCGCGGGTCAATCGGGCACCGGCCCGGGTGCCCTACACCCGCGGGCTGCATCAGGTCGCCGACCGGGTGTGGGCATGGACGCTGCCGGACGGGGGCTACGGGTGGAGCAACGCCGGGCTGATCGCCGGCGAGGGCGCGTCCCTGTTGGTGGACACCCTGTTCGACCTGGCGCTGACCCGCGAGATGCTCACCGCCATGCGGCCCATCACCGGGCCGGCACCCATCACCGACGCGTTGATCACCCACTCCAACGGCGACCACACCCACGGCAACCAACTGCTCGACGCGTCGGTGCGAATCATCGCCGCGCGCGGCACCGCCGAGGAGATCCAGCACGGGACGGCGCCCGATATGCTGGCGATGGCGCAAACCGCCAACCTCGGGCCGGTGGCGACCCCGTACACGCGAGAACGCTTCGGGCACTTCGACTTCAGCAACATCACGCTGCGCAACGCCGACCAGACCTTCGAGCGCAACCTGTCCGTTGAGGTGGGCGGGCGGCGGATCGACATCCTGAATCTGGGTCCCGCGCACACCGCGGCCGACTCGGTGGTGCACGTGCCCGACGCGGGGGTGCTGTTCGGCGGCGACCTGCTGTTCATCGGTTGCACACCTATCGTTTGGGCCGGCCCGATCGCCAACTGGGTCGCGGCGTGCGACACGATGATCGCGCTGGACGCGCCCACGGTGGTGCCCGGACACGGCCCCGTCACCGATCCGGACGGAATCCGCGCGGTGCGTGGCTATCTCGTGCACGTCGCCGAACAGGCCGAGGCCGCCTATCGCCGGGGCTTGTCGTGGGCCGAGGCCGCCGACACCATCGACCTCGGCGAGTACGCCACCTGGCTGGACGCCGAGCGCGTCGTCGTCAACGTCTATCAGCGATACCGCGAACTCGATTCGCAGACCCCGCAATTGGAGGTCATGGCGCTGCTGGTGATGCAGGCCGAGTGGCTGGCCAAGCGGTCCGCGTGACGGGCGGCCACCCGCGCGAGCGAGTGTGCGCCTGCGCGTCGGCTAGAGCCGCACCGCCCTGACGAAGCTGATCGTGCTGGCGGGAACCTGATGCTCGGCGGGCTCCAGTTCCGGTAGGCCCGCGGCGGAGAACAGGTCGGTGAGCCGAAATGTGGTGGTATCCCAGCCGTTTGCGGCCAGATGCGCGGCGACGTCGGTGTGCTCACCGGGGTAGGCCAAGCCGGCGATGTCCAGATCGAGCCCTTGCCGTCGCCACCCCTCGGTCATCAGCCGGGCCTGTTCCTGCCCCTCCGGCGTCGTCGGGGCGACGGTCCCGAAGTCCGCGGCGAACCGGCTCCCCTCGCTGGACAACGGAATGATGGCGTCCAGCAACCGAACTTCGGCCTCAGGCGGAAGGAACCCGATCAGCACGCCCTCGGCGAGCCACACCGTCGCTTGATCCGGGTCAAAGCCCGCAGCCTGCAATGCCGCCGGCCAGTCTTCACGCAAATCGATACCCACGGTGCGGAGTTCGGCGGTCGGGGCCGCGCCGATCTCGGCCAGGGTCGCCGTCTTGAACGCGATCACCTCCGGCTGGTCGATCTCGTACACCGTCGTCCCGGACGGCCACCGCAGCCGGTAGGCCCGCGAGTCCAGGCCCGATGCCACGATCACCACCTGGCGCAGCCCGGCCTGCCCTGCCGCGGCGAAATAGTCGTCGTAAAACCGGGCCCGGGCGGCGAATGTGTCCACCATCCGCGAGAATCCGACACCCTTCTCCAGGTCCATTGAATCGAGTTCGCCGGCCGCCAGCCTGGTGAATACGTCCAGCCCGACGGCGCGCACCAGTGGCTCGGCGAACTCGTCCGTGATGACCGGTTGCGGGCGTTTGGTCGCGGCCGCCCGGGCCGCGGCCACCATGGTGGCGGTGGCGCCCACACTGTTGGCCAGGTCCCAGGTGTCACCTTCGGTTCGTGCCATGGCTGCTCCTTCGATGTGGTGGCAAAACCACGGTATGCCTCCTCGGTAAAGAGCGACGTCGCTTACGGTTCCCCTATGGCTGCAGTGACACTGGAACGTCTCGAAGACAACATCGCGTGCATCACCCTGAACCGGCCGGAGCGCCTCAACGCCATCGATGGGTCGTTGATCGACGGCGTCCACGAGGCCCTGGACGTGCTGGACAACGGTGAGTACCGGGTGGCGATCCTGACCGGTGCCGGACGCGGATTCTGCGCCGGCGCCGACCTGAGCGGCACCGGCCGGCCCTGGACGCAGAACAAGCCGACCACCCCGGCGTTCAAGGTCAACTACGACGCCCAGGTCCGGCTGGCCACCCTGTACACCCGGATCTACGAGATGGACATTCCGGTGATCGGCGCGGTGAACGGTGTTGCCGTCGGGGGTGGGCTGGCGTTCTCGTTGGTCTGCGATATCCGGGTCGCCTCCGAGCAGGCGCGGTTCGGTTCGGTGTTCATCAAGGCGGGGTTCTCGTCGATGGACATGGGCACCAGCTACCTGCTGCCCAAGATCGTCGGCGCCGGGGTGGCCCGCGAACTCATGCTCACCGGTCGCATCATCGACGCGGCCGAGGCCTATCGCATCAAGCTGGTGCACGAGGTCGTCGCCCCCGATGAGCTGATGCCGGCCGCGCTCAAGCTGGCCCGCTCGATCGCCGAGAACAACGCATACGGCGTGTGGCAGACCAAGATTGGCCTCAACGCCGCGCTGGACGCGCCCAGCCTGCGCCATGCCATAGAGATCGAGAACCGTACCCAGATCCTCAGCGGCTTCACGAACAACCCGGTCGAGGCCGCGATGGCGCACCGGGAAAAGCGTGCTCCGAAATGGGATGTGCTGTAACGCTTTACCGCCGCGCTTGCGACCGCCGCTAAAGCTTCGCGATCACGTTCTCGGCGAACATCTCCAGGTTGCGGATCTTGCTGTCCAGCGGCTCGGTGTCCTTGCCCTTGATGTAGGGGATGCGGAAGCCGACGATGACGTCGGTGACGCCCTTGTCCTCGAGCCGTTTGATGCCGTCCGCGGTGTAGGCGTCGGCCGAGATCACGTGGATCTCGAACGGCCCGCTCTTGCCGGCTTCTTCGCGGAACTTCTTGAGCTTGGCCAGCAGGTGGTCGAGTTCCTCGGGGTCGCCGCCGCCGTGCATCCAGCCGTCCAGGCGCGCCGCGCGCCGCAGCGCCGCGTCGGCGTGGCCGCCGATCAGAATCGGGACGGGCTTGGTGGGGGCCGGGGTCATCTTGGTCTTCGGGATGTCGTAGAACTCGCCGTGGAATTCGAAGTAGTCGCCGGTGGTGAGGCCCTGGATGATCTCGATACATTCGTCCATCCGCTTGCCGCGCCTTGCGAACGGGACACCCAACAACTCGTAGTCCTCGGGCCACGGGCTGGTGCCGACGCCGAAGCCCACCCGGTTGTCGGTCATCGCGGCCAGCGACCCGATCTGCTTGGCCACCAACGCCGGTGGCCGGATGGGCAGCTTGAGCACGAAGAAGTTGAACCGCAGCTTCGTGGTCACCGCGCCCAATGCCGAAGTGAGCACGAAGGTTTCGATGAACTCCTTGCCGTCCAGGAATTCGCGGTTGCCGTCCGGGGTGTAGGGGTACTTCGAGTCGGATTCGAAGGGGTAGGCGATGCTGTCGGCGATCGTCATGGCGTCGTAGCCGGCCGCCTCGGCTGCCTTGGCCAGCGGGATGTAGTACCTAAAGTCCGTCATCGCCTCTGCGTAGGTAAACCGCACGTCATCTGCCTTCCTGAAGGGGTCGTCAGTCGACACTAGAACGTGTTCTAGTTTCAGCACAACCGGCAGATCGGCGCGGCGGCGCCCCGGCCTCCGACTAGAACAGGGTTTGGGCTAGAGCTGGTTCTCGGGGCCGATGACCGCCCACACCGTCTTCCCGGACGAGGTGGGCGTGCTGCCCCACGCTCGGGACAGCGCGTCGACGATCGCCAGCCCGGACACGTCGATACCCTTCTTCGGCGACGGCAGTCGCACCGCGGGTGTGTTGCTCGCATCCGACACCGCGATGGTCGCCGTGGTGCCCTGCGCTTCGATGCGCACCCCCGGAACGCTGGCGGTGTGTTCCAGCACGTTCTCCACGAACACGTTGACCACCACCAGCGCCACCGGAATGAGCTTGGACTGCGACCAGGTGGTGAGCCATTCGCGGACCAGCCGCCGTGACTCGCGGAGGCTGGTCAGGTCCGCGGGCAGCTGCACATCGGCGCGCCGCACCGGGCGGCGGCTGTTCTGGCCGATCGCCTTCAGCGCGGCTTTCTCGCTCGCATAGACCGGCATGACGTGGGTGACACCGCTATTGGTGATCGCATCGCGGGCCGCCCGGTTGGTGCAGACCAGCACGATCGGAATGTGGGGGGCGCTGCCGACCTGCCAGTACGCGCCCATGAAGGTCGCCCATGCCGATTCGGTGTGCACCTTGAGGCCGGAGACGTTGACGATCACGGCGGCAGCATCGTCCAGCGTGGCTTTGAGGATGCGTTCGCGAAGTGCGCTGGATTGGGCGGCATCAAGCTCGCCGTCGACGGTCAGAACGGCAACCGAGTCATCGGTCCGCATCCCAATGGCCACCGGGCTCATCCCAGCTCGGTCCTGGCGTCCGGTTCCATTTCCCGCTCCTCGCATCATGCCGGGCCGACTGCTTGAGTATCCGCTCTCCGCGGCAAAAGTGTACTTCGCGAACCAGCGGCCTCGATACAGCCGGAAACCCCAGGCTGCGATTGGGATCCCGGTAAGTCCATGCCGCAAGCCCGCAACGAAAGCACCATGCGCCCCCCTCCCACACCCGTCGGGGAGTCGACCAATCCGCCCCGACGCGCTATGGAGTCAAATGCCCAGCAAGCGCTTCCCCCGGGGTTACCACGCGGTGACCACCGCCAAACTTTTCGGTATGCCCGGAAAAACAGATGGTTAACCAGCGCAAAAGGCATCAATCATCACGCCGCGCGTCAGCCGACGCGGCGGTGCACTTATCGGCTCAATGGTTGCTCAGCGCGTAGGGGGGAGCGCCCACTCCGGCGACCGAGTGCGTCCCCCACGGTGTCTGTTCGACGATGCGCGCCGGCGCGCTGCGCTCCCCGACCGTCAGCGTGCCGGTCCGTGATTGCTTGAGGATGTCGCCGGCCAAGGGCCCCGACGGAGAACCGAACACCGTTCCCTGCCAGTGGTAGCGGCCGTCGATCGGGTCCAGGTGACCGGTCAGCCGGACCCGTACCGGGTGGTGGGCGCCGGCGATCTCCAGCGTGGCGGCGCCGTCGTACGTGTCTTCACCGGCGGGCGCACTGGCCGAGAGGTCGAAGGCGGACGCCACCGAGGGCGGCTCAGCCGGTCGCAACTGGGCGCGCTCGTTGAACACCCGCTGGCTGCTGGCGCGTACTTCGATGCGGCCACTGGCCGTGCGCCCCATGGCTTTCAGGCATTCGGCGACGTAGCGCGCCTGCGCATCCGGATCGGGACCGGCGACGAAGAAGTAATTGGGGAACCCGCGAATCGCCACCCCGCAGAACGGCTCCATGCCGTCGTGCCAGGCCTGCCGGATGGTCAGCCCGGCCGAGCCGACCAGGGTCTGGTCGGCGGCGTCCTCGGGGATGAAGTAGCCGGTGCCGTAGATGATGGCGTCGACGCGGTGGACGGCGCCGTCGGCTGTGCGCACGCCCGATGCGGTGATCGCCTCGATCGCGGACCCGGCGATGGCGACCCGGGATCGCGAGGCCGGTGTGCGGCGGCGCAGCCAGCGTGTGGCGCGGGTGGACCACACCGGGATGTCGGGCACGACGCGGCGCGGTGCGTGGGCGAACACGGTAACCGACGCCGCCGCTTGGGCCAGCCGCCCGAGGTGGTGGGCGGCGGCGGCGTCGGTGCCTATTACCGCGATCTGCTTGTCGGACGGATCGAATCCGGGATCCCACGCCGCGGCGTGAAACGCCGCTCCGCCGAACTCGTCGCGTCCGGGGACGCGGGGCAGCCAGGGCCGCTGCGCCGGAGGGTCGGTGGCGACGACGACATCGGCCTTGATTTGGTCGCCCTCCGCCGTGGTCAACAGCCAGGTATCGGAGCCGTCGTCAAAGCGCGCGTCCGGGGTGGGCCGCTCGAGCATCACCAGGTCGGTGAAACCGGCTGCCAGCAAGGCGCTTTGGGCGCTCCGGCCGCAGGCGCCCGCCCCGACGACGGCGATGTGGCAGCGGCGCTCGGCGCGGTCCCGCGGCTGCGTCACAGAAACCTGCTGCGCTTCCAGCCGCGGCGCGCGATCGAGCCCATCAGGCCGACCTCGGTCAAAAACGCCGCCAGTGGCGCGAATCCGGCAACCTGTACGTCGCGACGATGCGGACTGGTGCGCGCGACCTTGCGGGCCCGCTTGGGGTCGAGACCCGCTCGCGCATACGGGACGGGATTGCTGAACAGGTAGTTGAAGAAGTAGCCGCCCAGCCCGTTGATGTTGGCCATGAACCAGCGGTTGAACCGGGGCATCTCGACGACGCGCTTGCGGGCACCGTCGCGCGCGAACTGGATGTGGCGCGCCTCTTCCGTGACGTGAATCCGCATGAGCCGCTGGATGATTGGTTGCAGCTCGGGGTCGTCCATCATCTGCCGCTGCAGCGAGTCGAAGATTTCCTCACCGATCAGGGCAGCCACCCAGAGCATCGAGCCGCGCTGAAACGCCAGCGGCAGGCAGTTGATGATCATCCGGTGAAACAGTTTGGGGCGCACCGGTTTGGCGCCGATGCGTTCGATCGCCTTGCCGAACATCACCATGTGGCGGGTCTCGTCGCCCAGTTCGGTCAGCTTGTAATGGGTCGACCGGCTGGTCGGGTCCTCGTGCAGGATCGTGCGCAGCAGCGCCTGGTTGAGCATGTTCTCGAACCAGATTCCGGCCGACAGCGTGTTGACCAATTCCTGCCGGGACAGCTCGATCTGTTGCTCGCGGGTCATCTCGTCCCACATCGGCGTGCCGTAGAGCGACACCAGCCGCGGCGGCAGATAGAACTTGTCCGGGTCCAGCGGGGCGTCCCAGTCGATGTCGACGACGGGTTCGTAGGACTTTTTGACCGAGCCCTTCAGCAATCGGTCCGAGAAGTCTTCACGACTCGGTCCGCCTGGCTTCACCGGAGTAGTCATCGCTGGCGTCCCTCCGTTCGGTGTTCAGACGGTACCCATGGTACTGGGTACTTGCGGTCCCGGCTAGATACTGGAGGTTGCGATTCGGCAATCTGACGGGCAACGAGCATCAGGAGGCGGGCGTAGTGGGCCGGCACATTCACGTCATCGGCATCGGGGCCGGCGACCCCGCCTACGTGACCGTGCAGGCGATCGAGGCGCTCAACGACACCCAGGTGTTCTTCGCGATGGACAAGGGCGAGCAGAAGAGCGACCTGGTGGCGCTGCGACGCGAGATCTGCGGCCGTTTCATCCGTGAGCCGGGCTACCGCTTCGTCGAGCTGCCCGACCCCAAGCGGGCCGACGACGCCGGTTATCGGGACGCGGTTGCCGATTGGCACGCCGCCCGCGCGCAGATCTGGGCCGACGCCATCTCCGCCGAGCTGGGTCCGCACGGCGTCGGCGGGTTCTTGGCCTGGGGCGACCCGTCGCTCTACGACAGCACCCTGCGCATCCTCGACGCGGTGGCC
The DNA here is from genome assembly GCF_001665835.1 of Mycobacterium colombiense. Lineage (GTDB taxonomy): Bacteria > Actinomycetota > Actinomycetes > Mycobacteriales > Mycobacteriaceae > Mycobacterium > Mycobacterium colombiense_A. Next base: position 174,811 of record NZ_LZSX01000032.1, on the reverse strand, counting down.
GAACGGGTCGCCTTCACGTTCGACGTCATCCCGGGCATCACCGCCGTGCAGGCGCTGACCGCCCGGCACCGCATCCCCCTCAACGAGGTCGGCGAACCCGTTCTGATCACCACCGGGCGGCAGCTGCGCACCCACGGACCGAACGCGGGATCCGCCGTCGTGATGCTCGACGCCGACTGCTCGTTCCAGGTCTGCCCGCCCGACACGCGAATCTGGTGGGGCGCCTACCTGGGGACCGACGACGAACTGCTCATCGCGGGCACGGTCGGCGAGGTGGGTCCCCGCATCGTTTCGCTGCGAGCCGAAGCCCGCGCCCGGCACGGCTGGATCATGGACACCTATTTGCTGCGACCGGCACACTGAAACCGTGCCCGAACTACCCGAGATCGAAGCTCTGGTCGACCATCTACGGCGCCACGCCGTCGGCCTGACGATCGGGCGGGTCGACATCGCCGCCCTGTCCGTGCTGAAGACCTTCGACCCGCCGATCAGCGCGCTGCACGGCCAGGCCGTCGTCGGGGCCGAGCGGTGGGGCAAGTACCTGGGGCTGCGCACCGACAATCTCTTCCTGATCGCCCATCTGTCGCGTGCGGGCTGGTTGCGCTGGTCCGACAGGCTGGCCGCGGCGCCGCTGCGGCCCGGCAAGGGCCCGATCGCCCTGCGGGTGCACCTGGGCACACCCGGTGAGGCGCCGGGCTTCGACCTCACCGAGGCCGGCACCCAGAAGCGGCTGGCGGTGTGGCTGGTCGACGACCCGGTCCAGGTCCCCGGGATCGCCGCGCTCGGCCCGGACGCGCTGGACCTGGACCTCGACGCGCTGGGCAATCTGTTGGCCGGCAACACCGGCCGGATCAAGACGGTCATCACCGACCAGAAGGTGATCGCCGGGATCGGCAACGCCTACAGCGACGAGATCCTGCACGTCGCACGCATTTCGCCGTTCGCCACCGCCGGCAAGCTGTCCGACGCGCAGCTCGCCGCGCTGCACGACGCGATGATCTCGGTGCTCAACGACGCGGTGAGCCGGTCCGTCGGGCAGGGGGCGGCCACGCTCAAGGGCGAGAAGCGCTCCGGATTGCGGGTGCACGCCCGCACCGGGCTGCCCTGCCCGGTATGCGGAGACACCGTGCGCGAAGTGTCGTTCGCGGACAAGTCTTTCCAGTACTGCCCGACGTGTCAGACCGGCGGCAAGATCCTGGCCGACCGGCGCATGTCGCGTTTGCTGAAGTAGTCGCCGGACCGAGACTTGACACCTGTCGATATGCTGCCCCGATGACTCGCCAGAAGATCCTCATCACCGGTGCCAGCTCCGGCCTGGGCGCCGGCATGGCGCGCGCCTTCGCCGCCAAGGGCCGCGACCTTGCGCTGTGCGCGCGTCGCACCGACCGGCTCGATGAGCTGAAAGCCGAGCTCTCGCAGAAGTATCCGGACATTCAGATCGCGGTCGCCGCGCTGGATGTCAACGACCACGAGGCCGTCCCGAAGGTGTTCGCCGAACTCAGCGACGAACTGGGCGGCATCGACCGCATCGTCGTCAACGCCGGCATCGGCAAGGGCGCGAAACTGGGCTCCGGCAAGCTGTGGGCCAACAAGGCCACCATCGAGACCAACCTGGTCTCGGCGCTGGTGCAGACCGAGACCGCGTTGGAGATGTTCAACGAGAACGGTTCGGGCCACCTGGTGCTGATCTCGTCGGTGCTCGGCAACAAGGGCGTGCCGGGCGTCAAGGCGGCCTATGCGGCGAGCAAGGCCGGGGTGAGCTCACTGGGTGAATCGCTGCGCGCCGAATACGCCAAGGGACCCGTCAAGGTTTCGGTCATCGAGCCCGGCTACATCGAGTCGGAGATGACGGCTAAGTCCAACAGCACAATGTTGATGGTGGACAACGAAACTGGCGTCAACGCGCTCGTCGCCGCGATGGAACGAGAGCCCGGCCGCGCCGTGGTGCCGTGGTGGCCGTGGGCCCCGCTGGTGCAGTTGATGCGGGTGCTGCCGCCGCAGCTGACCAAGATGTTCGCCTGAGTCAGCTGGTTCGCCCGCGTTCGCTGCGATAGCGGCGCACCAGGGCGTCGGTGGAGCTGTCCGACTGCGGCGCCGGCGAACCGTCCGCGGTGATCACCGGAAGCAGCGCCTTGGCTTGGGTTTTGCCCAGCTCCACACCCCATTGGTCGAACGAGTCGATCCCCCAGATCACGCCCTCGGTGAAGACCTGATGCTCGTACAGCGCGATCAGCTGGCCCATGACGGAGGGGGTGAGCCGGTTGGCCAGGATCGAGGTCGACGGCCGGTTACCGGGCATCACCTTGTGCGGCACGATATCCGCGGGCGTGCCTTCGGCGGCGATCTCTTCGGCGGTCTTGCCGAAGGCCAGCACCTGGGTCTGGGCGAAGAAGTTGCTCATCAACAAGTCGTGCATGCTGCCGTCGCCCTCGGCGGTGGGCAGGTCGTCGATGGGCTGGCTGAAGCCGATGAAGTCGGCGGGCACCAACCGGGTGCCCTGGTGCAACAACTGGTAGAACGCGTGCTGCCCGTTGGTTCCCGGTTCGCCCCAGAAGATTTCACCGGTGTCCGTGGTGACCGGGCTGCCGTCCGCGCGGGTCGACTTGCCGTTGGACTCCATGGTCAGCTGTTGCAGGTAGGCCGCAAAGCGCGCCAGGTCGTTGGAGTACGGCAGCACGGCGCGCGATTGCGCGCCCATGAAGTTGGAGTACCACAGGCCGATAAGCCCAAGCAGGACAGGCGCATTGGACTCCAACGGCGCGGTTTTGAAATGCCGATCGACGATGTGGAACCCGGAAAGAAAGTCCGCGAAGGCTTCTCGGCCGATGACAGCCATCACCGACAGGCCGATCGCCGAGTCCACCGAATAGCGGCCGCCGACCCAATCCCAGAAACCGAACATGTTGTCGGTGTTGATACCGAAGTCGTCGACCAGACGTTTGTTGGTGGAGACGGCGACGAAATGCTGCGACACCGCGGCGTCGCCGAGGGCGTCGGTGATCCAGCGGCGCGCGGCCGTGGCGTTGGTCAGGGTTTCCAGCGTCGAGAACGTCTTCGACGCGACGATGAAAAGTGTTGTGGCCGGGTCTAAGTCGGCCAGGGTGGCGATCAAATCCGCCGGGTCGACGTTGGAGACGAACCGCGCCGAGATCCCCGCATCCGCGTAGTGACGCAGCGCCTGATAGACCATCACCGGGCCGAGGTCCGATCCACCGATGCCGATGTTGACCACCGTGCTGATTCGTTTCCCGCTGGCCCCCGTCCATTCACCGCTGCGCAACCGATCGGTGAATTCGCCCATGGCGTCGAGCACCTCGTGCACGTCCTGGACAACGTTTTCGCCGTCGACGACCAGCTCGGCGTCCCGGGGCAGTCGCAGCGCGGTGTGCAGGACCGCGCGATCCTCCGAGGTGTTGATGTGCACACCGGCGAACATCTGGTCGCGGCGCTCTTCGAGGTTGGCCGTGCGGGCCAGATCGACCAAGAGCCGCAGCGTTTCTCGCGTGACGCGGTGCTTGCTGTAATCGATGTAGAGGTCGCCGACGGAGACGGTCAGTTCGCGGCCGCGATCGGGATCGTCGTCGAAGAACTGCCGCAGGTGGGTGTCGCCGATTTGTTCATGATGCCTGCGCAGGGCGTCCCACGCCGGAGTGCCGGTGATGTCGGGGAGGGTGTGCACGGAGGTCATGCCTCGACCCTATGGGCTGTGACGTGACGGAGCCAGGTGTAGCGGGGAGCTCTGCGGCGGGCGAATGAACCGCCGAGGTCAGTGGCCGAGCCGGCCCCTGCCCAATCGCAGCAGCAGTATCGCCAGGTCCTTGCCTTCGGGGCCGAGCTCGCTGTAGCGCTCGATGACCTTCATTTCGCGGCTATGCACAAGCCGCGTGCCGCCGGACGCCATCCGGGCCTTGCCGATCGCCTGTGACACCTCGGTGCGCCGCTGCACCGCTGCGAGAATCGCGGCGTCGAGCCGGTCGATCTCTTGGCGCAACTCGTCGATGTCGGTGACCTCTTGGGTCTCCACCGTGTCGATGTTCATCTCTGCTGACTCCGCATCGTCGTCGTGATGTGGGGGTTCTGGTTCTGGTCTCATGCAGTATCGGGCCTCACAAAAGACGAGCCCCGGGTGCCGAAAGCGGACCACGGGGCTCTGCGGAAGCAGTTAGGCCACGGGCACCGCGAACCGGTACCCGCAGGGAAATCGGCGGCGCCACTCCTGGGTCGAGGAGCCTCGCCGGCACTGCACGTTGAGCACAGACCGAGTGTGCCACCAAACGCGGCGACCGCGCAAAGAAATCGGGTTTAAGCTGCGCTTTTTGACTCAGGTGCAATTATCCCGCCGGACGAAATCCGGTTGTCCAAATTGCATTCCGACACGCCGAATTCTCGGGAGTCCGCGTACGCCGCCCCGGCCGCCCGGGCCACTAGCCTGGTCTGATGCCAGGGCGCTGTGCGTCAGTGGGCGGCGGTAAGTTTGGACTGACATGAGTGTGCACGCAACAGATGCCAAGCCGGCCTCCGAAGCAGATCAACTGCTCGAGGGCCTCAACCCGCAACAGCGCCAAGCGGTGGTGCATGAGGGTTCCCCCCTGCTGATCGTCGCGGGTGCGGGTTCGGGGAAGACCGCGGTGTTGACCCGCCGCATCGCCTACCTCATCGCGGAACGCGGGGTCGGGGTCGGCCAGGTGCTGGCCATCACCTTCACCAACAAGGCCGCCGCCGAGATGCGCGAACGGGTGGTGCGGCTGGTGGGCAACCGGGCCCGCGCTATGTGGGTCTCCACCTTCCACTCCACCTGCGTGCGCATCCTGCGCAACCAGGCGTCCCTGATCGAGGGCCTCAACTCCAACTTCTCCATCTACGACGCCGACGACTCGCGGCGCCTGTTGCAGATGATCGGGCGCGACATGGGCCTCGACATCAAGCGCTACTCGCCGCGGCTGCTGGCCAATGCCATCTCCAACCTGAAGAACGAGCTGATCGACCCCGCGCAGGCGGTGGGCAACCTGACCGACGACTCCGACGAGTTGTCCCGCACGGTGGCCAGCGTCTACGGGGAATACCAGCGGCGGCTGCGGGCGGCCAACGCGCTGGACTTCGACGACCTCATCGGGGAGACCGTGGCGGTGCTGCGGGCCTTCCCGCAGATCGCCCAGCACTACCGGCGGCGGTTCCGGCACGTCCTCGTCGACGAGTACCAGGACACCAACCACGCGCAGTACGTGCTGGTGCGCGAACTGGCCGGCCGCGGCAGCGACGAGGTGTCCGACGAGGTGCCGCCCGCGGAACTGTGCGTCGTCGGCGACGCCGATCAGTCGATCTATGCGTTCCGGGGCGCCACCATCCGCAACATCGAGGACTTCGAACGCGACTACCCGGACGCGACAACCATTCTGCTGGAACAGAATTACCGCTCGACGCAGAACATCCTGTCCGCGGCCAACTCGGTGATCGCCCGCAACTCCGGGCGCCGCGACAAGCGGCTGTGGACCGCGGAGGGCGCCGGTGAGCTGATCGTCGGGTACGTCGCCGACAACGAGCACGACGAGGCCCGGTTCGTCGCCGAGGAGATCGACGCGCTCGCCGAGAAGGGCGAGATCACCTATAACGACGTCGCCGTCTTCTACCGCACCAACAACTCGTCGCGGTCGTTCGAAGAGGTGTTCATCCGCGCCGGAATCCCCTATAAAGTCGTTGGGGGAGTGCGCTTTTACGAGCGCAAGGAGATTCGCGACATCGTCGCCTATTTGCGGGTGCTGGACAACCCCGGGGACGCGGTCAGCATGCGACGCATCCTCAACACCCCGCGCCGTGGCATCGGCGATCGCGCCGAGGCGTGCGTGGCGGTGTACGCCGAGAACACCGGCGCCAGTTTCGCCGATGCGCTTGTGGCCGCGGCCGAAGGCAAAGTGCCGATGCTGAATTCGCGTGCGGAGAAGGCGATCGCCGGTTTCGTCGAGCTGCTCGACGACCTGCGCGGCCGCCTGGACGACGATCTCGGAGACCTGGTCGAGTCGGTGCTCGAACGCACCGGATATCGCCGCGAACTCGAATCCTCGACCGATCCCCAGGAGCTCGCGCGCCTGGACAACCTCAACGAACTCGTCAGCGTGGCACACGAATTCAGTACCGACCGGGCCAACGCCGCGGCGCTGGGCGAGTCGCTGCAGACCCCCGAAGACGAAGACGTGCCGGACACCGGTGTGCTGGCGGAGTTCTTGGAGCGGGTCTCGCTGGTCTCCGACAGCGACGAGATCCCCGAGGACGGCGCCGGCATGGTCACCCTGATGACGCTGCACACCGCCAAGGGCCTGGAGTTTCCGGTGGTGTTCGTGACCGGCTGGGAGGACGGAATGTTCCCCCACATGCGGTCGCTGGACGATCCGGTCGAACTCTCCGAGGAGCGGCGGCTGGCCTACGTCGGGATCACTCGGGCGCGGCAACGGCTCTACGTGAGCAGGGCCATCGTCCGGTCGTCCTGGGGGCAGCCCATGCTCAACCCGGAATCGCGCTTCCTGCAAGAGATTCCGCAGGAGCTCATCGAATGGCGGCGCACGGCGCCGGCCCCGTCGTTCAGCGCGCCGGTGAGCGGCGCCGGCCGGTTCGGCACGCCACGGGCCGCCCCGACCCGCTCGGGGATGAGCAAGCGTCCGCTACTGGTGCTCGCGGCAGGTGACCGGGTGACGCACGACAAGTACGGGCTGGGTCGGGTCGAGGAGGTGTCCGGCGTCGGCGAATCGGCGATGTCGCTGATCGACTTCGGTAGCTCCGGGCGGGTCAAGCTGATGCACAACCACGCCCCGATCAGCAAGATCTAGCCGCGTTCGGCGACGGTCAGGCGTCCAGCCAGCGTTTGGTCTGCGGCAGCAGCACCAGCACGACCGTGGCGATCGGCAATATCGGCAACAGGTGGACAACCCACGCGACACGGGCCCCGGCGATGAACACGCCTATGTAGGTGAGGAAGGCGACCAGCGCGCCGGCCATCAGAAGGTAGCGGCTGATTGATCGGCGCTTCAGCAACAGGATCACGCCTGACACCGTGGTGCCCGCGAACACCAGGGCCAGGAAGGCGACCGCGATGCAGAACAGACGGTCGGTTCGCCACCAACCGGCGATCAGGTCGGTGGCCACCACTGACGTGGCCCAGCCGCTGACGATGCTCACCGCGCACGCGGCGACGGCCGTCCGATCGCTGGGCTCAAGGGCCGGCACTCCGGCATAACCGGTGCGACCCGCGCGAGCACCGGCCCGGTAGGCCGCCGATTGCGGGGCGAAGTGGGTGGTCGGACTGTCCGGCGTGGTCGGGATGGGCCCGGTCGGCGCGCGGCGGATGATCCGTGTCCGTGACTCGGAGGGCGAATCGTGCTCGGGCGTAGGCTCGGCTGGACGCGGACCGGAAGTTTCTTCGTTCGGCGCGGTCACCTCAACCAGCGTAGTTGCCGACCATAAGACCACGCTTAGCGAGCCACGGCACGGGGTCGATCCGTTCGCTGCCACCCTGCAGCACCTCGAAATGCAGGTGTGGGCCGGTGGAATTGCCCCGGTTGCCCATGGTGGCGATCTGGTCGCCGGCCATCACGCGCTCACCGACGCTGACCAGTGTGGTGTTGATGTGGCCGTAAAGCGTGACCGTGCCGTCGGCGTGACGCAGCTTGACCAGCATGCCGTAGCCGCTGGCCGGGCCGGAGTCGATGACGACGCCGTCGGACACCGCGTAGATCGGTGTCCCGATCGAGTTGGCCAGGTCGATACCGGCGTGCAGCACGCCCCAGCGGTAGCCGAAGTTGGAGGTGAAGATGCCCTTGGTCGGCATCACGTAGAGCGGCTGCGACAACCGCGCCTCGCGCTGAGCGCGATCGTTGGCGAAGGCGACGCCCTTGGCGAGCTCCTGATTGTGCAGCGCGGCGGTGGCCGCCGGCGCCGCGGCGATCACCTGCGGGCCGCGGACGGTGCTGCTGCCCGCCCCGCCGGTGAGCGCGGACGCGTTGGCCGTCAGCACGGCGTCGTCGGTTTTGGGGGTGTCGGCGTGGCTGGTGGCCGTGTGGGCGGCCGCGGCGGCGGCGCCGGCGGCCATCGCCGAGATCAGCAGCCGGCCCCGGGCAGCGCTGGTCGGTTCTTTGCGGTGCTGCCCGCCGCGGCGTGCGACGCCGACGACGTCGGTGGTGTGTGAGCGCTCGAGACGCCGCTCGGTGCGCGGCTCGACGATCACCCGCGGCAGCACCTCGGTGACGGGTGCGGCCAGCCATACCGGGCGTACGTCGTCGGCCTCGTTCAGGTCATCGAGCTCGGGCGCCAGCAGCACCTGCGCTTCGTTGTCGAACGGCGAGTCGTTGCTGAAGTCCAAGTCGCCGAGATCACCGGCGTCGTCGCTGAACTCGAAGTCGTCGAAATCAAATCCGTCGAGTGGGAGGATCTCGGTGACTTCGGTGCGATGCGGTGCGTCGGCCCACCGGGCGCCTGCGGCGCGACCTACCCTCACGACGCCTTCAGTTACGGCAGAAGGCCGGGCAAAAAGGTGCTGGGACAACCTGAAATGTCCTCGTATCGTGACCATAACGTTATCTGGACCCTAGGAAGGTATCCGCTAACGCGCGGGCCTGGCAACCTCGTTGGAAAATCCGGGCGGAATTGTGATTTGGATCACGCGGGCGGTCAACCCCTAGCCGGTGAGCTGTGCCACATCGTCGGACGCGGCCGTAAAAGCCGTTTGAGGGGTGGATACAGTTCGTCCGTGCGAGTTGCCGAGTGCGGCACCGCCCACCAAGAGGCCTAGTAGTTGAGTCGAGCGAAGACAGAGAGTCCATGGACCTTTTCGAATATCAAGCAAAAGAATTGTTCGCCAAGCACAACGTACCGACTACGCCGGGACGCGTGACCGACACCGCTGAGGGCGCTCGCGAGATCGCCACCGAGATCGGTCGTCCGGTGATGGTCAAAGCGCAGGTGAAGGTCGGCGGACGTGGCAAGGCGGGCGGCGTCAAGTACGCGGCGACTCCCGAGGACGCCTACGAGCACGCCAAGAACATCCTCGGTCTCGACATCAAGGGACACGTCGTGAAGAAGCTGCTGGTCGCGGAGGCCAGCGACATCGCCGAGGAGTACTACATCTCCTTCCTGCTCGACCGCGCCAACCGCACCTACCTGGCGATGTGCTCGGTCGAGGGCGGGATGGAGATCGAAGAGGTGGCCGCCACCAAGCCCGAGCGGCTGGCCAAGGTTCCGGTGGACGCCGTCAAGGGTGTCGACCTGGCGACCGCGCGTTCCATCGCCGAGCAGGGGCACCTGCCCGCCGAGGTGCTCGACGCCGCCGCGATCACCATCAACAAGCTGTGGGAGGTCTTCGTCGCCGAGGACGCCACCCTGGTTGAGGTCAACCCGTTGGTGCGCGACCCGCAGGACCGGATCCTGGCGTTGGACGGCAAGGTCACGCTGGACGCCAACGCCGACTTCCGTCAGCCCGGCCACGCCGAGTTCGAGGACCGCGACGCCACCGACCCGCTGGAGCTCAAGGCCAAGGAGCACGACCTCAACTACGTCAAGCTGGACGGCGCGGTCGGCATCATCGGTAACGGTGCGGGCCTGGTGATGTCGACGCTCGACGTCGTCGCCTACGCGGGCGAGAAGCACGGCGGGGTCAAGCCGGCCAACTTCCTCGACATCGGTGGTGGCGCGTCGGCCGAGGTGATGGCCGCCGGCCTCGACGTCATCCTGAACGACAAGCAGGTCAAGAGCGTGTTCGTGAACGTGTTCGGCGGCATCACCTCCTGCGACGCCGTCGCCAACGGCATCGTGACCGCGCTGAACATGCTCGGCGACGAGGCCAACAAGCCGCTCGTGGTCCGGCTCGACGGCAACAACGTCGACGAAGGCCGCAAGATCCTGGCCGACGCCAACCACCCGCTGGTGATCCAGGCCGAGACCATGGACGCCGGTGCCGACAAAGCCGCCGAGCTGGCGAACAAGTAAGGGACACAAGAGATGTCGATCTTCCTGAACAAAGACTCCAAGGTAATCGTCCAGGGCATCACCGGTGGTGAGGGCACCAAGCACACCGCGCTGATGCTGAAGGCCGGAACACAGGTGGTGGGCGGCGTGAACGCACGCAAGGCCGGCACCACCGTGTCGCACGTGGACCCCGTCGGCAAGGACGTCGAGCTCCCGGTCTTCGGCACCGTCGCGGAGGCGATGAAGGAGACCGGCGCCAACGTGTCGGTCGTCTTCGTGCCGCCGAAGTTCGCCAAGGACGCGGTCATCGAGGCCATCGACGCCGAGATCCCGCTGCTGGTCGTCATCACCGAGGGAATTCCGGTGCAGGACAGCGCCTATGCGTGGGCCTACAACGTAGACAAGGGGCAGAAGACCCGCATCATCGGGCCGAACTGCCCCGGCATCATCACCCCGGGCGAGGCGCTGGCCGGCATCACCCCGGCGAACATCAGCGGACCCGGCCCGGTCGGCCTGGTCTCCAAGTCGGGCACCCTGACCTACCAGATGATGTACGAGCTGCGCGATTTCGGCTTCTCCACCTCGATCGGCATCGGCGGCGACCCGGTGATCGGCACCACCCACATCGACGCCATCGAGGCCTTCGAGAAGGACGCCGACACCAAGGTCATCGTGATGATCGGTGAGATCGGCGGTGACGCGGAGGAGCGTGCGGCCGACTACATCAAGGCCAACGTTTCCAAGCCGGTCGTCGGTTACGTCGCGGGATTCACCGCGCCGGAGGGCAAGACGATGGGCCACGCGGGCGCCATCGTGTCCGGCTCGTCGGGCACCGCGGCCGCCAAGAAGGAGGCCCTGGAGGCGGCCGGCGTCAAGGTGGGCAAGACCCCGTCGGAGACCGCCGCGCTGGCCCGGGAGATCCTGCAGAGTCTGTAGACCCGTGGCGATCGCGAGCGCGGCGTGGCCGGGCGAAGCGGGTCGCCACCATCGCACCCGTGGCGATCGCGAGCGCGGCGTGGCCGGGCGAAGCGGGTCGCCACCATCGCACCCCTGGCGATCGCGAGCGCGGCGTAGCCGGGCGAAGCGGGTCGCCACCATCGCACCCTGCGCGGGCCCCGGATTTGGCCGGGGCCCGACCGCCGGTAGATAGTGGGTCTATGAATCTCGACCCGAACACCCCCGTCATCGTCGGGGTGGGGCAGTTCACCGAGCGCATCGAGGACTCCGGCTACCGCGGAATGTCGTCGGTGGAATTGGCGACGGCAGCGGCGCAGGCCGCGCTGCATGACTCCGGGGCCGACGCCACCGCGGTCGCCGCGGCCATCGACACCGTCGCCGCGATCCGGCAGTTCGAGCTCTCCGGGCGCACACCCGCGCCGATGGGCAAGTCCAACAACTACCCGCGGTCGGTGGCCAAGCGCATCGGGGCCGCGCCGGCCCGCGCGATTCTCGAGCCTATCGGCGGCCAGGGCCCCCAGCATCTGGTCACCGAGTTCGCCGGCGTCATCGCCTCGGGTGAGGCCGAGGTCGTGATGATCTTCGGCTCCGAAAACACGTCCAGCATCCGGTATTTCGCCGACCGGGATAAGCCGGACCACTCCGACACGGTCGAGGGTTCCCTCGAGGACCGGGGCTTCGGCTACGACGGTCTGTTCGACGACTACACCGTCGCGCACGGCCTGATCGGCGCGCCCGCCCAGTACGGGCTGCTGGAGAACGCGCGCCGCGCCCGGCGTGGCTTGAGCGTGGCCGACTACCGGCGCCAGATGGGCGAGCTGTTCGCCCCGTTCACGAAGGTGGCGGCCAAGAACCCGTTCGCGTCCTCCCCGGTGGAGCGCAGCGTCGACGAGCTGATCACCGTCACCGCGTCCAACCGGATGATCTGCGATCCGTACCCGAGGCTGCTGGTGGCCCGCGATCAGGTCAACCAGGGCGCGGCCGCGCTACTGATGTCGGTGGGCGCGGCCCGCCGGCTCGGGGTGCCCGACGAACGCTGGGTGTTCTTGCACGGCCACGCCGACATGGTGGACCAGCCGCTGCTGGATCGCCTTGACCTGACGCACAACTCGGCTTCGGTGCTGGCGGTCCGGGAAGCTCTCTCCGGGGCCGGCGTCGGCATCGACGACGTCTCGACCTTCGACCTCTACAGCTGCTTCCCGGTGCCGGTGTTCAACTTCTGCGACGGAATGGGTCTGGCCGCCGACGATCCTCGCGGGCTGACGCTCACGGGCGGTCTGCCGTACTTCGGCGGACCCGGCAACAACTACTCACTGCACGGCATCGCCGAGACGGTCAGCGAAATGCGGGACCTCCCAGGGCAATTCGGCCTCGTCGCCGCCAACGGCGGGATCATGAGCAAGTACTCCGTCGGCGTCTACTCGACCACGCCGGTGAACTGGAAGCCCGACAACAGCGCCGCCCTGCGCGCCGAGGTCGCCGCGCGCCCCAAGATGCCGGTGACCATCAAGGCCGACGGCCCGGCCACCATCGAGACCTACACCGTGCGCTACGACTGGCCGGTGCACACCGGCCTCATCGTCGGCCGCCTCGACGACGACGGGAGCCGCTTCCTGGCCCTGAGCGAGGACCCCGATCTGGTCGGCCTGCTCAGCGACGGCGAGCCGCTCGGGGCTTCGATCGTGGTCCGGTCGACCGAGAAGGACAACCGGGCCACGCTCGCCTGAGCGTCAGACCAGGGCGGCGAGCTTGCCGGCCAGCCGCTCGACGTAGGCGGCGACCTCGTCCTCGGACTTGTCCGGCAACCCGAACAGCACCTCGGTCACCCCGAGCTCGGCCCACTTGGCGAGCTTCTCGGGCACCGGCTTGAAGTCCAGCGCCACGATCTGCGGGGCACCGTCGCGGCCCGCGGCCGCCCAGGTGTCCTGCAGCAGCTTCACCGGCTCGTCGATGTTGAAGTCGCGCGGAGTGGTGATCCAGCCGTCGGCGCTGCGGGCGATCCACTTGAAGTTCTTCTCGGTGCCCGCGGCGCCCACCAGCACCGGGATATGCGACTGCACCGGCTTGGGCCAGGCCCAACTGGGGCCGAACTTCACGAACTCGCCGTCGTACTGGGCTTCCTCTTCGGTCCACAGCGCCCGCATCGCCTCGAGGTATTCGCGCAGCATGGTGCGGCGCCGGCCCGGTGGCACGTTGTGGTCGGCGAGTTCGTCGGTGTTCCAGCCGAACCCGACGCCCAGGCTGACCCGTCCGCCCGACAGGTGGTCAAGGGTCGCAATACTTTTCGCCAAGGTGATCGGGTCGTGCTCGACCGGCAGGGCCACCGCGGTGGACAGCCGCACCCGTGAGGTGACCGCGCACGCAGCACCCAGGCTTACCCATGGGTCTAGTGTCCGCATGTAGCGATCGTCGGGCAGCGATTCGTCCCCCGTCGTGGGGTGAGCCGCCTCGCGCTTCACCGGAATGTGAGTGTGTTCTGGCACGTAGAAGGTCTGAAAGCCGTGGTCGTCGGCGAGCTTCGCGGCCTTCGCCGGGGAGATGCCACGATCGCTGGTAAAAAGCACAAGCCCGTAATCCATGCAGAGAATTAGAACGTGTTCTACCTCCGCTGGGCAAGCCGTGGTGACACGGACCGTCTCGCGAGGGGCTCCCGGCGCCGCCGGCGTGGGCCGCACCATTCAAGCCAGTGGCAGCGGCACAGGTTGCCGCACGTGCGCTAGCGTGGGTGATCGACCGCGTCGCTAACGCAGCGAGGCGCCTGGAAGCACAGCGTTGCACTGCAACCGTGGCGACCGCCAGGCAGTTCAAGGCACTGGAAGCAACAGGAGGAGCCATGACCTACTCTCCCGGAAGCCCGGGCTATCCACCGGCGCAACCCGGCGGCGGCTATGCGGGCGCCACACCGTCCTTCGCCAAGGACGACGACGGAACGAGCAAGCTGCCGTCCTACCTGAACATCGCGGTGGTCGTGCTGGGTCTGGCGGCATACCTCCTGAACTTCGGTCCCACCTTCACCATCGGAGCCGACCTCGGCCCGGGCATCGGTGGACGCGCCGGCGACGCGGGCACCGCGGTGGTGGTCGCCGTCCTGGCCGCGCTGCTCGCCGGGCTCGGCCTGCTGCCGAAGACCAAGAACTACCCGGGAATCGTCGCGGTGATCGCGGTTCTGGGTGCGTTGCTGGCCATCACCGAGACGATCAACCTGCCCGCCGGTTTCGCGATCGGCTGGGCGATGTGGCCGCTGGTGGCGGCCGTCGTGCTGCAGGCGATCGCCGCGGTCGTCGTGGTCCTGCTGGAGTCCGGGGTGATCACCGCACCGGCGCCGCGGCCCAAGTACGACCCGTACGCGCAGTACAACCAGTACGGGCAATACGGCCAGTACGGCCAGCAGCCCTACTACGGACAGCAGGGCGGCCAGCAGCACGGGGGCCAGCAGCAATCGCCGCAGGGATACGGGTCGCAGTACGGCGGCTATTCCCCGAGCGGGGCGCCCACCCAGAGCGGCGTGCCGACCGGCGGTTTCGGTGCTCAGCCGGCGCCGCAGTCGGGTTCCCAGCCGTCCGCGCAGCAGCAGGGCCCGTCCACGCCGCCCACCGGCTTCCCCAGCTTCAGCCCGCCGCCGAACGTCGGTGGATCGGATGCCGGTTCGGCGACGACGAACTTCTCCGAGCAGGGTGGGGGCCAGCAGTTCGGCCAGGAGCAGCAGTCGGGGTCGTCACCGTCTGGGCCAGCGCCCGCCTGACCGTGCGCTGTCGCGCCTAGTCGGGGACGTGCCCCAGAGTGACACGGGTGGAGGACAACCGGGCAGCGGGCGCTCGGCAGGCGCGTGATCTAGTCAGGGTCGCGTTCGCGCCGGCAGGGGTGGCGTTGGTCATCATCGCCGCGGTGACGCTGATCCAGTTGTTGATTGCCAACAGCGACATGACCGGCGCGCTGGGCGCCATCGCCAGCATGTGGTTGGGCGTGCACCAGGTCCCGGTCTCGATCGGTGGCCGCGAACTCGGTGTGATGCCGCTGCTGCCGGCCCTGCTGATGATCTGGGCGACCGCGCGCAGCACAGCGCGCGCCACCACGCCCCACTCGTCGTGGCTGGTCGTCCGCTGGGTCGTCGCCTCGGCGTTGGGCGGCCCGCTGCTCATGGCGGCGATAGCGCTGGCGGTCATCCACGACGCGTCCTCGGTGATCACCGAGCTGCAAACGCCCAGCGCGCTGCGCGCGTTCCTCAGCGTGCTCGTGGTGCATGCCGCCGGCGCCGGGATCGGTGTGTGGTCCCGGGTGGGGCCGCGCGCGCTGGCGGCGGCGTCGCTGCCGTTCTGGCTCGGCGACTCCGTGCGCGCCGCATCCGCCGGCCTGCTGGCGTTGCTGGGGCTGTCCGGCCTGGTGGCGGCCGGGTCGCTGGTCGTGCACTGGTCGACCATGCAGGAGCTCTACGGCATCACCGATTCGATCTTCGGCGAATTCAGCCTCACCCTGCTGTCAATGCTCTACGCGCCCAACGTGATTGTGGGCACCGCGGCGATGGCCGTCGGCTCCAGCGCGCATATCGGGTTCGCGACCTTCAGTTCATTCACCGTGTTCGGTGGCGATATCCCGGCCCTGCCGGTGCTGGCCGCGGTCCCCAGGCCACCGTTGGGGCCGGTCTGGGTGGCGCTGCTGATCATCGGCGCGTCCTCCGGTGTGGCGGTCGGCCAGCAATGCGCCCGGCGTGCGTTGCCACTGCTCGCGGCCGCGGCCAAGCTGCTGGTGGCCGCGGTCGGCGGGACGCTGGTGATGTCGTTGCTCGCGTACGCCGGCAGCGGCCAGCTGGGCAACTTCGGCCACGTCGGTGTGGACCAGGGCGCGTTGCTCGTCGGCGTCTTCTTCTGGTTCGCGGTCGTCGGCGGCATCACCGTGGTGATGAGCGGGGGGATCATGCGCCGTCCCCGACGGATCAAGCCCAGGCCCGCACCCGCCGCGGCGGTCGAGGAACCCGCAGACTTCGCGGGCGTTTTCGACGACGATCGGCTGTCCGAGGACGCCGAGGGGGAGGACGCGATCCCGTCGGATTCGGCCGACTCGGGCGACGTGCCTCCGGGCGATGTGGGTGCCCCCGGCGACCCGACCGAACCCGACGCACCGGCCGGTGGCGACGCGCCACCCCCCGCCGAACCGGAGCGACGCGCGTCTGAGCGAGATTCCGGGGATTAGGCCTTTTGCCCTGCGGCCGGCCCGATCGTCGGGGTGATGACGTCGCCCGAGTCGATTGCCCGACTCCTCACGTCGCTGCACGACGCGCATCGTCGTCGGGCTAGGCTCGCCGATGTGGTCGAACCGCTCCATGTGCCCCGGAACGCACCGGCACGGGTAGTGGTACTGGCGTCGGGCACCGGGTCGCTGCTGAATTCACTGCTGACCTCCGCCGTCGCGGACTACCCGGCCAGGGTGGTCGCCGTCGGCGCCGACCGCGACTGCCTGGCCACCGAGATCGCCGCGGCGGCGTCCGTGCCCGCGTTCACCGTCCGGCTCGGCGATCACCCGGACCGCGTCGCCTGGGACGCGGCCATCACCGAGGCCACCGCCGCGCATTCACCCGACCTGGTGGTCTCCGCCGGCTTCATGAAAATCCTTGGGCCGCAGTTTCTTTCGCGGTTCTACGGTCGCGTTATCAACACCCATCCGGCGCTGCTGCCGGCGTTCCCGGGCGCGCACGGAGTGGCCGAAGCGTTGGCCTACGGTGTGAAGGTCACAGGCTGTACGGTGCACCTGGTAGACGCCGGGACGGACACCGGGCCGATTCTGGCGCAGGAATCCGTTCCGGTGCTCGACGGCGACACCGAAGAGACTCTGCATGAACGCATCAAAGTCACCGAACGCAAGCTCTTGGTGGACGTGGTGGCTGCGATCGCAACCGGCGGCCTGACCCTGGTCGGGAGAACAGCGACGATCGGACGAAAGGCGACGAACCGATGAGCACCGACGACTGGCGCGAAGACGCCAAACGGCCGATCCGGCGCGCCTTGATCAGCGTGTACGACAAGACGGGGCTGGTCGACCTCGCCCAGGGCCTGGCCGGTGCGGGCGTCGAGATCGTCTCGACCGGGTCCACCGCGAAGGTCATTGCCGACAAAGGCATTCCGGTGACCCGCGTCGAGGAACTGACCGGTTTTCCGGAGGTGCTCGACGGCCGGGTCAAGACACTGCACCCGCGCGTGCACGCGGGCCTGCTGGCGGACCTTCGCAAACCCGAGCACGCCGCCGCACTCGAGGAACTTGGCATTGCCGCGTTCGAGCTCGTCGTCGTCAACCTGTACCCCTTCACCGAGACCGTCGACTCCGGGGCAAGCATCGACGAATGCGTCGAACAGATCGACATCGGCGGCCCGTCGATGGTGCGGGCCGCGGCGAAAAACCATCCCAGCGTGGCGGTGATCACCGACCCGCGGGGCTACGACGGAGTGCTCGCCGCGGCGCGCGAAGGCGGCTTCACCCTCGCCGAGCGTAAAAAGCTGGCCTCGCTGGCGTTTCGGCACACGGCCGAATACGACATCGCGGTCGCGAGCTGGATGGAGTCGACGCTGGCTCCCGAACACCCGCCGACGGCCTTCCCGAAGTGGCTGGGCCGCAGCTGGCGCCGCTCGGCGATGCTGCGCTACGGCGAGAACCCGCATCAGCAGGCGGCGTTGTACAGCGACCCGGGCGCGTGGCCGGGGCTGGCGCAGGCCGAGCAGCTGCACGGAAAAGAGATGTCCTACAACAACTTCACCGATGCGGACGCGGCCTGGAGGGCCGCCTTCGACCACGAGCAGACCTGCGTGGCAATCATCAAGCACGCCAACCCATGTGGCATCGCCATCTCGTCGGCATCGGTCGCGGACGCACACCGCAAGGCGCACGAGTGCGATCCGCTGAGCGCCTTTGGTGGGGTCATCGCGGCCAACACCGAAGTCAGCCTGGAGATGGCCGAATATGTGAGCACCATCTTCACCGAGGTCATCGTCGCGCCCGCGTACGAGCCGGCCGCCCTGGAGGTGCTGACCCGCAAGAAGAACATCCGGGTGCTGGTGGGTTCGGAGCCGCTGAGCGGTGGCACCGAGCTGCGGCCGATCAGCGGCGGCCTGTTGGTGCAGCAGCGCGACGAGCTCGACGCGCACGGCGACAACCCGGCGAACTGGACGCTGGCCACCGGCTCACCCGCCGATCCGGCGACGCTGGCCGACCTGGTCTTCGCCTGGCGCGTGTGTCGCGCCGTGAAATCGAACGCGATCGTGATCGCCGGCGGCGGCGCCACCATCGGCGTCGGCATGGGTCAGGTGAACCGGGTCGACGCCGCGCGGCTGGCCGTCGAACGCGGCGGCGACCGGGTACGCGGCTCGGTCGCGGCCTCGGATGCGTTCTTCCCCTTCCCCGACGGACTCGAGACGCTGACCGGCGCCGGGGTGAAGGCGATCGTGCACCCCGGCGGATCGGTGCGTGACGACGAGGTGACCGCGGCGGCCGCCAGTGCCGGCATTTCGCTCTATCTCACCGGGGCGCGTCACTTCGCGCACTAGCCACGGTGTGCACTGATATCGGTGTAACCCGGACGCTGCCGCGAGTTCCATCATCGAGCGGCCCGTTGGTGATGGGGGTCACAAAAGGCGACCATCCTCAGTACGATGCGTTCGGGGAGGACCCGACGGCTCGGCCGTTGTGAACTCACTATTTTTTCGGCTGGTCGTGGATCGACCTACCTTCCCTTGTCGATACGCGGACGGCGGGTCCCGTCCATTCTCGAAAGGAATGAAATGCGTGAGATTACAAAACGAACGGCTGCTTTCTCCGTTGCGCTCGCGGGGTTCGCGCTGATTGGTGGCGGGTGCAGCAAGACGAACAACGCCGGGCAAGCAACCAGTTCTGCTAGCTCTTCGGTGACGTCCTCGGCAACCGCGGGAACATCGGCCACAGCGGCGCCATCGGAAAGCACGAGCGCAAGCGGTGCCCCGAGTTCAACGCAGATCAACGGTGCCAATGGCACTCCCTACACGGTCGAGGGGCCGATCCTGGCGAAGTACAACGGCCTTGACGACAAGGCGCGGAAAGACCTGGGCGCCCCCACCGGCAACGAGCAGAAGAACCCGGATGGCGGCATCTACCAGCAGTTCGACGGCGGCGTAATCGTTTACAAGACCCAGGCTTACGTCGTGTGGGGCAAGATTCGCGACAAATGGAACCAGCTCGGCGGTTCGCAGGGCCAGCTGGGTTATCCGACCAGCGACGAGGTCGACACCCCCGACGGCATGAAGAAGTCGACATTCGAGCACGGCACCATCACCTGGAAACCCGGCGACGCCGAGGCCACCGTTACGAACGGTTAATCCGCGCGGGGCCGCCGCTGCGGCGCGGTGGCTCAAACGATCCAGCGCGAAGGCCGGGCAATCTGCTACGACACCCGGCCTTCGCCTGTATCGCGCACTCGGCGGCACCGGCGGTTGTCGGCCGAAGGCGGGCGACGCAGGTGTCAATAAGCGTGTAGTGAACGCCCTTGGCATGACTCGTCTGAGCGCGCGTCGTAGCGTGGTGTGGTGACGTCACCGAGCAACCTGCCCCGCACAGTCGGCGAACTGCGTGCCGCCGGTCATCGTGAACGGGGAGTCAAGCAGGAAATACGCGAAAATCTGCTCACCGCACTGGCCGAGGGAGATGACATCTGGCCGGGCATTCTGGGATTCGACGACACCGTCTTGCCCCAGCTGGAGCGGGCGCTGATCGCGGGCCACGACTTCGTTCTGCTCGGTGAGCGGGGCCAGGGCAAGACCCGGCTGCTGCGCGCGCTGACCGGATTGCTCGATGAGTGGACGCCGGTGATCGCCGGGGCCGAACTGGGTGAGCACCCCTTCTCGCCGATCACCCCGGAGTCCATCCGCAAGGCCGCCACCCTGGGCGACGACCTGCCGATCGAATGGAAGCACCGCAGCGAGCGCTACACCGAAAAGCTCGCCACCCCGGACACCAGCGTCGCCGACCTGGTCGGCGACATCGACCCGATCAAGGTCGCCGAGGGCCGCAGCCTGGGAGACCCGGAGACCATCGCCTACGGCCTGATCCCGCGCGCGCACCGCGGCATCGTCGCGGTCAACGAGCTGCCGGACCTCGCCGAGCGCATCCAGGTGTCGATGCTCAACGTGATGGAGGAACGCGACATCCAAGTCCGCGGGTACACGCTGCGCCTGCCGCTGGACGTGTTGGTGGTCGCCAGTGCCAACCCCGAGGACTACACCAACCGGGGCCGCATCATCACCCCGCTCAAAGACCGTTTCGGCGCCGAGATCCGGACCCACTACCCGCTGGAGCTCGATGCGGAAGTCGGCGTGATCGCGCAGGAAGCGCACCTCTCGGCCCAGGTTCCCGATTACCTGATGCAGGTCATCGCGCGGTTCGCCCGCTGCCTGCGTGAGTCCAATTCCGTCGATCAACGCTCCGGGGTGTCGGCGCGGTTCGCGATTGCCGCCGCCGAGACCGTCGCCGCCGCCGCGCGGCATCGCGGTGCGGTGCTGGGGGAGACCGATCCGGTGGCCCGGGTGGTGGACCTGGGCACGGTGATCGACGTGCTGCGCGGCAAGCTGGAATTCGAATCCGGCGAGGAAGGTCGCGAGCAGGCCGTGCTCGAACACCTGCTACGCCGGGCGACCGCGGACACCGCGTCGCGGGTGCTGGGCGGCATCGACGTCGGTTCGCTGGTGAGCGCGGTCGAGGGCGGTTCGGCGGTGACGACGGGTGAGCGGGTGTCGGCCAAGGACGTGCTGGCCGCGGTCCCGAGCCTGCCCGTGGTGGACAAGATCGCGGCAAAGCTCGGGGCGCAGTCGGAAGGCGAACGCGCCGCGGCGCTCGAGCTGGCGCTCGAGGCGCTCTATCTGGCCAAGCGCATCGACAAGGTATCCGGGGAGGGTCAAACCGTCTATGGCTAAAGGGCATTCCTCGCGCTACTCGGCGTACACCGGCGGGCCCGACCCGCTGGCCCCGCCGGTGGATCTGCGCGAGGCGCTCGAACAGATCGGCCAAGATGTCATGGCCGGCACGTCGCCGCGCCGTGCGCTGTCCGAGCTGCTACGCCGCGGCACCAAGAACATGCCCGGTGCCGATCGGTTGGCCGCCGAGGCCAACCGGCGACGACGGGATTTGTTGCGGCGCAACAACTTAGACGGAACCCTGCAGGAGATCAAGAAACTTCTGGATGAGGCCGTGCTGGCCGAACGCAAGGAGCTGGCCCGCGCGCTCGACGACGACGCCCGGTTCGGCGAACTGCAACTGGACGCGCTGCCGTCGTCGCCGGCCAAGGCCGTCCAGGAGCTCTCCGACTACAACTGGCGCAGCGGCGAGGCCCGCCAAAAGTACGACCAGATCAAGGATCTGCTCGGCCGCGAGATGCTCGACCAACGCTTCGCGGGCATGAAGCAGGCGCTGGAAGGCGCCACCGACGAGGATCGGCAGCGGGTCAATGAGATGGTCAACGATCTCAACGACCTGCTGGACAAGCACGCCCGCGGCCAGGACACCCAGCAAGACTTCGAAGACTTCATGGACAAGCACGGCGAGTTCTTCCCGGAGAATCCGCAAAACGTCGATGAGTTGCTGGATTCTCTGGCCAAGCGCGCCGCCGCCGCGCAGCGTTTCCGCAACAGCCTGAGCGCCGAGCAGCGCGCAGAGCTGGATGCCCTGGCGCAGCAGGCTTTTGGCTCGCCCTCGCTGATGCAGGCGCTGGACCGGCTCGATGCGCACCTGCAGGCGGCACGGCCGGGGGAGGACTGGAGCGGGTCCGAGCAGTTCTCCGGTGACAACCCGTTCGGGATGGGGGAGGGCACCCAGGCGCTGTCCGACATCGCCGAGCTGGAGCAACTGGCCGAGCAGCTCTCGCAGAGCTATCCGGGCGCCACCATGGACGACGTCGACCTGGACGCGCTGGCACGCCAGCTCGGTGACGACGCCGCCGTCGACGCCCGCACGCTCGCCGAATTGGAACGCGCACTGGTCAATCAGGGCTTCCTGGATCGCGGCTCCGACGGCCAGTGGCGGCTGTCGCCGAAGGCCATGCGCCGACTCGGCGAGACTGCATTACGCGATGTGGCACAACAACTTTCCGGTCGCCGCGGTGAGCGCGACCATCGGCGCGCGGGAGCGGCCGGCGAACTCACCGGGGCCACCCGGCCCTGGCAGTTCGGCGACACCGAGCCGTGGAACATCTCCCGCACGCTGACCAATGCCGTTCTGCGGCAATCGGGAACCGCCACCCTGGACGGCCCGGACGGCCGGTTGAAGATCACCGTCGACGACGTCGAGGTCTCCGAGACCGAGACACGTACGCAGGCCGCGGTCGCGCTGCTGGTCGATACCTCGTTCTCCATGGTGATGGAGAATCGCTGGCTGCCCATGAAGCAGACCGCGCTGGCGCTCAACCACCTGGTGTGCACGCGCTTTCGCTCGGATGCCTTGCAGATCATCGCTTTTGGCCGATACGCGCGGACGGTGACCGCCGCCGAGCTCACCGGGCTCGAGGGCGTCTACGAGCAGGGCACCAACCTGCATCACGCGCTGGCGCTGGCCGGGCGCCATCTGCGCCGGCATCCCAACGCGCAGCCCGTGGTGCTGGTGGTGACCGACGGCGAGCCGACCGCGCACCTGGAGGACTTCGACGGCGACGGCACGACCGTGTTCTTCGACTATCCGCCGCATCCGCGGACCATCGCCCACACCGTGCGCGGCTTCGACGAGATGGCACGCCTGGGCGCCCAGATCACCATCTTCCGGCTGGGCAGCGACCCCGGCCTGGCCCGGTTCATCGACCAGGTCGCCCGGCGGGTCGAGGGAAGGGTCGTGGTACCCGATCTCGACGGATTGGGGGCGGCCGTGGTCGGCGACTACCTGCGGTCTCGCCGTCGCTAGTTGTCCGCATCGGCAACTCCCGTCGGGGGATAGGTGTGCTCTGGACGGGGTACAGGCACTTGGAGAAGGAGGAGACGGATGAGCCAGGTTCCAACGATCGAACTCAATGACGGTGTCCGCATTCCGCAGCTGGGTTTCGGGGTATTCCAGATCAAGCCCGACCAGACCGCGGCGGCGGTCAAGACGGCACTCGAGATCGGATACCGCCACATCGACACGGCCGAAATGTACGGCAACGAAAAGGAAGTCGCACAAGGCATTCGCGATGCGGGCCTGGACCGCGGCGACGTCTTCGTCACCAGCAAGCTCAACAACGGATTTCACAAGCCAGAGGATGCGCGTCGCGCCTTCGACGAGACGCTGAAGAAGCTGGATTCCGACTACGTCGATCTGTTCCTCATCCACTGGCCGCTGCCCACCCTCTACGACGGCGACTTCGTCTCGACGTGGAAGGTCTTCGAGGAGTTCAAGCGTGACGGCCGGGCCCGCAGCATCGGTGTGTCGAATTTCCAAGTCGCACATCTGGATCGGCTCGCCGACGAGACCGACACCGTCCCGTCGGTCAACCAGGTCGAGGTGCATCCGTACTTTGGCAACGACGAAGTCCGGGCCTATGGGCGCGAGCACGGCATCGCCACCGAGGCGTGGGCGCCCATCGCGCAGGGCAAGGTGCTCGACGATCCGGTGATCAACCGCGTCGCCGAGGGCCGCGGTAAAACCGCCGCGCAGGTGGTGTTGCGCTGGCACATTCAGCGGGGCGACATCGTCTTCCCGAAATCGGTGACGCCGGAACGGGTCAAAGAAAACTTCGAGCTGTTCGACTTCGAGCTGGACGACTCCGACATGGACGCGATCTCCGGGCTGAACAAGGGTGAGTCGGGACGCAACGGCCCCAACCCCGACACGTTCGATTACGTGCCCGACTAAAGCGTTCTGCTAGCCGCGTGGCCGGCGGGCCTTGCGGATGATGCCGACCCCGCCCCACAGCGAGAAGCCGCGAATGTGGACGGTCGGGGCACCAGGAGTGCCCTTCCCGAGGGCGGCGCGATCGAAGTTGCCCATCACGCCGCGGCCGTGCACCTCGACGTTGATCTCGGGCGGCAGCAAAATGTTTTGCACGCCCATAATCGACATCGCATGAATGTCGACCTCGGTCGAGGTGAAGTCGGCGTAGCGCAGATCGACCACCCCGCTGCCCCACAGGGTGAAGGTGGTGAGCTTCTTCGGGACATTCCATCGCCCGCGGCGCTCGAAGCCGCTCATCAATGCCAGCAGTAGCGTCGACGGCGCCGGATTGGGCTTGCCGCCACGGCGGGGGCCGATCGGCGTCCCCGGCAGATCGGCCCGCAGCTGATCCAGCTCCTCGTACGTGGTGGCCGCATAAGCCTTGGTCAGGCGGTCCTCGTAGTCGTTGAGCTGCAGACGGCCCTGCTCGGCCGCATACGCGAGCAACTGCGCAGTCTGGATGCGATCAGTATCAGCCGCGCGCGACGGCTCGCCGCGCGTGTCCTCCGCATCCCGTTGTGTTGAGTTGCTCATCACCCACGAGCCTACGACGTCCAGGTTTTGCTGCAAGAGGATTGGCTAAACTGCAACCTTGCGCCGGCCCGCGCCGTGCCGGCGGCCGTCCGGCCGGGTCCCTTGTTTGACATCTGGCTAACTTCTCGGCTGGCTAACTCGTCCAGTTGGGCGGCCGCTTCTCCAGGAACGCCAGCATGCCTTCGCGCGCTTCGCCGGATACGAACAGCCGGGCCGATTCCTCGGCGAGCCGCTCGGCGTCGCGGTCGAACCCCTCCAGCACCGCGGCCGTGGTCAGTGCCTTGGAGGCCGCGAGCCCCTGCGGTGAACCACGGCCGATGTCGGAGACCAGTTTCTCGACCGCGGCGTCGACGTCCTCGGCGGCCTCGGTGATCAGTCCGATCTCGGCCGCCCGGCCGGCGTCGAACGTCTCGCCGGACAGGTAGTAGCGCGCCGCGGCCCGCGACGACAGTTTCGGCAGCAGCGTCAACGAGATGATCGCCGGGGCGACGCCGATCCGTGCCTCGGTCAGCGCGAAGGTGCTGCGCGGGCCGGCGACCGCGAGATCGCAGGCACCCACCAGACCGAATCCGCCGGCGCGAACGTGCCCATTGACCGCGGCGATCACCGGCAGCGGCGAGGAGACGATGGCCCGCATCAAGGCGGCCATTTCCCGGGCCCGCTCGACGGCCATGTCGTATGCCGATGGTGGCGACCCGCTTCGCCCGGCCGCGCCGCCCTCGTGATCGCCACTAGGGCCGCCTCCGCCGGCTTCGCTCAGATCCGCGCCGGCACAGAAGGTGCCGCCGGTGTGGCCCAGCACCACCACCCGCACGGCCGGGTCCGCCGAGGCGTCGCGCAGGCCCTGGTGCAGTTGGTTGACCAGCGTGGTGGACAGCGCGTTGCGGTTGTGCGGCGAGTTCAGCGTCAGCCGCGCGTACGGGCCCTCCGTGTCGGCGGGCCCGGTGTATTCGACGCGCGCCTCCATCAGTAGCTTCGCGGCAAGCCCAGCGATGTCTGCGCGACGAAGTTCAGCACCATCTCGCGGCTGACCGGAGCGATGCGGCCCAGCCGGGCCGAGGTCAGCATCGCGGCCACGCCGTACTCCTTGGTCAGCCCGTTGCCGCCCATCGACTGCACCGCCTGGTCCACCGACCGCGTGGCCGCCTCGGCCGCAGCGTATTTCGCCATGTTCGCGGCCTCGGCCGCGCCCATGTCGTTGCCCGAGTCGTACAGGGTGGCGGCCTTCTGCAGCATCAGCTTGGCCAGCTCGACCTCGATGTGGCACTGCGCCAACGGATGTGACAGACCCTGGTGCGCGCCGATCGGCGTGCCCCACACCTGGCGGGTCTTGACGTAGTCGGCGGCCTTGTTGAGGGCGAACCGTCCCATCCCGACAGAGCTCGCCGCGCCCATGATGCGTTCGGGGTTGAGCCCGGCGAAAAGCTGTGCGATGGCGGCGTCTTCGGCCCCGACCAGCGCGTCGCTGGGCAGCCGAACGTCGTCGAGGAAGACCTGGAACTGGCGTTCGGGACTGATCAGTTCCATTTCGATTGGCGTGTAGGTGAATCCGGGCGCGTCGGTGGGCACCACGAACAGCGCGGGGCGCAGCTTGCCGGTCTTGGCCTCTTCGGTGCGGGCCACCACGAGCACCGCCTGCGCCTGGTCGATGCCAGAGATGAAGACCTTCTGGCCCTTGAGGATCCAGTCGCTGCCGTCGCGGCGGGCGGTGGTGGTGATCTTGTGTGAGTTGGAGCCGGCGTCGGGCTCGGTGATGGCGAACGCCATCGTCAGCGTGCCGTCGGCGATGCCCGGGATCCAGCGCTTCTTCTGCTCCTCGGTGCCGAACTTGCTGATGATGGTGCCGTTGATGGCGGGCGAGACCACCATCAGCAGCAGCGCGCTACCCGCGGCCGCCATCTCCTCCATGACCAGTGACAGCTCGTACATTCCGGCGCCGCCACCGCCGTACTCCTCGGGCAGGTTCACCCCGAGGAAGCCGAGTTTGCCTGCTTCGGACCACAATTCGTCGGTGTGCTCGTGGGCGCGGGCCTTGCGCAGGTAGTACTCGCTGCCGTAGTTGGCTGCCCACGCCGCTACCGATTTGCGTAGGGCCTGACGCTCCTCGCTCTCGATGAAGCTGGTGTCGGTCATGCTTGATCCCCTTCTGATTGCGGCGCTTCCACTCTTGCCAGCACGGCGCCGACTTCGACTTGCTGACCGGTCTTGACGTTGAGTTCGGCGAGTACCCCGTCGACCGGGGCGGCGATGGTGTGTTCCATCTTCATGGCTTCCAGCCAGATCAGTGACTGGCCGGCGGTGACGGTGTCGCCGATTGCGGCGCCGAGCCGGATGACGCTGCCGGGCATCGGTGCCACCAGCGAGCCCTTCTCGACGGTGGAACCGGGTTGGGGGAAGCGCGGCAGCGCGACCAGGTGTACGGGTCCGCGTGCGGAATCGACGTAGACGTCGGAATCGCCCGCGTCGTAGCGCCGCACCGAGAAGGTGTGGTCGACGCCGTCGGCCCGCAGCACGACGTCCTGCGCCGTGGCCGACACCAGCTGGACCGACGGGTCGTCGGGGAGGGCCAATCCGGTTCTGCTGAACCGGTATTGAACCCGATGCTCGTCACCCTGGTCGTCGCGATAGTCCTTGACCTGATGGCCCGACGACAGGTTGCGCCAGCCGCTGGGAACGGCGCCCAACACCGGGGCGACGGCGCGGTTGTGCGCGGCGTCCGCGAGCGCGGCCGCGATGGCGGACAGGCGGACCACCGCGGCGTCGCCGAGCGGCGCCGCAAGCCGCGCCAGGTCGTGGGTATCGAAAAACGCGGTGTCGGTGGCACCGTCGAGGAACGCCGGATGCCGCAGCACGTTCACCAGCAGATCGCGGTTGGTGCGCACCCCATGCACGCGGGCCCGGGCCAGCGCGTCGGCGAGGACCAGCGCCGCCTGGCGGCGCGTCGGGGCGTAGGAGATGACCTTGGCCAGCATCGGGTCGTAGTGGATCGAGACGGTGAACCCGTCGACGATGCCGGAATCCAGCCGGATTCCGGTCCGGTGTCCCAGCGGGCTGAACTCGGTCCGCGCCGACGGCACCTCGAACGCGTGGACCAGGCCGGCCTGCGGCTGCCAGTTCTTGGCGGGGTCCTCGGCGTACAGACGCGCCTCGATCGAATGTCCTTGGGCGGCGGGTGGTTGCGCGTCGAGACGCTCGCCGTCGGCGACGGCGAGCTGCAGTTCGACGAGGTCGAGTCCGGTGGTCTCCTCGGTGACCGGGTGTTCGACCTGCAGCCTGGTGTTCATCTCCAGGAAGTAGAACTCGCCGTCGTCGTCGGCCAGGAACTCCACCGTCCCGGCGCCGGTGTACCCGATGGCTTCGGCGGCCAGCCGGGCCGCGTCGAACAGCTTGGCGCGCATGCCCGGTGTGCGCTCCACCAGCGGCGAAGGGGCCTCCTCGATGATCTTCTGGTGGCGGCGCTGAATCGAGCATTCGCGTTCGCCGACCGCCCACACGGTGCCGTGGGTATCGGCCATGACCTGAACCTCGATGTGGTGCCCGGTGGGCAGATAGCGTTCGCAGAACACGGTCGGGTCACCGAATGCGGACTGCGCCTCGCGGCTCGCTGCAGCGACTTCGCCTGCCAGAGCGGACAATTCGCGGACAACCCGCATGCCGCGGCCACCGCCGCCGGCGGAGGCCTTGACCAGCACCGGCAGCTGCGCCTCGGTGACCGTCTCGGGGTCGAGCTCGTCAAGCACCGGCACCCCGGCCGCGGCCATCAGCTTCTTGGACTCGATCTTGGAGCCCATCGCGCGCACCGCGTCCACCGGCGGGCCGATCCAGGTCAGGCCCGCATCCTGGACGGCGGCGGCGAATTCGGCGTTCTCCGAGAGGAACCCGTAGCCGGGGTGTATGGCGTCGGCACCCGCGGTACGGGCGGCCGCGATGACGGCCGCGGCGTTGAGGTAGTCGTTGGTCTTGTCCAGCCGCACCCGGGCGTCGGCCTCGGCGACGTGCGGCGCGCCGGAGTCGGGGTCGGTGTAGACAGCGACGGTGCCCAGGCCGAGCCGGCGGCAGGTGGCGAACACCCGCCGGGCGATCTCGCCCCGGTTGGCGACCAGTACTCGAGTGATCATGGCGCTCACATCCGGAAGACGCCGAAGTTCGACGTCCCCTTGATCGGGCCATTGGCGATGGCGGACAGACAGATTCCCAATACGGTGCGGGTATCGCGCGGGTCGATCACCCCGTCGTCGTAGAGCATCCCGGACAGCACCAGCGGCAGTGACTCGGCTTCCATCTGGCCTTCGACCGCGGCCCGCATCGCCGCGTCGGCCTCCTCGTCGACCTGCTGGCCGCGGGCCTCGGCGGCCGCGCGGGCGACGATCGACAACACGCCCGACAGTTGGGCACCACCCATCACCGCCGACTTGGAGGTCGGCCACGCGAAGAGGAACCGCGGGTCGTAGGCGCGTCCGCACATGCCGTAGTGGCCCGCGCCGTAGGACGCGCCGATCAGCAGCGAGATGTGCGGGACGGTCGAATTGGACACGGCGTTGATCATCATCGAGCCGTGCTTGATCATCCCGCCCTCTTCGTAGTCCTTGCCCACCATGTAGCCGGTGGTGTTGTGCAAGAACAACAGTGGCGTGTTGGAGCGGTTGGCCAGCTGGATGAACTGGGTGGCCTTCTGGGACTCCTCGCTGAACAGCACGCCACGTGCGTTGGCCAGGATGCCGATCGGGTAGCCGTGTAACTGGGCCCAGCCCGTCACCAACGACGACCCGTACAGCGGCTTGAATTCGTCGAATTCGGAGCCGTCGACGATGCGGGCGATCACCTCCCGCGGATCGAACGGGATGCGCAGATCCGCGGGCACGATGCCGATGAGCTCCTCGGTGTCGAACAGCGGTGCGGTGACCGGTTTGGGCTTCGGCCCCTGCTTGACCCAGTTGAGCCGGGCGACCACGCGGCGGCCGATCCTGATCGCGTCGAGTTCGTCGACGGCGAAGTAGTCGGCTAAACCCGAGACCCGGGCATGCATTTCGGCGCCGCCGAGCGATTCGTCGTCGGATTCCTCACCGGTGGCCATCTTCACCAGCGGGGGACCCGCGAGGAAGACCTTGGACCGTTCCTTGATCATCACCACGTGGTCTGACATGCCCGGGACGTAGGCGCCGCCCGCGGTGGAGTTGCCGAACACCAATGCGATGGTGGGGATCCCGGCCGCCGACAGCCGGGTCAGATCGCGGAACATCCGCCCGCCCGGAATGAAGATCTCCTTCTGCGTGGGCAGGTCCGCGCCGCCGGATTCCACCAGGGAGATGACCGGTAGCCGGTTCTCGAAGGCGATCTGGTTGGCCCGCAGGATCTTCTTCAGGGTCCACGGGTTGCTGGTGCCGCCTTTGACCGTCGGGTCGTTGGCGACGATCATGCATTCCACGCCTTCGACCACGCCGATGCCGGTGACCGTGCTGGCGCCGACCTTGAAGGCGCTGCCCCACGCCGCCAGCGGGCTGAGCTCCAGGAACGGCGAGTCCTGGTCGACGAGCAGTTCGATGCGTTCGCGCGCCGTCAGCTTACCGCGATCATGGTGGCGCTCAACGTACTTGGCCCCGCCCCCGGCCAGCGCATTGGCGAGCTCGGTGTCGATCTCCTCGAGTTTCGCTATCGCCGCCGCCGCCGCGTCGGTGAAGTCGGGGGCCTCAGCGTCGAGGGTGGACTGCAGCACGGTCATGACCACCGCCGACGTTGTAGAGCCCAGCGATATGGAGGAAGTGGAGGCGGTGAAATCATGATTGGAATCCCAGCAGTTTGGCGGATAGTGCGGTCAGGATCTCGGTGGTCCCGCCGCCGATGCCCAGAATTCTCATGTCCCGGTATTGGCGTTCCACCTCGGATTCGGCCATGTAACCCATGCCGCCGAACAGCTGGACGGCCTGGTTGGCCACCCATTCGCCGGCCTCGACGGCGGTGTTCTTGGCGAAACACACCTGCGGAATCAAGTTCGTCTCACCGGCGAGCTGCCGCTCCACCACGCTGCGCGAGTAGACTCGGGCGACGTCGATGCGACGGGCCATCTCGGCCAACGTGTTCTGCACCGACTGCCGCGATATCAATGGGCGGCCGAACGTTTCGCGGTCGCGACACCATTGCACCGTCAAGTCCAGGCACCGCTGCGCGCTCGAATAGGCCTGTGCGGCAAGGCCGATCCGCTCGGAGACGAAAGCCTGCGCGATCTGGGCGAATCCACTGTTCTCGGCGCCGACCAGGTTGGCCACCGGGACACGGACGTCGGTGTAAGACAATTCGGCGGTGTCCGAGGACCGCCAGCCCATCTTGTCCAGCTTGCGGGACACCTCGAAACCCGGCGTGCCCTTCTCGACCACCAGCAGCGAAACCCCGCCCGCGCCAGGACCTCCGGTGCGTGCCGCGGTCACCACGTAGTCGGCGCGAACCCCGGAGGTGATGTAGGTCTTGGCGCCGTTGACCACATAGTGATCACCATCCAAGACCGCGGAGGTCCGCAGATGCCCGACGTCGGAACCGCCGCCGGGTTCGGTGATGGCCAGCGAACCGATCATCTCGCCGGCCAGCGTCGGGCGGACGAACTCCTCGATCAGCCGTTGATCGCCCGAGGCGATCATGTGCGGCACCGCGATGCCGCAGGTGAACAGCGACGCGAACACGCCGCCCGGCGCTCCGGTCTGATGCATCTCCTCGCAGATGATCACCGCGTCGGCGCCGTCGCCGCCACCGCCGCCGACCGATTCGGGGAAGCCCGCTCCCAGCAGCCCGGCGGCCCCGGCGCTGCGGTGCAATTCGCGCGGCAGGTCGCCGGTGCGCTCCCACTCGTCGACGTGGGGAAGGATCTCGCGTTCTGCGAACGAGCGCACCGTCTTTCGCAGCTGTTCGCGCTCGGGCGTAGTCCAAAGATTCACAGCAGACTCTCCGGGATGTCGAGGTAGCGGCCGCGGAGCCATTCGCCCAACCCCTTGGCCTGGGGATCGAATCGAGCCTGGTAGGCGACACCCTGGCCCAGGATTCCGTCGATGACGAAGTTGACCGCCCGCAGATTCGGCAGCAGGTGGCGGGTGACGTCGAAGTCCGCCGCCTCGGGCAGCAACTCCTCGAGCAGCTCGACGGTCAAAGTGTTGGCCAGCCACCGCCATTGCTCGTCGGTGCGCGCCCACACCCCGACGTTCGCCGAGCCCCCCTTGTCGCCGCTGCGCCCCCCGGCGATGCGGCCCAGCGGCACCCGCCTGGTCGGGCCGGTCGGCAGCGGTTCCGGCAGCGGTGGCGTGGCGGCCGGGGATAGCTCCAAAGTCTCTGTGGCGCAGGGGATGTCAACACGGGTTCCGTCCGCGTGTACCGCGACGTGCGGTACCTGATCGGCGGCGACGTATCCCGGGGTGAACACGCCGTAGACCTGGCCGTCGCCCGGCGGGGCGGTCACGTGAAATCCTGGATAGCTGGCCAGCGCCAATTCGACTGCGGCGGAGGAGAAGTGGCGCCCGACATTGGCGGCATCGGGGTCGCGTACGACGCAGTGCAGCAGGGCGCTGGCGGCCTCTTCGGTGTCGGCGTCGGGGTGGTCGGTGCGCGCCAGCGACCACTGCAGCTCGGCGGGCTTGACGGTGAGCGCGGCGTCGAGTTGCCGGCGGATCAGGTCGGCCTTGGCCTCGATGTCCAGGCCGGTCAGCACGAAGGTCATCGAGTTGCGGAACCCGCCGATGCTGTTCATCGATACCTTGTAGGTGGGTGGCGGGGCTTCGCCGCGCACCCCGCTGATGCGCACCCGGTCGGGCCCGTCGGACGACAACTCGACGCTGTCCATCCGGGCGGTGACGTCGGGATTGGCGTAGCGAGCACCGGTGATCTCGTACAGCAGTTGCGCGGTGACGGTGTCGACGCTGACCAGGCCGCCGGTGCCTGGGTGTTTGGTGATCACCGAGGATCCGTCGGCGCTGACCTCGGCCAAGGGGAAACCGGCATGGGTGAGATCGGCGACCTCGGTGAAGAACGAGTAGTTGCCGCCGGTGGCCTGCACCCCGCACTCGATGACGTGGCCGGCGACCACGGCTCCGGCGAGCCGGTCGTAGTCGGTGCGGTCCCACCCGAAGTGTGCGGCGGCCGCCCCGACGATCACCGAGGCGTCGGTGACCCGGCCGGTGACGACCACGTCGGCGCCGTCGTCGAGGCAGTCGACGATTCCCCAGGCGCCCAGGTACGCGTTCGCGGTCAGCGGGCTGCCCAGGCCGAGTTCGGCGGCACGCGACAACAGGTCGTCGCCCTCCACGTGGGCGATCCGGGCGTCGATGCCCAGCCGTTCGGCCAGCGCGCGTAGCGCGTCGGCCAGGCCGGCCGGGTTGAGGCCGCCGGCGTTGGCGACGATGCGGACCCCGCGGTCGCGGGCCTCGCCGAGGCAGTCCTCGAGCTGCGTCAGAAAGGTCTTCGCGTAGCCGCGCTCGGGGTGTTTCATCCGGTCGCGGCCCAGGATCAGCATGGTGAGTTCGGCCAGATAGTCGCCGGTGAGGTAGTCGACGTCGCCGCCGGTGAGCATCTCGCGCATGGCCGACAACCGGTCGCCGTAGAACCCCGAGCAGTTCGCGATCCGGACGGCGCCGGAACTGCCCAAGGCGCCGGAAGCGCCGGAAGCAGAGGCCATGCCTGTCCTCCATTCGGGATTCACCGGTTCGGACCAACCAACCGGTAGGTTAGCGGGTACCGTCGGTGTCACGTCAAGGATCCCACTTCGAAACGGGCCACCCGCGGCGCGCCGGGAGGGCAGGGGATCGGCGCGCGGGCGTCCATTTTGGCCGCAGGCGGACCAGCGACTATCCTGATATGCGATCGTCGCCCGTTCGGCCTACCGGCCACGCCGTGCGACATGCCGAACTGCAAGTCCCACATTGAGGAGTCAGGCCCGACCATGGCCGTACCCAAGCGCAGAATGTCGCGCGCGAACACCCGTAGCCGGCGCGCGCAGTGGAAGGCCGAGAAGGCCGAACTCGTCGGTGTGACGGTCGCAGGTCAGCGTCACAAAGTGCCCCGGCGGCTGCTCAAGGCGGCCCGTCTCGGTCTGATCGACCTCGACCGCCGCTAGCCCGATGGCGGCGGCCCGCTGCGCCCGGCTTCGCCGCGTTTGCGACCGCCGCTAGGCCCCCTCCCGGCGCGCCTCTCAGGTCAGTCTCAGGCGGTGGGACGAAACTAGGGGCCGTGCGAATACTTGTCGTCGACGATGATCGCGCGGTGCGCGAGTCGCTGCGTAGGTCGTTGTCCTTCAACGGCTACTCCGTTGAGTTGGCCCATGACGGGGTCGAAGCCCTCGAACTGATCGCGAACGAGCGGCCCGATGCCCTCGTCCTGGATGTGATGATGCCGCGCCTGGACGGCCTCGAAGTGTGCCGTCAGCTCCGCAGCACCGGTGACGACCTGCCCATCCTGGTGCTCACCGCGCGCGATTCGGTGTCGGAGCGGGTCGCCGGCCTGGACGCCGGCGCCGACGACTACCTGCCGAAGCCGTTTGCCCTGGAAGAACTGCTGGCCCGGATGCGCGCGCTGCTGCGCCGCACCAAGCCGGAGGACCAGGATGCCGATTCGGTGGCGATGACGTTCTCCGACCTGACGCTGGACCCGGTCACCCGCGAGGTCACCCGCGGTCAGCGCCGGATCAGCCTGACCCGCACCGAATTCGCGCTGTTGGAAATGCTGATCGCCAATCCGCGCCGGGTGCTCACCCGCAGCCGCATCCTCGAGGAAGTCTGGGGGTTCGACTTCCCCACCTCGGGCAACGCGCTCGAGGTCTATGTGGGCTATCTGCGGCGCAAGACCGAAGCCGATGGGGAGTCGCGGCTGATCCACACCGTGCGCGGTGTGGGCTACGTCCTTCGGGAGACGCCTCCGTGACGATGCGGGTCCCTCGATGATCCGGTTCCCCCGGCCTCAACGTCCACCGATGCGCCCACCGTTGCGCGCAACGCCATCCCTGTCGTTGCGGTGGCGGGTGATGCTGCTGGCCATGTCGATGGTGGCCATGGTCGTGGTGTTGATGGCCTTCGCCGTCTACGCCGTGATCTCGGCCGCGCTGTACAGCGACATCGACAACCAGCTGCAAAGCCGGGCGCAACTGCTGATCGCCAGCGGTTCACTGGCCGCCGACCCCGGCAAAGCGATCGAGGGCACCGCCTATTCCGACGTCAACGCGATGCTGGTGAATCCCGGCCACGCGATCTACACCGCCCAGCAGCCGGGTCAGACCCTGCCGGTCGGCTCGCCGGAAAAAGCGGTCATCCACGGTGACTTGTTCATGTCCCGGCGCACCGCCGGCGACCAGCGGATTCTCGCGGTGCACCTGCAGAACGGCACCTCGTTGCTGATCTCCAAGAGCCTCAAGCCCACCGAGGCGGTGATGAACCGGCTGCGCTGGGTGCTGCTGATTGTCGGCGGTGTGGGTGTGGTGGTCGCCGCGGTGGCGGGCGGCATGGTCACCCGGGCCGGGCTGCGCCCGGTGGCACGGCTGACCGAAGCGGCCGAGCGGGTGGCGCGCACCGATGATTTGAGACCCATTCCCGTGTTCGGTAGCGACGAATTGGCAAGGCTCACAGAGTCGTTCAACCTGATGCTGCGCGCGCTCGCCGAGTCCCGGGAGCGGCAGGCGCGGCTGGTCACCGACGCCGGGCATGAACTGCGCACCCCGCTGACGTCGCTGCGGACCAATGTCGAGCTGCTGATGGCCGCGATGGAACCGGGGGCGCCGCGCCTGCCCGAGCAGGAGATGGTCGACCTGCGCACCGATGTCATCGCGCAGATCGAGGAATTGTCAACGCTGGTCGGCGATTTGGTGGATCTCACCCGGGATGACGCCGGCCAGGTGGTGCACGAGCCCGTCGACGTGTCCGAGGTCGTCGATCGCAGCCTGGAGCGAGTCAGGCGGCGGCGCAACGACATTCACTTCGACGTCGACGTGACGCCGTGGCAGGTGTACGGCGACGCCGCCGGATTGTCGCGGGCGATCCTGAACCTGTTGGACAACGCCGCCAAGTGGAGCCCGCCCGGTGGCCACGTCGGCGTCACGATGCGCCAGCTCGACCCGTCGCATGCGGAGCTGGTGATCGCCGACCACGGGCCCGGCATCCCGCCCCAGGAGCGCCGCCTGGTGTTCGAGCGGTTTTACCGCTCCACGACGGCACGCGCCATGCCGGGCTCCGGACTCGGGCTCGCCATCGTCAAAAAGGTCGTGCTCAACCATGGGGGACTGCTGCGCGTCGAGGACACCGTTCCGGGCGGCCAGCCCCCGGGCACGTCCTTCTATGTGCTGCTGCCCGGCCGGCCGCTGCCCGCCTCGACGTACGCCACCGCCGCCGACGATGCCGAAACCGACCAGGTGGACGCCGCGACCGGCCCCACCCAAGCGGTAACCGACAGCGAGGCGAACTCTCGGGAATCGGCGAACGTTATCTCAGTGGACTCTCAGTCCGCGCGGGCAAGGTAGGTCTGCGGCTACTGTTGAACCCAGCCGTCGACTTGCCGAAACACTGAGATAGAGGAAGAGCGACTTAGCGACATGACGAATGACCCGAGGTATTCGCCACCGCCGCAGCAGCCGGGATACCCCCCCGCGCCGAATCAGCCTGCGCCCGTCCCGAGCCATGCGGGGTCCTCTGGCTACGCCCCGGGACAACAGCAGCCCTACAACCAGCAATATGACTGGCGCTATCGGTCGCAGCCGTCGCCGACGACGCAGTTCCGTCAGCCCTACCAGCCCTTCAGCAACACCGGGCCGGGTCGGATTCCCGGCGGAACCGGCGCAGGCCCGATCCCGGGAGGCGCCGGCACTGGTCCCATGCCCGGCATGCTGCCCGGAATGCCCGTCCCGCCGGAACCCCAAAAGCGTTCTCGCACAGGCCTCTTGGTTGTCGGTGCATTAGCCATCGCGGTGGTGTCGGCCGGTATCGGAGGTGCCGCTGCGACGGCCGTCGAGCTCGGCACGCACGCGACCGGGAACGGCGGCGGGCGGGCCATCGGGGCGGCGCCCAGCGTCCCGGCTGCGAACATGCCGCCCGGCAGCGTCGAGGGGGTCGCCTCCAAGGTGGTGCCCAGCGTCGTGATGCTCGAGACCGACATCGGGCGCCAGTCCGAAGAGGGCTCCGGCATCGTCCTGTCCACCGACGGGCTCATCCTGACGAACAACCACGTGGTCGCGGCCGCGGCGGGGCCGCCCAAGGGGCCCGGCGGCCCTCCGGGAGCTCCGCCCGCGGCTCCCGCGCCTCCCGGCGTCCCGGGTGCTCCCGGCGGTGCCGGTGCCGGTTCCCCGACGGCCAAGACGACGGTGACTTTCTCTGACGGTCGCACCGCGCCGTTCACGGTGGTCGGCGCGGACCCCACCAGCGATATCGCCGTGATTCGGGTGCAGGGCATGTCCGGGCTCACGCCCATCTCGCTGGGCTCCTCCTCGGACCTTCGCGTCGGCCAGCCGGTCGTCGCGATCGGGTCGCCGTTGGGCCTGTCCGGCACGGTCACCACCGGCATCGTCAGCGCGCTGAACCGGCCGGTGTCCACCACCGGTGAATCGGGCAACCAGAACACCGTGCTGGACGCGATTCAGACCGACGCCGCGATCAACCCCGGTAACTCCGGTGGCGCGCTGGTCAACATGAACGGCCAGCTGGTGGGCGTCAACTCGGCCATCGCCACGCTGGGCGCCGACTCGCCGGATGCCCAGAGCGGTTCGATCGGCCTGGGCTTCGCGATTCCGGTCGATCAGGCCAAGCGCATCGCCGATGAGCTGATCGCCACCGGCAAGGCGTCGCACGCGTCGCTCGGCGTGCAGGTGACCAACGACAAGGGCACCCCGGGCGCCAAGGTCGTCGACGTCGTCGCGGGCGGCGCGGCGGCATCCGCCGGCGTCCCCAAGAACGTGGTCGTCACCAAGGTCGACGACCGGCCGATCAACAGCGCCGACGCGCTCGTCGCGGCGGTCCGGTCCAGGGCGCCCGGCGACAAGATCTCGCTGACGTTCCAGGATCCCGCTGGTGGCGGCAGCCGGACGTTGCCGGTCACCCTCGGGAAGGCGGATCAGTAGTGAAGGTGGACGAACCCTCGGCGACGGGATTGTCTGAGCTCGGATATACGGTTGCTCCCATGGAAACGGGTGCCGAGTTGGTAGTTGGCCGGGCTTTGGTTGTGGTGGTCGACGATCGCACCGCTCACGGGGACGAGGACCACAACGGTCCGCTGGTGACCGAGCTGCTGACCGAGGCGGGATTCGTCGTCGACGGTGTGGTCGCGGTCGCCGCTGACGAGATCGAGATCCGCAACGCGCTGAACACCGCGGTGATCGGCGGGGTGGACCTGGTCGTCTCGGTCGGCGGGACGGGCGTCACCCCGCGCGACGTCGCCCCGGAGGCCACCCGCGAGATCCTGGATCGCGAAATCCTCGGTATCGCAGAGGCCATCCGTGGGTCGGGGCTGTCGGCGGGGATCATCGATGCCGGATTGTCACGCGGTCTGGCCGGGGTGTCCGGCAGCACGCTGGTGGTCAACCTGGCCGGCTCCCGCTACGCCGTGCGCGACGGCATGGCGACGCTGAATCCGTTGGCGGCCCAGATCATCGGGCAGTTGTCCAGCCTGGAGATTTAACTCTGCCGCTGGTCGCGGCCCAGCCGGTTGCGTCGGCGCGGGTTATTGCGATTCGGCTTCCGCGCGGGGCCCGTACTCTGGCGGGGGCTTGGTGGCCACGCTCCCGTGCTTGCCCGGCGAATCGCCGTTGGTTTGCGCGAGCAGGTCGCGGATCTCCTTGAGCAGGACGACTTGCGCGTCGTCGGCCGGTTCGACCTGGCCGCGTTTGCGCAGTGTGGTGTACGGCAGCACGACCAGGAAGTAGACGACCGCGGCGATGATTACGAAGTTGATGGCGGCCGACAAAACGTCGTTCAGGTCGATGGTCTGACCGCCACCGATGCTGATCCGCAAGATGCCGAGATCGGACTTTTGGTTGACGCCGATCCGGTTGATCAACGGCTTGATGATGGCGTTGGTGAAAGCCGTGACCAGTGCGGTGAACGCGGTACCGATGACCACCGCGGTGGACAGGTCGATGATGTTGCCCCGCGAGAGAAACTCCTTGAACCCTTTGAGCATTGGGGATGGCCTTTCTGGGACTGGACAGAGTTTGCTGTCGACTCGCAGACCAACGACGGCCAGGCACTCAGTGCAGGGTGAGCGTCACGGTCTGGCCCAGCGCCGCCCCTGCCACCGTGTTCGCCACACGAGCCGGCAGCGCAACTAACACTACGCGGTCGCTGTCGGCCGTCTGAATCTTTTCTTTGGCCGACACCAGCACCACCACGGCGTCGGTGGCCAGCACCTTGGGGGCGGCGCGGGAGTTCTCCGGCCCGCTGTTGGCCGGCGCCCCCAGCACGTCGACCACATCACCGACCCGCACGAGGTCGATCAGGGCGCCGTCCGCCAAATGCAGCGGCACGATGCGGGCCCCCGGCCCGGCCGTCGACTCCGCCAACCGGCTGCCCAGTAACCGGACGTCGGTAAGCACCTCACCGCGCCGGGCGGGGCCTGCCAGCGTCGAACCCACGACCGCGCCCAGATCGGCTCGCGCCCCGTCGGGAATGGTTGCGGCCAAACGCTTTTCGAGCCGGACATCGGCGGGAGTCAACGCGGCGCCGGGACGCAGGTCATGGTCGGCCACCACGACTTGCGCATAGTCACCGGCGGGGTTGGATCGCAGCGTCGCGATTCCGGCCAGCACCACCAGCCCGCCCGCCGCGATGCGGCGTGCCAGCACGGTGCGAGCCCAGTCCGGGCGCACCCATAGCGAGACCCGGCTCAATAGGCTTGGGTTCAGCGATGATTCGCCCACGCGGCAACGGTAGGCGTCACCCGGCGCTCGGGCTCACGGCCGGCGAGGCCGGTGTGGATAACCGTCAGTTGGTCGCGGCGGCGGTGGATGTCGTGGAGCTGCTGCTCGACTTGTCGCTCGAGCTGCTGGACTTGTCGCTCGAGCTCGAGCCGGACTTGTCGCTGGAGCTCGAGCCGTTGGATCCCGAGTCGCTCGACGAGGAGCCGTTGCTCGAACTCGACGCCTTCTTGCCGGACTCGCGGCTGTCGGTGCGGTAGAAGCCGCTGCCCTTGAACACCACGCCGACGGAGTTGAAGCGCTTGCGCAGCCGCCCGGCGCAGCGTTTGCACGTGGTCAGCGCGTCGTCGGTGAAGGCCTGCACGATGTCGAAGCGATCGTCGCACTCAGTGCACTGATAGCTGTAAGTCGGCACAAAAACCTCCGGATGGTCGCAAACCTGGTTAGCACTCTAGCGTCTCAAGTGCTAGAACCGCCACATGACATGTCTCATTCCCGATATGTCAGGGCCCATCGAGATCGATCAGGCCTCGTCGCGGCGTGAGCGCATGAGTCATCGGAATGTCGTGCGGATCGGCCGGTACTTCGTCGAGCACTTCGGCGTCGCGGACGACCGCGATCAGCCGCGTGTGCGGGTCGCGGCCACCCAGCGAGCGGTCGTAGAAACCCCGGCCCCGGCCCAGCCGCACGCCGCGGCGGTCGACGGCCAGGGCCGGAACCAGCACCACGTCGGCTTGCGCCAGGGCGGATGACGGCAGCCACGGCTGCGGTGGTTCAAGCAGCCCCCACCGCCCGGTGGTCAGCGTGCCGGGCCGGTATTCGCCCCAGGACAATGGCAGCGGCGTGTTGTCGGCCGCGGTGCGCGCAACCGGCAGCAGAACTCGCCCGGTGCGCCGCAGCAACATGTCGAGCATCTCGATGGATCCCGGCTCGGTGCCCACCGGCACGTACGCGCAGATCGTGCTGTCGCTGGTCACAATGCTTTCCAGGGCCTCCAGCCGCTCGCACACCTGCCGCGCCTCGGCGGCGCGAACGTCGTCGGCAACGTGACGCCGGGCGGCAAGCAGCTGGTCGCGCAACGCGGCTTTGCTGGTGGTCGCCATGCGTCAACCATGACAGCCCAGTCTTTGCCCGCGCCACATCGACTCGGCGGAGCGGATGCGGGTTATCGTGTGAACAATGTCAAGCCCAAACGTGGTGGTGCCACGCACTGCGGTCGTGCCCGCCGCGGGTCTCGGTACTCGCTTCTTGCCGGCGACCAAAACGGTCCCCAAGGAGCTGTTGCCGGTTGTCGATACGCCAGGCATAGAGCTGGTGGCCGCCGAGGCGGCCGAGGCCGGTGCCGAGCGCCTGATGATCATCACCTCGGAGGGCAAGGACGGCGTCGTCGCGCACTTCGTGGAAGACCTGGTGCTGGAAAGCACCTTGGAGGAACGCGGCAAGACGGCGATGCTCGACAAGGTCCGCCGCGCGCCGCAGCTGATCAAAGTCGAGTCCGTGGTGCAGAGCGAGCCGCTGGGCCTGGGGCACGCGATCGGCTGTGTGGAGTCGCGGCTGGCCGACGACGAGGACGCTGTCGCGGTGTTGCTGCCCGACGACCTGGTGCTACCGACCGGCGTGCTCGGGACGATGTCGAAGGTGCGCGCACACTACGGCGGCACGGTGCTGTGTGCCATCGAGGTGACGCCCGAAGAGGTCAGCGCCTACGGCGTTTTCGACGTCGAACCGATTCCCGACGACGACAATCCCGACGTGCTCAAGGTAAATGGCATGGTCGAGAAGCCTCGGGCCGAGGAGGCGCCGTCGCTGTTCGCCGCGGCCGGCCGTTACGTGCTCGACCGGGCCATCTTTGATGCGTTGCGCCGCATCGAGCGTGGGGCCGGCGGGGAAGTGCAGCTCACCGACGGGATCGCGTTGCTGATCGCGGAGGGCCACCCGGTGCACGTGGTCGTGCACCGCGGTTCTCGACACGACTTGGGAAATCCTGGCGGCTACCTCAAGGCTGCGGTTGACTTTGCATTGGATCGTGACGACTACGGCCCGGATTTGCGGCAGTGGTTGGTGGCGCGATTAGGCCTGGCCGAGCAGTAGCCGGGCGCTGACCCGGTTGGCGGACGACGGCGGGCCGGCGGAACGCGTAGCGGTCCCGGGCGGGGATGCCCCGCCTGCGCAGTGAGCGGGTCGCGCTGTGCGCGGCCCGACGGCAGAGAGGCGCGCTGTGCGTTCGGTGGAAGAGCAGCAGGCCCGGATCACGGCCGCCGCGGTGGCCCCAAGGCCGATACGTGTGGCGATCGCCGAGGCGCAGGGATTGTTGTGCGCCGAAGAAGTGGTGACCGAGCGCCCGATGCCCGGCTTCGACCAGGCCGCGATCGATGGCTATGCGGTGCGCAGCGTCGACGTCCTCGGTGTCGGCGAGGTGGGCAGCGAGGGCCTGCCGGGGCCGTTCGAGGAGTCGGGCGAGGGCGACGGGCGCGAGGGCCTGGTGCTGCCGGTGATGGGCATGGTCGAGGCGGGGTCGCGCACCCCGAGCCGGTTGCAGCCGCGCCAGGCCGTGCGCGTGCAGACCGGGGCGCCGCTGCCGACCCTGGCCGACGCGGTCCTGCCGTTGCGCTGGACTGACGGTGGGACGCAGCGGGTGCGGATCCTGCGGGGCGCCCCGTCGGGCGCCTACGTGCGCCGCGCCGGCGACGACGTCCAGCCCGGTGACGTCGCGGTGCGGTCCGGGACGGTGATCGGTGCGGCGCAGGTCGGCCTGCTAGCGGCGGTCGGCCGCGAACGGGTGCTGGTGCACCCGCGGCCCCGGGTGACGATCATGGCGCTGGGCGGCGAACTGGTCGACATCTCGCGCACCCCGGGCAACGGGCAGGTCTACGACGTCAACTCCTACGCGCTGGCGGCGGCGGCGCGCGATGCCGGTGCGGAGGTCAACCGCGTCGGGATCGTCAGCGGCGGACCCCGCGAGCTCCGCGAGATCGTCGAGGGCCAGATCAATCGCGCCGAGGTGATCGTCATCGCCGGCGCGGTCGGGGGCGCCGCGGCCGAGGCGGTGCGCCAGATGCTCGCCGAGCTCGGCGAGATAGAGGTGGTGCGCGTCGCCATGCATCCGGGATCCATCCAGGGTTTCGGGCAGCTGGGCCGCGAGGGCGTGCCGACCTTCCTGCTGCCGGCCAACCCGGTGAGCGCGCTGGTGGTCTTCGAGGTGATGGTCCGGCCGTTGATCCGGTTGTCGCTGGGCAAGCGTCAGCCGATGCGCCGCATCGTGCAGGCGCGCACGCTGTCACCGATCACGTCGGTGGCCGGACGCAAGGGCTTCCTGCGCGGCCAGCTGATGCGCGACCAGGAGAGCGGGGAGTACCTGGTCCAGGCGCTCGGTGGCGGCCCGGGCGCCTCGTCACACCTGCTGGCCACCCTCGCCGAAGCGAACTGTCTGGTTGTAGTGCCCAGCGGCGCCGAGCAGATCCGCACCGGCGAGATCGTCGACGTCGCCTTCCTGGCTCAGCGCGGCTGAGCGAAAAGACTGCACACACGGTGAACCTGTTGCGCGCCAATTCCCGTCATCCAGGGTGGCCCATGAGCGTTGGGCCACTCCGGGTTCCGGCCGGCGTCGTGCGGTTGCGGGCGGTGCGGCTGCGCGATGGCGCGCAGTGGAGCCGGATCCGGTTGACCGATCGTGCGCATCTCGAACCGTGGGAGCCCAGCTCCGAAGGCGATTGGACCACCCGTCATGCGGTGGCGGCCTGGCCGGCGCTGTGTTCTGGTTTGCGCGCCGAGGCGCGGCAGGGGCGGATGCTGCCCTACGTCATAGAGCTCGACGGCCACTTCTGCGGCCAGCTGACCATCGGCAATGTCACCCACGGCGCGCTGCGGTCAGCGTGGATCGGCTACTGGGTGCCGCGTTCGGCCACCGGCGGCGGCGTGGCCACCGCGGCGCTGGCGTTGGGGCTGGATCACTGTTTCGGTCCGGTGATGTTGCACCGGGTCGAGGCGACCGTGCGCCCGGAGAATGCCGCGAGTCGGGCCGTGCTGGCCAAAGTCGGCTTTCGCCAGGAGGGCGTGCTGCAGCGCTACCTGGAAGTCGACAGGGCGTGGCGCGACCACCTGCTGATGGCCATCACCGTGGAAGAGGTGAGCGGATCCGTGGCATCGGCGCTGGTCCGCGCCGGTAACGCCAGCTGGGTGTGACCGCCTCGCCGGCGAGGCGCGGATTTCGCCGTCCCTTATTGGGGTCTCCGACGGCTCGCGGAGGAGCCCAAATCGTTACCGTTCTGGGGCTGGCGCGACACGAGTGACTCGTGGTGCTTGTGAGAGGCAAATTACAGGTGTGTAATTGTCCTGGTCAGTACGACCCGGCCGCGTTGGCCACTAATGGGCTTCGCGGGGGATGGACACCGAAGAGAGCAGGTCATCATGCCAAGCATCCCGCAGTCTTTGTTGTGGATATCGCTAGTGGTGCTGTGGCTGTTCGTCCTGGTGCCGATGCTCGTCAGTAAGCGCGACGCGGTGCGGCGAACCAGCGACGTGGCATTGGCGACCAGGGTGCTCAACGGCGGGGGCAGCTCCCGGCTGATCAAGCGCAGTGGTCCGGCCGCCGGGCATCGAAGCGACCCCAACTGGACACCGCCGGAAGAGTCGGCCGACACCGATCTCGACGAGGAGCGCGACTTCTCCGAGGATGAGGACCGCGACCACGAGGCGGACGACGACGACGACGCCGACACCGACGAGCTGAGCCGCCGGCGCCCGGTGGTGATGAGGATGGCCGTCGCCGAGCCCGCCGAGCCCGCCGAGCCGGACTACCTCGACGTCGATGTGGTCGAGGATTCCCACGTACTTCCGGTGGGCGCCAGCGAATCTGCCGCCGAGCCAGAGACGGCCGACATCGAGCCGATCGACGACGATGAGGCGGACACCGAGGCCGTCGCCAAACGCGACGACGAGGACGAGGACAGCTACGAGTATGTCGAGGACTCGTCCGGTCTGGAGCCCGCCGCCGAGGCTGACGACGCCGACGAAGAGGCACCGGCGCCGATGCCGCGCAACGCCTCACGGCGGCGCCGGTTCGACAACAAGACCGCCGCCGCGGTCAGCGCCCGCAAGTACGCGTTCCGCAAGAAGGTCCTGATGGTGATGGCGGTCGTCCTGGTCGGCTCGGCCACCGCGGCCTTCAAGATCTCGCCGACCGCGTGGTGGGCGTGCGGCACCGCCACCGCGATCACCCTGATGTACCTGGGTTACCTGCGGCGCCAGACGCGCATCGAGGAGAAGGTGCGCAACCGCCGGATGAAGCGGATGTCGCGGGCGCGACTCGGCGTGGAGAACGCCTACGACCGCGACTACGACGTGGTCCCGTCGCGGCTGCGGCGCCCCGGCGCGGTGGTCCTGGAGATCGACGACGAGGACCCCGTCTTCGAGCACCTGGACTACGCGATGGCGATGCGGACCTTCGGCTGGCCGCGGGACTTGCCGCGCGCCGTCGGCGAATAGTCCTGGCAGTTCGGTAGTTGATCCCGCGGCTGGTAGCCTG
This sequence comes from Mycobacterium colombiense, assembly GCF_001665835.1. Taxonomy (GTDB): domain Bacteria; phylum Actinomycetota; class Actinomycetes; order Mycobacteriales; family Mycobacteriaceae; genus Mycobacterium; species Mycobacterium colombiense_A. The sequence goes on along the minus strand of NZ_LZSX01000032.1, from coordinate 130,091 downwards.
CTAGCGGTCAGGGGCTATGGCGCAGTTGGTAGCGCGACTCGTTCGCATCGAGTAGGTCAGGGGTTCGATTCCCCTTAGCTCCACTTTCGGACACCTAAGTGTCCTTATTCCGAACCTTTGCTGTGCAGGGCTTTGTATCGACTTCACCGTTTACGCATTTGCGGTGCAATTGCGAGCTAAGGCCGTACAGCGTCGGCGGGCACGGACGTTCGACATTCAAGTTCATCGGGGCGACGAGCTCGCTTGGTCGAGTATCCGGATCATAGGCGAGCATCAGTGTGGCCCTTGATGGTTGCGATGCCCTCTCGGTGGGGCCTCAGCGACCCGATCGCTGGCGTGAGCGGGATGTGGAGCGCGTCGACCAGTCCTGGAGCCGCATGACACACCCAGGGGATCGCATTGATGGCGCGCATCCCGGTCGCGAGGAGACCGTGGTCGGTCGAGTCTTCGGTGGAATTGAAGCCGGTTTCGAACTCGGCATCGAAGCTGGGTTCGCCTTCGATGATCACGCGCCACACGCCGTCGATGCCGCCGGCACGGCTTTTGGGCCAGTCCGGGGCGACATCGTCGGCCATCCGATCAACGTGCTCGATGGTGATGACTTCTTCGCCGTCGACCACGCCGATGCAACGGAACCAGACCGCCGCCACATTGCCGGGCTCGATCGCCCCCGACAAGGTCTCGAGCCGCCGCGGAGCTGGCGCGAACTCGTAGCTCTCGCGAATCTCGTCCAGCTGTAGGCCAAGCGCTTCGGCGACCATGGTGACCGCAGCCCCCCAGCCGTATGTGATCACGCCGGGTTGCGTGATGCCGCCGCAGTAGTCCATCGACTGGCCGAAGCCGAACAGCTCCCGCATCTCGTAGACCGTGTTATCCCGCGAGTAATCGGTGATCTCCAAGCCGCGGATGGAGTAGATGCGGTTGGACATCGATGCCATCGCGACTGCCAGCAGGTCGCACCCGAATCCTGGCTCGATACCCGATGAATAGATCGAGCTGCCGCCCTCGATTGCCGAGTCGATGATGCGCTGTATGGTCGACGGCTTGATCGACCCTCGGGGATAGACCAAACCCGGAACCGAGGTGGTGACGATATTCTTGCCCGACTCCAGGATGCGGCAGAAGTCGCTGATCGCCTCGCGAGGGCGACTGGTTGCGGGCCCGGTGTAGATGATGCAATCCGCATCGCCTGCCAGGATCGCGGCCTGGTCGCGGGTGGCCGCGACGCCCAGTGGATCGATGCCGGCAATCTCGCCGGCGTCCTTGCCGTCCTTGGACTCCGAATGCACCCAGACACCCACCAGGTCGAGGTTGGGGCGGTCGGCGACCGCGCGGATCGCCAATCGGCCAACGCGCCCGGTGGCCCACACCACGACCCTGTAGGACTGTTCGGGATCATCCAGCGGTTGTCGGCTCATCGGTGAGACTCCGTTTCGTTAGGGCTACTGCGGTGGGCATCAGAAGGCGGGAACGCCGTCGCGCTGGGGGTGCAGGGCCCCCAGAGGCGTGGTGAGCGGCATGTGCAGGGCGTCCACGATGCCCGGTGCGGCGTCGCACACCCATGGAATGGCGTTGACGGCACGCATACCGGTGGCCAAAAGCCCGTGATCGCTGGCGCTTTCGCCTGGGCGGTGGCCGACTTCGAATTCGCCGTCGAAAGAGGGCTCCCCGTCGATGAGTACCCGCCAGACTCCGTCGGTGGCTCCCGTTCGTCCCGTGGGCCAGTCCGGAGCGAGGTCGTCGGCCATCCGGTCGACGTGCTCGAGGCTGATCACTGCTCGTCCGTCGACGACGCCGACGCACTTGGCGTAGGTGGCGCCGACGGTACCGGCCGGAATGAGACCACAGGCGGTGTGCAGATCGCGGGGAGTGGGCAGGAATTCACACGTCTCGCGGATTTCGTCGAACTCGACTCCGAGAGCGTCGGCAACCATCGTGATCGCCGCCCCCCATCCCCACTTCAGCACCCCGGGCTGCCTCAACCCGCCCTGGTAATCCAATGGTTGGCCGAAGCCGAACAGCTCGCGTACATCCCACTCGACCGGATACTCGGAGTAGTTCGTGATCTCGATGCCGCGTACCGAGTAGACCTTGTGCGACATGGTCATCAGGGCGATCGGGAAGAGATCGCAGCCAAAGCCGGGCTCGATACCCGAGGAGAATATCGAGCTGCGCCCGGTCGCGGCCGCCTCTCGAATCGGATCGAGAAAACGCTTCGAGAGCGATCCCTTTTCGTACACGAGGCCCGGCAGTGACGTGGTGACGACATTAATGCCCGCGGCGAGGATGCGGCAGAAGTCGGCGAGCGCTTCGGCGGGTCGAGGGCCTGCCGGCGCGGCGTACATCACGCAGTCGATCCCCGACGCCAGCAGGGCGTCCGCATCGCGGGTAGCTCGTATGCCTACGGGGTCGATGCCCGCTAGGGTGCCTACGTCTTGGCCGTCCTTTGCCTGCGCGTGGACCCATGCGCCGGCGAGTTCGAGATTCGGTCGGTCGACGATGGTCCGGATGGCGTAGCGCCCGACACCGCCGGTGCCCCAGACCGCAACTCGATACTTCTCGTTCGGTAGCTCGGCCATGAACTTTCCTCACCTAGATCGAAACGGCCTCACGCAAAAAATAACAGTTGTAATCTTCTCGCGTGGCCGAATCCCGCAGCCGACCGAATCTGCATCACGTGGTGCTTGCCATCGCTCCTCAACGGTTGGCGCATGCCGCGCAGCTGTTCACCGACCTCGGATTTCAATTCGACGAGTTCGAACTCGACGATGTCCAGTTGCACGTCCTGCTCGACTGGAACCGCGGACTGGAGTTGGTCACGCCGACCGCGGACGACGACGTCAATCCAGTCCGGCGATTCCTCGACGACCACGGTGACGGGGTGTTCACCCTGGCGCTGCGCGTCGACGACGCGCCGACGGCAGAGAAGATCGCCCACCGCTACGGTGCGGTCACTAATTTCCGGCAGCACCGCGATGGCGATGGTTGGCAGCTCGAGGAGATCGAAATGTCGGTGCTGGACCTGCCTCTCACGTTTTTGTCGACCGACCTTCCGTAACCAGAATGGAGACCACAGTGGGCGAACTCGATGGCAAGGTGGCCATCGTCACCGGCACCAGCCGGGGGGTCGGCGTGGGCATCGCACATGAACTGCTGCGGGCGGGGGCAACCGTCGTCGGCTGCTCGCGATCGCCGCTCGACGGACTACCCGGCACGGAAGCCAATCCCGATTGGGCCCGACGGTCGGCTCAAAGGGTCTGTGACCAAGCCGTTTACGGCGCAATCGACGAACTGGTGCAATGGGTCGCTGACACCTACGGCCGCTTGGACATCTTGGTCAACAACGCCGGGGGCACCGTACCGTCGCCGTCGGTCGACGCGGTTCCGCCTCTAGTGTCGCGTATCCAGGGCGCGCCTGCCAGCGATGACGAATACGAGCGCAGTGTCCTGTTCCACGCGTTCGCTGTGCAAATGAATCTGATCAGCCCGCTCTGGTTTGCGATTCGTGCCTATCGGCAAATGAAGACCCAGGACGGTGTGGGTTGCATCATCAACGTCTCCAGCGGGGCCGGACACCCCGCGGGTTCTCCGACCCTGGTCTCCTACGGGGCCGCCAAAGCCGGACTCAACCAGATGACGCGTTCGTTGGCGCAGGAGTGGGGCCCGGCTGTCCGGGTGAATTGCGTGGCGCTGGGGCCGACCATCACCGAGAACTTCCGGTCCTTCGTGCTTCCCAAAGACGATCCGACCGGTAGCGAGTATTTCGTGAACGTTCCGATGCGCCGCGGCGGTGAACCCGAAGAGGTCGGCCGCACCTGTGTGTTCCTGGCTTCTGGCACAGCAGATTTCATCAACGGCACCACGATCGAGATCGACGGCGGAATGCTGCCCGGAGTGCTGTACGACGCGGGCCTGAAGACCATCACCGATCTGTTGTAGAGGAGAGACCCATGGCTCGGCGAATCATCCAGTTCTCCACCGGCAACGTCGGCGTGCACGCGCTGCGTACCATCGTCGAGCGTCCTGACCTCGAGTTGGTTGGCGTGCATGCTGCCGGCCCCGACAAGGTCGGCCGGGACGCTGCCGAGTTGTGCGGCCTCAGCACCCCGGTCGGCGTGATCGCCACCGACGATATCGATGAGCTGGTGGCGTTGAACGCCGACTGCGTGGTGTACACCTCGCAGGCCGAGACTCGTCCGTTCGAGGCGATGGACGACATCGCGCGGTTCCTGCGGGCCGGCACCAACGTCGTCGGATCGTCGTTCGTCTGGCTGGTGGCGCCGGACTTCACCGACGAGTGGCTGCGGGTCCCACTCGAAAAGGCATGTCGGGAAGGAAATTCCACGCTCTATATCAATGGGATCGATCCCGGCTACTCGGGCGACACATTGGTCTATACCGCGCTGAGTCTGGCCGGACGGGCGACCGCGGTGACGGTACAGGAGATCTGCGACTACGGCACTTACGACGACGCCGAGTTCACCGGTGTCAGTTTCGGCTTCGGTACCGATCCGGACCACGAGCCCATCTTGTTCGCGCCAGGGATACTTGCATCCATGTGGGGGATTCAGGTGCGCAGCCTGGCCGCCGACCTGGGTGTCGAACTCGACGACATGCGCGAGCGTCACGACAAGTGGACCACCCCCGGCCCGATCTCGTGCACGATGATGGACGTCGCACCCGGCAAGGTCGCGGCCGTACGCTTTGGTGTCGAGGGAATCCGTGACGGCAAAGTCGTGATCACGATGGAGCACGTGAACCGGTTGACCGAAATCGCGGCACCGCAATGGCCATACCCACCCGACGGTCACCCCGGCGTACACCGCGTCATCGTCGAGGGAGACCCCGGCATCGAGATCAACACCCACGTCGGAGGACGAGGAACCGACCACAACCAGGGCGGTGTGATCGCCACCGCGGCGCGGCCAATCAACGCCATCGAAGCGGTCTGCCGCGCACCCGCCGGGATCCTCGCCGCCCACGACCTGCGCCCGCTCGACCACACCCGTGGCGTGATGTGGTGACGTAACAGGCATGCCGATCGGACCCCGCCGGCCGCCAGGCGGTAACCAGCTGCGGGCGCAGCAGACCCGGCAAACCGTCATCGATGAAACCGTCAAGTACATCCTCGATGAGGGCTTCGCCGCACCGAGTGTCCGCCGTATCACCAAACGGGCCGGCGTCACATGGGGCGTCGTGCAATATCACTTCGGCGACCTGGATGCCCTGCTCATCGCCGTTGTGAACGAAGGTTTCGGTCAACTCGTCGATGCCCTGGATGGACTGCCCGCTACGGTCTCCGGCCTGCCGATCGAGCAGCGTACGCAAGCTGTCATCGACGCTGCGTGGCAAGCGTTCTCGAGCCCAACGTCGATGGCTGCACTGGAAATTCTGATTTCCACTCGCGCAGGGCGTGCGGAGGCGGTCAATAGATATCTCGCCGAGGTGATGAACCGACTCACCGAACTGGGTCAGCATCTCGGTGAAGGCTTGGACCCACAGCATGCGACAGAGATCGGCAACCTGATCTGGGCGACCTTGCGGGGAATCGTTGTGGCACAGCTTGTTTCGTCGGCACCACTGGATACTTCCAGGGATCGGCAGGCATTGGTCGAAGTGCTGACCGCCTATATCAAACTCCATAGCAATTGAAAGTGAGGAAGCGGCTTGCAGTCCGGGCGGGCGTAAGTACTGCCCGCGCTGGCGTCACGAGCCGACTAATTCTGTCTAAACGGGCTTTGAGCGGTCGAACGCCGGCAAGACGAATCGTTGCAGAATCTCTGCTTCAACTTGTTCGTCGCCGACGGGCAGGTGCGCGAGCGACAGCACCACGTGGACGATCCACAGCGCCGCTAAGGGATCGTCGTCGGTGATTCCGGTGAGTTCGGCGGCTAAGGCGTTAAGGACCGGCGACGAGTGCAGGTCGCTCAATTCGGGTGCCTTGCTCGAACTCATCATCAGTCGCCGTATGGGATCGGACCTGATCTGCTGCAGTGTTACGGCGATGGCCTTGATGACCCGCTCAGGACCACTGAAGCGGTCGACTTCGCGCCGTACGGTGGCGGTGATGTCTGCGGCGATGCGGATCAGTGCAACGTCCCGTATCTGCGCCTTGCCCCCTGCGTAGCGGTAGATGGTCGCCCTCGAACAGTGCACCCGTTCGGCCAAGGCGTCGATGTCGAACGCTTCCAAACCCGCGTGGAGCACAAGATCAGCAGCAGCCGCGTAGATACGTTCTGCCGCAGCGGCCCGGCGATCCCCACCAACGACCCAATCGTCTCGTGCCACCCGCCGCCCTCCTTGCTTCGTTAGAAGCCATCTTCGCAGTACTGAGACAAACTTCAGAGTCCATATCATCATTCGTGCAGGTCTGCGGCAGCGGTTGAGATAACTGCCGTCCGTGAGGGCTACCGGCCATTTCAATTTCGCCGCAATTGGTTGACCTCGTCAGCAGCAATCATCAGCGTGGAGCAATGACATCTCTGGATGGCGCACTCGGCATCGCGCTATTCGACGATCGGTACATCCAAGACCCCTACCCGCTGTATGAGCGCATGCACCAGGAAGGGCCACTGCACCGGATAGGCGATTCAGACTTCTACGCCGTAACCGGCTGGGCCGCCGTCAACGAGGCCGTAGCTCGGTGCGACGACTTCTCATCGAACCTGACGGCCACCATGATGCGTGACGCTGACGGCATGGTCCGCGAGCTCCCGACGGGTGAGCTGGGCGGCCCGACGCAGGTGCTCGCCACTGCCGATGACCCTGCGCACGTCGTGCACAGGAAGGCGCTGATACCGCAACTGGCGGCCAAGCGCATACGAGCCATCGAGCCCTTCATCAGCGAGACCTCTACACACATCTGGGATACCAGCGTCCAAGACGGACGCATCGAATGGATGGGCGCGATGGCCAACCGGCTGCCGATGATGATCGTCGGGCGCATCATCGGAGTGCCGCACGAGGACAATGACAAGCTCGTCCGGTGGGGATACGCCGCCACGCAGATCGTGGAGGGACTGGTCACTCATGAGCAGCTGACCGCCGCCGGTGTCGCGGTCATGGAACTCACCGAGTACATCACCGATCAGTTCCGCCGGGCCACCGCCAGTCCACGAAGCAGCCTGCTCGGCGACCTCGCCGCAGCGTGCGTCACTGGCGAATTGGACGAGTTCACCGCACAACTGATGATGATCACCCTGTTCAGCGCCGGGGGCGAGTCCACCTCTTCGCTAATCGGTTCCGGCGCATGGATTTTGGCGAACAACCCCGTCATTCAACAGCGAGTCCGGGAGCAGCCGGAGTTGCTCGGCGCGTTTTTGGAAGAGGTGCTGCGCTACGAGCCGCCGTTTCGGGGTCACTATCGCCACGTCCTTCACGACACCGAACTGGATGGGATTCCGCTGCGCGGCGGGTCACGTCTGCTCCTGCTGTGGGGGGCGGCCAATCGCGACCCGTCCCACTTCGATGACCCCGGACAGTTTCGACTCGACCGGCCCGCTGGGAAAGGTCATCTCACCTTCGGGAGGGGGGCGCACTTCTGCGTCGGCGCCGCCCTCGCCCGGTTAGAGGCAGCGGTCGTCCTCCGCCAACTCCTTGAGCGCACCACACTCGTCCAGGCCACCCAGACGGGGCGCTGGTTGCCCAGCCTTCTGGTGCGTCGGCTCGACCATCTGGAACTGGCCGTCACATGACCGGACAAGCCGATTCGATCGCCTTCTACGAGCTGGCCCGGGCCAAAGCTGCAACGGCATGTCGGTCACGGGCTACGGGCACTACACCGAGAGATGGGTACGCCAAACAGACGGGTCGAAGCTCGCGTCGCTGCGACTGAGCCATAACCGACGTTCATTCGGCCTGAGCCTGATGTCCCGTCTTGAACGAATGGGGTGGGGGAAGGGTTGGCCGTAAAGCGATCAGGGAGACGCTCGCGATGGTAGGGGAGATTGCAGGCACCATCGTCGGAAGGTGGTACGTCACTGCATACGGCCTGGTATTCGTGGTTCTCGCCCTGCGCCACATTGGATTCAAGCGCACTGTGATCTATAGCGCGGTTGCCGTGGCCATAGGCGCGCTTGCTGAGAATGGGTCGGTGCATCTGGGTTTTCCATTCACCCGGTACACCTACAATTCGGACCTGCGCGGCCAGGAGTTGTGGGTTGGTGATGTGCCCCTTATGGTGCCGCTTAGCTACACCTTCATGGCGTATTTCGCTTTCGCCGCCGCTCGACTCATTGTCGCGGGGCCCTACCGGTCCCGCTCTCGACAGCCCATCCTCGAGTACGTGTTGGCCGTGGTGCTAGCTACCTGGGCGACGTGGATCATGGACCCCGTCAGTCGGCTGGGCCGGTATTTCGCGCTCGGGGAACTGTTTCACTATGGCGGGCCTGGCTTTTGGTTCGGCCTACCGCTTTGTGCGCAGATGGGCTTTTTGTGCATCTCCGGCATTCTGATCGGCTTACTCACGTGGATGGCGCGCAATGAGCGAGCCGCTGCCGTGCCTGGTCTGCGCAGTCATCCGCACTCCCCAGCGTTAGTGGTCTACCTGCTTCAGGTGGGAGTGATGGCAGGTGCCGCGATTTTTGTTGCCCGCACGACAGATGACGCGGCTATTGCCGCGATTGCCGATCCCGTGGCCGGCTCATTATTCATCATCGGGGTCCCCATGGTTTTAATGACGGCTGTGTACTGGCGGTCGCTGCCACGTGCAGTCAACGACCGGCCTTCGAGGGAATCGAACGAAGACATCCCGTCTCAGCTGACCGGGCCAGGTTCCGCGACCGACACCCCAACATAGGGCGACGATGGGGGTGACCGGTGACCCCTTAGCGAGCATCGTGCGCATCGAGACACCGTCGACCTCGTCCAGATCCTCGTAGAACGAGTCTGCCTCCACATCCAGCGTCGCCGACGGCTGGCGTGGCCGAGCAGTCGCTGAACCGACCGTCCCGGACGAGCCAAAGGCGGTCTCAAGCCGGTGACGCTACGGCGTGTCGCGGTTTCACCGCCAGTCGGTTCTGGGACCGTTGGGCATACTCGCGATGGAACGCAAGGAGGCGGCGTGAGCCCGACTCAAATTTTCTTCGTGTCAGCTCTCGTCGTCATGCTGGTAGTCGGGATCGCGGCAATCGTGTTCTCCGGAAAGCTGTTCCGCCCCGAAGCGACCCTGGCGATTGTGTTGACGGTCATTACCGTCGCGGGTTGGGTCTGGCGGATGCCACGGGGGTGGTACACGATTTCGCAAATCGCTTGGCGCTACCGGTTGAAGACTTGGCAGGTTTGCGAGGTCGCGGACAAGCTCGGTATGAGGGCCATCAGCCGTGGCGCGCTGGTCCCTCCCTCACAGCGGAAGAAGATGCATCCCGAACTGATGCGTCTGAAGAAGCGCAAGACGGTGCGCGAGCCGAGGGCAGCGAAGGACACCCGATTGGTCTACGAATCCTCAGCGGCGCGGTCTGATTTCCTGAAGGAGGCCCATCGCATGCAGTTCTCCGGCACGGAGCTACTGCGACATCTGCATCCGAGCACCACCCATTTCGTGGCAGACGTCGAGGACGAGGCAGTCTGACGAAATAAGCTGGGGCCATGCAGATCTCAGCGAACGCTGCTTCGGACGAAGCCAGAGGCTGCGGGAGTGTTTCGCCCGAGAGAACCTCCTCTCATATGTGAAATCAACGATCTGTTGGCGAGAATCGCAGGGGCCCTCGGCACCCCTTCGCCGTTCGCTCCGAGGACGCCAAGGAAGGGCTGGCCGCCTTCGCCGCCAAACGCGAGCCGCGATTCACGGGTAGGTAGTGGGCTGCTTCGCGCGCAGACACTGCCATAGGCCGCGCTCACCCGAACGACCTCGACCATAAAAGTATACAAGCGTATACTTTTGCTGGTGTGGCTCGGTGCGCTGAGCGGCACCGAACGAATTCTCGTTCTATAGAAGGGCTTTTCGATGAGTTTCACCGAAGACGAGATCGCATTCATGAGCAGCCAGCCATTGGCACGAGTCGCCACGGTGAGCGATGACGGTCAACCTGACGTGGTCCCTGTCGGTTTCGAGTTCGATGGGACCTGCATCAACATCGGCGGTTACGAGCCATCGAAGACCCGGCGGCACCATAACGTCCTGGCCGGCAATCACAAGGTTGCGTTGGTCATCGACGATTTGGTGTCCACCCAGCCGTGGAGTCCGCGGTTTCTTCGTGTCTACGGCACCGGCGAAGTGGTAGACGGCGATCGGCCGTATTTGCGTGTGACGCCTGAGATTTCGTGGAGCTGGAACCTCAGCGGCCAACCGCTACGACACGATGACTCGTTCGTCCCGCCCAAACGCACCGTTCACCGACGACCCTGACGATCTGTATTTAGGAGATGCCATGACCTTCAATACGCCCAACGGCACCCGTGGTGCCAAGCAGCCGAGCGCCGGTCGCTTGATGCGCTGGTTCAACGGTTGGAACATGAAACGAATCCGTCAACAGGGCGGCAAGGTAATGGGGATGGACGCCCTGGTCTTGACCACCGTTGGCCGAAAGAGCGGAGCCGAGCGCAGCACTCCCGTCGCTTTTCTGCCCGATGGCGATAACGCGTGGCTGATAGCGGCGTCAGCGAACGGGGCGGCTAACAATCCGGCCTGGTACTACAACATCGCCGCGCATCCTGACCAGGTGCGAGTTGAGTTGGCCGGGCGCAAAGTCGGCGTCGTCGCCGAGCAGCTGCACGGACAGGCACGCGAGGATGCGTGGCGACGGATCACGAACGAGTTGCCACGCTTTGCCAAGTACGAAGAGAAGACGGACCGCGAGATTCCGGTGATTCGTCTTCAAGCGCGCTGAGCGTCCGCGTCGTCGCAATGCAAGACCGGTCCGAAACAGCGAGGAGGGTGAGTGGGCGACGACGTGGCGCCAGGCGCGGAGCGTAAGGGACAACGCACCCGGCGTCAGATACTCGAGGCGGCCCGCAAGGTGTTTGGGGACGTGGGCTACGAGCGCGCCACAATTCGCGGCATCGCTGCCGCTGCCAATGTCGACAAATCCTCGGTCGTAAAGTATTTCGGCACCAAGCGAAACCTTTTCGAAGAAGCAGCCACCTGGACCATCCCGATCGACGATGTCGTGTCCGACAACGGCCCAGCTCAAGCTGCCGAGAACTTGGCGCGCGGAATGCTCGCCGCATGGAGCGCCAACCCGAACAGCCCGATGGCTGTGTTGCTGCGTGCCAGCATGACGAGCGAAGAAGCCGCGGATCTCCTCCGGACCCACGTCACCTCCCACGCAGTCGGCAGTATTGCGAAAACAATCGACGCACCCGACGCGCGACTTCGGGCTGCGCTACTCGGAGCGATGCTCATGGGGGTCGCCAGTCAGCGCTACCTGTTGCGCATGCCAGACCTGGTCGACGTCGACACCGAACACCTGCTACGGCTGATCACCCCCGCCTTGACCGCGGTTCTTGACCCGTCCGACGACTGACCCGCAACCACTCAGCGCTGGACGGCGGCGTGCGCGCGCACCGACGGCGCGATCCAGTCCTCCAGGAACCGGCGCAGCTCCCGTCCGGTTCGCGGTGGACGGCCCGGGTCCACGATCAGTGACTGCAGGGTGCGCAGCATGATCTCGACCAGTTCGTCGAGCCTGCCTTCGACGAATCCCGCTGCGGCCCAATCGACGTCGAATCGCTGCAGGATCGACCGGCCGAACGAAATGGCCATATCGGACGTGACGCCCGCGGTGAAAGCGCTGGCCTTGCCGGGTTGGAACACCAGGCCGAGGTACTTGTCGTGCGCGAGTTGCTCGAACGTGTAGGCGATGCCCTCGACCACCGCCTCGGTGGGATCGGTGATCGAACCCAGGTGCGCCGCAAGGCGATCCAGGAACCCGTCGACGGCGGACAGTGCCGTCGCGCCCAGCAGCGCCTCGTGGGTGGGGAAGTACCGGTAGATCGTCTGCCGTGTCACGCCGAGCGTCGCCGCGACCTCGGACACACTCACGGTCCCGCGCGCGTCGATGGCGCTGCGGGTCGCGCCCAGGATGCGTGCGACCGCCTCATCGTCGTCGGCCGGGATGTCACCCGACCAGCCGTGCCGGCGCATGGCGTGATCGTCGCACACACCGGCCGCCGGTCTTGACAACACAAACGATAGTGATTGTATGGTCCGGAGCATCGAGGCGAAGGAGACCAGGGTGACGACGATCGACAAACCGGTGAGCGGCACCGACGAGACGCTGACACGGCGGGGCCTGCGTCACGCGCGGAACAAAACCACCGACCTGGCCGAACGAGAACTGCGGGTGCCGCTGCACTACTACCGCGACCCCAAGATCACCGAGATCGAGGAATCGCAGATCCTGCGCCGGGTGCCGCTGGCCATCGTCCCGTCGGCGCAGGTGCCGAAAAAGAACGACTATGTGGTGCGCTCGGTGCTGGGCGACTCGCTGCTGGTCACCCGCGACCGCGCCGGCACCAGCCACGTCCTGCTCAACTACTGCCGGCACCGCGGCGCGATGCCGGCCTGCGGCTCGGGCAACGCCTCACGGTTCGTCTGCCCGTATCACGCCTGGACATACCGCAACACCGGTGAGTTGTTCACCGTCCCGGGCAAGAACGGCTTCAATTCGATGGACACCAAGGACTACGGCCTGGTGGAGCTGCCCTCCGAGGAGCGGCACGGCTTCATCTGGGCGGTGCTGACCGCCGACGCGACCATCGACCTCGACGCGCACCTGGGCGACTTCGGCACCGAACTGGCGCTGTGGAACTACGAGTCGTACGGCTACCACACGCAGCGCGAATTCACGTCCGAGGTGTCCTGGAAGGGTGCGTTGGAAGCCTTCGCCGAGGGATATCACTTCCCGTACGTGCACGGCGAGAGCCTCATCGGGCAGAACACCCTGGCCAACACGATGGTCTACGACGAATTCGGCAAGCATCACCGCATCGGGTTTCCGTTCACCTGGATCATCAACGCGGACACCGACCCCACGGCGTCGCTGGACCCCTCGACGAACATGGGCGTGATCTATTGGGTGTATCCGAATCTCATCCTGGCCAACAGCCCGGTGGGCGTGGAGATCATCGACATGTTGCCCGCCGGTGAACCGACCCGCTGCACGGTCCGGCACAGCTGGATGGGTCGCGTCCCGGCCACCAACGATGAGATGAGAGTGACCTACGACACAGTCTTCGAAGGCGTGCACGCGGCCGTGCGCGACGAGGACTTCGCCATGCTGCCCCAGTGCGGCGAGGGCGTCCGGCACGGCCAGCACGACCACATGATCATCGGACGCAACGAAATCGCCGTCCAGCACATGATCAAGGTGTTCGCGCAGGAACTGGGTGTCGCACTGGCCTGAACATCTTCCTGTTGGGTAGCCGCAGGCCAAACGTGGGTACTGATCCCTCTGAACCCGATGACGAAGAGGATCCGATGGCGCACCGCGACCGTGACTCCACCGACGAGCTGCTGCAAGAACTTCTGTTGACCTTCGGGCCGTGCGGGCAGGAGGGCGCGGTCCGTGCGGTCATCGCCCGCGAACTGCAACCCCTCGTCGACGACATGTGGACTGACGACGCCGGCAACCTGATCGGCTACGTCGCGGCCAATCCTTCGGCCGGCGATGCGGGGGCGCCCAACCACCGCCACCGCACCGAGTCCATCCCCGGCACCGCGACACGGGTGATGGCGCACATGGACGAACTGTCCATGATCGTCAAGCGCGTGGAACCCGATGGCACACTACATCTGACGCAGCTGGGCACCATGTATCCGGGAAACTTCGGACTGGGTCCGGTCGCCGTGCTGGGTGACAACGAAACCCTCACCGCCGTACTGACTCTCGGCTCAGAGCACACCACCCAGGAAAGCTCACGAATCTGGGAGACCAAGCCCGATCAGGGCGACCGCGCGCTGGACTGGGATCACGTCTACGTTTTCACCGGCCGCAGCACCGACGAGCTGACCGCCGCGGGAGTGCACGCCGGCACCCGGGTGTGTGTCGACGCCAGCAAGAGATCGATGGTTGAGATCGGCGACTACGTCGGCGCCTACTTCCTCGATGACCGCGCCGCGGTGACCGCCCTGCTGAACGCCGCAGGCCTGCTGCGGGAGCGCCAACAGCGGCCCGCCGACGACGTGTACCTGGTATTCACCACCAACGAAGAGATCGGCGGGGTGGGGGGCACCTATGCCAGCGCGACCCTGCCCGGCGATCTCACCCTGGCCCTGGAGGTCGGCCCCACCGAACGCGAATACAACACCAGCGTCACCGGCGGCCCGATCATCGGTTACAGCGACGCGCTGTGTGTCTACGACAAAGAGGTCGCCGACCGGCTGCTGAAGATCGCCACCGACCGCGAGCTGTCGCCACAGCCGGCCGCGCTGGGCGCCTTCGAATCCGACGCCTCGCACTCTAAGGCCAGCGGGCTGACCGCACGCGCCGGCCTGCTGTGCCTGCCCACGCTGAGCACCCACGGCTACGAGGTCATCGCTCGCCGCGCGATCGACGACATTGCCGCGATCGTCGTCGATTTCGTGCTGCAGCCGAGCCAAAAGATCACCTGAAAACCCGGCGACCGCGCTGGTCAGCCTGTTAGGCTGGCGGCGCTTCAGGACGCCGAACGATGGGATTAGCACGTGGCGGGCGTGGCCTCTGAAAAATCGCTGCCGGAACGATGCGAATCCCCATGACACGCCCCCGAATTCGCGCCCGAGCGCCGCTGCGCATCTCGTTCGCCGGAGGCGGCACCGACGTCCCGCCGTTCCCGACGACCGAGGGCGGCTGCGTCCTGTCGGCGACCATCGATCGCTACGCCCAGGGATCGCTCACGCCGCGTACCGATCGCCGGGTCAGCATCGAGTCGGTGGACTTCAAGACCACGCACGAGATGACGCTGGACAGCGAGATCCTCTACGACGGCAGCCTCGACCTGATCAAGGCCGCGGTGCGCAGGTTCGGCCGCGACGGCACAGACGGCTACGACCTGGTGCTGCGTTCCAGCGCTCCACCCGGCTCGGGGCTGGGCTCGTCGTCGACGATGATGGTCGCCCTCACCGGCCTGCTCGCCGAGCACTACCGGGTGCCGATGGGCGAGTACGAGACCGCCCAACTGGCGTGCGCCATCGAACGCGACGATCTGGGTATCGCGGGCGGCCTGCAGGACATGTACGCCGCGACGTTCGGCGGATTCAACTTCATCGAGTTCACCGACCGGGTGATCGTCAATCCCTTGCGGATCCGCGACGAGACGGCCTTCGAACTCGAGCTCAGCCTGCTGCTGTGCTACACGGGCATCACCCGTGACTCC
This sequence comes from Mycobacterium colombiense, assembly GCF_001665835.1. Taxonomy (GTDB): domain Bacteria; phylum Actinomycetota; class Actinomycetes; order Mycobacteriales; family Mycobacteriaceae; genus Mycobacterium; species Mycobacterium colombiense_A. Next base: position 114,797 of record NZ_LZSX01000032.1, on the reverse strand, counting down.
GCGCGTGTGATCGAGGACCAAACACGGCGCGCCACAACGGGTTCCGATGACACCCTGGCGGGGCTGCGGGCCCAGAAGGATCTGGCGGTCGCGATGAAGGCCGCGCTGCTGACCGGCAAGCTGAACGACTTCGGCGCGCTGCTGGGCGAGGCCTGGAATCAGAAGAAACGCATGTCGCCCTACATCACCAACGAGCGCATCGACGACCTGTACGACCTCGCCCGGAAGAATGGCGCGCTGGGCGGCAAGCTCACAGGCGCGGGTGGTGGGGGATACATCCTGCTGTTCTGCGACTTCGCCAAAAAACACCGACTCATCGAAGCCCTCGAGGGCGCCGGCGCCACGATCACCGAATTCGCGTTCGAGAGCAAGGGATTGACCACATGGCAGGCCTGACCGAGTCGGATGTCGTCCCGCCGAGCGTGGAGCTGGTGCAGCAACGGCTTGCCGAGACCATCGCGGTCAAGCAACAAATGCAGCAGGGCGATTTCGCCGCGCAGACCGTCGAGGTGGCGCGGGCGATCATCGGCGCGTTGCGCGCCGGCGCCAAGGTGATCTTCTTCGGCAATGGCGGGTCCGCGCAAGACGCCGGGCACCTGGCCGCCGAACTGATGGGCCGCTTCGCTTTTGACCGGCCCGGCCTGGCGGCGATCAGTCTCCCCGACGCCACCGCGGCGATCACGGCGATCGGCAACGACTATTCCTACGACGAGGTGTTCGCCCGTCAGGTCCTCGCCGCGGGGCGCCCCGGCGATGTGGTTATAGGGCTGACCACATCGGGCAACTCTCCCAACGTCGTTCGCGCGCTCGAGGCGGCCGGCCAGGTGGGGATGACGACCGTGACGCTGACCGGCGCACGCGGTGGCAAGGTGGCGGACGTCGCCGAAATCTGCATACGGGTGCCCAGCCACGACACCGGGCGGATCCAGGAGGCATGCCTGCACCTGGGCCACTCCATCTGCGAAATGGTCGAAGCGGCACTGTTTCCCAGGCCTTCTTGACGTCGACGATGGCCGCACCCGACCTGCGCACCGTGCGCACCGTGTTCCTGGACCGGGACGGCACGATCAACGTCAAGGCCGCCGAGGGTGAATACATCCGATCACCCGCCGAGCTGGAGCTGTTGCCCGGCGCCGCCAAGGCGCTGACCGCCCTGAACGCCGCGGGCCTGCGGACCGTGCTGGTGACCAACCAGCGCTGGCTATCGGAAAAGACCGCCGACCCTGCGGATTTCGCCGCCACGCAGCGGCGCCTGGGCGAAATGCTGGCCCGCGAAGGCGCGCGGCTCGATGCCGAGTATCACTGTCCGCACGCGGCGAACAGCTGCGACTGCCGCAAGCCGCTGGCCGGCATGTTGGTGCGCGCGGCGCGACAGCACGGTTTCGACCTGGCCGAGTCGGTCATGGTCGGCGACAGCGACATCGACATGATGGCGGGCCGGGCGGCCGGAACGGCGACCATCCTGCTCCGCCCGGGCGGCGAGGCCCCCGACGACGCTGACATCGTGGTCGACGACCTTGCCGCGGCCGTCGAACTCATCGTGAATGCCCAAGGGGCACGCTGACGCCGCGGACGGTCCCGATGCACCAGGCTCGGCATCGAACAAAGTCGCCGCGTGCGGGCGCGATCGCACGTACATCAGGCGGTGCTTGACGCGATCATCATGCCCGACGGCGCCCCCGTTGATCCGGTAATTGACCGGCGCATCCTTGCCGCAGCCGCGACGGTGCTCATAACCTGGCAACATCCGACCGCGTCCGGGGTGTTCGGCCCGGCGCGGTAGACGACGGCAACCAGGCGGGCAGGTCATGACATCACCGCGACGCGCAGAGCGGTGTCGCGATGCTGCGGGCGGCGGTCCATAGCGGTGGCCGGACTGACCGGCGCCCGGGTGGACGAGCTGGCGACGATGGACATCTTCAAGGGCTCTCCCGCCGAAGACCTCGCCCCGCTGGCGGCCCGCCTGGAGCCACTGCGCGCCGCGGCCGGCCAGGTGCTGATGCGGCAGGGGGAGGAGGCCGTCTCGTTTCTGCTGATCTCCTCGGGTACCGCCGAGATCACCCACGTGGGTGACGACGGTGTGGTGATCGTCGAGCATGCGTACCCGGGCATGATCGTCGGCGAGATCGCCCTGCTGCGTGACATTCCCCGGACCGCGACCGTGACCACCGCCCAACCGCTCACCGGTTGGATCGGTGACACCAGGGCCTTCGCCAGCTTGGTGCACATTCCCGGCATCACGCCGCGGCTGCTGCGCACCGTGCGCCAGCGTCTCGCCGCATTCATCACGCCGATCCCGATCCGCGTGCGTGACGGCACACTGCTGTTGTTGCGCCCGGTGCTGCCCGGCGACAGCGAGCGCACCGTGCATGGACACGTCTACTTCTCCAGCGACACGTTGTATCGGCGCTTCATGACCCCGCGACTACCCACCCCGGCGCTGATGCACTACCTGTCGGAGGTCGACTACGTCGACCACTTCGTGTGGGTGGTCACCGACGGCAGCGACCCGGTGGCCGACGCGCGCTTCGTGCGTGACGCGAACGACCCGACTGTCGCAGAGATCGCCTTCACCGTCGCCGACGCCTATCAGGGCCGCGGCATCGGCACGTTCCTGATCAGCGCGCTATCCATCGCCGCCGAGGTCGACGGCGTCGAAAGGTTCTCCGCGCGAATGCTTTCCGACAACGGGCCGATGCGCGCGATCATGGACCGCTACGGCGCCGTCTGGCAGCGCGAAGACATCGGCGTCATCACCACAGTGATCGACGTGCCCCACCCGCGCCAGCTGCGGCGTGAGGAGGCCGAGCAGATCAAGCGCGTGGCCCGGCAGGTGATCGCGGCGGTCGGCTGAGGCCGCGTTGGCCTCCTTCACCGGATGCTGGTGCGCCGACGGCGGTCAGTCTGCGCACCATTAGGTGACGTCGGAATCCGCTGGCGCATGCGCTAGCACGTTCGGGAATTGCCTGGTCCTTTCCGGCCGGTACTCGTGTGACGGATGCGGTTCCGAACGTATGGCCACATCTTGTGTTATCAACTCCTCATGCGGCCGTTCCGGATTGGCCCGTCGCTGGCTGCCGTGCTCACGGTGGTCATCGCCGCGTGCGGTCACTCACCCGCACACGCGCCGTCGGCCAAACCCACGAAATCCGCTCCGCCCAGCGCCGTTGCCGTCAACCCCGCCAACATCAAACGGGTCGTTCGCGACCTGCCGCCCGGTTACGAGGTGACCACCGGAATCCCGAGTGCGGCCTCACCCAGGGTGATCTGGAGCCTGGGGGACGACCTGCAGGCCAAGCCGGCCAAGTGCGGGACGCTGGCCGATCCCGGCAACGGGCGCGATCAGTCGGCGCAGGGTGTGTCGGGATCGGGGACCGGCGGCATCGTCGACGCGGTGGTGGTGGCTTTGCCGGAGCCGGTGGATTTCCCGGACGACCTGCTCACCTCGTGTTCGCAGTGGTCGGAGTCCGCCGGTCGCACCGTGGTGCACGTCCACCTCACCGACGCGCCGCACGTCGATGGTGTCGACACCGTCGGCATGGTGGCCGACGTGAAGTCCTCCGTCGAATCGGGCACCGAAATAGATTCGCGCACCTACACATTCACGGCGTACCTGGGCAACTACTACGCGTTCACCACGCTGACCACCGATCCGGGTTCGGCGCTTCCGGTGCTGCCGCCGCAATTCGCCGCGGATCTGCTCGCCAAAACGGTGTCCACGTTGCGCAGTTGAACTACCCGCTTGGGTAGATTGGCCACGATGTCCAAGATGTTGCTCGCGGTCGCGGCTGTCTGCGTCCTGGCCGGCTGCTCTTCGGCCACTCACTCGGCGAAGGTCGACATCAGCAAAGTCGTCGACGTGAAGTCCAGCTTCGGGCCCGAGTTCAAGGTCAGCGACATCAGCGAACGGGGAATCGATCCCAAGCTGCTGGCGGGCCGCAAACTCCCCGACGGGTTGACGTTCGACCCGGCGAACTGTGCGAAAGTGGCGGCCGGGCCGGACATGCCGGCGGACCTGCAGGGCAACATGTCCGCGGTCACCGCCGAGGGCCGCGGCAACCGGTTCGTGGTGATCGCGCTGGAGACCTCAAAAGCGTTGCCGTTCAACGACCCCGGGAAGGAGTGCAACAAAGTGACCTTCACCGGGCCGCAGATGCGCGGCGGTGTCCAGGTGGTCGAGGTACCGCAGATCGAGAGCACCCGCACATTGGGCGTGCATCGCGTCATGCAGGCGCTGACATCCGGCGGTCCACGCACCGGTGAGCTGTACGACTATTCGGCCGTATTCGGCGACTACCAGGTGATCGTCATCGCCAATCCCTTGGTGGTTCCCAATCAGCCCGTCGCCCCGGTTGACACCCAGCGGGCGCGCGACCTGCTCGTCAAAGCCGTGTCCGCGGTGCGCACCTGACGCTCGGCTCGATGGCGGCGGCCCGCTGCGCCCGGCTTTCGCCGCGCTTGCGACCGCCGCTTCGGTTTACCGCACGCCGCGCGGCCGGAACTGGATGCTCACCCGGGGGCCGACGGACGCCGTCGTCTTGGGCACCGCGTGCTCCCAGGTGCGTTGGCACGATCCGCCCATCACCAGCAGGTCGCCGTGCGCCTGCGGCAACCGCAGCGAGGGGCCGCCGCCGCGGCGGCGCATCGCGAACGAGCGGGTAGCGCCCAGGCTGACGATCGCCACCATGGTGTCCTCGGAACTGCTGCGGCCGATGGTGTCGCCGTGCCATGCCACGCTGTCCGAGCCGTCGCGATAGCAACACAACCCGACCGTGGTGAACGGCTCACCGAGCTCGCCGGCGTAGATGTCGTTGAGCCGGCGCCGCAGCCGCGCCAGCTCCGGGTGCGGCGGCTCGTCCACCGTGAGGTCGTGAAAGCTCACCAGCCGCGGCACGTCGACGACCCGGTCGTACATCTGCCGGCGCTCCTCGCGCCACGACACCGTCGACAGCAGGGCGTCCAGCAGGTCATCGGCGTCGGTGAGCCAGCCGGCACGGATCTCGATGAACGCGCCGTCACCGAGTTGCCTGCGCTCGGTGTGCTGGAACAGGGAGCCTTGGACCGCGATCTCCACGCAACCGAGCTTATCGCACATCCGTTCGATCGCGTGGGGCGCGCGACGGGCGTGTGGCGGGACCCGCGGCCCGGCGCCGCTACGGTTGAGCTGTGGGTGTTGTTGAGCTGGGCACCAATTCCGAGGTCGGCGCGCTGCGTATGGTCATCCTGCACCGCCCCGGGGCCGAGCTGCTCCGCCTCAACCCGCGCAACGTCGACCAACTGCTGTTCGACGGCCTGCCGTGGGTCGCCCGCGCGCAGGACGAGCATGACCAGTTCTCCGCGCTGCTGCGGTCCCGCGGCATCGAGGTGCTGCTGTTGTCGGACCTGCTCACCGAGGCGCTGACGCACAGCGGAGCCGCCCGGATGCAGGGTGTCGCCGCCGCCGTCGACGCACGACGACTCGGAGTGCCGTTGGCGCAAGAAGTTTCGGGCTACCTGCGGGGGCTCGAGCCGGCCCGGCTGGCCCAGGTGCTGATGGCCGGGATGACGTTCAACGAATTGCCCTCCGACACCCGCACCGACGTGTCGCTGGTGCTGCGCATGCACCACGGCGGTGATTTCGTCATCGACCCGCTGCCAAACCTGGTCTTCACCCGCGACTCGTCCATCTGGATCGGCCAGCGGGTGGTGATCCCGACGTTGGCGTTGCGCGCCCGCATCCGCGAGGCGTCGCTGACCGACCTCATCTACGCCCATCACCCGCGGTTCACCGGTGTGCGGCGTGCCTACGAGTCGCGCACCGCCCCCGTCGAGGGCGGTGACGTGCTGCTGCTGGCGCCCGGCGTGGTCGCCGTCGGGGTCGGCGAGCGAACCACTCCGGCCGGCGCGGAAGCGTTGGCCCGCAGCCTGTTTGACGACGATCTGGCGAATACGGTGCTCGCGGTGCCGATCGCTCAGCGGCGCGCCCAGATGCACCTGGACACGGTGTGCACGATGGTCGACACCGACACGGTGGTGATGTACGCCAACATCGTCGACTCGCTGTCGGCGTTCACCATTGCGCGCACACCGGACGGAGTCGCCATCAGCGACGAGGCCCCGTTCCTGGAGGCCGCGGCCAAGGCGATGGAGATCGACAAGCTGCGCGTCATCGACACGGGGCTCGATCCCGTCGTCGCCGAGCGCGAGCAGTGGGACGACGGCAACAACACGCTGGCGCTCGCCCCCGGCGTGGTGGTCGCCTATGAGCGCAACGTACAGACCAACATTCGCCTGCAGGACGCCGGCATCGAGGTGCTGACCATCGCCGGATCCGAACTGGGCACCGGCCGCGGCGGGCCCCGGTGCATGTCCTGCCCCGTCGCCCGCGACCTGCTGGCGTAGAAAGCTAGCGCCAGCTGGGCAGCCAGATCTCCATGTTCCACGTCTGCTGCGAAATCGGCAGACCGGTCAGCACCGGAAACAGCCACGCGAAGTTGGTCACCACCACGGCCGCGTAACAGGACACGGCGATCAGACCCAGCGTGCGCCGCTCCGAGTTCGCGCGCAGCCGCAGCCGCAGGCGCCGAGGCGGGGCGCCCGGGGTGTAGAGGATGTCGCCGCAAATCAGTGCGATGGCCATCACCAGGAACGGCGCCATGGTCGCCGCGTAGAAGAAGTACATCTGCCGATCGATGTCGGCGAACCAGGGTAGCCAGCCGGCGCAGTAGCCGACCAGCACCGCGGCGTAACGCCAGTCCCGGCGGACCAGCATGCGCCACAACGCGAAAACCAGGACCGGCACCGCCAGCCACCACATCGCCGGGGTGCCCACCAGCATCTCGGCCTTGACGCAGGATTGCGCGCCGCACCCGGACACGTTCTGCTCATCGATGGCATAGAGCACCGGCCGCAACGACATCGGCCAGCTCCACGGTTTCGACTCCCACGGGTGATAGTTGCCGGCGGAATTCGTCAAGCCCGCATGGAATTGGAACGCCTTGGCGGTGTAATGCCACAGCGATCGGATGGCGGCGGGCAGCGGCACCAGCGAATGCAGGCCGATCGTCTGGCCCACCTCGTGCCGGTCGATGGCGGTCTCGGAGGCGAACCACGGTGCGTAGCTGGCCAGATACACCAGCACCGGCATGACGCCCAGCGCATACACGGTCGGGGCGAGATCGCGCCGCAGCGTCCCCAGCCAGGGCCGGGTGACCTGGTACTGGCGCCGCGCGGCCACGTCGAACGCCAGCGACATGGCCCCGAAGAACAGCACGAAGTACAGGCCGGACCACTTTGTGCCGCAAGCCAATCCGAGCAGGATCCCGGCACCGAAGCGCCACCACCGCACACCCAGCCGTGGACCCCACACCGTGTCGGCGTTGCGGCCCTCCTGCAGCGCGACGTGCATCCGTTGCCGAACCTGGTCGCGGTCGACGATCAGCGCGCCGAACGCCGCGACCACGAAAAACGTGAGGATGCCGTCGAGCAATGCGGTCCGCGAGGCGACAAAGCTGACACCGTCGCAGATCACCAGCACCCCGGCGACCGCACCGACCAGCGTCGAGCGGCTGATCCGCCGCACGATCCGCATCACCAGCGCCACCATGATCACGCCGAGCAACGCGCCGGTGAAGCGCCAGCCGATGCCGCTGTAACCGAAGATCGCCTCGCCGAGGGCGATCAGCTGCTTGCCGACCGGCGGGTGAACGACCAGGCCGAACCCGGGATTGTCCTCCACGCCGTGGTTGTGCAGCACCTGCCAGGCCTGCGGCGCGTAGTGCTTCTCGTCGAACACCGGGGTGCCGCCGTCGGTGGGCGAGCCCAGATTCAGGAACCGGGTCAACGCCGCCGCCAGCGTGATCACGCCGGTCACCACCCAGCCACGGATCTGATCGGTCGGCCCGAAATCGGCCACCGGCACCAGCGGCCCCGGGCTGACGACGGGCACCACGCGCTCCTCGTCGGCGATCGGGGCTTCGCGGGGCGGGGCGGTCATCACGTCGATCGTAGGCTGTCGGTCATGACCACCGGCCGCCTGTTGCTGGGCGCGACCCCCTTGGGCCAACCGTCGGATGCCTCCCCCCGCCTGCTGGACGCCCTGGCCCGAGCCGACGTGGTGGCCGCCGAGGACACCCGGCGGGTGCGCACCCTGGCCAAGGCGCTCGATGTGCGGATCACCGGCCGGGTGATCAGCATGTTCGACCAGGTCGAGAACGCCCGGGTGGACTCCGTGATCGAGGCGATCCGCGCGGGCGCGACGGTGCTGGTGGTCAGCGACGCCGGGATGCCGCTGATCAGCGACCCCGGCTACCGGCTGGTGACCGCCTGTGTCGAGGCCGGTCTGCCGGTGGGATGCCTGCCGGGGCCGTCGGCGGTGACGACCGCGCTGGCCCTGTCCGGTCTGCCGGCCGAGAAGTTCTGCTTCGAGGGATTCGCGCCACGCAAGAAGGCGGCGCGGCGCGCCTGGCTGGATTCACTGGCCGGTGAGCGGCGCACCTGCGTGTTCTTCGAATCGCCGCGCCGGTTGTCCGCCTGCCTGCAGGACGCCGTCGAGCGGCTCGGCGGCGCACGCCGGGCGGCGATCTGCCGGGAGCTGACCAAGGTGCACGAGGAAGTGGTGCGCGGGTCGCTCGACGAGCTGGCGGCGTGGTCGGCCGACGGTGTGCTCGGTGAGATCACCGTGGTGCTGGCCGGCGCCACACCGAGCGCCGATCTGCCGTCGCTGGTCGTCGAGGTCGAAAAGCTGGTCGCGGCCGGCACCCGCATCAAGGACGCCTGCGGTGAGGTGGCCGCCGCCCATCCGGGGGCGCGTTCGCGCCAGCTCTACGACGCGGTGCTGCAGTCCCGACGCGAGTGAGGCCTGCCGCTCGGTCAGCCGGCCGGGCTCGCGGTCGCGATCGACGGCAGTCCGACGATGGGGGACGCCTTGTGCAGGCATTCGGCCCACTCGGCGTCCGGGTCGGAGTCGGCGGTGATGCCGCCGCCGACGCCCAGAACCGCGCCGTCCGCGGCATCGAATTCGACGGTGCGGATCGCGACATTCAACTCGCAACCCGCCACGGGTGAGGCCAATCCGATTGTGCCGCAATATATTCCACGACGATTGCGCTCCCATTGCGAGAGTAGTTGGCGGGCACGGTGTTTGGGTGTCCCGGTGACCGAGGCCGGCGGGAAGGTGGCGTCCAGCAGCGCCGACGTCGGCAGCTCGGTGGGGATCTGTGCGGACACCGTCGACACCAGGTGCCACACGCCCGGGGCCCGTCGCACCACCAACAGTTCGGGCACGGTCACCGTGCCGGTGATCGCCACCCGGCCAAGGTCGTTGCGCACCAGGTCGACGATCATGATGTTCTCGGCGACCTCTTTGGCCGACGCGCGCAGCGTCGACGGCCAGGCATCCAGCGGCAAGGTGCCCTTGATCGGGCTGGACGTGACAACCGTGCCGCGCCGTCGCAGGAAGAGCTCCGGGGACAGCGACGCCACCGCACCCCACGTGCCGGCGAGATAGGCCGCCCGGGCCGGGGCCGTGCGCGCGACGCCGTCGATGAAGAAGTCCAGCGGGGCACCGGCGACCGTTCCGGTGAACTGCGTGCACACGCAGGCCTGGTAGACCTCGCCGGCGCGGATGGCCTCCAGACACGCCAGCACCCCGTCGCGATGCGCCGCCCGGTCGGCGATGCCCCACTCGATGTGGCAGTTGCGCGGCGCGGGCGCCGGTGCGGCCAGCGCGGTGGTGAGCCACTCAGGCATCGGCGCGCCGGAGAGGCTCTCGTACCACCAGCGCCCGTCGCGGGCGCGGCGCAGCACGCAGTCGGTCCAGCCGCCGGCGGCCGCGGGAATGCGGTTGGGCTGCGCGTCGGCGCCGGGGTCGGGGTAGGACAGGTAACCGATCCAGCCGCCGCCGACCGCGTGCGGCTTCGGCGTCCGCGGCGCCTGGACGGCGAACACGTCGTCGGCGTGCACCGGGCGCACCGACAGGCTCGGCGCGATCACCGCCAGGGCGCCGAACCACTCGCCGGTCAGCGCGGCCGGCGGCGGCAGAGCGAGCCGGCGGGTGGCGTCACCCACGGCGCGCAGCACCTGGGGTGCGGCACCAAGATCGCCGAGCCGGTCGATTCGCACAGCCCTAGCTTGACAGAGCGGCGGCGTTTCGCGCCCGCGGTGCCCGGCGACGCCGCGTTTGCGATCACCACTGGTCAGCCGCGGCTGATGTCGCGGGCGGTGGCCAGTGCGGCCAGTTTCCGCGGGTTGCGCATCACATAGAAATTGGTGATCTTTCCCTCGGCGATCTCCACGGTGATCACGCCTTCCAGCTGGTCGTCGAGGTAGAGCAGCACCGCCGGGGCGCTGTTGCAGGTCACCATGTCCACCCGCAGCGTGGCCATGGCCGCGGCTCTGCGCATCAGCCCGGCGATCGCGCGGGCCACCTTCTCGGCGCCGACCACCGGCCGGCGGGCGGCGCTCACCACGCCACCGCTGTCGGCCGTCCAGGTGGCGTCCGGGGCGAGCATCGTCATCAGCGCTTCCACGTCGCCGCCTGCCGCGGTGGCCAGAAACTGCGCGGTGATTTCGGCGTTGCGTTCCGGGTCCACCGTTTCAAAGCGCTTCCGCCGGGCCCGCACGTGTTCGCGGGCCCGGTGCGCGACCTGCCGCACGGTGGCGGCCGGTTTGCCCACCGCCTCGGCGATGTCGCCGTAGTCGAAGCCGAACACCTCGCGCAGCACGAACACGGCCCGCTCGTCGGGACTCAATGTCTCCAGCAACACCAGCATCGCCATCGAAATCGACTCCGCCAAAACGACGTCGGCCGAGGGGTCCTGCTCGTCGAGCAGCAGCGGCTCCGGCAGCCACGGCCCCACGTAATCCTCGCGCCGGCGAGCGCCGGCCCGCAGCGAGTTGAGCGCCTGGCGGGTGACCAGCTGGGCCAGATACGACTTGGTGTCGCGCACCGTCGCCAAGTCGACCGCCGCCCACCGCAGATAGCTGTCCTGCAAGACGTCGTCGGCCTCGGTCGCCGAGCCCAGCATCTCGTAGGCGATGGTGAACAGCAGTGGCCGCAGCAGGGTGAACCGTTCGGCGTGCTCGCTGCCGGCCGGTGCTTGCGTCATCGCGCGACGACCTCCTCGTCGACCGGGGACTGCGCGGGCCGCTTGCCGCCCTTGATCCAGCGATACGAACCGGGCTTGGCCGCCTCCCGCCGGATCGACCACACCGTGCCCTTGCAGACCGTTTCCTTGAGCGAAGCCGCCGCCCGGCCACCGAGGAACAGGTTCACCGGGGTGTCATCCGTGCGCGCCATCTGGAACGTGGCGTGCGTGCGGCCCAGGCTGATGCACTGCCCGACGAACGCCTGGCTCAGCGCCGCGGGGGTGTCGCCGGCGATGCGCGCGAGCACGGTGTTGGCGGCCTGGGCGCCCATCGGCCCGGCGGCCTGGCAACTCATCCGCAACGGCTGGCCGGACGGCGCGGCGGCGTCACCCGCGGCGACGACGCGCTCGTCGTCGATGCTGGTGAGGGTCTCGTCGGTGAGTAGCCGGCCGATCGGGTCGGTGTGCAGCCCGCTGCGCACGGCCACGTCCGGCACGGCGAATCCGGCCGTCCAGATGGTCGCCGCGCTGGGCAGCACCACGCCATCGGTCAGCACCACCTCATCCCAACGCACCTCGGTCACCGCCACCGACTCCAGCACGTTGACACCCAGGCGCCGCAGCCGCTTGGCCACCGAGCGCCGGCCCCGCTTGCTCAGCGACGGACCGAGCACCGGGCCGCACACCAGGGTCACCGGGCGCCGGCCCTCGGCGAGCTCGGCGGCGGTCTCGATGCCGGTCAACCCGCCACCGACCACGGTGATGGGCGCGGGCAGCGGCAGATCGGTGAGCGCGTAGTGCAGCCGCTGCGCGCTTTCCAGGTCGGCGACCGAATGCGCGAATTCGGCGTAGCCGGGCACCGTGGACGCGGCGGCCCCGGTGCTGCCCACGGCGTAGATCAGGTAGTCGTAGGTCAGCTCGGCGCCGGAGGCCAGCGCGACCCGGCGGCCGGCGGTGTCGATGTGGTCGACCGAGTCGACGATCAGCTGGATCCCCTCGCCGAGCAGGGTCGCGTAGTCGGCGGTCGCCGTGCCGGTGTCGGCAACCAACTGGTGCAAGCGGATCCGCTCGACGAAGACCGGCCGCGGGTTCACCACCGTGATGTCGATGTCCGGGCGCTGGCGCAGACGGTTGGCCGCCAGTGTTCCGGCGTATCCGGCGCCGACGACGACGACCTGGGTTCTTTGGGGGGCCTTCATGGCTGTCTCCTTTTCGTGAGGACCTGTGCCCTTGAGACACCGCAGACCCGCCGAGCGTGACAAACTCGCCCGCAATTGTGACCTGTCTCACTGCGCGGTACGGGCGCCGTGGGCGGATTTACCGCCTGCACCCCCGCTGAGCTGCGGCGAAGCCATGCCGAAACGCGCATGATACGCTGCGCTACGCCAATTCGCGGCCTGCCCCGGGCCGCCTGCACGCACCACTGGAACGCGCGAGATACGGGGCCACTTAAAAGCGCATCGGTGTGTATCGGGAGAAGCAACCTTGACGACGATGACAACTCTGACCGGGCCGGGCGCCGCGCCGGCGCCGGCGCGGTCGCGGAGCCCGCGCGGGCCGTTGTCGTCGGGCGCGATCTGACGCCGGTGACCATGGTGTGCTCATTGAGGAAACGCGCGCTGGTCGCTGTCGTGTGCGCGGCGGTGGTGCTCAGCGGCTGCGGCGGTACGAGCGACCCCGGGCCGTTGTCCGCGATGGTCAGCCCGGCCATCCCGCCCACCGCGCAGGAGATACCCAACCCGCTGCGGGGCCAGTACGAGGAGATGCTGAATCCGCTTTTCCCGCAAGGCAATTCAGCGCAGCAGCGATACTCCGCCTGGCCGGCGTCATACGACGCCAGCCTGCGTGTCTCGTGGCGGCAGTTGCAGCCGGTCGACCCGCGCACGCTGCCCCAGGACGCACCTGATGACCGCAAGTTCGATTTCAGCGCCATCGACGACGCGCTGGCCAAGCTCGGCAGCCGCAACATGCGCCTGACCCTGGGCGTGTACGTCTACAAGTCCTGCTGCAACGACTCCTACGCCGACAACACCAACGTCGCGATTCCGGACTGGCTGCGCCCGTCGGCGGCCAGCTACCCCGCGCCGCCGAACGGTTCCGCCCCCGGCGTGACCCAGGTGGTGCCGAACTTCAACGACCCCGACTACCTCAACGGCGTCAGCCAGTTGCTGGCCGCGCTCGGCCGCCGCTACGACGGCGACGAGCGGCTCAGCGTGTTCGAGTTCTCCGGGTACGGGGACTTCGGCCAGAACCAGCTCGCGTACCTGCGTGATTCGCTGAGCGCGCCGGGCCCCACCCCGGACGACAGCGCGATAAAGCTGGGTTATTACAGCCAGTTCCGCGACCAGAGCATCACCAAGGCCTCCATCGCTCAGCTGGTCGCGGCCAACACCAACGCGTTTCCGCACACCCAGCTGGTGGTGGCTCCACAGAATCCGGAGATCGTCCGCCAGCTGTTCGCCGACGACGTCACCAAGAAGTTGGCGGCACCGGTCGGCATCCGCGCCGACTGCCTTGGGGTGCAGGCCCCCCTGCCGGAATGGGCCGAGGCCAACGACTCGCACTACGTGCGGTCCAACGATGCGGTGGTCAACGCGATCAAGCAGCGGTTGATGACCGCGCTGGTGATCAGCCAGTGGTGCCGATTGCCGAGCGGAGCCGATGCCCGGTCGTATTACGAGAAGGGCCTGCACGACGTCATCCGGTATCACGTGTCGATGACGTCGAGCGCTGATTTCCCGGATCGCGATGCGACATCGGCGATGGACCCCAAGCTGTTTCAGTTGTGGAGCCAGGCCAATACCTCCGCCGGCTACCGGTATTCGGTCGAGGCGAAGCCGGGATCGCAATCGATCCAGGGCAAGGTGGCGACGATCTCGGTCGACTGGACCAACTACGGCTCGGCGGCGGCCACCGAGCGCTGGGTGCCCGGCTACAAGCTGGTGGACTTCTCGGGCGCGGTGGTTCGCAGCCTGCCGGCGACCGTCAATCTCAAGAAGTTGGTCCACGACGAAACCAGCCAGTCGCGTGAGGAGCCGGTTGCGGAGTCGGCCAGCGAGACGGTGCACGTGGACGTCGCAGGCCTGGCGCCCGGCCATTACACGCTGCGCGCCTCGGTCGAATGGCAACAGCACATTCCGGGCGCATCGCACGTGGTGAACTACGCCCCGATGGCCCTGGCACGGGACGGCCGCGACGGCTCCGGGCTGTACCCGATTGCCACACTTGACGTTCCGAGCGACGCGGCCTCAGCAAACGGTCAGTGACCCGTCGCGCCGCGGCGCCTTCCGGCACCGTGTCGGAAGTCCCGATCGACGGGGCCGTGCGTGATACCGTTTCCAGACGGATTTCGGCCGCGCCGCCGCGCGGTTCGAGGTTCGTCCAGCAAACAGCCGAGCGAACTATCGGACCCCTTCGATGGGTATTCGGAAGGGTCGCCGTAAGTGCCCGTATCGGAGGACCCGTGCCGCGCAGCCTGGACTTGGTGGTCACCTCCGTCGCCACCCAGTTGATGGAGGCCACGGCGTCCACCGCGACCCAGGTCAGCGAAAAGGTTCTCGCGCAGCTCGTCGACCAGTTCGATGTGGACGCCAGCTTTCTGCGCCACCACGCCCAGGACGCCCCGGCCTCGGTGCGGGTGGCCGAGTGGCCACGGCGCACCGACGCCGCCGATCCGGATCCCGTGGCCGATCTCGAGCTGGACGGCGCCGACTCGGTGCTCGCCCAATGCGAGCGCGATCGCAAGCCGGTGGTGACCCGGCCGGATCAGCCCAACGGCTGGATTCGCCGCTCACTGAACCAGGGCAAGTCACCGGTCTCGCCGTCGCTGGCCGTCGCGCCGCTGGTGTCCGGCGACGCGACCACCGGTGTGCTCGGCTTCGTCAGGTTCGGCGCCCGCAAATGGAAACAAGAGGAGATCAACACGCTCGAGGCGGTCGCCGCACTGTTCGCTCAGCTGCAGGCCCGCATCGCCGCCGAGGAACGGCTCCGCCATCTCGCCGAACACGACGACCTGACCGGCGTCTACAACCGTCGCGCGCTGGTCGCGCATCTGACCGAACGGCTCGCGGCCGGCAGCCCGGGGCCCGTCGCGGTCTTCTACCTCGACCTCGACCGGCTCAAGCCGATCAACGATTACCTTGGCCACTCCGCCGGTGACTGGTTCATCAGGATGTTCGCGCAACGCATCGAGGAGTGCGCGGGAAGCCAGAGCATGATCGCCCGGCTCGGCGGCGACGAGTTCGTGGTCATCCCGCACCAGCCGATGTCCTCGGAGGACGCCGAGGCGTTCGCGCGTCGCCTGTCGGCGATGTTGTGCGGTCGCCTCACCATCGGCGGTCACGTGATCAGCCGGACGGTCAGCATCGGGCTGGCGGTGGGCACGCCCGGGACCGACGACTGCGCCGACCTGCTCCGGCGAGCCGACGAGGCCGTGCTCACGGCCAAGCGCGCCGGCGGCAACCAGACCGCGGTTTCCACCGACGACATGTCGCTGAAACGGGCCTTCCGCAACGACATCGAGCTGCACCTGCAGGGCGACATCGAAAGCGAAGGCCTGCTGCTGCACTACCTGCCCGAGGTCGACCTGTGGACCGGCGCCATCGTCGGCGCCGAGGCGCTGGTGCGGTGGCGTCATCCGGTGCGGGGACTGCTGTTGCCCGACGCGTTCATCGGTGTCGCCGAATCGACCAACCTGGCCGCGGAATTGGGCCGGTGGGTGATGCGCAGCGCCTGCGCCGAGTTCAGCGGATGGCGGACCAACGGTGTCGGGCAGGGCGCCATGCTGCGCATCAACGTGTCACCCATTCAGCTGATCAGCCGCGGTTTCGTGGAAAGCGTCGCCGACACCATCGGCGAGTTCGGCATCGATGCCGAGTCGGTGTGCCTGGAGATCACCGAGCGGGCGGTGGTGCATGACATCGACACCACGCGAAAGACCTTGGCGGAGCTCAAGGAAGTGGGCGTGCAGATCGCCATCGACGACTTCGGCACCGGTTATGCCGTTTTGTCCCACCTGAAATCCCTTCCGGTGGACATGCTCAAGATCGATGCCGGGTTCGTGCGTGACGTGGGCACCAACGCCGGTGACCTGGCCATCGTCCGCGCGATCATCGGGCTGGCCGAGGCGTTTGACCTGGAAGTGGTCGCCGAAGGCGTCGAGACGCCCGCTGCCGCACTGACTTTGATGCAACACGGCTGCCACCGGGCGCAGGGCTTCCTGTTGTCGCGCCCGATCCCCAGTGATGCGATGGAAGCGTTACTGTCCGCGCGCTGGATGCCGATGCCGTTTCTGGCCGATCGCGAGTCGTCGTCGATGGGGTCGATCTAGCAGCCGCTCAGACATTCTCGGGCAAGAAGACGAAATTGTTGACGTAGATGCCGCGGCCCGCCCAACCGTCTTCCTGGCTGCCGACGTTGGCCGGATCCTGATGCCGGACGGGGTCGAAGTCTGCAATCGGCCGGCGAACGCCACCGAGGTCGAAGTAACCCACGTAGCCGAGGCCATGCAGGAGCCCGGTGATCTCGGCGACGGAATTGGGGTGATGGCGTTCCTCGGCCTCCACCACAATCGCGGGGCGGTGGTGTGTGAGTGTCTCTGTGGCGCCGTGCAACACGGCGAGTTCATGGCCCTCAACGTCGATCTTGATCAGGCCGATGTCCCCTAACCGCAGATCGTCGAGGCGTCTGACCGGCACGCCGATGCTCTGAATTTTGCCGCCATTCACGTCGCCCAGTGTGTTGCCGGCCTCGATTGTGCTGCGGCCCGGCTCGGATCCGACCACCCGCATGGTCATCACGCCGGGCTCATTCGACAAAGCCACCGCCTCCACCTGCACCGCGGCGCCGACCGCGTCAAACATCGACGCGAGATCGCGGGCCTGGGTCGGCCGCGGTTCGAATGCGATCACTGATCGTGACGACGCCAGCATCGCGATCGTGAACTCGCCGAGATCGGCTCCGATATCCAAGGAGATCCGGTGTGGATCGCACAGCGAGGCCACCAGCTGTATATCCGGGCGGGATTGCCCCAGGCGTTGCAGGATGCGGAATTTTCGCCGCCAGAACCTGCGCGGTGCGAGTTTCTTAACCGCGGGTGCGAGCCGACGTTTGACCGAGCCTGCGACAGCCATCTTCGGTGATCTCCTGCCCGATTTGCGAGCCATCAGCTTAGTCGACGCGCCGGCGGGGACGTGTGCGATGTAAGAAGCGACTCCTGCAAAACGGCGTGCCTCAGGAAAGGCACCCGGATTTGCCGGTGCGGCCCGGGTGTGGGCTATAGCCTGTTGTAACCCTTGACATCCCGCACCACCACGAGACGTCAGTCAACGGGGCAACGGCGGTAGGAAACGCGAACCACCAGAGAGGTAGCAGTCGATGCGTTTGATCCAGACGGTGCATGCCGGCCGGTGCATGCCGATGTCGTTACTCGCCTACCGCGAGCCGTTGTCGCCCAACGTGGTCTAGCGAAAGAAATCATGGTCCGGACAAACCGACAACGGGACATCTTTATCGTTGGCGTGTGCCTGGCGCTGGTGCTGAGCGGATGCGGTCGTGGCAGTGACCCGTCGCCGCTGACCACGATTGGCAGTCCGGCCATACCGTTGTCGGTACAGGACGTATCGAATCCGCTGCGTGGTCAGTATGAAGATCTCTTACAACCGCTGTTCCCGCAAGGCAATCGCGTGCAGCATCGCTATCCGGCGTGGCCGGCGTCGTTTGACGCCAGCCTGCGTGTCCCGTGGCGACAGTTGCAGCCCACCGACCCGAGCACGCTGCCACCGGACGCTCCTGATGATCGCAAGTTCGACTTCAGCGTGATCGATGACGCGCTGGCGAAGCTGGCCAGTCGCAACATGCGGCTGACCCTGCGTGTGGTCGCCTACAACTCCTGTTGCGACAACACCTATGCGAACAACACCAACATCGCCATGCCCGACTGGATGCGCTCCGCGGCCACCAATTACACCGGTCCGCAACGCTATTGGTGGACATCCGGAGTGACACAGGTCGTTCCCAACTGGAATGATCCCAACTACCTGAATGCTTTCGGTCAGCTCTTGGGCGCGCTGGGCCGCCGTTACGACGGCGACGAGCGGCTGAGCGTCTTTGAGTTCTCCGGTTACGGCGATTTCAGCGAGAATCACATCTCGTATCTGCGCGACACGCTGGGTGCGCCGGGACCTGCACCTGACGAGAGCGTCGCCAAACTCGGGTATTACAGCCAGTTTCGCGACCAGAGCATCACCGCCGAATCGATCCGGCAGCTGGTTGCGGCGACCGTAAATGCCTTCCCGCATACACAATTGGTGACGACGGCGCTGAACCCGGAGATTGTCCGTCAACTGATCGCCGACGATGTCACGAAGAAACTGTCCGCACCGGTGGGCATCCGCGCGGATTGCCTCGGGGTCCAGGCGCCGCTTCCCGCATGGGCGGAGAAGGATGGCTCGCACTATGTGCAGTCGAAGGATCCACTGGTCAGCGCGTTGAAAAGCCGAATGGCCTCGGCCCTGGTGATCACCGAATGGTGCCAGCTGCCCGACGGCACCGATCCACGGACCTATTACGAAAGGGGCCTGGACGACGTGGTCAAGTACCACGTGTCGATGACATCGAGTTACAACTTCCCGGCCGTGGATTCCACCACACCGATGGACCACGCGTTATACCTGCTGTGGGCACACGCGAACGTCGTCGCCGGATACCGGTATTCGGTAGAGGCGGGGCAGGGGTCGCAATCGGTGAGCGAGGGAAAGGCGACGCTGACGGTTACCTGGACGAATTTCGGCGCCGCCGCGGCAACGGAGAACTGGATCCCGGGCTACCGGTTGGTCGATTTCTCGGGGGCGGTGGTCCGTTCGCTTCCGGCGACGGTGGCGCTGAAGTCGTTAATCCAAGGACAACTCGGAGACGGCTCCCGCAAGGACCCCGTCCCGACCAGATCTACTGAGTCCGTTCACGTCGACTTGGCGGGCTTGGCGCCGGGGCACTACACGCTGTGCGCCTCGGTGGAATGGCAACAGCACAAGCCGGGCGCGTCGCATGTGGTGAACTATCCGCCCATGCGGCTTGCCCGCGGCGGTCGCGACGGCTCTGGATGCTATCCATTAGCGACGCTCGACCTGCCGCGCGATGCGCCGGCTGCCCCCTGATACTGCACGGCGGGCATGCCACTTCGCTTGCCGGTCCTGGCTTGCCGCTGAGAACCTGCCCGCACGGCAGCACTGCGATTTCGGCAATGCCCGGGTGATGATGCTGCATA
Organism: Mycobacterium colombiense; assembly: GCF_001665835.1. GTDB lineage: Bacteria > Actinomycetota > Actinomycetes > Mycobacteriales > Mycobacteriaceae > Mycobacterium > Mycobacterium colombiense_A. The sequence goes on along the minus strand of NZ_LZSX01000032.1, from coordinate 95,468 downwards.
ATCTGCAGTGGATATGCGTGGCCGGTGCTGGGAAATCTGTATGACGCTATTTCGCGTCACAAGCTTCTGGAAAGGTTATTAGCCGATGGATTTCCGTACCTTCGTCCGGATACTCGGCGCGCACTGGAAGCTCGCAATCACCGCGCTGCTGGCCTGCACGATCGGCGCCGCGTTCGTTACGGCGTTGCAGACGAAGCATTACCAGTCTTCGGCCACGGTCCTCATCTCCTTCTCGGGTGCGACTGATCTGAATGAGCTGTACAGCGGCACGGAGGCTGCACAAGAACGGTTGTCGTCGTACGCCCAAATCGCGGGCGGACACATCGTGGCCGAGCGCGCAATACGCCAGCTCCAACTCCCGACCAGCGCCGACGATTTGCTGAGTCAAACCCAAGTGAAATACACGCCGAAATCCGTGCTCTTCACGATCAGCGTCAAAGACACCGATCCGGCGCGCGCCGCCGCGCTGGCGGGTGCCATGGCGAATCAGTTCAGCGCGATCGTTCCCACGCTCAGTCCGGCTCTGGGTCCGACCGGTGCCGGCCAACCGGTGACCGCTGGAACGCGGCCCGAGGGCGTTGAGACAACCGCGCCGTCGGGACAGCCCTCGGACATGCCGGTCTCTGCGCAGCCCACGGGCAAGCCGATACCGGTGGCCCGGGCGACAGTGGTCGAGCCGCCCCGCGTACCGAGAATTCCCGTTTCGCCGGTGCCGATGCGAAACATGGCGATCGGGTTTATCGCCGGAGTGCTGCTTGCTATCGCGGTCGCGCTAACCCGCGAGGCCGGCGATCGCACCATCCGCACCCGCGAGAAGCTCGAAGGAGTCTCGGGGCTGCCGACTTTAGCGGAGCTGCCCGGAAAGCGGGGCACGGTTCCGCGGTTCGGCACCGACGCCGCATCCGACGATGCCGTGCGCGGCATGCGCACCCGGTTGCTCAGGGCGATAGGGCCCGACGCTCGCCGGGTGCTGGTGACCGGGCCGTTCGGCGGCGAAGGCGCGACGACGACAGCGATGAACCTTGCGCTCGCCCTCGCCGAAATGGGTGAAGACACACTGCTTGTCGAGGGCGACAGCCGCCGACACGTGCTCGCCGGATTGCTGAGGGTCGAATCGGGCGAGGGGCTGGGCAACGCGTTGGCCAACCCCGACATCGCCAGCGAAGCCGTGAAGCCGACACCGATCTCCAGGCTGTTCATTCTGGCGTCCAGGTCCGCGCGCCGCGAAAGTTTGCCTGCCAGCGCCTATTTGCCGGAAGTGATCGACCGAGTCCTGCAAGAGCTGTCGTCACGCTTTGATCGGATCGTCGTCGACGGCCCGCCGGTCCTCGCCACGGCCGACGCCGGCCTGTTGGCCGGCGCCGTCAACGCGACGGTGGTAGTGGTGCGGGCGCGGCGCACCACCGCCGACGAACTCCAGGACGCACTGACCGCCCTGCGCTCGGCGGGGGCGCAAGTTGTCGGCACCGTACTCGTCGACGCGCGTCAGTCGTTGCACATCAGGGCCGCCGACCGCGCCTATCGGTCAAAGGCCAGCGGGTCGGCGTGAACCTCTACCTGCGGGCTCGTCATCGCCTGGCAGTGGACGGAACTCTGCTCGCGATCTTCGTGTTCGGGTGCTTCGTGTTCGGCGTGCTCTCGGTGCGCCGAACCACCGAGGGAGTGCTGCTGACTGCCGCGTTGTTCTGCGTGGTCGTGTACTGGGTGAAGCCCGAAGGGATGGTGGCGGTCACGCTGTTCGGGGCCTTCGCGGCGCTGCCAGAAGGGTTGCACGTCGGAAAAGTCTTTGGCCCAGTGACGATTTATGCGTATCACGTGGCCGCGTTGCTTGCCATCTGCTATCTGATCCCATCCGTGAGACCGCGATCGTACGATTTCGTGTTGCCGGGGCTTTTGGTGCTCACGGTGGCGTGGTCCACCATCACCGGATTCGAAACTGGAAACGCTGACCTCGTGGTGATGCGTGAATCGACCACCATGATCGAAATGGCCATCGGTTTCGTGTTGGCGCTACTCGTTGTCTACGGCGGCCACGTCAAATTCTCGATCCGGGTGATGATTGCGATCCTGTGGTTTTCGGCGGGTATGGCGATTGTGAGCTCGCTGTTTGCCATCCGGCTGGCCGGCCGGTCGGAAAGTCTGGAAGGGACCACGGGCGCCGGCCAGGCCGTTCGGATCATCCTGTCCACGCAAACGCCGGCCACCGCCATTTTGTCCGCGCTGGTCGCCGCCCCGATCGTCGGGCGCGTCAGGCCCGCAATGTATCTCGCGTTGGGCCCACCGGCGCTGAGCATTTCGCTGTTGTCTTTCTCCCGCAACACGCTGATCTCGATGGGGGTGGCGGCCGGCGTAGCTCTACTCGGGAGCTTGAGCTGGGTAGCGATGCGGCGCACGGTGGCGGCCGCTGCGGTTGGCCTGGCCGTGATCGCCGTGACGGTGCCCGGATCGCTGTTTTTGTTGCAACGCTCGAAGACCGGGGCATGGCTCAGCGATCAGTACGCCGCCTTCAATCAGCGCGTGCTGGGCGGGGTGTCGTCAAGCGCACTGGCGGTGGACGATTCGGCGCTGGAACGACTGCGCGAAATCAACCTGCTCAAGGAGAGCATCGCTCGCGCCCCGGTGTTCGGCCACGGGCTGGGCTACGTGTATCAACCCCCTACCGGGGACGACGAGTTCCATCTCTACCTGTATCCCGCCTATTCCCACAACTTCTACCTCTGGTGGTTAGCCAAGGCCGGGGCTTTGGGCATGGCGGTGTTCGCGCTATTCGCGCTCACGCCGGTCATATTGGCGCTGCGATGTGCGCCGGGACCGGCGAAAATCAGCGCGGCGGTCGCCGCCGGTCTCCTGGCGATATCTGCCGTGTGGCCATTGCCGGAGATGCCGATGGACGCACTGGGATTGGGCCTGGCGTTGGGTGCCGCGATGGGTTTCGCCGGCCTGCGGCGCAGGAGTGGTGACCAGAGCCCGGCCGTCGTCGACCCCGTGTCGACTCCTACGCCCGGGCCGACCGCTCATGCCGATGCCGGCACCGCTACGTCCACCTGATCGAGCTCGTGCTGACCGTCTTTTCTCCCATGCCCACCCGTAACTTGCGGGTGCGTGGCTTCGCAGCGGACCGAACATGATCGCGGTAACGCACGTGGGGCCCGACATGTACAGCGTCGGCGGGACGCAGTCCGTGATCCGGACCATCCGCGACAACGGGATTGGCGCGGACGATATCCGCGTCCTTTCGACATGGTCGGGTCCGCACCAGCACCTGAGGAGCCTTATTCTCACGGCGCGCGCCGGCCTTGTTCTGGCGGGGCGCGCCCGCACGGGCATCGTTCACTTCCATATGTCCAATGGCGGAGCGTGGTTGCGGGAAGGTTCGTTGATCCGGCTGGCCAGAGCGCGCGGCCTCCGAGTGATCGTCACCCTGCACGGCTCGGACTTTCCCGAGTTCGCCCGAGCGCATCCCCGCTTTGTGGTTTCCACGTTGAAGCACGCGGACCACGTGATCGTCCTGTCACAGGAAGCACGCGTCGTCGTTGCCGAAGTAGCGCCCACTGTGGCGGTCACCGTCGTGGCCAACCCGATCGCGATCGATCGAGATGCTCCCGGCGCCGGCACGACGCCGCCCGTGGTGCTTTTCGCAGGCACCATCGGACAGCGCAAAGGTGTCGACAAGCTCGTTGCGGCCTGGCAATTACTTCTCGCCGAGGGCATCGAAGGGCGTTGTCGCATAGTCGGTCCCATCGACGACTATGTTCCGCCCCGCATAGAACGGCTGACCGTCGAAGACCCGCTACATCCCGATGGCGTGCGTGAGCTGCTCCGGTCGGTACGCGTGGTTGTGCTCCCGTCCTTTGCCGAGGGCATGCCGATGATCCTGACCGAGGCACTGGCCGGCGCGCGACCGTTTGTGGCAACTCCTGTCGGCGGCACCGCCCAGATTGCACCAGACCCGAGCATGCTCGTTCCGGTCGGCGACGTGCCGGCGTTGGCGGCGGCGATCGGGCGGTACCTGCGCGATCCAGACCTGGCCGAGCGTGACGGGCGGCGCGGGCAGGAGCACGTCGCCGCCACCCGGAGCCCCAGGGTCATCGATGCGCAACTGCGCCAGATCTACGAGGGCTGTGGCATTGCGGCGAGTTGAACTCCAGGGACCGCAATTGACGGTCAGCGCAATCGGTTTCGGATGCGGCTCCCTGATGCAGTCGCCCTCCCGGAAAGAGCGGATGGCAGTACTGGCCAGCGCACTGGCCGGTGGTATCACCCATTTCGACACCGCGCGGATGTACGGCCTGGGTAGGGCAGAGGCAGAGCTGGGGTTGTTTCTGCGCACGGTCGAGCGTGAGACCGTGACTATCGCTACCAAGTTCGGCATCGATGTGGGCGGCGCGGCGCGCCGCCTCGCCCGGTTCCAAAGCCCGGCAAGAGCTTTGCTCCGGAAAACGCCCACGCTCCGCCGCACCGTGAAGCGGCGCCACGCGCGGTCTGAGACCGCCCGCTTGTACGACGCGGCCATCGCGGCGCGCAGCCTCGACCAGAGCCTCGCGGCGCTCGGCGTCGACTATGTCGACATCCTGTTCGTTCACGCCCCGCGGCCCGGCGACACGGTGGCCGGCGATGAACTCCGCGAATTCTTCGAACGCGCCCGCCGGCAGGGAAAGATTCGCGCCTGGGGCGTCTCGCAGGATGAGGGGCTCGACGTGGATTTCGCTGGGACGTTCACGCCCGAAGGAGTAAGTCAGCTTCGCAGCGATCTCCTCAATCCGGCACCGCGGTCCGCCGACCTGGCCTTCGGCGTACTGAGCGGGCCGTACCGAAAACTCATGGCAGCGTTGCAGACCGACCAGGCTTTGGCGGGACGCTGGCGCGAGAGGCTGCAGACCGATCCGCTTGCTCCCGGCGCGCTTTCCACGCTGATCCTCGGATCATCCGCCGCCGCAACGGGTTGCCCAGCGATTCTTTACAGCAGTACCAGGCCTCAACGGGTCATCGAGGCCGCGTCGGCCGTCTCGTCGCCGCCGGACGCGGAAACCGTGTCGCGGTTCCTCGCTCTTGTCAAGGAGTTTCGAGAGGGAGCTGCCGCGTGATCCGCGGCGTGGCGGACTTCGCGCCCGACATGACGATCGAGACCGACGTGGCGATAGTCGGGGCCGGCCCGATCGGCATCGCGACAGCGCTCGAGCTGGCGGCGGCGGGCGTGCAGGTGACGCTGATCGAAAGTGGTCTTGAGCGCTTGGACCGGGCGGCGCAGGAGTTGTCGACGTTCGATTCGCGCCAGGATGACTATTTCCACTCGCGCAGTGAGCTCACCGTCCGCCGGCAGGTCGGAGGAACCTCGGCACTCTGGGGCGGCCGCTGTGTCAAGTTCGATCCCATCGATTTCGAGGCTCGGCCCATCACCGCGCAGGCGCCGTGGCCCATCGGGCATGACGACGTCGAGCCGTATCTCCAACGCGCCTGCGATTGGGCGGCGTGCGGCCGGGCGGCATTCAACGCGCGCAATATCCCTGAAATCGCGCACCGCGACATGATCGGTGGGCTGCCCGACGACAAGGTGCGCACCACAGACCTGGAGCGTTGGGCCCTGCCAACACGTTTCGGTCGCGAATACCGCACGGCATTGCGCGACACTTCCGGTCTCACGCTGTGGGCCGGTCTCACCTGCACCGAAATCGTGACGTCGCCGGCCGGTGACTGCGTCGATCACCTCGTGGTCAAGACGCTTGACGGCCGGCGGGGGAGAGTGGTCGCGGCGGACTACATCATCGCAACCGGTGGTTTGGAGGCCACCCGTCTGCTGCTGGCGTCGGACCGCCATCATCCTGGCGGGCTGGGAAATTCGGGCGGGCACCTGGGTCGGTGGTACATGGCTCACGTCGAGAGTCGGGTGGCGCGCGTGCAATTCACCACCGAGCAAGTCCGCTACGCGTACGAACGGGACAACGACGGTGTGTACGTTCGCCGGCGCTTCACCTTCGATCCGCAGCTGCTACGCGAATCCGGAATGCCGAACGCCGCAGTCTGGTTGGTGAATCCGCCGATCAGCGACCCGGGCCACGGAAGCGGGATTCTGTCGGGTGTCTATCTGACCCTCATCTCCCCGGTGGGACGATTCCTGCTCGCCGGGGCCATTCGTGAGGCGCACACCAAGACCGAGGGACCGCCGCGAATCGTCGCGCACCTGCGCAACATTGTGCGAGACCTGATCCCCTCGATCGGGTTCGCGATCGCGTTCTGCTACGCCCGGTTTCTCCGCAAGGGTAGGAAGGCGCCGGGATTTTTCGTCAAGAGCGCCGACAACCGCTACCTACTCCAGTACCACGGTGAGCATCTTCCGCACTGGGAAAGTCGCGTCGAGCTGACTGACGAGCGGGATGCTCTGGGCATGAGACGGATTCGCACCCACATGCACTTCTCCGAGGCCGATTACCAGAGCGTGCGCAAGGCCATCGTCGCGATCGACGAGCACCTTCGTCGCCACGGTGTGGGCTACGTGGAGTGGCTCACCGACGACGTCGAGGCCTCGGTGCGTGCGTTCATGGCGAAGCGAACCGGCTTCCATCAGGCGGGAACCACCAGGATGTCGCACTCGCCGCAGGACGGCGTCGTGGACCCGCAGCTGCAGGTACACGGGGTCCGCGGGCTGCACGTTGCGAGCACGTCGGTGCTGCCGACGTCTAGTCAAGCCAACCCGACACTCGTCGGGATCGCGTTGGGGGTACGGCTTGCCCAGCGCCTTGCGAACGCTCGAAAGGCAAGTGGCCCGCCCGAATTCGGGACACCCTCGAGCAGACACTGACCGAACGTGGCGCGCACCCGGCGCAGGAGTCACGTCGCCGTTTGCCACATGTCGTCGATGAGCGACTTCGTCTGCCGGATGTTGGCGCGGCTGGACGCGCCGAACACGATCGACTGGATCTGCGGTTGGCCGCAGACGTACTCGATCGCCTCGCGCGGCGGGATCGCGCCCGAGGCAAGGACGGACATCGCGATCAGCCGGCACTGGCGTTCGCGGACGGTTTTCTCGTAAAGCTCTACACCCCCGCACATCCGGAAGCCGATCTTGTTGAAATTGGCGCAGACGATCGGGTTTTCGATGCCTTGCCCATCGAGCGTATCGAGGAGCCTGGGCAGGTTCATCGTGATGAAACCCGGCTCGGCGCTGTACTTGAGCCTGACGTGGTCGGAGAACAGCCGGAAGACCTCGTCCATGCCGAGCCCGAGCAGCAGATCGGTGACCACGTTCTGGATGAAGATGATGGGCGTTGACATTCCGGCGAACATCTTCATCTCGGCATCGACCAAGAGCTGCATCAAGGGCTCGACGTCCTTGCTGGCGATCGCGACGCCGCCCTTGAACATCGATTTGACGGCCCCGTTGTCGGGCAAGAACTTTCGGAGCGCCTCGACGATTCCGAATTCGGTAACGGCATTGGCATATTTGTGCGCGTACGGCATGCACGGGTAGAAGACATAGTCGGGGTATTCGGTACGGTTCGCGCGGAAGTGATCACAGATTTCACCAACGCGGTCATGGGTGGTGCAAACGAACGTGCGGATGCCTTCCCGATAGGCGTCGTCCAGCGTCGCGAGCACAGCGGGAAGATGCTGGAAGCGGATCGCCTGGGCCCGTGCCTTTTCCTCGGACATGTGATTGACGCCGAAGAACTGGTTGTCACCGAAAAGCACGCGGTCCATGCTCACGATGCCTTCGAGGTTGCGAGTTTCTTGATGCGCGCGACGATCTCACGCCGGAATGCGCCGCGCGGGGATCCGTTCACGGCCCCCTGCGGCGGCGCCGCGGAGGTCGTCGTCCCCGTGCCGCGGGTGATCATGTCGACCACTCGATCGACGTCGAGCGCCGAGCGAAACGTGTTCTCGCCGTCCATCCGGTTCTGTTTCACACTGTCGGCGAAGTAGTCGATCTGCGCCGAATACTCCTCGCCGCGAAGGTAATACCAAACCTCCTCGGTGAGGTCGGTCGTGTATCGGATGGTCCAACCCTTGTCCAACCCGGGGAGCTGGGGGTGTGGCTCACGCAGGTAGATCTGGCACTCCTGGCGGTCAGCGGTGATACGGCCGTTGGTTCCCCACACCGACACCTTCGTCGACATCTTGCGGAAGCTTTCGTCGCTCCAGTTCACGCACAGCTGGCCGGTCGCACCGTCGGGGTAACGCATGGTGCAGTAGACCTCGTCGTCGACGTCGCGCGAGAAGACGCGGTGACGGACGACCCCGTCGACCGAATGCGGCACGCCGGCCACGAAGTTCATCAGATCGATGGCGTGGCAAGCGTAGTCGTAGAGGGCGCCGCCACCCTCGGCCTTCACGCCGCGCCATGTGCTTCCCTTTTCCCGAAGCACGACCGGGCCGTACGCTTCGGCGCGGACATGGTGGATGCGCCCCAGTGCGCCGCAAGCAACGATGCGCGCAGCCTCTTGGAAAGAACCGATGAAGCGGCAGTGATAGCCGACCTGGGTCACGAGCCGACGCGTCTCCGCCAGGGTCGCCAGGCGCTCGCCGTCCTTCACATCGAGCACGAACGGCTTCTCGCAGAAGACGTGTGCCCCAGCCGTCAGTGCCTTCTCGACAATCGGTGCATGCAGCCTCGACGGGACGGCGACCACAACCGCCTCGGCGTTGGTGGCCGCCAGCATCCGATCGAAGTCGTCGTAGCAGTTCAGGCCGGTGTATTTGGAGAGGACATCGCGCACATAGCCGGCCGAATCACAGATCCCCACCACGTCCAGGCCCGGGTGCATACGCAGGATCGCGAGATGTGACAGCCCCATTTTTCCGAGGCCGACCAGGGCCGTTCGAATCATTGTGTGCGCCTTTCACTCTTCGTTCGAATCCCGCGGCAAAGTGTGCAGCGAAGGGTGTCGAGCCGGATGGGCAGGAGAGGTTCCGCTTTGCTCACGTATTGGCGCCTTGTGCATGGATGCATCACGGCCGCCGCGCAGTCGATTGCTGCGCCGACGCCTATCAAGACATGCTGGCATCCCTGTCCTCGTACGCAGTGAGATCGCCTGCTTAGGGGCGCTCAACGCAACGATGATGACGTTAGCATCGGTGGGTGGTTGATTTCGGCGATCTCGTCGATCTTGTTGCCGTCGCCCTGAGGGGCGGCGACATCCGCCCGGTGTCGGCCGAGTTTCGTTGGTATATGCCAGAACGCGATTGAGGCGAGGCCGTGTTCATTACCATTGAGCTGCCGCCGCGCCTCGTGTGCCGAGGGGCGGGAGCGAAAGCTGTTGTCGTGCGGCCGAGTTTGGTCGCGAGCGCCTGAGATGAGGGAAGACATGGGCCGTCTGCTCCTCATCGCGTCCTCCGGCGGGCATATCTACGAAATGTTTTGCCTGCGGGAGTTCTGGCAGGACAAGGATCGGTTTTGGGTGAGTTTTCCAACCGCCGACGCCCGATACCTGCTGCGCGACGAGAAGGAGATTTACTGGGCGGCGCACCCCACCGTCCGTAGTGTCCCCAACCTACTGCGCAATCTGGTGCTGGCGTTGCGGCTGCTGATCCGCCACCGGCCCGCGATGATCCTGACCACCGGATCGGGTGTGGCCGCCCCCTTCCTCTGGCTGGCCTGGCTCTTGCGGATTCCCACCGTCTTCGTGGAGTCGATCACCCGCATCACCGAGCTGTCCCTCACCGCCCGGATGGTAAAGCCTTTCGCTTCCCGGTTTCTGGTGCAATGGCCCGAATTGGTCGACCGCATTCCCCGCACGGAATATCACGGGAGGATCGTGTGATCTTCGTGATCATGGGGATGGAGGTGCATCCGTTCGACCGGCTGGCGCGCGCGGTCGACGAGCTGGCCCGGGTCGGCACGTCCGGGGAGGACTTTTTCGTGCAGCTCGGCACTTGCGGCTACGAGCCGCGGCACGCCCGGTTCGAGCGCTTCCTGTCCTTCGGGGACGTTTGTGAACAGATTCGGTCCGCGTCGGTGGCCATCACCCACGCCGGCGCCGGATCGGCCTTGCTGTGTATCGAGCAGGGCAAGCATCCGGTGATGGTGCCCCGTCGCTCGCGGCTCGGCGAGCACGTCGACGAGCACCAGCTGCCGTTCGCCGAGAAGCTGGAGGCGGGCGGCCTGGCCACCGTGGTCCGGGAGATGGAGGAGCTTCCGGCGGCGATCGCGGCGACGCGGTCTCGGGTGGCACCCGCCGATGCGCTGGGACGGGCCCGCGAGCTGACCGGGTGGCTGGAGACGTTCTGGCGTGGACTGGCCTAGAGCGTTTCTGGTCAGCGCCGACCGGCCGTCACTTGTGCGATGACGTCCAGCAAGCGGTCCGCGACCAGGTCGACGGAGCATCGCTGCGCGTAGTGGCGCGCGGCCTCTGCTCCTTGCGCCGCCGCGACGTTCGGGTCGGCCAGGGCGTCGAACGCGGCGGCGAGCCCGGCAACGTCGTCGATACCGACGGGGGGACAACCCGACGGCTGGTACTCGGGCAGGGCACCGGCGGTGGACACGATCGGCATCACGCCCAATTGCATGGAGAGCACTTGCACGCCGCTTTGCGAAGCACGCCGATAGTGGGCGATCGAACCTTTCGCGGCGGCCAGCGCCGGGATGACGTCGGCGTAGCGGAAGCTGCCGTTGCGCCAGCGCGTGTGTTTGGGCAGGGCGGCCGCATCCAGTGGGCCGTCGCCGATGAGCACCAGGTTGTCTCCGCGCCAGCGGCCCCCGAGCACATGTCGCTGCCAGGCCTCCAGCACCACCTCGACGTTCTTGTACGGGTTGAGGCGGCCGAACATCACGAAATCACGGCGTCCTTCAGAACCCACGAACGGTGGGAGCCGGTCCAGGTCGAGGTCGCTGGCCAGAGGAACGACATGCACTGGCGTTCGGGCTATGTCGCGGCGCGCGGCGACGGCGGCCGCGACGTAGTCGCTGTAGGTGACGGTGGCCGCCGAACGGGCGCCCCAGCGGTCGAAGACCGCACGTTCGTAGGCCGGGGTCAGTTCGTCGGGATCGTGTGGCCGATCGTCGTGCACCACCTGGATGCGTGGGACTCGTCCGGCCAGCGCGATCCAGCGGGGATCCCGGACCAGTTCGGCTATCACGACGTCAGGCCGGTACTCGCGGGCGCGACGCCAGGCCTTCAAGGTCGGGAGCCAGCTTGCGGCCGTTCGGAATCGCGGGTCGAGCACCAATTCGTAATCGCGCGCGGCATCGGACTCCGGGTGCTGGTCGGAGGTCACCAACAGCACGTCGGCGCCGTGGCGCAGCAGCGCTTCGGCCTGCACGCGTACCGCCGGTCGTGTCCACGGCGAAAGCCAAAGTACCCGGGGCGAATTCACAGCACTGCCCCGATCGCATCGAGGTAGGCATCGGCCATTGCCTCGACCGTGTAGTGCTTGCGCATCCGCTCGTAGCCACGTCGTCCGATCGATGGCAGTGCACCCGGGTCCGCCAGGATTCGGGACAGCTGTTCTCGCCAGCCCGAGACCGACACGGGCTCGACGAGGAATCCGGCCCTGCCGAAATCCAGCATCTCCGGGACAGCGCAAACCGCTGACGCCGCAACCGGTATGGCTCGCGACATCGCCTCGAGAATCACCACCGGGAAGGCCTCGGAGCGGCTCGGCACGCACAGCAGATCCGCGTCGGCCAGTGCCGGCCCGGGCCCCGCCGACCATCCGCGCCACTGGACCCGCTCGGCCAGGCCGGGGGGCGTAGCCGTCTGCAGTCTCTCCCGATCGGGTCCGTCGCCGAAAATGGATAATCTCCAAGGTATCCCGTCGAGCTCGCTCAGCGCCTCGATCAGCAGATGGGGATTCTTGTGCTCGACGATGCGTGACAGCATCACCAGGTGTAGCGGCTCGCCGGCATTCCGATGCCGAGGGCTCGGTTCGCCGATGTCGACTACGCCGTTGGGTGCGATGAATCGCCTTCCCCGGAGCCGATGCTGTGCGATCAACATATCCCAATGTCGTTGTGCCAAAACGATAAAACCGTCGGCACGCCGCATCGCCGCGGTCAATGGCCGCGAGTAGATGGGCCGGCCCTCCTCTGGCGGGACATGCGGCGCAACCAGCCAGCGCCGGTTTGGACCGGCCGCGCGCCACAAACTACCGAATCCCACCTCAGTGTTGGTGTCGCCGGTGACGAGCACCGCCGGGCCCTTGGGGATGTCAACGATCGGCGCCCACCAGGGCTGGCGCACGACGCGCACGGCATCCGGGATCTCCGAAATCAGCGGGCCGAGCCGCTGAACGCAGACGATCGTGACCGGGAAGCCGCGGCGGACTAATTCCGTTGCCAGCAAGGCCTTTTGCCGCTCAGCGCCACCATAGACCAGGCGATTGGTGGTGATCACGATTGTCGGCAGGTCCGAGCGCCGGCTTCGTGCGGCTCTGCGTGCGTCGCGCTGTGGCCGCCGCAACCGGTCGAGCAGGGCGGTGGCGGCCAGATACGTGTCGGCCAGGTGCACACTCTTTTGATGCTCGAGCAGCAGCGCGGTGTCGGCCCGCCGCAAGTCCTGATCGCGCCGCGCGTGGCGCTCATCGGGCGGCGCCGTGGCGCGTTCGGCGCCGAGTTCGTCGGCCAGCTGGACGCTCCAGCCCGCCGCGCTGGCCCGGGCCTGCCAGTCCGCGGCCTCGCCGTAGCCGAAGAATTCTTCGTCGAAGCCGCCGATGGCGTTCCAGGCCGCGCGGTTGATCGCCAGAGCGGTTGCGCGCAAAAAGATCTGTGTCGGGCGCCGGGTTGCGACGCCCGATGGTGCCCGTCCGGGTTCAGTGCCGTCACGCACCTTTGGCGAAACCGCCGCTACCTGGGGCTGGCGGAGCAACTCCAGGGTGCGGGTGAGCGGGCCGAGCAGCCGGGCATCGGGATCCAGCACCAGCAGGTCTGCGTCGACGGGAGCGTGGTCCACCAGCGCGTTGCACGCCGCGGCGAAGCCGACGGTGCCCGGCCCCGATACCCATTGCACCGCAGGGTGTTTTGTGACCAGTTCGGCGTGCTCGGGATCGCCGGTGTTGTCGTAGACGTAGACCGGCAGCCCGGGCAATTGCTCGGCGACACTGCGCAGGCAGCGCTCCAGCGACTCGTTGCTGCGACGGTTCACGATCAGCACCGCCGAAGTGCGCGTAGTGGGCAGGTTGGTCGGGTCGCCGATCGGGCGCTTCAGATACGCCCGATCCGATGTGCGCTTCATGCCGCCAGCTGATTCGCGCGCAGGGAGGTCAAGCTCGACCAGCCGATCGGGCCGACGATCGCGCTGGTGGCCAGGTAGGCAGCGGCGGCGGCGATCAGAACCACAATGACGTGGTGCCCCGAAAGCAGCAGCGTCACAGCCACACTCGCTGCCGTGGGGATCAGCAATCGCAGCAAGAACATCACCGGCGTACGGTAGCCGCAGTGACGGCGCAACCACCAGGTGCTGACCACCATGTTGAAGAACTCCGTGCACACCAGCGCGACGCCTGGACCGACCGCGCCGTACCGCCCGGCGAGGCTGAGATTGAGTGCGACGTTGAGGACCAGGGTGGCCATGGTCAACCAGAACAAGATCCGCTGATGATGACTGGCGACCAATCCTTGGCCGAGGGTGCCGCCGACGAATCGCAGGGCCGCCGCGACGAACAGCAATGCCAGCGTCGGCGTGCCGCGAGCGACGAACGCGCTGTCGCCGAAGAACGCGATCAGTGGTCCTGACAGCAGCGCGCCCACCACCGCGACCGGCACCGCCACGAAGCACATCAGCTCGACGCTGCGACGCAGAAAGGCCGCGAACGCGGCGACGTCACGCGAAAACAACCCGGTGGCCGTCGATAGCGTCGACTTGTGAAAGATCAGCGAGACCACAATGGTGTTGAACGCGATCGTGAACGCCAGCCCGTACACCCCGACTTCGGAATGCGTGCTCAACAAGGACAGGATCACGCCGTCGGCGCGGCAGTACAGCAGGCCAACCACCAGGAAACCGATCAGCGGCAGGCTTTCCCGTAACAGGTCGGCCGCCTCCCGCGGTGCGAAGATCGGGCGCACCGAGATATGCCGCGTCGCCGCGGCGCCCTGGATCACCAGCTGCACGGCAGGTGGGATCAGCTGCGCGACGGCGAACCAAATGACGTCCGACCGCATCGCAACCAGGCAGGCGACCATGGCCAGGGTGCCCGTTCGGGCGGCGACGTCGGAGATGGCCACCGCCGAGAATCGGACGGTGGCCAGAAATACCGGCTCGAAGCGCGTCACCATGGTCTGCATCAGCAGCGCTCCCGAGAGCACGACGAGCATCACCCGCACCTCGGGGTCGCGATAGATGAGCAACCCGGAGACGGCGGCCAGCACCGCCAGCGGGACGCAATAGATCAGGGCCAGGCCGCTGTTGATGCGCACCAGGCGCTCGAGATCGCCGCGGCCGGAGGTCACCCGGCGCACGATCACCGTGGCGATGCCGAGATCGGCCAGGCTGGTCCACATGGCGATGAAAAGGACCGCTATGGAGAGTTGGCCATAGCGCCCGGGTCCCAGATAGCGAGCGGTCATGGCCACCGAGACCACCGAGGCCAGCATGCCCAGAGCCCGGCAGATCAACTGGATCGAGAACGCGTGAGCCATCCGCGTGAGCGGCACCGACGGCACCACCGCATCGGGTGCCGTCGGCTCGGTCATGGCTCGCGAGCCTAGTAGGCTCCGTGGCTTGTGATAACCGCTTTCACCGTCTTGGCGATAATCACCAGATCACCTGACATCGACCAGTTGTCGACGTACGACTGATCCAGCCGCACCGACTCTTCCCAGGACAGGTCCGAACGGCCGCTCACTTGCCACAGACCGCTGACTCCGGGCTTGACCAGCAGCCGGCGCTTCACGTCGTTTTCGTAGTTGTCGACTTCGCGTCGCAACGGAGGCCGCGGCCCGACGACGCTCATGTCACCCTTGAGGACGTTGATGAATTGGGGCAGTTCGTCAATGCTGTACCGGCGAAGAATCTTGCCGATGGGGGTGACCCGGGGGTCGTCGCGCATCTTGAACAGCATGCCGCCGGCACCCTCATTGAGCGACATCAGTTGCTCGAGCTGGGTGTCCGCCCCGTCGGTCATGGTGCGGAACTTCAGCATCGTGAAGGGCTTTCCGTCGACGCCGATGCGTTCGGACGGGTAGAAGACGGGTCCCTTGCTGGTCAGCTTGATGGCGATGGCAGCCGCAATGAGAAGCGGTGCGGTGGCGACCAGCGCCGCCAGGGAGAACAAGCAGTCGAAGGCCTGCTTCTGGAAGCGGTGCGCCCCTTCGTATTGCGGCTTGTCGACATGAAGCAGGGGCAGCCCCGCGGTGAGGCGCAGCGTCAAGCGCGCCGCGGTCACGTCCATCACGCCGGGAGACACCACCAGGTCGACGTCCATCGTCTCGAGCTGCCACATCAGCTCCCTGATTCCGTGCATCCCAAAGTGATCCGTCTGTGTCAGCGCCACCGTGTCCGCGCCGCAGCCGGCGATCGCGGTGGCCGCATGGGTCTGGTCGCCCAAGATCGGGATCTCCCGGCCGCCGATCGTCAGCGTGTTGCCGCGGGCCGGCCCGTAGCCGGGGATGCAGACACCGACCACGACGCAGCCGGCCAGCGGATTGCGGGCCAGTTCGTGCGCGAGGTGGGTCACCGCCTGGCGGTCTCCGATCGCCAAAACCCGGGTCTGGCAATGGCCTTCGGCGCGCTTGCGGTTGACGTGCTTGCGCCACCCGCTGCGGCTTCCCAGCAGCGCCAGCGTGCCGACGGGAAGCGCGATGGCCAGATAACCGCGGGCCAAATCGACCTTCGCGAGCAGCGTGACCATCGCGATGATTCCGAATGTCCAGAACGACGCGGTGCCGATCCGGCGGTACTCCTCGATCCCCGTGCCGATGACTCGCGTTGAGCGCGTTTGGAATACTGCGAGGGCCGACAGCCACAGCCCCGCGAAGAGGCAGGAGAACAGCGTCATCATCGGGTCCGAGTAGCCCGAGGTGTTGGCGATCTCGCCGAAGCGAACGTACTGGGCAAGCAACACCGAGGCGCAGACGATCACCGAGTCGCTGATGCGCAGGTTCTGCGAATAGTGTTCCTGCCAACGCCGTGAGACATTGCCGGCCGAAGGCAGCGGAGCGGCGATTGCCGGTGAGGCTTTGGTTTCGCCGCGGTGCAACGCGATCATGCCGGCAGGCCAGGGCTTCAGCGGTCGCCGGCTGGGCATGATGTCCACGGTGTTGCGAATCATTACCGACTGATGCATGTTGCCACCTGCTCCACTGGAACCAATCTGGGTTTGCGTGAGGGCCAGCTCGCGTCCCGCTCGGAGATGACCGTGACCGGAATCGGCCACGAGATGCCGAATTCGGGGTCGTCCCACCGGATCCCCTGCTCGTCGGCCACCACCCCGTACTGCCCGCTGACCTGGTAGCTGACTTCGGTGTCGTCGACCTGCGTCTGGAAGCCGTGGGCGACGTAGGGCGGCAGGTACAGCGTGCGGTGGTCGTCGGCGTTCAGCTCGACCATCAGGTGGTCGCCATAGGTCAGGGAGTCTGGGCGGACGTCGACCGCGACGGCGGCGATGGCGCCGCGCGTGCACCGGACCAGCATCGCCTCGGCGTGCGGCGGCACCTGGCGGTACAGCCCGCGCACCGTGCCGCGGGTGTAATTGAAGACGATATGGGTCTGCGTGACATCGAAATTCAGTCCGTGGTTGGCGAAGTCCCGGGCGCAGAACGAGCGTGAGGAAAACCCGCGATGGTCGCGACTGAGTTCGAGGTCGATGATTGTCACCCCGGCGACCTTGGTGGGCGTGTACTTCACTTACCGCTCCTTCTGTAACCGGGCCTGCAGAAAACCTTGTCGCTCATGCGATGGCTCACGCGTATCCGGCGGCCGGCGGGCGCGTCATTACAGTGGGGATAACGCCGTAGCGGGGCCCGAGACTTTTGCCCGTGGCGGCCGCGAGGCGGGGCAGCGAGCCCATGACGCTCGGCGGCACATTTGCGCCGGCAAGGTTGATGGCGGGCAGCGCCGACACGGCGCTGTTGGCGGCGGGTATCACGCTGGTCCAGCTCGCCGGCACCGCCAACGGGCCCAACGAAGCCGCGCTGCCGAGGCTGCCGAAGACGCCGGATCCGAGCGATCCGACCGATCCGAGCGCGCCCGCGCCGGAGCTCGCCGCACTGGCTGCCCCCGACGCCGCGGCCATGGCCCCGCTGCTGGCGGTATTCGCCAGGCCCTGCGCGGTTTGGGCCATGCCGAGGATCGAGGACATCCCGTACAACGGGGTCGCTGCCGCCGAGAAAGCGCTGGGAATGGCGCCAGGTATGCCCGATGCGAGGCCGGTCATGATCGACGAAGTGCTGGCGTCGGTTGCACTGGCCCCCGCGCCCCCGGCGGTCCCGTCAACGCCGCCGACCGTCTCGCTGAGGAGGGAGACGCTGGATTTCATCGGCGACGAAAGCTGGTGCAGCGTGGTGGGGACCTTGGACACCACCTGCGCGAGGTTCGCTTGCTCGCTTTGCGCGGTGACCCGCCCAACCGTCGCGGCCTGCTCGGCCATCCCGCTCTCGTTGGTCACGTGTGGGGCCGGGTTGAACGGGGTCACCGAGCACGCGGTCGCCGAGCCCGCGGCGTATTCGTACATCGCCCCCGCGTCCTGCGCCCACATCTCGCCGTACTCGGCCTCGGTGGCTGCGATCGCCGCCGTGTTCTGGCCGAAGAAGTTGGTCGCGACCAGCATTGCGAGCTGCGCCCGGTTGGCGGCGACCGCTGGTGGGGGGACGGTCATCGCGAACGCGGCTTCGTAGACCTCGACGGCGAGCCTGGCCTGACCGGCCGATTCCGCTGCCCGCGCGGCGGCTCCGGCGGTCCACGCCATGTAGGGCGCGAACGCGGAGGCCATCGTCAGCGACGACGGACCCATCCAGCGCTGGGTGGTCAGCCCCGCGATGACCGTGCGGTAGCAACTCGACGCGGCATGCAGTTCGGCGGCCAAGCCGTCCCACGCCACCGCGGCGGCGATCAGCGACAGCGGGCCGGGGCCCGTGTACATCCGTATGGAGTTGATCTCTGGCGGAAGCGCCCCGAAATCGATCATTTCAGACCGTGGCCGTCAGGCGGGCCGAGGCGGCGGTGGCGGTGGAGGGGGTGCAGGCGACCGTCGGTGCGTCGATAAACCGCAGGTCAGCCGTAGTCTGGCAGCCGGGTGCGACCTGTGACCAGCGGTTCGCCGTGACGAGCGACATGTGCTTCCCCTTATGCGGTGCAGACGGTCGAGACGATGTTTAGCCGGTTTCCAAACTGACGATCTGACAATAGCGTACAAAACATACTATTGGTTTGACAAGAGCCTGTGATCTAGACCTTGGGTATTTACGCGCGCGTCAACCAGTACAGCCGTATGACTGCTAACCTCAGGAGTGGACTGGATATCTTGAGCGACGCGGGTGCGTGTTCGCTCCAAACCCCTGAAGAACCGAGGTAGTTGGTGCCCTGCTTGAGCAAGGCGTTTGTCGACGTGGTGGCGGGTGACGCTGCCCGCGACGTCAGCTTTGGCCTGGACTTTTGCGTCAAAACTCGCGCCGCGGGGAATCCGAGTTCTCGATTGCGATGACGACCCACTCGACTGATGGACGAGCCGACGCGACCCGGCAGCAGATACTGCGGGCCGCGTCTCATCAGTTCGCCCGACGCCCGTACCACGACGTCGGCCTCGACGACATCCTCGCCGAGGCCGAACTGACCAAGGGCGCGATGTACTTCCATTTCAAGTCGAAGCACGCGTTGGCGGTCGCGATCATCGAGGGCCAGACCGAGGCCGGCGCCCAGGCCGTGCAAGAACTGCTGTCGCGCGGTCTCTCGGGCCTCGAGACATTGATCGACTTCTCTTATCTGATCGCCATCAAGGACATCAAGACCGATGTCGTCAGGTCAGGGCTGAACCTGATGGAATCGGTCGGCCTGGCGGACGGGTTGCAGGAGAAGTTGTTCGATCAATGGATCAAGGCGCTGGCCAGGGTCGCCGAGCAGGCCAAGACCGAGGGCGACATCAATGACGAGTGCGACCCGCAGGACATCGGCCGCTTGATGGTCTCGCTGCACATGGGCCTGCGGAAGACCAGCAATCTGGACGAACCGGAACGATTCCTGCGCGACCTGGAGCAGTGCTGGTCCCTGCTCCTGACCGGGGTACTGCAGCCGGACCGCACCGAATACTTCCGCCAATTCCTCAGGCGGCGTGCAGCGCTCGCCATCAACACCAGTTCCGCGGATGTCGACTAACGGCAGCAACACCGGGGTTGCACAGGGGGATCGCCGTGACGGCGGCTGATACTGTGGGCCGTCTTGCGAGCAAGGTGAAACCAGATGAGCGGTCTGCGCATCCGATGAGACTCCGGAGGTGCGTGCACAATGGCGCGCCAAGTTCGCTCTGAAGCCACTCGCCGAAAAATCCTCGATTCCGCGATCGAAGTATTCGGTGACGTCGGGTATGCCGCCGCTGGCTGGAGCACCATCATCGAGCGCACGGGAATGACCAAGGGCGCTCTCTACCACCACTTCGATTCGAAAGAATCGTTGGCGTCGAACATCATCGAGGAAGGCTCGGACACACTTCTCAGCGCTTTGCGCAATGTGTGCGGCGCGTCGTCTCCCGGGCTGGAGAACCTGCTGCACGGCACATTCACGATTGTCGAGGTGTTGAGCTCGGACAGAATGGCCCGCGCGGCCGCGCAATTGGCCACGGCGTTAAGCGGATTCAACGGAGCGGCGTCGCGCTTCTACGCGAACTTGATGTTGGAGACGGCGCAAGAGGCACGCCGCGCAATCAAGGAGGGCGACCTCCGCAGCGAAATCGACCCTGACGTGCTCAGTGCGTCGATCATCGGCACCATTTTCGGGGCCCGGTTGGTGGCCAATGCCATATCCAGCCACGGCAGAATCGGGGACATCATCGGCGACCCCACCGCGCGCCTGCATCAGATATGGGAGCTGCTGCTGCCCGGCATTGTCTCGGAAGCGTCGCTGCCCTACTTCGAGCAATTCCTGCGCCGCGAAGGAATGCGCCACGCGGCGGCCAGGGCTGCCCGCGACGAGGCCGCAGCGGAATCGGAAACCGAATAGCGCCCGCAAGTCGGGGTGGCCGATGTCGAAGAGGTGGTCCCAGATACCTTTTCGCGGTCGCCACGGCGGCGATTCCGTTATTGGGGTTGAAGGGCTTTCAACAATGCATACTGTTCCGGTGATGTACCGGAAATCTCTCGGCCGAGTAATTGCACTGGCCGGTGTCGTCGGATTCCTGCTGATCAGTGCTCCGGCATCATGGGGTGCGCCGGCCGACCCGGCCCCGACGACGGACTCGACGACGACCCTCTCGCTGCTTGATGTTGGCTCCGCCTCGACCCTGGAATTCTGGGGGCTGACGAGCAGCCAGCAGCTGACCGTGCCGGTGCTGCATGGGCTGACACCCGCCGCTTTGAATACGACGGTCGAACTGCCGATCAATCTGCGGTCGGGGTTGATCACCGTGACTCAGGGCGATCGCACACTTGCCAGGCTGAACCTACCCACCGCCGATCAGACACCGATCGCCATCCCGTTGGCCGGAGCGGAAGTCAACGACAACTGGCTGACGGTGACCGTGCATGCATACCTCGTTCCGGTGGACGGATTCTGCTTGTACCAGGAAAGTCCGCTGCGTCTGACGAATGGAACGGTCACCTATACCGGCACCGAACTGCCGCCCACCACGGTGTCGCATTTCTTGCCGCCGGTGCTGCGGAAGCTGAGCATCTACCTGCCGCAGTCGCCGTCGACGGCCGAGTCCGACACGGCAATTCAGCTCGCCACCTCCGCCGCCGCGCACTACGGCAAGCAGGCCCCCGACATCACGGTGATCCCGTTGCCGGAAGGGCAGAACTCGCCGCCGGCGCCGCCGCAATCGCTGGAGCGCCAGGTCGTCGTGAAAGAGGGCCCGGACAACGGGCTTTCGCTGCAGGGTTCCTCCGGCGTGCCGTGGCTATTGATTTCGGGCCCGCTGAACCGCGCCGACGAGTCGGACACCGCCGTGTTGTTCAGCGACATGTCGGATCTGGCGCTGTCGTCCAAGGCCGCGCTGGATTCACCCAAGCCCAAAGTGCAGCTACCCGGCAATACCGCCTCGCTGCGCGAGCTCGGGCAGCCCTTCGCCAACTCGACCTCCCTGCAACCGCGGCTATCGATCGGAGTGGACCAGACCAGATTTGGCAGATCCATTCACTCCGTGCGGGTACATCTGCAGGGGTCATACACCCCGACGTCGAACAACGGCGTCGGCCAGATCGCGGTAATGATCGGTCCGGAGACCGTCGACCACTGGCCGACCGACGGTCATGGCACCATCGACCACTGGGTCGACGTGCCGGACCGGCTGCTGCAGCGCTACACCAACCTCGAGTTGGTGCTCGATGTGGCAAGCAATGTCGGACACTGCGGCGACTTCTACACCGCCGGGCCCGGAAACCAGCTCCTCACGCTGAACGTCAACGGCGACAGCACGGTTGAGAGCAGCCCCGCCGCGCCGCCGGTGCCGGACGGCTTTCAATCGGTGCCGCAAACCCTGATGCCACGCGTGCAGGTGGGCATCGCCGAGCACTCGTTCATCGACACCGTGCGCGCGCTCGACATCATGATCGGCCTGCAGCGACTCAGCTCGATCCCGATCGACACCACCGTCACCAGCGTCAAACAGGCGATCGATTCCTCGGGTCCCGCGCTACTGATTTCCGCCGACGGGTGGAACCAGTCCGACGTGGTGCTCCCGGTGGCCGCGGGACCCAGCGGCCCGATCACGGTCAGCGCCGTCGGGCCCGGTGACAAGCCGGCCAAGCTGACGCTGGACCCCGTGCTGCGGTTCGCCTCTCTTCAAATGGTTTTCAACCGCGGCCGGTCACTGCTGGTCGCGACGTCCAACGGAGCGCCCGGCCAGCTCGACGAGTTGATCAGGTGGCTCAAGAGCGACAACGACAAGCATTGGCAGCGACTCAAAGGTGTTGCGGTGGTCTCGGTGCCGGGGCAAGACCCGGTGACCGTCGACCATCCGCCACTGGCTGCCGGCGCGTCCGCCGCGGGATCCGGAGGGCATTCCGACCTCGACTGGCTGTGGTGGTTCGGCGCCGGCTGGGTCGCAGTGGCCATCGTTGGTGCCGGGGTGATCTTGTGGCGTATGAGGCGCGAATCATGGCGGCGCCAATAGGGTTTGACACTTGATGGCACGAGTCAGGGGTGCGCTGATGCGTCCGGCCGTCAAGAACATCGCGGCGCGATTACTGTGCGCCGCCGGGGTACCGGCGCTGGCGCGGCGACGGCACCGCGACGTGCTTGCCATCGTCATGTTCCATGGCGTGGAGGACCACCCGTTGTCGCCGCCGTGCTGGCATGTCAACGGCGCAGCGTTGTATCGCCGCCAATTGGAGTACGTGCGTGAGCATTTCAACGTCCTGCCGCTCGAGGAGGCGCTCGCTTGCCTTGCCGCCGGCACGTTGCCGCCGCGCGCGCTGGCGATCACCTTCGACGACGGCACCCGCAACCTCGCGACGCACGCGCTGCCGGTGTTGCGTGACCTGAACCTGCCCGCGGCGGTGTTCCTCGCGACCGGCCCGGTCGGCACCGGCGAAACCTTGTGGCCCGACCGGTTGTGGCTGGCGATCGCCCGCAGCAGTGCCGACGAAATCGATTTGACCGCATTGGGATTGGGGACACATTCGCTCGACGGCAGTGCCAGGCGTGGCGCTGTCTACGTCGCGGCCGTCGAGGGGCTGAAGAACCTTGCCGACGCCGAACGCATCGCGGTGCTGGGCGAGGTCCTGGGCCTACTCGGACACCGCGATGACGGCGACCCCGGCCCGTTCCGGATGCTCAGCTGGGACGAAGCGCGGGAGATTGCCGCCGATCCGCTGGTGACGCTGTATCCGCACACCGTCACCCACCCCATCCTCGCGCGGTGCGGCGACGACAAGGTCGAGCAGGAGATCGCCGATTCCTGCGCGGCGCTGGAACGTGAGACCGGGCTGACGCCAACAATTTTCGCCTACCCGAACGGCCGGCCGCAGGATTTCGATGCCCGAGCCATGGACGCGTTGCGCCGCCGTGGGGTGCGCTGGGCGTTGTCCACCGCGCCGGGCTTCGCCGATCGCCGCTGCGACCCGCTGGCGTTGCCGCGGTTGGCGGTGGGCAGCAATTCCTCGTTCGACTACTTCCGGCTCATGGTCTGCGGCGGCCTGCCGCGCCGGCGCCCGATGGCCGTTGCCTCGCGCCACTGACTTGGTGGCGCTAGCGCGCTTCTTCCCAGAGCTGTTCGGTCAGATCCTGGAACGCCGCGAGGGCGAATTGATCGTCGACCCGCCGCACGGCGGACTTGCTCATCATCGCGCGCACGACCGAGCCGTCCTTGTGCGCCAGCTCGACGACCATGTTCGCCAGAGCGTGGACGGTCGCCAACAGTGAATCCGATGCCGGCGCCTGATGGAAGATCTGTTCGAACCGCAGCGACAGGGCCTCGTCCGGCTCGTAGCCCATCATGTCGGCAAATGCGGTGTTGGCGAACAAGATACTGCCGTCATCCCCGATGGCCAGCACCGGAACCGGGATCCGCTCCAGCACAACCAGCGCGGGCAGCTCCTTCAAGGTCGTCATCGGCGATTGGCTCTGTTGCCTGTTCTGGCGTCGTTCCACACCGAAGATTATGGTCTATGCCCGAAGTTATGTTGGACACTTTTGTCCAAAGCGGCGCAGAAGTATTCGCCGTGTCGACGAACTCGCTTAATTGTCAATCGAATTGTCCGGCTTGTTGGCCGCTGCTCAACGGGCTTTGAGCGTTCTGCTCACTCGACTTCGGAAATTGGCTGGTAGCGGGGGAACACACCCGCGGGAGCGGGTAGCGCCGTGCCGGGAGCCAGCCGCGTGCCGACGGCGGCAAACGCTCGCTGGTCTGACGGCTGGCCGAGCAGGTCCAGCAGCTTGTCGGCCGATTCGGGCATGACGGGCTGCACCAGGAGCGCGGCGATGCGGACCGCCTCGCAGGTGACGTACAAGACGGTGCGGAACCGTTCCTGATCGGCCTGGGACTCGCTCTTGCGCAGCACCCACGGCTGCTGCGCCGAGAAGTATTTGTTGGCCTCGCCGAGCATCAGCCAGATCGCTTCCAGCGCCAGATGCATCGCCTGCGCGTCGAAGCTGGCCCGCACGCGTTCCAACAGGCCGTCGGCCGTGGCGAGCAACTCGGAGTCGGCGGCGATCAGCTCACCGGGTTGGGGGACGACCCCATCGAGGTTCTTGGCGATCATCGACAAC
Organism: Mycobacterium colombiense; assembly: GCF_001665835.1. Lineage (GTDB taxonomy): Bacteria > Actinomycetota > Actinomycetes > Mycobacteriales > Mycobacteriaceae > Mycobacterium > Mycobacterium colombiense_A. Next base: position 71,184 of record NZ_LZSX01000032.1, on the reverse strand, counting down.
GACCGTTGGGCCAGGTTGCCCAGCTCGTTGGCCAGATCGGAGTTGATCCGGGTGACGATGGCGTCTTCGCTGAAGCTGCCGTCCTGGCCGAACGGCACTTCGCGGAGCAGGAAATAGCGCACCTGATCAACCCCGAACGTGTCGATGAGGTTGATCGGGTCGACCACGTTGCCCACCGACTTGCTCATCTTCTCGCCGCGGTTGAGCAGGAATCCGTGCGCGAAAACCCTACGCGGCAGCTCGATTCCGGCCGACATCAAAAACGCGGGCCAGTACACGGTGTGGAATCGGATGATGTCCTTGCCGATCATGTGCAAATCCGCCGGCCAGTAGCGCCGGAACCGCTCGGATTGGGTGTCCGGGTAGTCGACGCCGGTGAGGTAGTTGGTCAACGCGTCGACCCAGACGTACATCACGTGGTCGGGGTGCTCGGGCACCTGCACGCCCCAGTCGAACGAGGTGCGCGAGATGGACAGGTCGCGCAGCCCGCCCGAGACGAAGCTGACCACCTCGTTGCGCCGCACGTCGGGCGCGATGAAGTCCGGGTTCGCCTCGTAGTGGGCCAGCAGCTTGTCGGTGTAGGCCGAGAGCCGGAAGAAGTAGGTCTGCTCCTCAGTCCAGGTCACCGGCGCGCCCGTCTCCACGGCCAGCCGGGTCCCGTCCTCGAGAAGTTTGGTCTCCGACTCGACGAAGAACCGTTCGTCGCGCACCGAGTACCAGCCCGAGTAGGTGTCCAGGTAGATGTCACCGGCCGCCGACATCCGGCGCCATATCTCCTTGGATGCCTCGTGGTGGTCGGCATCGGTGGTGCGGATGAACCGGTCGAAGGAGATGTTCAACCGCTCCTGCAGCCGCTGGAACACATCGGAGTTGCGCCGGGCCAGCTCGGCCGTCGGGATGCCCTCGGCCGCCGCCGTTTCGACCATCTTGAGGCCGTGCTCGTCGGTGCCGGTCAGAAACCGCACATCGAACCCGTCGAGCCGCTTGAACCGGGCGATCGCGTCGGTCGCGATGTACTCGTACGCGTGACCGATGTGCGGATCGCCGTTGGGATAGGTGATCGCGGTGGTGACGTAATAGGGCCTCATCGCCCCCAACCTTATTTGGGGGCGACCTATTGTGTGCGCGTGAGTTCCAAACGCCGGCCGCCCCCGGCCCCCGAGCCGTTGAGCCCGCTCGTCGATGCGCACACCCACCTGGATGCGTGTGGTGCCGCCGACGCCGAGGGGGTGCGGGCCATCGTGGACCGCGCCGCGGCGGTCGGGGTGGGCGCGGTCGTCACGATCGCCGACGACCTGGACTCGGCGCGCTGGGTCACCCGCGCCGCCCAGTGGGACCCGCGCGTCTACGCCGCGGTGGCCCTGCACCCGACCCGCGCCGGCGCGCTCGACGACGCCGCCCGCGCCGAAATCGAGCGACTGGTGGCCCACCCCAGGGTGGTGGCCGTCGGCGAGACCGGCCTGGACCTCTATTGGCCCGGCCGCCTGGACGGCTGCGCCGAGCCGGGCGTGCAGCGGGAGGCGTTCGCCTGGCACATCGACCTGGCGAAGCGATGTGGCAAACCGCTGATGATCCACAACCGGGACGCCGACGAAGAAGTGCTCGACGTGCTGGCGGCGGAGGGCGCCCCGGACGCCGTGATCTTCCACTGCTTTTCCTCGGACGCCGCCATGGCCCGCCGCTGCGTGGACGCCGGATGGCTGCTGAGCCTGTCCGGCACCGCGAGCTTCCGCAACGCGCACGCCCTGCGCGAAGCCGTCCCCTTGATACCGCCGGAGCAACTGCTGGTGGAGACTGACGCACCATTCTTGACGCCCCATCCGTATAGGGGGACGGCGAATGAGCCCTATTGCCTTCCTTATACTGTTCGGGCGATTGCCGAACTGGTGGATCGTCGCCCGGAAGAGCTGGCCGAGATAACCACGGGCAATGCTCAACGGGTGTACGGATTGGTCACAGTGTGACGTAAACGACCAGGCGATTCGTTTAAGTTCGCCGCGTCGGAGTTGCCCGACAGTGACCGGTTCGTTACCGTCTTGTGATCGAACGGTTGGGCCTTATGGGCCCTTAATTTGTGACTTGCTGCTGAATGAGTGGGTTGTTGAGGGTTGGGTAACGCGCGTTGAGTGTATTGACAAAACTTCATCAGTCCCCGTCGCCGATGTTGCGTCTCGTAGTCGCAGGGCTGCTGGTAGTCCTGGCATTCGCGGGCGGATATGCGGTCTCGGTGTGTAAGACGGTGACGTTGACCGTCGACGGGGTCGCGATGCAAGTGACCACCATGAAATCCCATGTGATTGACGTCGTCGAGGAGAACGGTTTCGCCATCGACGAGCGCGACGACCTGTATCCCGCCGGTGATGTCGCGGTGCACGACGCCGGCAAGATCGTGTTACGGCGCAGCCGTCCGCTGCAGATCTCGCTCGACGGCCATGACACCAAGCAGGTGTGGACCACCGCATCCACCGTCGACGAGGCGCTGGCCCAGCTCGCGATGACCGACACCGCCCCGGCCGCGGCCAACCGCGGCAGCCGCGTTCCGCTGGCCGGAATGGCCCTGCCCGTCGTCAGCGCCAAGACCGTCCGCATCAACGACGCCGGTGCGATCCGCAATGTGCACCTGGCGGCACCGAACGTCGCCGGCCTGCTGAGCGCCGCCGGCGCGCCGCTGCTCGACAGCGACCAGGTGGTGCCCGCCGCGACGGCGCCGATCGTCGACGGGATGGAAGTCCAGGTGACCCGCAACCGGATACAGCAGGTGACCGAGCGGATCCCGCTGCCCCCCAACGCCCGTCGCATCGAAGATCCGGGCATGAACATCAGCCGTCAGGTCGTCGAGGATCCGGGCAGCCCGGGCACGCAGGATGTCACCTTCTCGGTGGCCACCGTCAACGGCGTCGAGACCGGCCGGCTGCCGATCGCCAACACGGTGATCACGCCCGCCCGCGACTCCGTGGTCCGCATCGGCACCAAGCCCGGCACCGAAGTGCCTCCGGTCAGCGACGGTTCCATCTGGGACGCCATCGCGGGCTGTGAGGCCGGCGGAAACTGGGCGATCAACACCGGCAACGGGTATTACGGGGGTGTGCAGTTCGACCAGGGCACGTGGGAGCGCAACGGCGGTCTGCGGTTCGCCTCCCGCGCCGACCTCGCGACCCGCGAGGAGCAGATCACCGTTGCCGAGGTGACCCGGGAGCGCCAGGGCTGGGGTGCGTGGCCAGTGTGCAGCGGAAGAGCTGGTGCGCGCTGACAATCCGGCTACTCGGGCGTACCGAGATCAGGCGGCTGGCCAAAGAACTTGAATTTCGGCCACGGAAATCCCTCGGCCAAAACTTCGTCCACGACGCCAATACGGTGCGCCGGATAGTCTCGACCTCCGGGGTGAGCCGGTCTGATCACGTCCTGGAAGTCGGGCCCGGTCTCGGGTCGCTCACCCTGGCGTTGCTCGACCGCGGCTCGCCCGTCACCGCCGTCGAAATCGACCCGCTACTGGCCGAACGGCTGCCCCAAACCGTCGCCGAGCACTCCAACAGCGAAAGCCACCGCCTGACGGTGATCAACCGCGACATCTTGACCCTGCGCCGCGACGACCTGGCCGTGCAGCCGACCGCCGTCGTCGCCAACCTGCCGTACAACGTCGCCGTCCCGGCGCTGCTGCACCTGCTTGCCGAGTTCCCGTCCATTCACACCGTGACGGTGATGGTGCAGGCCGAGGTCGCCGAGCGTCTGGCCGCCGAGCCGGGCGGCAAGGAGTATGGCGTGCCCAGCGTCAAGGTGCGCTTCTTCGGCCGGGTTCGTCGTTGCGGCATGGTGTCGCCCACCGTGTTCTGGCCGATTCCCCGGGTCTACTCCGGGCTGGTGCGCATCGACCGCTACGCGACCTCGCCGTGGCCCGCCGACGAGGCGTTCCGCCGCGAGGTGTTCGCACTGGTCGACATCGCGTTCGGGCAGCGCCGCAAGACCTGCCGCAACGCGTTCCTGGACTGGGCCGGCTCGGGCAACGAGTCGGCGGATCGGTTGCTGGCCGCCAGCATTGACCCCGCCCGCCGCGGTGAGACCCTCTCGATCGACGACTTCGTGCGGTTGTTGCAGCGATCCGCCGACCGGCCCCCCAGCCTCCCCGAGACGACGCCGCGGAGCGCCGAGCAGGGGGCGTCGGCCGGCTGACGGCCGACCGCCGGGGCGCCGTTGCGTGTGGTTGGCTCTCAGCAGCGATAGTCTGCTCCGGTGTCAGCGTCTGACGGCAACACCGCCGCGCAGTGGGTTCCCACCGGGTCGGTCACCGTTCGGGTCCCCGGAAAAGTCAACCTCTACCTGGCGGTCGGCGACCGCCGCGAGGACGGCTATCACGAGCTGAACACGATCTTTCAGGCCATTTCGCTGCTCGACGAGGTGACCGTCCGCAATGCCGATGTGCTCTCGCTCGCGATCGTGGGCGAGGGCGCCGAGAAGCTGCCCACCGACGAACGCAATCTCGCTTGGCAGGCCGCCGAGCTGATGGCCGAACACGTCGGCCGGGCGCCGGATGTGTCGATCATCATCGACAAATCGATTCCGGTGGCCGGCGGAATGGCCGGTGGCAGCGCCGACGCGGCGGCCGTGCTGGTCGCGATGAACTCGCTGTGGGAACTCAACGTTCCGCGCCGCGACCTGCGCGCGCTGGCCGCCCGGTTGGGTAGCGACGTCCCGTTCGCCCTGCACGGCGGAACCGCGCTGGGCACCGGCCGCGGCGAGGAATTGGCGACGGTATTGTCCCGCAACACCTTCCACTGGGTTTTGGCGTTCGCCGACAGTGAGCTGCTGACGCCGGCCGTCTTCGCCGAACTGGACCGGTTGCGCGACGCGGGGGACCCGCCCCGGCTGCCCGCTCCCGGGCCGGTGCTGGCCGCCTTGGCAGCCGGCGATGCCGAGCAGCTGGCGCCGCTGTTGGGCAACGAGATGCAGGCGGCCGCGGTGAGCCTGCACCCCGCGCTGCGGCGGACGTTGCGCGCCGGCGTGCAGGCCGGGGCGCTGGCGGGGATCGTGTCCGGGTCGGGCCCGACGTGTGCCTTCCTGTGCTCGTCGGCGGCCGCCGCGGTCGACGTCGGCACCGAGGTGTCGGGGGCAGGTGTGTGCCGCACGGTGCGGGTCGCCAGTGGGCCGGTGGTGGGCGCGCGAGTGGTCCCCTCACCGACCGAGGTGTGACACCCCACTTTGTGTGAAAAGAACCCCAATTTGAGCATTGGTTTGGCGCTACCCTAAGAGGAGTTTAAGATGACTCGCGGTGACGGGAAGCGTTGAGCAAGATCACTTAATTCCATCGTCCGCCGGGCGTTCCGGCGGACGATTAATGAATCGGGCCCGGCAAGGTTTCGCCGGCCCGATTCGTGCTTATCGGGTGATCGAGCGCCGCCGCATTGCGGCGGGTGCGGACGCATCATCGATCCGAGACCTAACCGCCGCCCAACTGTGTTTGCGTGCTTGCGGCGAAGAGTTACCCGGCGAGCGGAACATGAGATTCCGGGCATTGGGACCAGGGCTGGAACCGAGGAGGCTGTTGTGAGCAGGTTTACCGAGAAGATGTACCGCAATGCCCGGTCCGTGACGACGGGAATGGTCACCGGTGAACCCCACGAACCGGTCCGCCACACCTGGGGCGAGGTCCACGAGCGCGCGCGCCGCATCGCGGGTGGCCTGGCCGCCGTGGGCATCGGGCCCGACGACGCGATCGGCGTGCTCGCCGGCTATCCGGTGGAGATCGCGCCGACGGCGCAGGGCCTGTGGATGCGCGGGGCCAGCCTGACCATGCTGCACCAGCCCACGCCGCGTACCGACCTGGCCGTGTGGGCCGAGGACACCATGAACGTCATCGGCATGATCGAGGCGAAGGCCGTCGTCGTCTCCGAGCCGTTCCTGGTGGCCATCCCGGTGCTCGAGGAGAAGGGCATCAAGGTCGTCACCGTCGCCGACCTGCTCGCGGCGGAGCCCATCGAACCCGTCGAGGTCGGCGAGGATTCGCTCGCGTTGATGCAGCTGACCAGCGGCTCGACCGGATCTCCCAAGGCGGTGCAGATCACTCACCGCAACATCTATTCCAACGCCGAGGCGATGTTCATCGGCGCCCAGTACGACGTCAGCAAGGACGTCATGGTCAGCTGGCTGCCCTGCTTCCACGACATGGGCATGGTCGGCTTCCTCACCATCCCGATGTACTTCGGTGCGGAGCTGGTCAAGGTCACGCCGATGGACTTCCTGCGCGACACGCTGCTGTGGGCCAAGCTCATCGACAAGTACAAAGGCACCATGACCGCGGCGCCCAACTTCGCCTACGCGCTGCTGGCCAAGCGGCTGCGCCGCAACGCCAAGGCCGGCGACTTCGACCTGTCGACCCTGCGCTTCGCCCTGTCCGGCGCCGAGCCCGTCGAGCCCGCCGACGTCGAGGACCTGCTCGACGCCGGCAAGCCGTTCGGCCTGAACCCGTCGGCGATCCTGCCGGCCTACGGCATGGCCGAGACCACGCTGGCCGTGTCGTTCTCGGAGTGCAACGCCGGCCTGGTGGTCGACGAGGTCGACGCCGACCTGCTGGCCGCGCTGCGTCGCGCCGTGCCCGCCGCCAAGGGCAACACGCGCAGGCTGGCCACGCTCGGTCCGCTGCTGCGCGACCTCGAGGCACGCATCATCGACGAGAACGGCGACGTGATGCCCGCCCGCGGCGTCGGTGTCATCGAGCTGCGCGGCGAGTCGCTGACGCCCGGCTACCTCACCATGGGTGGCTTCATCTCGGCCCAGGACGAGAACGGCTGGTACGACACCGGCGACCTGGGCTACCTGACCGAAGAGGGCCACGTCGTGGTCTGCGGCCGCGTCAAGGACGTCATCATCATGGCGGGCCGCAACATCTATCCCACCGACATCGAGCGCGCCGCCTGCCGCGTCGAGGGGGTGCGGCCCGGCTGCGCCGTGGCGGTGCGGCTGGACGCCGGCCACTCCCGCGAGACGTTCGCGGTGGCCGTGGAGTCCAACGCCTTCCAGGACCAGGCCGAGGTGCGTCGCATCGAGCACCAGGTCGCCCGAGAGGTCGTGGCCGAGGTCGACGTGCGGCCGCGCAACGTGGTGGTGCTCGGCCCGGGCACCATCCCGAAGACGCCGTCGGGCAAGCTGCGCCGGTCCACCTCCGTCAGCCTGGTCACCTAGTCCGGGCCGGCCGGGCTACCAGGCGTGGACGTTGTTCTGTGCGGGCTCTAGCCCCAACTCGATCAGCAACTCGGTCGCGTCCGCGGCCTGCTCGCAGATGGTGGGCACCTCGACCCGCTCGGCGGCGTTGAAGGCTTCCAGCACAAACGCCGCCGGATCCTTGCGTCCCGGCGGACGCCCGATCCCGATGCGAACCCGCTGAAAGTCCTTGCTGCCCAAGGCGTTAGCAACCGAACGCAGGCCGTTGTGGCCGCCTTCGCCGCCACCGATCTTGAGCCGGATACGCCCGAAGTCCAAGTCGAGATCGTCGTGGATGACGATGACGTCGCCCGGCGTCACCGAGTAGAACTTCGCCAACGGGCCGACCTGACGGCCGGATTCGTTCATGTAGCAACGCGGCTTGGCCACCACGATCGAGCGCCCGGCGAGCCGGCCGCTGACGATCTCGGCGCCAGAACGCTTGTGCGCCTTGAACTTCGAGCCCATCCGCGCCGCAAGCAGGTCGGCGACCATGAACCCGACGTTGTGCCGGGTCCGGGCGTAGTTGTCTCCGGGATTGCCCAGGCCGACGACCAGCAACGGCTCGGCCACGTTGTGATCCGCCTACTCGGACTCGGCTTCGGCGGCCTCTTCTTCGCCGGCCTCGGCTTCTTCTTCGCCTTCGGCCGCCGCGGCCTCCTCGGTGACCTCGCCCGCGCCCTCTTCGGCGAGTTCCTCGGCCGTCGGCGCGGTGACCACGTTGACCACCAGCGTCTCCGGGTCGGAGATCAGGGTGACGCCCTTGGGCAGGGTGATCTGACCGGCTGCGAACTGGGTGCCGGGCTCGGCACCCTCGATCGACACGGTCAGCTGCTCGGGAATCGACATGGCGTCGGCCTCGATCTCGATGGTGCTGGTGTCCTGGGTCACCAGGGTGCCGGGCACGGGCTCGCCCTCGATGACGACACGGACCTCGACGACGACCTTTTCGCCGCGGCGCACGACCAACAAGTCGGCGTGCTGGATGGTGCGGCGGATCGGGTGGATGTCCAGCGACTTGGTCAGGGCCAGCTGCTCCTTGCCCTCGATGTCGAGGGTCAGCACGGCGTTGGTGCCCGCGTGCCGGAGCACCGCGGCGAAGTCGTGGCCGGGCAGTTCCAGGTGCTGCGGGTCGGCGCCGTGGCCGTAGAGAACGGCCGGGATCTTGCCGTCGCGGCGGGCTCGCCGGGACGCACCCTTGCCGGTCTCGCCGCGGACCGCGACCTTCAACTGGTTGACTGCTTGCTTGGCCATCGTGTCGCTCCTGTGTGCTCGCTCGTGTTTCGGGGCACGGCCAGGATCGCGACGATTGTCGGTCTCCGTCGATAACGGTGCTGGCCAGCCAGCCACCCTCGCCGTGACGCCCGGCCAGGTTAGCGCATCTGCACCTCAGAGGGGAAATTCGGCGGGCGGACGCGACCGATGGGGTCAGCGGCTCAAAGCGGAAACTTGGTCTTCGTGAGCTGCTCGGACAGCGACCACAGCGCCGCCGCCGTGGCCGAATCCCGCGCGCGCCGGCTGCGACCCACCGGTTGGGTGCGGCCCATCTGGCCGAATCGGGGCCCGACGAAGGTGTCCCCGGGCAGATTCTGGGACGCCGCGTACAGCGTTTGCCGGGCGCCGAAATCGGCGTCGGTGGCGACCACCCGCGTCACCGCCGACATCAGCGTGTCGCCCAGCTTGCGGCCGGAGGCGCCCTGCAGGTTGGTGTGCGAGTAGCCGGGGTGGGCGGCGAGCGCGCGCAGCGGCGAACCGGCCGCGACGAGGCGGCGCTGCAGCTCGCTGGTGAACAGCAGGTTGGCGAGTTTGGACTGGCTGTAGGCCAGCCACGGCGAATACCGCCGGTTCTGCCAGTTCAGGTCGTCGAGGTTGATGCTTCCGGGCCAGTGCGCCATCGACGACACGGTCACCACCCGATCGGTCAGCTTGGGCAGCAACAGGTTTGTCAGCGCGAAGTGCCCGAGGTGGTTGGTGCCGATCTGGGTCTCGAAGCCGTCGACGGTCAGCGCGAAGGGGGCGGCCATGATGCCGGCGTTGTTGATCAGCACGTCGGCCTTGCTCACCCCGTCGGCGAACCGGCGCACCGACGACAGGTCCTGCAGGTCGAGCTCTCGCACCTCGACCTGACCGGCCATTTGGCGGGCCGCGGTCTCGCCCTTGCGGATGTTGCGGACGGCCATGATGATCGTGGCCCCTCGTCGCGCCAGTTCGCGGGCGGTCACGGCGCCCAACCCGCTGTTGGCACCGGTGATGATGACGATCCGTTCGGCGAATGAGGGCAGGTCTGCGGCGGTCCAGTTCGTCATGCCCGAACAGTACCGACGTCGAACTCCAGTGGCAGGGTTATGGGGCCGGTGATTCCGCTGATGGCCTTCCACGGGGCCGGGCCGGTTCTGCGCGGGTTAGGCATGCGTTGGGTGATCACCCGAAGTGCTTCAGTCAGTTCGAGGCGCGCAAGGTGAGCGCCGAGGCAGTAGTGCACACCGCCGCCGAAGGTGAGCATCGCCGGAGGGTCGTCGCGGGTGATGTCGACGCGGTCCGGGGAGTCGTAGACGAGGGTGTCGCGGTTGGCCGCGGCGGTGTTGGCCAGCACCAGGGTGCCGGCGGGAATGCATACGCCGGCCAGTTCGACGTCTTCGGCCGTCTGGCGGGCGGCGCCGAAAATGATTGGGTAGTAACGCATCAGCTCGTGAACCGCGTTGGCCGCCAGCTCGGGGTGCTGGGCAAGCATGGCCCACTGGTCGGGGTGGTCGGCCAGCACCTGCACCGCGGCGGCCAACTGGTTGCGGGTGGTGTCGGTGCCGGCGCCGAGCAGGGTCGCGCACATCATCAATAGTTCGTCGTGGGTAAGGCGGTCGCCACCGTCTTCGCTTCGGATGAGGTCGGAGATCAGGTCGTCGGACAGTGACGCGCGCCGCCATGCGATCAGTTCCTCGAGGTAGGCGTCGAGGTGATCCCATGCGGCCAAGATCGCCGGGCCGTCTTCGGCGACGTTCCAATCGAAGATCTTCTTGATGTCATCGGTCCAGTCGCTGAACAGATGCCAATCCTGCGGTGGCGCGCCCAGCAGCGCGCAGATGATCGGCGTGGGGTAGCGGCGGGCGATGTCGGAGACGACGTCGCAATGTCCCCCGGCCGTGAGCGGGTCGACCAAGCCGTTGATGATCTCGAGGACGAGCGTGCGCAGCCGCTCCGCCCCGCGGGGTGCGAAAGCCTTCGACACCAGCCGGCGCAGCCGATGATGCACGTCGCCGTCGAGCCCGAGGATATTGGCGATCGCCCTGTCCCACACTGGGCCGGAGGTGATGCCTTGCAGGTCAAGTCCAAGGCCGCGCGCGGTGACGAATCTGCTGTCGCGCAACACGGTCCGGACCAGTTCATAGCTCAAGACTTCGGGTCCGTGCGGGCCGATCGCGATCGGCGAAAGCTCGCGGGCGTCGTCGATGATGCGGTGCGCTTCGTCGGGATCGGTGAGGTGGTCGTAGGCAATGATGGGCAGGCCGGCGTCGAAAACGTTCGGGCAGGTGGCCGTTTGAGCGATGGTCATCGGGATCTCCTCGGTCGGGTTGAGTCGACTATCCGGCGCCGCGCGACCAAGACCATCCGCCACGGCACGTAGATCTACGCGGTGGGGGTCGTAGATCCGCACGCCGATTGAAGGGGATCTGCGCGCATTGGCTGATGTTTTGCGTAGGCGGGGGCGACGATGCTGGATAACATGAGCCAATATGCGGATAATCCGGTGCTAACCTGGGACGATTTGCGTGTGGGCGAGTTGCTGCCGACCGGAACCGTGACGTTGCTGCTGGCCGATGTCGAGGGCTCGACACGGCTGTGGGAAACGCGGCCCGAAGAGATGACGGCCGCACTGGTCCAGCTGAACAAAACGGTGAATGAGGCGATCGCCTCGCACGACGGGGTGCGTCCGCTCGAACAGGGCGAGGGTGACAGTTTTGTGGCCGCGTTCGCACGAGCGTCGGACGCGGTGGCGTGTGCGCTGGAGTTGCAGCGCGCCCCGTTGGCGCCGATCCAGTTGCGGGTCGGAATACACACGGGTGAGATTCAGCTGCGCGACGACGCCAATTACGCGGGCCCGACCATCAATCGCACCGCACGGCTGCGTGACTTGGCGCATGGTGGGCAGACGGTGTTGTCGGGCGCCACCGAATCGTTGATCGTTGATCGACTGCCCGACGACGTGTGGTTGGCCGAACTGGGCAGCTACCCATTGCGGGATCTCCCACGTCCCGAGCGCGTGGTGCAGCTGTGCCACCCGGACCTACGCAACGGCTTCCCGCCACTTCGGGTGCGCACTGTGGTTGCCTCGCACAACCTTCCGGCCCAGTTGACGAGTTTTGTTGGGCGCCAGGCGCAAATGGAAGAGTTGCGACAGGTCATCACCGCCAATCGTTTGGTGACGTTGACCGGAGCCGGCGGCGCCGGAAAGACCCGGCTCTCCGTGGAAGTCGCCTCTGCGCTGAGTAACGGGTTCTCCGACGGCATCTGGTACGTCGATCTGGCACCGATCACCATCCCGGAAGTGGCGCCGGTCACCGTGGCCCGTACGCTGGGACTTCCCGATCAACCGGGTCGCTCCACCATGGACCTCCTCGTACGCTTCTTCAGCGATAAGAAGATATTGCTGCTGCTCGACAATTGTGAGCACCTGCTCGACGCGTGCGGCACGATGACCATCGAATTACTGGCGGCCTGCCCGCAATTGACGATCCTGGCCACCAGTCGCGAGCCGTTGGGCCTGCCCGGTGAGCTGAGCTGGCGGGTGCCTTCGCTTTCCCTCACGGACGAGGCCATCGATCTGTTCACCGATCGCGCCCGTCGTGCCCGCCCCGAGTTTTCTGTGGGAGGGGATAACCGCGCGCAGGTGGAGCAGATCTGCGCGCGCCTCGATGGTATGCCGTTGGCGATCGAGCTTGCCGCAGCGCGGGTTCGGGCGTTGTCGCTGGGCCAGATCGTGGAAAGCTTGCATGACCGCTTTCGCCTCTTGACCGGAGGCGCGCGAACCGCGGTGCGTCGCCAACAGACGCTGCGCGCCTCGGTGGATTGGTCGCATGCGCTACTGACCGAACCGGAGCAAGTTTTGTTTCGACGGCTCGCGGCGTTCGCCGGTGGCTTCGATCTGGACGCCGCCCAGGCCGTCGGCGCCGATAGTGATGTCGAAAGTTACCAGCTGCTAGACCAATTGAGCTTGCTGGTAGACAAATCTCTCGTGGTGACCGACGACACCGGCGACGAAATGCGGTACCGCCTGTTGGAAACGGTACGCCAGTACGCGCAAGAAAAACTCGGCGAATCCGGTGAGGCCGACCAGGTGCGGACTCGCCACCGCGACTACTACACCACTCGGGCTATCGCTTTCGAGTCTCAAGGGCTGGCGGGTGTTGATCCGCTACTACGTTGGGCACAAAGCGAAATCGAGAATCTACGAACCGCCTACAGTTGGAGCCGGGAGAACTCGGACATTGAAACAGCGATGCGGCTAATCCTATCGCTACAGCCATTGTGGTTGCGGGGCGGCCGTGTAGGTGAGGCGGTGGCGGGTTTAGACGCCGCCTTGACTGATGAGGGGCACTCGCCCATAGCACCCACCGTGCGGGTTGCGGCGGCGATCGAGCGCCAGTTCCTCGCTGCCTGGTTAGGCCTCCCAACGGATTTGAGTAGGGCGCTGGACGCGTTAGCGATAGCTCGTCAGCTCGATGACCCGGCACTGATTATCCGTGCCCTGATTACATGTGGAATGAGCGCCGTCTACCACGCCGAGGTGGTTCAGTCCTACTTCGCCGAAGCGAGCGAACTTGTCCGTGCGGCCGGTGACCGGTGGACCCTGTGCCAAATCTTGAGCCACCAGGCGACGGCGGGCGCGATAGGGGGTGAGCCGACCGCAACACGTGCGGCCGCCGAAGAAGGACGCGACCTCGCCGATGCGCTTGGCGACCGGTTCTACTCACGAAATTGCCGGACTTGGCTGGTCGTCGCTCTCATGCAGCAGGGACATCTCGCCCAAGCGGCCGAAGTGGCACGTTCCCTGGCTGTGGAGGCCGAAGAAGCCGGGGACGCGGTGATGCAGGTTTATGGATGCCTGGTGCATGGCGTAGTGCTGGCCCGCCAGGGGCATGGGCCCGCCGCGCGCGCCGCGGCGCAGTCCGCGCGGGCCGCCGCAGAGGCGCTGGGCGGGATTTCGGAAGACACGGTCTACGGGGTTCTGGGCGACGCCGCCTTGGCCTCCGGCGATGGGACTGCGGCAATGCAGTTCTGCGAGAAGGCATGGGAACACACCAACCCACTACGCGAGGTGTTCACCCGATCCACCAACCCGATAGCGCAGGCGGCCTTGGCAATCGGTGATCTGACCACGGCGCGCCGCTGGGCCGACGAGAACGTCGAGATGACACCGGCCTGGCAAAAAGTGCCGGCGCTAGTCGTTCGTGCGTACATCGCACTGGCTGGAGGTGAGTCTGGGCAAGCGGAGCAAGACGCTCACAAGGCCCTCACCCTCGCGTCCCATACTCAGGGGTATCTGCACGTCGATGACGCCTTGGAATGTCTCGCCCGCCTCGCCGCCGACTACGACAGTCACCCGCACGCGGCGCGCCTGTTGGGCGCAGCGGAGGCCATGCGACAGCGCATGGAACACCCGCGCTTCCCCATGTACCGGACCGATCACGATGCTGCGCTCACGATGGTACGAGAAGCTCTGGGTCAGGCGGCTTTCGACGCCGCGTGGGCTGAGGGCGCCGCGCTATCCACCGAAGAAGCGATCGCCTACGCGCAACGTGGTCGCGGAGAGCGTAAACGCCCGACCAGCGGATGGGCGTCGCTGACTCCCATGGAAAACGATGTGGCGCGCCTGGTCGCAGAAGGCCTGGGCAACAAGGAGGTCGGCGCCCGGCTGTTCATCTCACCGCGGACGGTGCAGACTCACCTCTCCCATGTGTATGCCAAACTCGGCTTGACCTCCCGTGTCCAACTTGTGCAGGAAGCAGGTCGCCGTGCCTGAATCACTTCGCCGCGACGACGAATCCGTGGATGATCGCGTCGATGTCGCTGGACTGCGCGGCCGCCTGATTGGCGAAGCCGGTGATGGTCAGCTGCACCAGATAACGCTGGTGTGCGGGCGGTGAGCCGGTCGCAATGACGATGCGGTTCCAGCTGTGCAGCCGCATGCCGCCCTCGAGGTCGTAGCTCCCCTGGATCATCGACGAGGGAAAGCCGTTGTAGGGCGCGCCCGAGGCGTCCAGCTGCTTGAAGTTCTGGAACAGTTGCGCATCGTCGTTGCCGTGCTTGATCACCTGGGCCGGGTCGAAGTCTCCGTTCAGCTTGAACACCACCAGCCTCGCCGTCGGGAACTTGCCGCCTTGGGAGATGATCAGCGTCTGCGGGCTGATGTTCGGGCTGGTGAACGGCGACCAGCCCGGGGGTGTCGGGATCGACACCGTCAGGTCGGGCAACGACCCCGGTGCCACCGGTTCCCCGGTCACCCCGATGCTTTGCAGATACTGCGACAGGGGAACCGGCTTCTCCGCCGCCTTGGTGGTCGTGGTCGTCGGGGTCTTCGACAGGATCGATTGGTAATCAGGCGGTTTCGGTGCACAGCTGCTCGCGGAGAGGGCCGCCGCAACCATCGCGGCAGCGGCCACGCGGCGGCCGAGCCGGTTCACAGAATCTCGCGGACCGCGTCGATCGGGCGGGCCAGCCGAGTGCCCTTCGGCGTGACGACGAAGGGTCGTTCGATGAGGATGGGATGTTCGACCATGGCGTCGAGCAACTGGTCATCGGTCGCGTCCGCGAGGTTGAGCTCCTCGTACAGCGACTCACGCTTGCGGGTCGCGGTGCGCACGTCGATGCCCGCGTCGCGGATCATCTTCACCAGCTCGGCACGGGTCGGCGGAGTCTTCAGGTACTCGACCACGGTGGGTTCAAAGCCGTTGTCGCGCAACAGGTCCAGTGTCTTGCGGGAAGTGCTGCAGCGTGGGTTGTGAAAGATAACGGCGTCGTCTGGCTTGCCAGCCATCTAGGCGTCTCCGTCGAAAAGCCCGGTAACGGAACCGTTTTCGAAGACTGCGCGGATGGTGCTGGCCAGCAGCGGCGCGATGGACAGGACCGTCAGCTGCGGGAAACGCTTCTCCTCGCCGATCGGGAGGGTGTTCGTCACGATCACTTCCCGGGCGCCGCAGGCGGCCAGCCGCTCGGCGGCCGGATCGGAGAGCACACCGTGGGTGGCCGCGATGATCACGTCACCGGCGCCCTCGTCGCGCAGCAGCTTGACCGCGCCGGCGATGGTGCCGCCGGTGTCGATCATGTCGTCGATCAGCACGCAGGTGCGTCCGGCCACCTCGCCGACGACGCGGTTGGACACCACCTGGTTGGGCACCCGCGGGTCGCGGGTCTTGTGAATGAAGGCCAGCGGGACGCCGCCCAGCGCGTCGGCCCATTTCTCGGCGATGCGCACCCGGCCGGAGTCGGGCGAGACGACCACCATGTTGCCGTCGGGGTAGTTGTCGCGGATGTAGCCGGTCAGCAGGTTCTGCCCGCGCATGTGGTCGACGGGCCCGTCGAAGAAGCCCTGGATCTGGTCGGTGTGCAGGTCGACGGTGACGATCCGGTCGGCGCCCGCGGTCTTGAGCAGGTCGGCGACCAGCCGCGCCGAGATCGGCTCGCGGCCGCGGTGCTTCTTATCCTGCCGGGCGTACGGGTAGAACGGCATGACCGCGGTGATCCGCTTGGCGCTGCCCCGCTTCAGGGCGTCGATCATGATCAGCTGTTCCATCAGCCAGTTGTTCACCGGGTCTGGGGCCGACTGCAGGACGAAGGCGTCGCATCCGCGCACCGATTCGTGGAACCGCACGAAGATCTCGCCGTTGGCGAACTCCCGCGCGGTCTGCGCGGTGACGTGGACGTCGAGCTCCTTGGCCACCTGCTCGGCCAGCTCCGGATGCGCACGGCCGGAGAAGAGCATCAAATTTTTGCGGTTATCGGTCCAGTCGTGGCTCAACGCACTGCCCTCGCCAAATCGGGGTGGGGGATGGAAGGCCCCATCGTACGAAGCGAATCGTACGGAAATGTGGCCGGGTTGCCAGCTAGCAAATTCACGGTGTCTAGTCGGCTTTTGGTGGGGAGCCCTCCGCGGGGCCCTGAGCAGCTGCTTTCTCGGCAGCCTCGGCCGCTTGCGCGGCCGCGCTGCCCGGCCGTTTGCGGTGCACCCAGCCTTCGATGTTGCGCTGTGGACCCGCGGATACCGCCAGCGTTCCGGGCGGGACGTCGTTGCGCACCACCGTGCCCGCGCCGGTGTAGGCGCCGTCGCCGACGGTCACCGGCGCCACAAACATGGTGTCCGAGCCGGTGCGCACGTGCGAGCCGATGGTGGTCCGCCGTTTGGTTTCGCCGTCGTAGTTGACGAACACGCTGGATGCGCCGATGTTGCTGTGTTCGCCGATGTCGGCGTCGCCGACGTAGGTCAGGTGCGGCACCTTGGAGCCGGTGCCGATGGTGGCGTTCTTGGTTTCGACGAACGCGCCGAGCTTGCCGTCGTCGCCCAGCACGGTGCCGGGGCGCAGGTAGCTGAACGGCCCGACGGTCGCGCCGGCACCGATCGACGACGCGGTGCCGTGGGTGCGCACCACCGAGGCGCCGTCGCCGACGCTGACGTCGGTCAGGGTGGTGTCCGGTCCGACGACGCAGTGGCCACCGACCTGGGTGCGGCCCAGTAGCTGCGTCCCCGGCTGGATGACGGTGTCGCGACCGATGCTGACGTCGACGTCGATCCAGGTGGTGGCGGGGTCGACGATGGTGACGCCGGCCATCTGATGGGCCGCGATGATGCGGCGGTTGAGTTCGGCGCCCAGCTGCGCGAGTTGGACGCGGTTGTTGACGCCGGCGACCAGCGCGCTGTCGTCGACGTGGCGGGCGTGGATGGCCAGGCCGTCGCCGCGCAGGATGGCGATGACGTCGGTCAGGTAGAGCTCCTGCTGGGCGTTGTTGGAGCTCAACCGGTTCAGCGCCGAGCGCAGCGCCGCGGTGTCGAAGGCGTAGACGCCGGCGTTGACCTCACGGATCTCGCGCTGCGAGGGCGTGGCATCGGCGTGTTCCACGATCGCCATGACCTCGTTGTCCTGGGTGCGCAGGATGCGGCCGTAGCCGCTGGGGTCGCTCAGGGTCGTGGTCAGCACCGTGACCGCGGCCGGCGCCGCGGTGTGGGAGGCGATCAGGTCGGCCAGGGTGTCGGCGTCCAGCAATGGGGTGTCGCCCGAGGTGACGACGACGACCCCGGCGTAGTCGTCGGGCAGCGCGGACAGGCCGCACAGCACCGCGTCGCCGGTGCCGCGGGGCCGGTCCTGCAGCGCGACGTCGACCGGACGTCCCAGCGCGTCGGCCCAGTCGGCCACCAGTGGCGCGATCCGTTCGTGGTCGTGGCCGAGAACGACGGCCAGGTGCTGGGGAGCCACCTTGGTGATCGCGTGCAGCAGATGGGACAGCATGCTGCGCCCACCGATGGTGTGCAGGACTTTCGGGGTGTCCGACCGCATCCGGGTGCCGGGCCCGGCCGCTAGCACCAGGACCGCGGTATCACCAGGAGACGACATCAACCCTCCTCTTGGGTTTGTCCCGCGCGGGCTGCGCGCGGGAGCGCCGACACGCCGTCAAGCGTGTCACTTCAGCTGCGGTGAAGGCAAAAAACGATGGGATATCGCAAGTAGCAATTGAAGCTCCGTCGCCAGGACTCGAACCTGAACTATCTGAACCAAAATCAGAGGTGCTGCCGATTACACCACGACGGATCGCTAACCCACGGTGAGCGGCGGATGAGACCGACCGCGCCACCAAGACTTTAGTCTGACGACGATGCGGGTCGCTTGTCGGCTGTTGACCGATACGCTGAATGACGTGGCCGTGCTGGACAGGGAACCGGACAAAGAGGTGCGGGCGCCGCGCGCGCGGATGACCGGCACCGAGCGCCGCCAACAGCTGGTCGGCATAGCGCGCACGCTGTTCGCCGAACGCGGGTACGAAGGCACCTCGATCGAGGAGATCGCGCTGCGCGCCAACGTGTCCAAACCGGTCGTCTACGAGCATTTCGGCGGCAAGGAAGGCCTGTACGCCGTCGTCGTCGACCGCGAGATGTCGGCGCTGCTGGACGGCATCACCTCGTCGCTGACCAACAACCGGTCCCGGGTGCGCGTCGAACGGGTCGCGCTGGCCCTGCTCACCTACGTCGAAGAGCGCACCGACGGCTTCCGGATCATGATCCGCGACTCGCCGGCAGCGATCAGCTCGGGCACCTACTCCAGCCTGCTCAACGACGCCGTCAACCAGGTCAGCTCCATCCTGGCCGGCGACTTCTCCCGTCGCGGCCTCGATCCCGGGCTCGCGCCGCTGTACGCGCAGGCGCTGGTCGGCTCGGTGTCGATGACCGCGCAGTGGTGGCTCGACACCCGCGAGCCCAAGAAGGAAGTGGTGGCCGCGCACCTGGTCAACCTGATGTGGAACGGGCTGACCCACCTGGAGGCCGACCCCCGGCTGCAGGACGAGTAGCCCGCTAGCCCGATGGTGGCGATCCGCCGCGCCCGGCTACGCCGCGCTTGCGATCGCCACTAGCCCGAGGGTGGCGATCCGCTGCGCCCGGCTACGCCGCGCTTGCGATCGCCACTAGCCCGAGGGTGGCGACCCGCTGCGCCCGGCTACGCCGCGCTTGCGATCGCCACTAGCCGCAGTCGCGGGCCAGCAGGTCGGTGACGGTTTCCCGGCGAACCAGTTCGCGGGCCCGCCCGTCCTTGACGGCCACCAGCGCCGGGCGCCCGACCATGTTGTAGTTCGACGCCATGCTGTGGTGGTAGGCGCCGGTGCAGGCCACCGCCAGCAGGTCGCCGGGGTGCAGGTCCGCAGGAAGCTCGATGTCGCGGGCGATCTCGTCGCCCGCCTCGCAATGCCGGCCGACGACGGTGACCCGCCGCTTGAGTCCCAGCGAATGCCGGTTGGCCAGCGCGGCCGTGTATTGCGCGCCGTACAGCGACACCCGCGGGTTGTCGCTCATGCCGCCGTCGACCGCGACGAAGGTGCGCCCGCCCGGCTGGGTCTTGATCGAGCACACCCGGTACAGGGTCACCCCGGCCCGGCCGCAGATGGCCCGACCCGGTTCCACCACGAGCTGCGGCCGCGGGAAATGCTCGGCGGCACAGGCCTCGTCGAGGGCGTTCTCGATGACGTCGGCCAGCTGCTCGAGATTCAGCTCGCGATCGCCGGGGACGTAGGGGATGGCGTGCCCACCGCCGATGTTGAGCTCGGTGAGTATGACGCCGTGCCGGGCACGGATATCGGCCATCGCGGCGATCATCCGCCGGATCGCCTCCCCGTACAGGGCCGGGTTGGCGACCTGCGAGCCGATGTGGCAGTGCAGGCCGACGAGGTCGAGGATGGGGTGCGACAGCACGCGCTGGGCCGCGACGTCGGCGCGGTCGCCGTGCAGCGTGAACCCGAACTTCTGATCGCTGACGCCTGTGGTGACCGCGCGGTGTCCGTGGATGTCGATGTCGGGGGTCACCCGGATGAGCACGCGTTGGCGCCGTTGCGCCAGGCCGGCGAGGTAGGCGATCTCCATGCCGGAATCCAGCACGATGCGTCCCACGCCGACGCGCACCGCTTCGCGCAGTTCCTCCGACGATTTCGCGTTGCCGTGCATGACGATCCGCGCCGGGTCGACTCCACCGGCAAGGGCGACGGCCAGCTCGCCGCCGGAGCAGACGTCGAGGCCGAGGCCCTCTTCGCGGGCCCAGCGGGCCACCGCGGTGCTCAATAGCGACTTGCCGGCGTAGACCACCACTGTGTTTCCGGCGCCGCATAGCGTGCGGCGGTAGCGGCGGGCGCGATGCCGGAAGTCGGTTTCGTCGATGATGTAGGCCGGGGTGTGAAACTCGTCGGCGATATCGGCCAGCGGTACACCGCCGACGCACAGCCTGCCCTGCTCGTCGGGGTGGGCGGTGATCGGCCAGATGGCGGGATCGAAACGCGGGGAAGCCGCCTGACCGAGCGACGGCAGGATGTCCAGCAATGTCATGAATCCAACCTGCGCCCGCGGGTATTCGGCCGGTGGGTTTCTTACGATCCCTTGACGGCGGCGACCTCAATATTGACGTCGTTCGGTGTGTCCGGCGTCGCCCCTAGAATGGAATTCATCATGACCGCACCGGGGGCTGCTCGCCCAGAAACCCCGATCGCGGGGCTCGTTGAATTGGCGCTCACCGCGCCGACCTTCCAGCAGTTGATCGACAGCGCGTCCGCTTCGCCTGCCGAATTGAGCCTGGTGGGTCCAGCCAGCGCACGGCTATTCGTCGCCAGTGCGCTGGCGCGGTTGGGTCCTCTGCTGGTAGTCACCGCGACCGGGCGCGAAGCCGACGACCTGACCGCTGAACTGCGCGGGGTCTTCGGCGATTCCGTCGCGGTCTTTCCGTCGTGGGAAACGCTGCCGCACGAGCGACTTTCGCCCGGCGTCGACACCGTCGGCGCCCGGTTGACGGTGCTGCGCCGGCTGGCCCATCCCGACGATGCCCGGCTGGGTCCGCCCCTGCAGGTGGTGGTGACCGCGGTGCGTTCGCTGCTGCAGCCGATGACGCCGCAGCTGGGCCTCGTGGAACCGGTCACGCTGAACGTCGGCACCGAGATCGAATTCGAGGGCGTGATCACCCGGCTCGCCGAGCTGGCCTACACCCGGGTCGACATGGTCGGCCGGCGCGGCGAATTCGCCGTGCGCGGAGGCATTCTCGACGTCTTCCCGCCGACCGCCGAGCACCCGGTGCGCATCGAGTTCTGGGGCGACGAGGTCAGCGAGATGCGGATGTTCTCGGTCGCCGATCAGCGCTCGATCCCGGAGATCGAGGTCGACACCCTGATCGCGGTGGCCTGCCGCGAACTGCTGCTGAGCGACGAGGTGCGGCAGCGCGCCGCCCAGCTGGCCGCGCGGCACCGCACCACCGAACCCGCCATCACCGGCAGCGTCACCGACATGCTGGCCAAGATCGGCGAGGGCATCGCGGTCGACGGCATGGAGGCCCTGCTGCCGGTGCTTCGGCCCGGCGAGCATGTGCTGCTGACCGACCAATTGGCCGAGCGCACACCCGTGTTGCTCTGCGATCCGGAGAAGGTCCGCACCCGGGCCGCCGACCTGATCAAGACCGGCAGCGAATTCCTCGAGGCGTCGTGGTCGGTCGCCGCGTTGGGTACCGACGCCCCGGTCGATGTGGCGCAGTTCGGTGGATCGGGATTCGCCGAACTCGACGAGGTCCGGGCCGCGGCGGCGCGCGCCGGGCATCCGTGGTGGACGTTGAGCCAGCTGTCCGACGAGTCGGCCGTGGAACTCGACATCCGCTCGGCGCCGTCGGCTCGGGGACATCAGCACGACATCGACGGCATCTTCGCGATGCTGCGCGCGCACGTCAGCACCGGCGGCTACGCCGTCGTCGTCGCACCCGGCACCGGCACCGCGCATCGCGTGGTGGAGCGGCTGGCCGAATGCGACACCCCGGCCGCCATGCTCGAATCGGGTGCCGCACCCAAGGCCGGCGTGGTTGGTGTGCTCAAGGGGCCGCTGCACGACGGCGTCATCATCCCCGGCGCCACATTGGTGGTGATCACCGAGACCGACCTGACCGGCAGCCGGGTGGCGGCCGTCGAGGGCAAGCGTCTGGCGGCCAAGAGGCGCAACACCGTTGACCCGTTGGCGCTCACCGCCGGTGATCTGGTGGTGCACGATCAGCACGGCATCGGCCGGTTCGTGGAGATGGTCGAGCGCACCGTAGGCGGCGCCCGCCGCGAGTACCTGGTGCTCGAATACGCGTCGAGCAAGCGCGGCGGCGGGTCCGACAAGCTGTATGTGCCGATGGATTCGCTGGACCAGCTGTCGCGGTACGTCGGCGGGCAGGCGCCCGCGCTGAGCAAGCTGGGCGGCAGCGACTGGACCAACACCAAGACCAAGGCCCGGCGCGCGGTGCGCGAGATCGCCGGCGAGCTGGTGTCGCTGTACGCCAAGCGCCAGGCCAGCCCCGGGTACGCGTTCGGGCCGGACACGCCCTGGCAGGCCGAGATGGAAGACGCGTTCGGGTACACCGAGACCGTCGACCAGCTCACCGCCATCACCGAAGTCAAGGGGGATATGGAAAAACCGATCCCAATGGACCGGGTGATTTGCGGCGACGTCGGCTATGGCAAGACCGAAATCGCGGTGCGGGCGGCGTTCAAGGCCGTCCAGGACGGCAAGCAGGTCGCCGTGATGGTGCCCACCACGCTGCTCGCCGACCAGCATCTGCAGACTTTCGCCGACCGGATGACCGGGTTCCCGGTGACCGTCAAGGGCCTGTCCCGGTTCACCGACGGAGCGGAGTCCAAGGCGGTGATCGAGGGCCTGGCCGACGGATCGGTGGACGTGGTGATCGGTACGCACCGGCTGCTGCAGACCGGGGTGCGCTGGAAGGACCTCGGCCTGGTGGTGGTCGACGAGGAGCAGCGGTTCGGCGTCGAGCACAAGGAGCACATCAAGTCGCTACGCACCCACGTCGATGTGCTGACGATGAGCGCCACCCCCATCCCGCGGACGCTGGAGATGAGCCTGGCCGGCATCCGGGAGATGTCAACGATCCTGACGCCGCCCGAGGAGCGGTATCCGGTGCTGACCTACGTCGGCCCGCACGACGACAAGCAGGTCGCGGCGGCCCTGCGGCGCGAGCTGCTGCGCGACGGGCAGGTCTTCTACGTGCACAACCGGGTCAGCTCGATCGACCGGACGGCGGCCCGGATCCGGGAGCTGGTGCCCGAGGCGCGGGTGGTCGTCGCGCACGGGCAGATGCCCGAGGAACGGCTGGAACGCACGGTCCAGGGATTCTGGAACCGCGAATACGACATCCTGGTCTGCACCACGATCGTGGAGACCGGACTGGACATCTCCAACGCCAACACGCTGATCGTCGAGCGCGCCGACACGTTCGGCCTGTCGCAGCTGCACCAGCTGCGCGGCCGGGTCGGGCGCAGCAGGGAGCGCGGCTACGCCTACTTCCTGTATCCGCCGCACTCGCCGCTGACCGAGACGGCCTACGACCGGCTGGCCACCATCGCGCAGAACAACGAGTTGGGCGCGGGCATGGCCGTCGCGATGAAGGACCTCGAGATCCGCGGCGCCGGCAACGTGTTGGGCGTCGAGCAGTCCGGCCACGTCGCCGGGGTCGGTTTCGACCTGTACGTCCGGCTGGTGGGCGAGGCGGTGGAGGCCTACCGGGCGGCCGCCGACGGCCAGACCGTCACGACGGCCGAGGAGCCCAAGGACGTGCGGATCGACCTGCCGGTCGACGCGCACCTGCCGCCGGACTACATCGCCAGCGACCGGCTGCGCCTGGAGGGGTACCGGCGGCTGGCCGCGGCGGCCTCCGATGGTGAGATCGACGCGGTGGTAGAGGAACTCATCGACCGGTACGGGGCGCTGCCCGAACCGGCCCTTCGGCTGGTGGCGGTGGCGCGGCTGCGGCTGCTGTGCCGCACCGCCGGCATCACCGAGGTGTCGGCGGCGTCGGCGTCGACCGTGCGGCTCTCGCCGATGACGCTGCCGGATTCGGCCCAGGTGCGGCTCAAGCGGATGTACCCGGCCGCGAGCTACCGCGCGACGACGTCGACCGTGCAGGTCCCCATCCCGCGGGCCGGCGGGGTGGGCGCGCCGCGACTGCGCGATGTCGAGCTGGTGCAGATGGTCGCCAACCTGGTGACGGCACTGCAGGGCAAACCGCAGACAGACATTGGTATAACGAGTGAACTACCTGCGTCGATGGCAAGTGAGGAGCGGCAGGCGTGATCCGCGCCCGCGACGATGCAGTGGGGGTACCGCCCGCTTGCGGGGGACGAAGCGATGAGGAGGAGGGGCGCCCGTGATCGTCGTCTTGTTCGACCCCCGCCGTCCCTCGCTGGTGCCCGTCGAAGCCATCGAGCACCTCGGCGGCGAGGTGCAGTACACCGAGGAGATGCCCGTCGCGGTGCCGTGGTCGCTGCCCGCGGCGCGCCCGGTGCACTCCGGTGAAGACGCCCCGGTGCTGCTGTCGTCGGACCCCGACCACCCCGCTGTCGTCGCCCGGTTGGCGGCCGGGGCCCGGCTGATCTCGGCGCCCGAGACGCCGCGTGGGGAACGGCTGGTCGATGCCGTGGCGATGATGGACAAGCTGCGCACCGCCGGGCCGTGGGAGAGCGAGCAAACCCATGACTCGCTGCGCAGGTTTCTGCTGGAGGAGACCTACGAGCTACTGGACGCGGTCGGCAGCGGCAACGCCGAGGCGCTGCGTGAAGAGCTAGGCGACGTGCTGCTGCAGGTGCTGTTCCACGCCCGCATCGCCGAGGACGCGTCGCAGTTCCCCTTCACCATCGACGACGTCGCCGCCACCCTGATGCGCAAACTGGGCAACCGGGTGCCGGGAGTGCTTGCCGGACAATCGATTTCGCTCGAAGAGCAGCTGGCCCAGTGGGAAGAGCGCAAGGCGGCCGAGAAGCCGCGCAAGTCGGTGATGGACGATGTGCACACCGGGCAGCCCGCATTGGCGCTGGCGCAGAAGGTCATTGCGCGTGCCGGCAAAGCGGGCCTGCCCGCGGAACTGATCCCCGGGGCCGTCACCTCGATCTCGGTGTCGGCCGACGTCGACGCCGAAAGTGCCCTGCGCAGCGCAGTTCTGGAATTCGTGGAGACGGTCCGCGGAGTCGAGCGGATGATCGCCGCGGCGCGCCGAGGCGCCGGTGTTCCCGAGGAGTTCGACGTCGCCCCGGTCGGCGAGATCTCCGAAGAGGAGTGGCGCGAGCACTGGCCGACCGAAGAACCGGCGGTCGACGATCGGCCGCAGGAGTCGGCGACCGAGACCGACGGCGAGGCCGACGCGTCCGTCGATGTGGTCGAGGAAGAAACCACCGCCGACGCGACGGCCGGCGACGCCTGACGGGGCGGCAACGGCTCACCGCGGCGCCGCGGCGCACTAATTCGCACTTTCGGCCATTGAGTCGGAGCGATCACCGGAATGTTTGCCGCATTTGTCGTCGGTCGCTCGGTAATATCGCGGATGAGGTTGCGAATCCCCGTGGTCGACGTCGGTCTGACTGCGCTAGCCGAGACGACGAGCAGCTAACCGAGCATTAGCTGAAACCGACGAGACGTCGGTGCGTCGAGGCCCGAGGCAACCGGGCAGTTGCCGAACGCATGGGACGATGGTGTGGCGGAAGTTGGTGCAGGCGAGTTTAGGGGAGCTCAGAAAAGCATGGTGTCGCCGAGGCGTTGGATGCGCGCGGCCGCCGTGATCGGCGCAACCGCGATCGTTCTGGCCTCCAGCTGCACCTGGCAGCTCAGCCTGTTCATCCCCGACGGGGTTCCGCCCCCGGTCGGCGATCCGGTGCCGGCGGTGGACACCCATGCCAGCGGCCGGCCCGCGGATCAGTTGCGGGAGTGGGCCCAGCAGCGGTCGGCGGGGCTGGAGATCCCGGTGATCGCGCTCGAGGCCTACGCCTACGCGGCCCGCGTCGCCGAAGTCGAGAACCCGAAATGTCACATCGCGTGGACCACCCTGGCCGGCATCGGCCAGGTCGAGAGCCACCACGGCACCTACCACGGCGCGCGGCTGGCCCCCAACGGCGATGTGAGCCCCCCGATTCGGGGCGTCCGCCTCGACGGCAGCGGCGGCACGCTGCGCATCGTCGACACGGAGGAAGACGTCACCGACGGAGACGGTGTGACGCGCGCCATGGGGCCGATGCAGTTCATCCCGGAGACGTGGCGGCTCTATGGTGTCGACGCTCACAACGACGGCCGCGTCAGCCCGGACAACATCGACGACGCCGCGCTCGCGGCGGCGGGGTATCTCTGTTGGCGCGGAAAGGATCTCGCGACACCCCGCGGCTGGATCACCGCGCTGCGCGCCTACAACAACTCCGGTGTCTACGCCCGGGCGGTCCGCGATTGGGCGACCGCTTACGCGAAGGGCCACCCGCTGTAGCAGGATGTATCGCTGACCGGCAAAAGCACGCACCGGCGACGACGCAAGGAGAACTCAGTGCCGATTATCGAGCAGGTCGGGGCCCGCGAGATCCTCGATTCCCGCGGTAACCCGACAGTCGAGGTCGAGATAGCCCTGATCGACGGGACGTTTGCCCGCGCGGCGGTGCCGTCCGGCGCGTCGACGGGCGAGCACGAGGCCGTCGAGCTGCGCGACGGTGGCGAGCGTTACGGCGGCAAGGGCGTGCAGAAAGCGGTGCAGGCCGTGCTGGACGAGATCGGTCCGGCGGTGATCGGCCTGAACGCCGACGATCAGCGGCTGGTGGACCAGGCGCTGCTGGATCTGGACGGCACCCCCGACAAGTCGAGGCTGGGCGGCAACGCGATCCTGGGCGTGTCGCTGGCGGTGGCCAAGGCCGCCGCCGATTCCGCCGAGCTGCCGCTGTTCCGCTACCTCGGCGGCCCGAACGCGCACATCCTGCCGGTGCCGATGATGAACATCCTCAACGGCGGCGCGCACGCCGACACCGCCGTCGATATCCAGGAATTCATGGTGGCGCCGATCGGTGCGCCCAGCTTCGCCGAGGCGTTGCGCTGGGGAGCCGAGGTGTACCACGCGCTGAAGTCGGTGCTGAAGAAGGAGGGTCTGAGCACCGGCCTCGGCGACGAGGGCGGTTTCGCCCCCGACGTGGCGGGCACGGTCGCGGCCCTGGATCTGATCAGCCGGGCCATCGAGTCGGTCGGTTTCAAACCCGGCTCCGAGGTGGCGCTGGCGCTCGACGCGGCGGCCACCGAGTTCTTCACCGACGGGACCGGCTACAAGTTCGAGGGTGCCACCCGCACCGCCGAGCAGATGGCGGAGTTCTACGCCGGGCTGCTCGGCTCGTACCCGCTGGTGTCCATCGAAGACCCGCTGTCAGAAGACGATTGGGACGGCTGGGTGACCCTTACCGCGTCGATCGGTGACCGGGTGCAGCTGGTCGGCGACGACATCTTCGTCACCAATCCTGAGCGCCTGGAAGAGGGCATCGACAAGGGCGTGGCAAACGCGTTGCTGGTCAAGGTGAATCAGATCGGCACGCTGACCGAGACGCTGGACGCCGTCGCGCTCGCCCACCACAGCGGCTATCGCACGATGATGAGCCATCGCAGCGGAGAGACCGAGGACACCACGATCGCCGACCTGGCGGTGGCCGTCGGCAGCGGGCAGATCAAGACCGGCGCGCCGGCCCGCAGCGAGCGCGTCGCCAAGTACAACCAGCTGCTGCGGATCGAGGAGGCGCTCGGTGACGCCGCGCGCTACGCCGGCGACCTGGCGTTCCCGCGGTACGCCGTGGAGGCGAAATAGCTTGACGTTCAACGGCTGACATGGCTGACGCGAAACGGCCCGACTCGAAGCGGCGCTCCCCGGCACCACGCCCGGGGAAGGCCGGCGATTCGGGTCGGGGCCGCCGCACGGCCAAGCCGTCCTCCAAGCCGTCTTCGCGAACCTCGCCCACTGCGAACCAGGCCGGCCGGACCGCCACGCGAACGCAGCAAGAGCATGTCGTCGAGCCCATCACGCGCCAGGCCGCCGAATCGGTGGAGCAGCGCTCCGAGCAACGGCTGGGTTTCACCGCGCGCCGCGCGGCGGTGCTGGCCGCGGTGGTCTGCGTGCTGACGTTGACCATCGCCGGACCGGTGCGCACCTACTTCGCGCAACGCACCGAGATGAATCAGCTGGCCGCCAGCGAAGCGGCGCTGCGCCGTCAGGTCGCGGACCTGGAGCAGCGCAAGGCCAAACTCGGTGACCCGGCCTACATTGCGGCGCAGGCCCGCGAGCGCCTCGGCTTCGTCAAGCCCGGCGACATCCCGTTCCAGGTTCAGCTTCCGCCGTCGGCGGCCGAGCCCGCGCAGCCGGGATCCCCGTCGGCGAAACCGGCCAACGGTGACCCCTGGTACACGTCGCTGTGGCACACCATCGCCGACGCCCCGCACCTGCCGCCCACCAAAGTGCCTGCGCCCGAAGCCCCGCCGGCCGAACCGGGATTGCCCGGCCCCGTGCCCGCACCGAATCCCACGGGTCCCGGTGGCTGATCATGCCGACCTTCAAGCGGTGGCGCGCCAGCTCGGGCGCGAGCCGCGCGGGGTACTCGAAATCACCTACCGTTGTCCCAATGGTGAACCCGGCGTGGTGAAGACGGCGCCGAGACTGCCTGACGGCACGCCGTTTCCGACGCTGTATTACCTGACCCATCCGGCCCTGACGGCCGCCGCCAGCAGACTGGAGACCACGGGGTTGATGCGCGAGATGACCGAAAGGCTGGGCCAGGACCCGGAATTGGCGGCCGCCTATCGGCGCGCCCACGAGTCGTATCTGGCCGAACGGGACGCGATCGAATCGCTGGGGACCACATTCTCCGGCGGCGGAATGCCCGACCGGGTCAAGTGTCTGCACGTGCTGATCGCCCATTCGCTGGCCAAGGGGCCCGGCGTGAACCCGTTCGGCGACGAGGCGCTGGCGATCCTGGCCGACGAGCCGGCGATGGCCGGCATCTTGGTGGCCGGCCAATGGTGAACGGCAGGCTCGCGGGAATCGACTGCGGTACCAACTCAATCCGGTTGCTGATCGCCGACCTTGACGGTGGCCGGCTGCGCGACGTGCACCGCGAGACCCGGATCGTGCGGCTGGGTCAGGGTGTCGACGCGACAGGTGAGTTCGCGGCGGCCGCGATCGCCCGCACCCGCGCGGCGCTCACCGATTACGCGGCCTTGATCAAAGAGCATGGCGCGCAGCGGGTGCGGATGGTGGCCACGTCGGCCGCCCGCGACGTCGCCAACCGCGACGCGTTCTTCGCGATGACGGCCGAGGTGTTGGGCGCGGTGCTGCCCGGGGCGGTTGCGGAGGTGATCACCGGCGCCGAAGAGGCCGAGCTCTCGTTCCGGGGAGCGGTCGGCGAGCTGGACAGTGCGACAGGTCCTTTCGTCGTCGTCGACCTGGGTGGCGGCTCCACCGAAATTGTCGTCGGCGGCGGCGATGCAGGAGACGGCGTGACGGCCAGCTACTCGGCCGACATCGGCTGCGTGCGGCTGACCGAACGCTGTTTGCATTCGGATCCGCCGGCGCCCGAGGAGGTGGCGGCGGCCCGCCAGGTGGTGCGCGAACGACTCGAGGTCGCCCTGGGTGTGGTGCCCGTGGAGGGGGTGAAGACCTGGGTCGGACTGGCCGGGACGATGACGACGCTGTCCGCGCTGGCCCACAACATGACGACGTATGACTCTACGGCCATTCATCTTTCGCGTGTCGCCGGCGATGACCTGCTGTCGGTGTGCGAGCGGCTGATCGGCATGACGCGGGCCGAGCGCGCGGCGCTGCCGCCGATGCACGAGGGCCGGGCCGACGTGATCGGCGGCGGGGCGATCGTCGTCGAGGAGTTGGCGCGCGAGCTGCGCGCCCGTGCGGGCATCGACGAGCTGACGGTCAGCGAGCACGACATCCTGGACGGCATCGTGTTGTCCATCGCCGAGTAGGTCACACAAGCCCCACCGGCCTCTGGGGACGCGGGCTATTAACTGACCCACCTGCGTGGAGGCGAGAGTGGCTGGTGTGACCCGGGCCCGGTCGCAAGTCTCACGCCTCGAAGCGGTACCCCATGCCCGACTCGGTCAGCAGGTGTTTGGGATGCGACGGGTCGTTCTCGAGTTTGCGGCGCAGCTGCGCGAGATACACACGAAGGTAATGCGTTTCGGTGGCATACGCCGGGCCCCACACCTCTTTGAGGAGTTCTTCGCGGCCGACCAGCTTGCCGCGGTTGCGGACCAGAACCTCGAGCATTCCCCACTCGGTCGGGGTGAGGTGGACTTCGCTGCCGTTCTTGGTGACCTTCTTGGCGGCCAGGTCGACGGTGAACGATTCGGTCTCGATGACCGGTTGTTCCAGTTCGGAGGCGGCGGTGTTGCGGCGCACCGCCGCGCGCAGCCGCGCCAAGAACTCGTCCATCCCAAAGGGTTTGGTCACATAGTCGTCGGCGCCGGCGTCCAGCGCCTCGACCTTGTCCGACGAGTCGGTGCGCGCCGACAACACGATTACCGGCGCGGTGAGCCAGCCGCGCAGACCGGCCAGCACATCGATGCCGGAGATGTCGGGCAGGCCGAGGTCGAGGACCACCACGTCGGGTTTGTGCTCGGCGGCCGCGCGCAACGCGCCGGCCCCGCTGGACGCGGTGATCACCTCGTAGCCCCGCACCGTCAGGTTGATGCGCAGCGCACGCAGGATCTGCGGTTCGTCGTCGATCACCAAAACGCGCGTCATACGGCATCCATCGCTTGCGGCGCAGCCATATCCACAATCACGGTCAGCCCGCCTCCCGGGGTGTCGGTGGCCGTAATTGTTCCGCCCATCGCCTCGACGAAGCCCCGCGCCACGGACATCCCCAGGCCGACGCCGATGGTGTTGTCGTGATCGCCGAGCCGCTGAAACGCCTCGAAGATCTGTTGCTCGGCCCCATGCGGAATCCCGGGGCCTTCGTCGATGACGTTGATCAGCACGCGATCACCCACCCGCCCGGCGTTGACACGCACCACACAGTTGGGCGCGTAGCGCAACGCATTGTCGATCAGGTTGGCCAGCACGCGTTCCAGTAGACCGGCGTCGGCCATCACCATGGCGTCGGCCACGTCGACCTTGACCCGGTCGATGGCAGACCGGAAGAAACCGGTGGCGCCCTTGCCGATGCTGATCAGAGCCCGCTGCACGGTCTCCTCCAGATACACCCGGCGCAGATCCGGGTGGATCACCCCGGCGGCCAAACGCGATGAATCGAGCAGGTTTCCGACCAGTGCGGTCAGCTGATCGATCGACTCCTCGATGGTGGCCAGCAATTCGGCGGTGTCGGCAGGGGAGAAGGCGACGTCTTCGGCGCGCAGGCTGGAGACGGCGACCTTGGCCGCCGCCAGGGGTGTCCGCAGGTCATGGCTGACCGCCGACAGCAGGGAGCGGCGCAGTTCGTCGGCCCGGACGATCGCCTCGGCGCGGCTGGCCTCCTCGGCGAGCTCACGCTGCCTGATCAAGCCCGCTGCCTGCCTGGCCACCGCGCCCAGCACCCGCCTGTCACGCGCGGAGAGCTTCCTGCCCGCCAGCAGCATCCAGAACTCGTCGTCGCCGACCTCGATCGCGGTGTCGGCCGAATCGACGGTGACGCAGGGGTCGCGGCCCGCGCAGGCGACGACGTCGCTCTTCTTGCCGTCGGCGCGCGCCTCCTCGCCGGGCTCACGCAGCATGCTGACGGTCCGCTGGGCGTAGGTCTCGCGCACCCGTTCGAGCAACGTCTCGAGATCGGCACCGCGCAGTACCGACCCCGCGAACAGGGTCAGCAGCTCCGCCTCCTGCGAGGCGCGACGGGCCTCCCGGGTGCGTTTGGCCGCGAAGTCGACCAGCACCGCGACGGCGACCGCGATGAGCAGCAGCACCAATTCGGTGATGGCGCTGCTGGGTTCGGCGATGGTGAAGCTATGCCGGGGGTTGATCAGAAAGTAGTTCAGCAACAACCCGGACCACACCGCCGAAAGTGCCGCGGGCGCAATGCCTCCCAGCAGTCCGACCAGCAGCACCCCGATGAAGAACAGGGCGCTCTCGCCGCTGGTAGCCAGATACGGGTCCAGCGTCGTGACGGTGATCGCGCAGATGACCGACGGCACGATGACGGCCGCCAGCCACGATGTCACCCGCCGTTCGCGAGGCCCGCGCGACGCCGCGCGGAAGCCGCGCTTGGATTCCTCGTGGGTGACCAGGTGCACGTCGATCTTTCCCGATAGCTCGACGACCCTCGGACCGATCCCTTCCTCGAAGAGGCGCGCCCAGCGCGATCGCCGCGAGGTGCCGATCACCAGCTGCGTGGCGTTCATTTCACGGGCGAACTCGAGTAGGGCGGTGGGCACTTCATCACCGACCACGGTGTGCAGCGAAGCGTCGAGGCTGCTCGCCAACTCCCGGATCTTAACCATCCGGGACTCCGACAGGCCGGCCAGCCCGTCCCCGCGGATCACGTGCACCACCATGAGCTCGGCGGAGGACTTCGATGCGATACGGGATGCCCGCCGTACCAGCGTCTCGGACTCTGGACCACCGGTAACCGCCACCACGACCCGCTCGCGGGCCTCCCACATGTCGGTGATCTTGTTCTCGGCCCGGTATTTGGCCAGCGCGGTGTCGACCTGGTCGGCAAGCCACAGCAACGCCAATTCCCTTAACGCGGTGAGGTTTCCACGGCGAAAGTAGTTGGACAGCGCAGCATCGATGCGATCCGGGGCATAGACATTGCCATGAGACAACCTGCGGCGCAACGCCTCTGGTGTGATGTCGATGAGCTCGACCTGCGAGGCCTGGCGCACGATCGAGTCCGGTACGGTCTCCTTCTGCTCGATACCGGTGATCTGCGCGACGACGTCGTTCAGGCTTTCCAGGTGCTGCACGTTGACCGTGGAGATCACGGTGATCCCGGCGTCGAGCAGTTCCTCGACGTCCTGCCACCGCTTGGGGTTTTTGCTGCCGGGCGTATTGGTATGCGCGAGTTCGTCGACCAGGACGACCTGGGGGCGGCGCGCCAAAACCGCCGGCACGTCGAGTTCGGCGAAGCTGCCGCCGCGGTAGTCGACCTGGCGCGGCGGAATCACCTCGATGCCCTCAAGCAGCTCAGCGGTTTTCGACCGCCCATGGGTTTCCACCACGCCCGCCACCAGATCGGTGCCGCGTTCCAGCCGCCGATGTGCTTCGCCCAGCATCGAGTACGTCTTGCCCACACCCGGAGCCGCACCCAGGTAGATGCGTAACTCCCCGCGCTTGGGATGGTGGTCGCGGAGGTTGACGTCACTCACGTCAACCATCATCCCCCCTCGGCGCTAACTCGTAACCGGATACCGGTGGTCGAGTTGCAGATTTAGTTGCAGCACATTGACGCACGGTTCACCGAAAAACCCGAGGCCGCGGCCGCTGCTGTGCTGCGCGACCACGGCGCGCACCTGATCTGCGCTGACGTGACGCACTTTGGCCACCCGCGCCACCTGGATATCGGCATAGGCGGGTGAAATGTTGGGGTCCAGGCCGCTGCCGCTCGCGGTCACCGCGTCCACCGGCACCGCCGGATCGGCCGGCGCGGCGCCGCGGATCGGCACGATCTGCCCGATGGTGTAGTCCTCGTCGTACTTGGCACATTCGACGCGCACACCCTCGTAGAGGGCAAGGAACGGCGTGGTCGTCGACCCGCACGGCTCGTTGACGCTGACCACCCGGGTCGGGTGGATGACGTTGCCGCGTCCGTCGCGCGGCCCGATCACCGACAGCACCGCACCCACGCCGCCGCCCGTGCAGAACGGCCGCGACCCATCGACTCCCTCCAGCTTGCCCACCGCGGCGCTGCGTGAGCACACCGTCGTCAACAGGCTCGGTTTGAAACCCGCGTCCGACGCGGACTTGCCGGCCGCCAGTTGCGACGGATCGGCGGGCGTGTCGACCACGCTTTCCGGCCCCAGGTTGCTGCCACCCGACGACGTCGGGTCATACCCGGCGCCGGCCGCCGAGGGGCGGCTCTGGAAGTACTGCGGCAGTGCGTTGCCGTCCTTGTCGGTGAACGACTGGCCGATCAGCCTGCTACCCACCGGCTTTCCATCGGCGGCCAGAATCGACCCTTCGGCCTGGTCACGCAGTCCGGGAAACTGTGCGACCACCCAGATGAACAGCGGGTAGGCCAGGCCGGTGATCACCGTCAGCACCAGCAGCGTGCGCAATGCCGCCCAATGGAGGCGGACGAAATTCGAAAACGTCATGTCAGGACATCCCTGGGATGAATTGGACGATCAGGTCGATCAACTTGATTCCGATGAACGGGGCGACGATACCGCCGAGACCGTAGACGTAAAGGTTGCGGCTCAACAGCTTTGACGCGCTGCTCGGCGTGTACCGCACGCCGCGCAGCGACAGCGGGATCAGCGCGACGATGACGACCGCGTTGAAGATGACCGCGGACAGGATCGCCGATTGCGGGCTGTGCAGCCGCATCACGTTGAGCAGATCCAGGCCGGGGAACAGTGCGACGAACATCGCCGGGATGATCGCGAAGTACTTCGCGATGTCATTGGCAATCGAGAAGGTGGTCAGCGCACCCCGGGTGATCAGCAGCTGCTTGCCGATTTCCACGATCTCGATGAGTTTGGTGGGATCGGAGTCCAGGTCGACCATGTTCCCGGCCTCTTTGGCGGCCGACGTGCCGGTGTTCATCGCCACACCCACGTCGGCTTGAGCCAGGGCGGGCGCGTCGTTGGTGCCGTCGCCCGTCATCGCGACCAGCTTGCCGCCCGCCTGCTCGCGCTTGATCAAGTCGAGCTTGTCCTCGGGCGTGGCCTCGGCCAAGAAGTCGTCGACTCCGGCCTCGTCCGCAATCGCCTTGGCGGTCAACGGGTTATCGCCGGTGATCATCACCGTCCGGATGCCCATCCGCCGCATCTCGTCGAACCGCTCGCGCATGCCCTGCTTGACGACGTCCTTGAGATGGATTACGCCGAGCACCGCCACCTCGCCGTCGCGGCTTTCCCCGACCACCAGCGGGGTGCCACCGCCGGCCGAGATGCCGTCGACGACCTCGCCGAGCTGCTCGGGTACTTTACCCCCTCGGGCGCGTACCCATTCCGCGACCGAACTCGCCGCACCCTTGCGCAGCAGTTGACCGTCGAGGTCGACACCCGACATCCGGGTGGTGGCCGAAAACGTCACCCATTGGGCCTTGGACAGCTCACCCGGTGTGCGCGCACGCAGCCCGAAGTGCTGCTTGGCGAACACGACAACCGAACGGCCCTCGGGTGTTTCGTCGGCGAGGCTGGACAACTGTGCGGCGTCGGCCAGCTGTTCGGGGGAGACTCCGTCGAGCGGGATGAACGCCGCGGCCTGCCGGTTGCCCAGCGTGATGGTGCCGGTCTTGTCCAGCAGCAGGGTGTTGACGTCGCCGGCGGCTTCCACCGCCCGCCCAGACATGGCGAGGACGTTGCGCTGCACCAGACGGTCCATGCCGGCGATGCCGATGGCCGACAGCAGCGCGCCGATCGTCGTCGGGATCAGGCACACCAGCAATGACACCATCACGATGCCGGTGACGCCGCTTGCGTTGAGCGCCTGGCCATCCGGGACGCCGGGGTTGTTCGCCTTGGAGTAGATCGCCAACGGCTGCAAGGTCGCGACGGCGAAGACGAAGATGATCGTCAACGCGGCCAGCAGGATGTTCAGTGCGATCTCGTTCGGGGTCTTCTGCCGGTTGGCGCCCTCGACCAGCGCGATCATCCGGTCGATGAAGCTCTCTCCGGGCTTCTGGGTGATCTTCACGACGATGCGGTCGCTGAGCACGGTGGTGCCACCGGTGACGGCGGAACGGTCGCCGCCGGACTCGCGGATCACCGGCGCGGACTCGCCCGTGATGGCCGATTCATCCACCGAGGCAATGCCTTCCACGACGTCACCGTCGCCTGGGATCACCTGACCCGCCTCGACCACGACGATGTCGCCCCGCTGCAACTGCGGCGCGGCGACCGCTTCCTCGATCGCGGTCGCGCCGGGCGCCCAGTCTCTGAGCCGCCGGGCCATGGTCTGGGTCTTGGCGCGGCGCAACGTTTCGGCCTGCGCCTTGCCCCGGCCCTCAGCCACCGCCTCGGCGAGATTGGCGAACAACACCGTGAGCCACAACCAGATCACGGTCACCCAGGCGAACCACGTTGGATCGACGATGGCCAAGGCGGTGCTCCAGGCGGCGCCGATCTCCACGATGAACATCACCGGGTTGCGCCACAGGGTGCGTGGGTTGAGTTTGCGCAGGGCGTCCGGTGTGGCCTTCCAGAGCATCTTCGGGTCGAGCAGTCCGCCCTGCACCCGTTTTCTGCCGGTGGACACCGCCGGCTGGGTCCGCTCGGTGGGGTGGATCGCGGTCGCGGTCATCAGTGGATCCCTTCAGCGAGAGGCCCGAGCGCGAGCATGGGCAAGAACGTGAGGGCAACGACAATCAACGTGACGCCGGCGACCATGCCCACGAACTGCGGCCGGTGCGTGGGCAAGGTGCCCGCCGAATCCGGTGTGCTGCCCTGCCTGGCCAGTGACCCGGCCAGGGCCAGCACCAACACGATGGGCAGAAACCGGCCGAACGCCATGGCCAGGCCGAGAGCCGTGTTGTACCAGTCGGTGTTGGCGCTCAGCCCGGCGAAGGCCGACCCGTTGTTGTTGGCCGCCGAGGTGAACGCGTAGAGCACCTCGGAGAGTCCGTGCGGTCCGCCGTTGAGCATGCCGGCCCGCTCGCCGGGCAGCGCCATCGCGATCGCGGTGCCGGTCAGCACGATCAACGGTGTGACCAGGAAATAGCTTGCGGCAAGCTTGATCTCGCGCGGGGTGATCTTCTTGCCGAGATATTCGGGAGTACGCCCGACCATCAGCCCGGCGACGAAAACGGTGATCACCGCCAGCATCAGGATGCCGTACAGGCCGGACCCGGTGCCGCCGGGGGCGACCTCGCCCAGCTGCATGTTGAACATCGCGATCATGCCGCCCAGGCTGGTGAGAGAGTCGTGAGTCGAGTCCACGGCCCCGGTGGAGGTGAGCGTCGTCGCGGCGGCGAACACCCCCGAGTCGGTGACGCCGAAGCGCTGCTCGACTCCCTCCATCGCAGAGCCGATCGAGGTCGGCACGGTCCCGTGGTGTTGGACCTGAAACCACAGCATGAACGTCGTGCTGGCCGTGTAGAGCGTCGCCATCACGGCCGCAATCGCGAAGCCCTGCTTGGTGTTACCCACCATCCGACCGAAGGTGCGCGGCAGCGAGAAGCCGATCACCAGGATCAAAAAGATCTCCAGCCAGTTGGTCCATACGGTCGGGTTCTCGAACGGGTGAGCCGAGTTCGCGTTGTAGAAGCCGCCGCCGTTGGTGCCGAGCTCCTTGATGACCTCCTGGCTGGCCACCGGGCCGCCGGTAATCGTCTGCTGAGTTCCGTTGACGGTGGTGACCATCTGGTCGTGCAGGTGGAAGTTCTGGATCGCCCCGCCGGCGACCAGCAGGATCGCGCTGAGGACGGCGATGGGCAGCAGGATGCGAAGCGTTCCGCGGACCAGGTCGACCCAGAAGTTGCCGAGCTCGCCGGTGCGTTTGCGGGCAAACCCGCGCACCAGCGCGACGGCCACCGCCATCCCGACGGCGGCCGAGACGAAGTTCTGCACCGCCAGGCCGGCCATCTGCACCAGATGGCCCTGCGTGGATTCACCGGAGTAGGCCTGCCAGTTGGTGTTGGTGACGAAGCTGACCGCGGTGTTCCACGCCATCGAGGGCGTCATCTTTGTGGCCGGATCATGCAGATGTAACGGCAGCTTGCCCTGTACCAGCTGCAACACAAACAGGAACATGATGCTGACCGACGAGAACGCCAACACGCTGCGGGCGTAGGCACCCCATGTCTGCTCCGAACGGGCATCGACCCCGATCAGTCGGTAGATCGCCCGCTCGGCATAGAGGTCCTTCTCCGAGGTGTACACCCGAAACATGTAGTCCCCGAAGGGCACGTGGACGACCACCACCGCCGCGACGAGGACGACGAAGAAAAGTACCCCGGCCGTTGTCGTGTTCACTTAGAACCTCTCCGGGAACAGCAGGGCGCCCCCGAGGTAGAGCGCGATGACGATGGAAAGCACCAAGCCGATCGCATTTTGGTAGTTCACAGCCGCTCGACCAACTTCTGAGCCAGGCCGAGTACGGCGAACACCGCCACGGTCAGCACGAGGTAAACCACCACGCCCATCATTTCTCCGTCCCGCGCCGATCACAGTGCATACGAAAGGGACCTCGGTGAGTCAGCCACAGGATGTGGTGATCGCAAGCGCGGCCGGAGCCGGGCGTCGCGGGTCACCACCATCAAGCGACAGTCTCGCCAGCCAAGATCAGCTCGAAATTATCGGGACGTCATCCGTCGGGGCGTTCGATTGACGGTTTCCTAACGGGCGCACACTGCACCTTTACGGTTTCTTAACGCCCCCAGGCGGCCGCATCCGCGCGTCGCCTCACCGCCGCTTCGGCGACCGGGCGAAGGAACCGCCCCGGCCGTCAATCACGTTCTGCGGCAACGACGTCCATGCCCGGCGGGATCACCGTCGGCGAGTTAACGTGGTGTTTTGTCGGCGCTCGAGATCAAGGGCAGCCGCACCCGGAACACCGTGCTGCTCTCGTTGGATTCGGCGGTGACCGAACCATGATGGGCCTTGACGATCGAGCTGACGATGGCCAGACCCAGCCCATTGCCCGAGCCGTTGGATCTCGACTTGTCGGCCCGAACGAACCGTTCGAACAACTTGGGCAGCAGCTCCGCGTCGATGCCGGGACCGTCGTCGGTGACCGTCAGTTCCGCGTAGGGCGCCCCGGGACCGTCACGGCGGCAGGTGATTCCGGTCGTCACCGTGACCCCCGGCGGGGTGTGCACGCGGGCGTTGCTGAGCAGATTGCTGACCAGTTGATGTAACCGGGCGTGATCGCCGCGCACCCAGACCGGCTCCTCGGGCAGATCTTTGACCCAGTGATGCGTCGACGCCGCCACGGTCGCGTCATTCACCGCGTTGCTGACCACCTCGGCCAGGTCGACGTCCTCGGACTGCAGGTCTTGCCCTTCGCCCAGGCGGGAGAGCAGGAGCAACTCGTCGACGAGCGAAGCCATCCGTCGGGCCTCGGACTCGATTCGGGCCAACGCGTATTCGGTCGTCGGCGGCAGCGCTGAACTGTCCTGGCGGGTGAGTTCGGCATAGCCCTGAATGGCCGCCAGCGGTGTACGTAATTCGTGGCTGGCGTCGGTGATGAACTGGCGCTGCCGCAGATCCGAGTCGACCCGATGCGCCAGCGCACTGTCGACGTTGTCCAGCAAGCGGTTCAGCGTGTGCCCGACGATCCCGACTTCATTTTGCGGGTTGGTGTCTTGCGGTGGCACCCGGACGCTGATCCGGTGGTCATCGTCGGTGAGCGGCATGGCGGCGACGCCGGCCGCGATCGACGCCAGCCGGCGCAGCGGACGAAGCGTGTAACCGACCACCCAGATGGTGAGTCCGGCGGTGAGCACCAGCGCCGCCGCGGTGAGCACGATGGTGGTGAGCTGTTTGCGGGCGATGATCCGGTCGGCGAGGTTCTGCGACACCCCGACCACCAGGACGTCGGACCCGGCGACGGTGCTGTCGACGCGGTAAGGCCCCAGCCTGCCGAGGATTTCGGTGCGCGGCGGCCCGTCACTCCACGTCTGTGCTTGCAGGTCGCGGACGACGTCGGCCGGCGCGGATTTCGGTTCGTCTTCGGAGAAAACCGCAGACCCGATCACGGTGCCGTTGTGCAGCACGGCGATCAGGTTTCCGGGCGTCTCTCCGGTGAATTCCAGCATCGCCTGTGCGATGGGCGGGGTGCCGGGATGCAGCGAGACATGTTCGCCGTTGCGGTATTTGGTGTACTGGTGGCTGAACGCGTCCAGGGACTCGGCGACATCGGCATCGCTCATGATGTTGACATAGCCGCGCAGGCTGAGCACCGAGACGATCCCGACCGTCACCAGCACCACGCTGACCACGGCCAGCACCCCCAACAGCAGTTGGCGCCGTAGCGAATGGGGGAACCACCGGGGAAAGACCCCGGGGGTGCTGTCTGTGTCTCGGGTCATTCCGCCGGCCGCAGCATGTACCCCACACCGCGGACGGTATGAATCATCGGTTCGCGCCCGGAGTCGATCTTCTTCCTCAGGTACGAGATGTAGAGATCCACGATGCTGGTGCGGCCGGCGAAGTCGTAATTCCAGACGCGGTCCAGGATCTCGGTGCGGCTCAGGGCACGGCGCGGATTGCGCATGAGGAAGCGCAACAATTCGAATTCGGTGGAGGACAGCGATATCGGGTCGCCATCACGGGTGACTTCCCGGCTGGCGCTGTCGACCTTGAGGTTGCCGACCTTGAGGGTTTCGGCCGTCGGCGTGGGCTGCTGGCCGGAGCGGCGGAGCAACCCGCGCAGCCGGGCGACCAGCTCCTCGAGGCTGAACGGCTTGGTCATGTAGTCGTCGGCGCCCGCGGTCAGACCGGTGACGCGGTCCATCACCGAGTCGCGCGCGGTGAGGAAGAGCGTGGGGGTATAGGCATCGGATTGGCGGATGCGTTCCAGGATCCGCAATCCGTCCACGTCGGGAAGCATGATGTCGAGGACGAGGACGTCGGGGCTGACCCGGTCGAACTTGGCCATGGCCTCGCGCCCGTTGTGGGCGATGTCGACAACCCAGCCTTCGTAGTGCAGCGCCATCTTCACCAGATTGGTCAGCGCCGGCTCGTCGTCGACCAGCAAAACCCTGATGGGTGACCCGTCGGCACGGTAGATCCTGGGCAGCTGCCCCAGGATGGCTTGGCGTGGGCGTTGCGCGCCTGAGTACCCCGACATTGCGGTCATGCTCCTACATTCTGGCAAGCCACACACAGGACTGTCACGGAGTTCATAGAATTCTCAAATGTAGGCCTGTTCGCCAGATCACAGGCGGTGCGGCTCAAATATGTGTTCTCTATGTGCCGCGTGTGTCGCCTTGAGATGAATCGACATCCGAAAAATACTGAAATGCAGAGTCGTTGGCTTGACGGACGCGATCCCGTACATGGTCGCGGTCGCCAAACCAACGGTGCCAGAATCGATTTCATCTAAAGCGCAACCGCTGCGGTGCAGCGAATGTCGTCGATTGATCAAAACGTGCGCACGACGGCGGGGGACGACGGTGTCCCGATCTGCACAACTTCCAAGTCACATCGTGTTACGAATAGTGGTTCATTGACATGTTTTTCGTGGCGCAGCGCGTTTGCGCGAAGCCCCAAACATTGAGCGCGGTGCCGACCCGGATCCGCTGCGACGCCCCGACGCGCACGACGGTGGGCATCGCGGATACGGCGCATCCCTTCCCCGGCGGGCGTCGCGTTTCGGGCCGCAGAACGGGCGTCGACCGGGGAGCCAACGGTTCGTCCTTACCCGCCCGTGCCGAATCGGCCGCGCACGACGCGGGACCGCACGGCCGGCGGGCGCCATGCGGCGGCTGAGTGACCGCGGGCCGGCGCTGTTCGTCGCGTCCGGCCGGTCCAGCAAACTTTTCTAGGATTAAGGAAGACAATGGATTTCGGCGCATTGCCCCCGGAAATCAACTCCGGGCGGATGTATCTGGGGCCGGGCCCCGGGACGCTGCTGGCCGCCGCGGCGGCGTGGGACGCACTAGCCGCCGAGCTGAGCGCCGCCGCCGGCGGATACGAATCGGTGATTGCCACCCTGACCAACGATTGGCTGGGTCCGACGTCGATGTCGATGGCGGCCGCCGTCGCGCCCTACGTGTTGTGGCTGCGGGCAACCGCCGAGCAGTGCGAGCAGTCGGGCCTGCAGGCCGCGGCCGCCACGGCCGCGTACGAAACCGCGTACGCGATGACGGTGCCACCGCCGCTCATCGCGGCCAACCGCGCCCAGCTGATGACCTTGGTCGCGACCAACTTCATCGGGCAGAACACCCCCGCCATCATGGCCACCGAGGCGCAGTACGGCGAGATGTGGGCCCAGGACGCCGCCGCGATGTACGGATATGCGGCCAGTTCGGCTACCGCCTCGACCTTCAGCGCGTTCCCGCCACCACCACAGACGACGAATCCCGGCGGCGTGACCGGTCAGGCCGCCGCGGTCGCTCACGCGACCGCGGCGCAGGCCGGCGGCCACGCCCAGACGGCCTCGGCACACGCGATGTCCTCGGTGCCGCAAGCGCTGCAGAGCCTGTCCACCCCGGGCTCTTCTACGAGCACGGGGCTGTCGCCGGCCGCGATGGGCACGGGGGCGTCGCTGGGGTCGTCCGGAGCCTCCGCCCCGATCAGCGCGCTATCGAGTTTGTCGGGTACCAGTAAAGGCGCCACCAAGGGCGCGAGCACCGGGCTGGGGGCCGTGCAGGGCGTCGGCTCCGCGCTCGGCGGTGCCGCGGGATCCGGGGAGGCGGCCGGTCTGGCGTCGGATGCGATCGGGCTGGGTTCCGATTTTGCCGGCCTGGGCGCCGACGGTGCCGGGTTGGGCGGCGACGGCGCTGGAGTCGCGATGGACGTGTACGGCCTGGGACTCGACATGGAGGGTGCCGGTTCGATCATCGGCGCCGAAGGGGGTGCGGCCCCGGGCTTGGGAAGCTTGGGCGCGCTGGGAAGCCTTGGGCCGATGGGGGGACTCGGCGCGACCACCTCGGCGAGTGTGGGCCAAGCGTCGTCGCTCGGAACCCTGTCGGTGCCTCCGACGTGGGCCGAGACGGTTTCGTCCGTCGCGCCGCTGCCGGCTTTCGACGCCGCCGCACCCGGGACGGTGGGCGCGGTGTCATCCCCGGCCAGCGGCACCGGCATTTCCAAGCTGCCGCTGGGCGCGATGGTCGGCCGCGAGTCCGACGGTGGGGCACACCGAATCGGTTTGCGCCCGTCGCTGTTTCCGCGTTCGCCGGTGGCCGGATAGCCGGAGCCCGGCAACAAATCGGGCTTGCGCCGTTGCGGCACAAGCCCGTTCGCTTACCGAAAAACGGGGCCGCACACCAAGTGGTGTGCGGCCCCGGTGTCGAAACGAGGTGTCAGGCCCAGGAGGACCCGACGGCGCTGTCGGTGCTGGCCATGTTGCTGCCCGCGGACTGAACCTTCTGTCCGTGGGAGTTGGCCTGCTCGTAGATGACCTGGAAGTTGCGACCCAACTGGGTGATGAACTCCTGGCATGCCACCGAACCCGCACCGCCCCAGAAGTCGCCGGCAGCAAGCACATCGCGAACGATGGCCTGGTGCTCGGCCTCCAAGGACGCGGCCTGGGCGCGGATCAAGGCACCGTGGGCGTCTACATCGCCGAACTGGTAATTGATGCTCATTTGCTTAGCTCCTTAAAAGTGTTGGGCGACAGCCGCTTCGACTGCTAGCTGCCGAGGATCTGCTGCGAGGCCTGCTCTTGCTGCTCGTAGTTGTTCGCGTCGCGAATCAGTCCGTCGCGCACTCCGTGGAGCATGTTGACGATGTTGCGGAAGGCCTGGTTGACCTGTCCCATGGTGTCGTACGAGGTGGCCTGGGCCTGACCGCTCCAGCCCGAGCCGGCGATGTTCATCGACGACGCCCACATCTTGCGAGCCTCGTCCTCAACGGTCTGGGCGTGCACCTCGAAGCGGCCCGCCATCGCCCGCATCTCGTGCGGGTCGGTCATAAAACGTGTTGCCATGTCGGCTGTCTCCTATCTTGAAGCTTCAGTTCGCCGAAGTCTTAACAGTTGTAATTGATGCGGTGGTGGCCGTGTTGTAAATAGACTACGGCCTGCCGGTTAATTGCTCGCCTCAAATGGGTGACATGTACCCCCTTCTGCCCATATCAGCGGACCCTGTCAGACGACAACCTGTTTGGGCATGACGATCGGCTTGAAGCCGTACCGCGGCCCGGCGCCGTAGGCGCCGGCGCCCTTTGCTGCCCCCGCCATTCCGGGCATGCCGGGCATCGCGGTGACCGGCTCCGCCTCGGCCGCGGCGGTCCAGCCCGAGCCCTCGAGCGGGGCGGCGGCCGAAGCCGCCGCAGTCGCCGGCGCGGCCGCGGACCAACCGGCCGGTACCGAGAGGCCGCCGACCGCGGAGGCCTCGCCCAGGGCCGCCGACGCTCCCGCGCCCGACACCGAGCCCACCATGGTGCCCGGCACCATCCCGCCGGCGAGCGGCGTGACGGAGTCGGTGAGCGCGAACGGGATCGACGGCACGGTGCCCAGGGTGTGTCCCAGGGATACGGCCGTCGGGATGGCGTTCATGGTGAACCATGCCCCGGTGTTGACCCCGCCGTTGATGGCGTTGAAGACCGACGGCGTGCCGAGGAAGTTGTCGATCGAGGACAGGATGCCGGTGGTCTGGAAGGGCAGCGTGGGGTCGACGGCGGCGGGCGCTGCGGCGAGGGGAGCTGCCAACGCCTGGACCGTCCCGCCCGTGGAGTCGGCGGCGAGCGCGGTGCTGTCCGCCGCCCCGGCAGCCGCCGGGTTGGTGGTCGATGCCAGCGGCGTCACGGGCGTCAGGACCCCCGCTGCCGCCGAGGCGGCCTGGTACGCGGCCATCATGGCGGCGTCCTGCGCCCACATCGCCGCGTACTGCGCTTCCGTGGCGGCGATCGCGGCCGAGTTGATGCCCAGGAAGTTGGTGGCCACGAGCGTCGCCAGCAGCGTCCGGTTGGCCGCGATCACCGGCGGCGGCACCGTCGCCGCGAACGCGGCCTCGTAGGCGGCCGCCGAGGCCATGGCCTGCGCGCTCGCCTGCTCGAGCGTCGCCGCCGTTTCGGTCAGGTAGGCGATAATCGGCTGGGCTGCGGCCGCGGCCGCAGCCGAGCCGCCGCCCGTCCACTGCTCGCTGGTCAGCAACGAGGTGATCGACTCCCACTGGGTCGCGGTGCTGCTCACCTCGGCGGCCAGGTTGGCGTAGGACGTCGCGGCGGCCATCAGCGGCGCGGCGCCCGCGCCTGCGTACATGAGCGAGGAGGTGATCTCCGGGGGGATTGCTGCAAAGTCAAGAACCATTGTGTTTCCCGCTCCTTTTGTCTTTGGAATTTGAAGTCTTCGAGGAACTGACCGAGGGCTACACGGCCGTGGGCTTGGGCATGACGATCGGCTTGACGCCGTAGCGCGGCGCA
Organism: Mycobacterium colombiense; assembly: GCF_001665835.1. Lineage (GTDB taxonomy): Bacteria > Actinomycetota > Actinomycetes > Mycobacteriales > Mycobacteriaceae > Mycobacterium > Mycobacterium colombiense_A. The sequence goes on along the minus strand of NZ_LZSX01000032.1, from coordinate 26,306 downwards.
CCGAAGCCGGCGCTGTTGCGCGCGGCCGTGCCCATCCCGGGCATCCCCGGAATGACGGTCCCCGTGCCGCCGGCCTGCGGCGCGGCCGCGGTCCAGCCGACCGTCTCGAGCGGCGCCGCACTGGTGCCGACGACCGGGGTGGCCGGGCCGGCCCAGGTCGGGGGCACCGACAAGTTGCCGACCATGGTGGCCTGCCCTGCCGCGGCCATTGGGGCGCCCAGGCCGCCCATGCCGGCCATGCCGCCTCCGGCCATCGGCGCCGTCGTGTCGGCCAGGCCCGCGGCGTCGGCGGCGGAACCGGCGGCGTCGGCGGCGGAGGTGTCGAGCAGACCGCCACCGGCCAGACCCAGCAGGTCGGAACCGGCGGAGGCCCAGTTGCCGCCACCGATGTTCAAGATGTTGGCGCCGTTACTCGAGAGGCCGAAGATCCCGCCGAGCATGTTCGGGTTGGTGCCGTTGCCGGTGCTACCGAGGAGGTAGGAAAGCCAGTCCAGCGGGGTGTTCGACGGCGTGGCGGCAGCGGCGGCGGCGGGACTGGCGGCGCTCGAAAGCGCGGCCTGGCTCGCGTTGATGGCCTCGGTGTCGCCGTAACTGCCGGAGCTGATGCCCAGCGTTTGCGCGTAGTTCTCCAGTTGCGCCTGCGCCTCGGTCGCGATCGCCTGGTACTGGGTGCCGTACGCCGAGAAGACGGCCGCTTGCTGAGCCGACACCGGGTCGGCGGCGGCGGGAGCGATCACCGTCGTCGCCGACGCCGCGCCCGCGTTCTGGGCCGCCAGATTGGTGTTAATCCCGCTGAGCAGTTGCTCTGCGGCTAACATCTCTTCAGTTTGTGTTGTCAGAAACGACATCCGTTGCTCCTAGTGTTGGAACGAGTCGACCCCCGGCGTGGGATCGACCTGTCTGCACGTAAACGGCCCTTATGCGTGTGCGTAAGGTTAATGACCCACAACCTCACGGTCCCTTTCCAAAGGGCAGGGGTTACAGCCGTTTACGGCTTCTTAACGACAAGGGCGGCAGTTTTAACAAGGCCCTGTCGGACGACATCGTGATGTCATCTCGGCGCAGGCGCCGAGAGAGGAGATCGCGCGCGGCGCGCGGATCGTAGCGGACGCCCATTCGGCCCGCATGTTGTACATCTGGCTAATTAGCAACTCGATGCGATGCCACGCGCGGGGCCGCAACGCGCTAGATTCGCCGCCGGGCCCCCATAGCCCAATTGGCAGAGGCAGCGGACTTAAAATCCGCACAGTGTCGGTTCGAGTCCGACTGGGGGCACCGGGTTTGCCGTGCCGGGGGCGGTGTTCCCGTATCGCCGCAGGGCCAAGCCTCAGCAGATCAGTCGGGACGAGTGTGCGGCCGGACCTCATGGTGACCACTTCGCGCCACCGCACGAGATTTTCGAGCATGGCCGCATGCTCGAATCAGCCGGGACCGCAGAGGTTTTAACGGGCGGGGCGGGACGCAATCCAGACGGCAGGCCGGGCAGCACCCTCGTGCCGCACTGCTCCAGGTGGTCGGATCTAATCCCCCCGGCCGCCGCCATTTCCCTTGCCGTGTCCTTTGCCAGGGCCGTGCAAAACCGGTGCCGGAGGCGCTGACGGTGGTGGCGGCGGGGATGGTGGCGGCGCGGCGTTATCAACGGGGATCGGCGCCGGCGTGCTGGTGGTGGCGGGTTCCCCGGGTGCGTGCGAGGACGACGCATCAAGCGCGAGGGCCAACGGAACGAGGATCAGTACGGCCAAGACCGCCAGGACGCTCAGCAGCTTTCTCCTGCGGTTCGTCGTCGGCGAGACCAGTGCCGGGACGAACGTGTTCGTGGGCGAGCCGGGAACCGGCACCTCCAGCACCTTGGTGACCGCGCGCGGCGGCGGGGCGAGGGGCACGGCTGCGGCCGCGGGACGAACGCGGTGGAGCCCGGCGCGCATCTCCTCGGCACTGCCGAACCGCCGGCACGGGTCGTGAGCCATCGCGCGTTCGATCACCATGATCAGGTGGGGGTCGACGTCGGGTCGCAACCCGGCGAGCGGCGGCGGCCGTCCATGCAGAATGGCACCCGCCAGAGCGGCCATGTTCTCCTGCGGGAACGGGCGATGGCCGGCAAGCGCTTCATAGCCCACGACGCCGACCGCATAAAGATCGTCCTCGACACACGCAGGCGCACCGGCGAGTCGCTCGGGACTCAGGTAAGCAATGGTCCCGAGGATGTGGCCGGTCAGGGTTTTGGTGGCCTCCGGAGTCTTGGCGATCCCGAAGTCTGCAACTTTCATGATCTCGCCGCCCGCGGCGGGCAGGATGTTTCCGGCCTTGATGTCGCGGTGCAGGATTTTGGCGCGGTGTGCCGCGGCCAGCGCGGCCAAGACGTTGTCGAGCATGGCGCGGACCCGGTCCTGCGACAGTGGACCACGGCGCACCTCGTCAGCCAGGGTTTCGCCGGGCAACCGCTCCATAACGATGAACGGCCTGCCTGCATGTTCGCCGCTGTCGTAGACCGCGACGATATTCGGATGATTGAGTGCCGCGGCGGCGTGCGCCTCCGCATCAAATCGGTTCCGCATGCCGCTCTGAGCGCTCACCGCCGGATGCAGCAGCTTGATCGCGACCGGCCGGCGCAGTCGGCTGTCCCAGCCGTCACGAACCTCGGCCATGCCACCATGACCCAGCCTGCCGCGCACCTCATAGCGGCCGGCGAGCAACACACGGGTGTTCATTCGCCCTGCTAACTCCGTGCCACTGCGGTCACAATTGTGCCGTCGGTTACCCGAACAGCGACGGCTCAAAACGCGCGCGCCCGACCGTGCCTAGGGCGAGCGCACCGGCGTACACGTCCAGCGGGCGCTCAGGTTTGCGATTAAGCCGAATTGGGGTAGGCGTAGCGCGCAAGCGCATGCCCGTGGCGGTCTGATCGGGAAGAGCACTCGGGCGCTTACAGATTCAATACACACTCCACATACGTGGGAAGTCGCCTTATGAATGCTCCGTCCCTGAGCCAAGATCTGTACGGATTCGCCATCGAGCTGCGTCGCCTGGCCTACAGCATGCCCGGCGGGCACGAAGACCCGTTGGTCCGCCTGAGCGAGCGAATGGTCCACTGCGCCGAAGAAGAAGCCGGCAACCGGTAACCGATCGCCGGAGAGGGTCTGGGCTGGTAGCGGGCCGGCGCCCTACATTTTGCTGCGGAATTCGGGACAGCACGACGCCGTCGCCGCCCCGATCACCGTGCCGGCCCCGTTGGTGCTCACCCCGAGCGACTTCTGCACATCGTCGACGGTCTGGGCCATGGTGTCCCCGCCCGCCCAGTCCGCGCACACCGCATGCCCGACGTTGATCATCGTTTGATCGTTGCCGCTCGGCCAGGTGAGTCCCCGCTGGGTCAGCGCGCGCAGGAAGTTGTCGTCAGCCGGGTCGGCATTCGCCGCCGGGGCGGCGGCGAGGACGACCAACGCGGCCATGCCGACAGCGATCGAGCCGCGCAAGGATGTCGTGTTGTTCATTCGCTGACTACTCGCCGTGGGTGGTGCAGGAACCGAATCCTAATTGTGCCGCCCCGAATCGTCAGATCGGAACGAATCGGGGCGACTGATCCTGCGGCCGAATGTGGCAGGCGCAGTAAGTTCGTCGTACCGTTGCGCGATCTGCCACCGCGAAGGAGCCAGCGCCGAAGTGACCGAGGATCCGCGGAGCGACGGCGTCTCCCGCCAATACGATCGGTGGGAATATCCGCCCCCGGTAACCGATCTCGCGGCGTGGACCACCAACCACTGGGATTGGTTCGACCCCCACTGGGCCCATCGGATCTTGTGGCCCGACCGGGAATACAAGGCGGACCTGGACATCCTGGTGGCCGGATGCGGCACCTTCCAGGCGGCCGTGCTGGCCTACATGAACCGCGGCGCCAAGGTCGTCGCCATCGATGTCAGCCAGTCTGCGCTGAATCACCATCGGCAGCTGAAAGACAGGCACGGCCTGGACAACCTGGAACTGCTCTGGCTTCCGATCGAAGAGGTATCGGCGCTCTCGCGCGACTTCGACCTCATCGTGTCCAGCGGCGTCCTGCACCACATGGCCGACCCTTTGGCCGGGTTGACGGCGCTCGGCCGGTGCCTGCGCCGGGACGGGGTACTGGGCGTCATGCTCTACGCGAAGTACGGCCGGATCGGGGTCGACATGCTCGAATCGGCGTTCCGCGACCTCGGCTTGTCGCAGGACGACGCCTCGGTGCAACTCGTCGTCCAGGCGATCGCGACGCTACCGGCCGACCACCCCGTCCGCCCCTATCTGCAAAGCGCGCGCGATCTGATGTCCGAGGGCGCGCTCGTCGACACCTTCCTGCACGCCCGCCAACGCAGCTACACCGTCGACGAATGCCTGCAGCTGGTCGACTCCGCCGGGCTGGCGTTCCAGGGCTGGCTGCGCAACGTGCCCTATTACCCGCACGACCTCCTCGCCCCGGCCAGCCGGTTCCAGTCGGTGCTCAACCAGCTGCCCGACCCCAAGCTGTGGTCGGTGATGGAACGGCTGCAACCGGCGAACGCCACCCACTTCTTCCTCGCCTGCCGCCCGGACCGCCCGAAAGGGGACTACGCGATCGACTTCTCGGCGGTGGCCTGCCTCGGCTACGTCCCGCTGCTGCGCACGGCCTGCGTGTTGTCCGGCGACACCATTCACCTGCCAGGCGCGACGCTGAAGCTCAACCCGGCCCAGCTGCCCTTCGTCCAGCTCGTCGACGGCCGCCGCACCATCGGGCAGATCATCGAGGGCATGGCACAGCGCGGCGACGTCAGGCCGGAGGACAGGCAGCGGGTGCAGGACTTCGGGCTGACGCTGTTCCGGTCGCTGTGGCGTCTGGACTTTCTGGCGATGGCGCTGAACAACGCGCCATCCGCTTAACGCCCCGAATCTGTTGCGGCATAACATGTTTGACAGAGGCGGTCGCCGCCGGGCGCCGCCATTGTGCGCGCGGACCAACAGTTTGGCCTGCCGCCGACGGGCCCGCAAACCGTCATCCATACACTGACCCAGCATGGGCATGCTGTTCGGTCTCGCGCCGTGGATCGTGTATTGGGTACTCGTCGGTAACGTTCCGTTCGCCGCGGCCGTGCTGGTCGCGTTGGCGATCGCCGCCGCCAGCCTGGGCTTGGGGGGCGCGGTGGGCAGGAAGTGGCAGTTCTTCGATTTTGCTTCCGTCGCAGTGCTTTTGATTCTCGCCGTGCTGGCGTTCACGCTCGGCGATTCGTTCCTCGAGCGGTGGATACTGCCGCTGAGCAACGCCGGGATCTTCCTGGTGACGCTGATCGGGGTGCTGGTCGGCAAGCCCTTCATGGCCGAGTTCGCAGCCGCGGAACAAGCCGCCGACGTCGTCAAAACCGAGCTGTTCGGCCGGGCCGTCAAGATCCTGAGCTGGTTGTGGGTCGCGACGTTCGCCGCGATGACGGTGTCGTCGGTGATCCCGTCGATCGTGCAAGGTCCCGCCGGGCCCGCGGGGACCACCGCCGCCCTGATGCTGGACACGAAGACGCCACAGTCTTTCCTCTGCTACTGGATCATTCCCTTCGGGCTGCTGGGGCTCGCGGCGGTCGCGTCGCGACTGCTGCCCGACCGGATGCTGGTCGGCATCGACGACGTCGCGCGGGAAACCTCGTTCGTCGCGTACGACGAAGCCACCATCGACGAGCTCTACTACTTGGCCCAGGAACACGCCAACCGCGAGGTCGGCCCCGGCAAGGAGGCGTACGCCGTCAAGGTCGGCGGGATGGGAACTCCGTTGACCGGAGACGAGTCACGCAAGTCGTGGCCCTCGACCTACAAGGTGCGCGACAAGCGGCACTGAACCCGCAGCGCGATTGGGCTACGTTGGTTCTCGGCGGAGCGGCCCCGGACCTGCCGCAGCGCTCCGCATCCGGGTGGCCACCACGGGAATGCCCACCGGAGCGGAGAAAGGGAGTCGCGATGAACGCACCCGGCGCAGACGCCATCCGCGCAGAAACCATCACCATCACCGGCCACGGCGGCGACGAGATCGAGGCCTACCAGGCCGTGCCGCTCGAGCAGGCCTCGCGCGGCGGCGTCGTGTGGATCCACCACATGCCCGGGTATGACCGGGAGACCAAGGAGTTCGTCCGCCGGCTCGCCGTCAGCGGCTACAACGCCGTGGCGCCGAACCTGTACTCGCGCGAAGCCCCGGGCGCCGCGGCCGATGACGCGGCCGCCGCGGCGCGCGCCGCCGGCGGGGTGCCCGACGAACGATTGGTCGGCGACGTCGCGGGCGCAGTGGAGCAACTGCGCACGTTGGACGGCGCCAACGGCAAGTTCGGTGTCATCGGGCACTGCTCGGGCGGACGCCACGCCTACCTGGCGGCGTGCTCGCTGCCGTTCGATGCTGCGGTGGACTGCTACGGCGCCTTCATCGTCGAGGACCCGCCCGAGGGCATGCCCAAGGCCATGAAGCCGATCCTGGATCTGGCCGCCAACCTCAGCTGTCCGCTGTTGGGCCTGTTCGGGCTCGACGACCGGTTTCCGGCGCCCGCCGCGGTGGCCACCCTGGACGCCGAGCTCAACAAGCACGACAAGCCGCACGAGTTCCACTCCTACGAGGGCGCGGGCCACTCGTTCTTCTCCGTCGACCGCCCGGCGTACCGGCCGGAGGCCGCGGTGGACGGCTGGCGGCGCATCGACGAGTTCTTCGCCACCTACCTGAAGGGCTAGGCATCTCCCATGTGCACCTATCTCACCGAACATGTCGAGATCGAGGGCAGCGGCAAGGGCGCGACGGGATGGTTCGGCGCCAACCGCGCGACGGTGTATGTCGACCACCCCGTCCACGCTCCCTACGGCCACACCGTCAACATCGACGTGATCAACCCGCAGCTCGGCCCGTCGGCGCGGGTGGCCCTGGAACTGACCGAGGAAAGCGCGCTGGCGCTGGCCGACGCCATCCGCAAGGCCATCGGTCACGCCCCGGCCGGGCTGGCCTCCAAGGACCAGTAGGTCAGCGATGACCGCCGACACCGGTTACCCGCAGATGGCCGCGGCGCGCGGCAGGATCGAACCCGCCCCGCGGCGGGTCCGTGGTTACCTGGGCGACGCGCTGGTCTTTGACACCACCGCCGCCCGGTACGTGTGGGAAGTTCCGTACTACCCGCAGTACTACATCCCGCTCGACGACGTCCGTTCCGAGTTCCTGCACGACGAAAACCACGCCCAGAAGGTGCAATTCGGGGCGTCGCGGCTGTACTCCCTGGTGGGCGCCGGCCAGACGCATGAGTCCGCCGCGCGGGTATTCGACGCCGACGGCGACGGCCCGCTGGCCGGAACCGTGCGGTTCGAGTGGAATCCGTTGCGCTGGTTCGAAGAAGACGAGCCGATCTACGGCCACCCGCGCAATCCGTATTCGCGGGTCGACGCCCTGCGCTCGCACCGCCACATTCGCGTCGAGCTCGACGGAATCCTCTTGGCCGACACCACAACTCCCGTCTTGCTGTTCGAAACAGGTTTGCCGACAAGGTATTACATCGATCCGACCGATGTCGCCTTCGAGCACCTGGAATCCAGCCCCACGCAGACGTTGTGTCCGTACAAGGGGGTTACGTCGGGTTATTGGTCGGTGCGCGTGGGTGACGCCGTGCACGAGGACCTGGCTTGGACCTACCACTATCCGCTTCCGGCGGTCGGTCAGATTGCCGGTCTAATCGCTTTCTACAACGAGAAACTCGACATCACCGTCGACGGGGTCAGGTTGGCGAGGCCGCAAACTCAGTTCAGCTAGGGTAAACCCCCCGCGCCCGGGCGATGTGATGTATCCCTCGTCGGTCGCGAAACCTGAGAATTCCTTACATACGCAGCCGATAGCGCGCTCACGTGGGCTGTTAGCGGCGCGAGCGAAATCCGCCGGAAGCGGGTTTGCCCGACTTTCGCTACGGGTAAGCGACTGCGATACAGCGTGATTGGAAGTCTGAGCAGAACCTGAGTGCGCGGAGTGACGTAGCTAACGTCGAGCATCTCGAACTGCCGTGCGGCAATTTTGGGCCAGTAGACTACCGAAAACCAATCTCGTCAGCGCCTTTCGGTGCTGAAACCCGGTGAATCCGGAGGCCAAATCGTCGCACACGTACCGGCGGCTTCGCCACTTGACGACCAGAGCCGACAAACACAGCAAAGGCGGTGCCAGCGTGAACGATGTGAACGGCCCTACGGCCGCGCACGACGATCGAGACGCCCGAATTTTCGAGCTTGACGCCACCTCGGTGGTGCGAGTCCCGTTGCACAACGGCCCGATCAGCGATATCGACATCAGCCCGGACGGGCGCCGGCTGGTCGCAACGAACTACGGCCGCAACATGGTTTCGGTCATCGACGCCAACACGTGTCGTGTCTCCAGCACCGTCACCGGGCTGGCCGAACCGTTCGCGGTCACCATGAGCAGTGCGGACTCCAACTACGCCTACGTCAGCATCGCGACCGCCGGCTACGACGCCATCGAGGTCATCGACGTCGTCACGAACTGGCGTATCGCCACACACCGGCTCGCGAACAGCGTCAGCGACCTGACGGTGAGCCCGGACGGCAAATTCCTTTATGCCAGCCGGAACGCGGTTCGCGGCGCCGATGTGACGGTGCTGGACACCACCACCGGCGACCTCGAGGTCATCGACCTGGCGACCGTGCCGGGCACCACCACCGAATGCGTGCGGATCAGCCCCGACGGACGCCGGCTGTACGTCGGCATGAACGCCCCGACCGGCGGCAGTCTCGTCATGATCGAGACCCGGACGAGGTCCGACAATCGCCGGGTCGGCGGCCGGTCGCGCATCGTCGGCGTCGTCGACCTCGGTCTGCCCCTGCGCGATGTGGCGTTGAGCAACGACGGCGGCACGGCTTACGTGGCGAGCTGCGATCCGGTCGCGGGCGCGGTGCTCGACGTGGTCGACACCCGGGTCAACAAAATCGTCGGCACCCACAAGGTCCCGGAGATCACCGGCCCGCTCACGCGGATGACGCTCAGCCGCGACGGCGCGCGCGCCTACCTGGTCAGCGACGACCGCATCACGGTGCTGAGCACCCACCAGCAGGACGTCGTCGGAGAGGTCAAGGTGTCCGAGCACCCGTCGTGCGTGGTGGAGAGCCCCGACGGCACCCATCTGTACGTCGCCGACTACTCCGGCGTGCTCACCGCGGCGCGCATCTCCTCGACCGCGCCATCGCAGACCCGCGGCGGCGCGAGCGACCGGGACCTGTCGGTCGCCGGCTGGCTGCCCGAACTGCCGGAGTGGGAACCGGTCCTGGCCTAGGCCCGCCCGGTGCCGCGGGGCCCCCAAAGCGGCCCCGGCCGAACGGGATCCGCGCAATCGACCGTCAGTCTCCTCGGGTGCTGACACTCTCGCCGAATTCAGGCTTAGGGTGGAGGCGGCCGACGGCACACGTGTTGCCCCGAGACTAAGGCGGTAGATCAGTGGACGGCACGATGCAGGACTTTCCGTTGACCATCACCGCGATCATGCGTCACGGCTGCACCGTGCACGGGGAACGCACCGTCACGACCGCCACCGGCGACGGCTACCGGCGCACGACCTACCGGGAGCTGGGGCGGCAGGCCGCGCAACTGGCGAATGGCCTGCGCCGGCTCGGCGTCACGGGTGACCAGCGGGTGGGCACGTTCATGTGGAACAACGCCGAGCACCTCACCGCATACCTCGCCTTGCCGTCGATGGGAGCCGTCCTGCATACCCTCAACATCCGGCTGTTCCCCGAGCAGATCGCCTTCGTCGCCAACGAGGCCGAGGACCAGGTGGTGCTGGTCGACGCCTCACTGGTCAAATTGCTGGCACCCGTGCTGCCCGAGCTCGAGACCGTGCACACCGTGATCGTGGTCGGCGACGACACCGAGCCGCTGCAGGGATCGGGCAAGACCGTGCTGCGCTACGCCGACGTCCTCGAGGGCGAGTCCCCCGAGTTCGACTGGCCGCGCATAGACGAGAATTCCGCGGCCGCGATGTGCTACACCAGCGGTACCACCGGCAACCCGAAAGGCGTTGTCTACAGCCACCGTTCGAGCTTCCTGCACACGATGGGCGCGTGTACCACCAACGGCATCGGCGTCGGGGCCACCGACAGCGTGCTGCCCATCGTGCCGATGTTCCACGCCAACGCCTGGGGGCTGCCGTACGCGGCCCTGATGGCCGGCGCCGACTTGGTGTTGCCCGATTGCCACCTCGACCCCCGCTCGCTGGTCGCGATGGTCGAGGACCTGAAACCCACCGTGACCGGCGCGGTGCCGACCATCTGGAACGGCGTCTTGCATCACCTCGAGGACGACCCCGACCACGACATGTCGTCGCTGCGGTTGGTGGTCTGCGGCGGCTCGGCCGTCCCGGTATCGCTGATGCGCACCTTCGAGGAAAAGCACGACGTACAGATCCGGCAGTTGTGGGGCATGACGGAGACGTCGCCGCTGGCCACCATGGCGTGGCCGCCGCCGGGCACCCCGGAGGACCAGCACTGGGCCTTCCGCGGGACGCAGGGTCAGCCGGTCTGCGGGGTGGAGATGCGCATCGTCGACGACGAGGGTCACGTGCTGCCCAACGACGGCCAAGCCGTCGGCGAGGTCGAGGTCCGCGGACCGTGGATCGCCGGCTCCTACTACCTGGGCCGCGACGAATCGAAGTTCGACTCCGGCTGGCTGCGCACCGGCGACGTGGGCCGCATCGATGAGCGCGGGTTCGTCACCCTGACCGACCGCGCCAAGGACGTCATCAAATCCGGTGGAGAATGGATCTCCTCGGTCGAGTTGGAGAACTTCTTGATCGGGCACCCGGATGTGGTCGAGGCCGCCGTGGTCGGCGTTCCCGACGAGCGCTGGGAGGAACGGCCGCTCGCGGTGATCGTGGCCAAGGAGGGCGCGGCGGTGAGCCCCGAACAGCTGCGAAACTTCCTCGCCGACAAGGTCGTTCGGTGGTGGCTGCCCGAGCGGTGGACCTTCGTCGACGAGATCCCGCGCACCAGCGTCGGCAAGTACGACAAGAAAACCATCCGGTCGCGATACGCCGAGGACGAATACCAGGTGATCGAGGCGCACTGAGCTGAAAGGCGTTACACCAGTGGTACATTCGCTCGTCGTCGATCAATCCGTCCTCACCCCGGTCGCAGCCCGGGACGCTTTTCACCGAACGCTGCCCATGCCGCTCCCGACGCTTTTCCACCGCTGGTACGGGCCGTTCCCGCCGATCAAGGAAGTGCGCGAGCAGACCGGCGCCTGGGACGCGGCGGGCCAAACCCGGGTCGTGCACCTGGCCGGCGGGGCCAGCATGCGCGAGGAACTGACCAGCGTTGACCCGCCGCGGTCGTTCGGCTACCGGCTTTCGGAGGTCACCGGTCCGATGGCGCTGCTGGTCGACCACGTGCTCGGCGAATGGGTCTTCGCGCCGGCCGGTGGCGGTACCGAGATCACCTGGCGCTGGGACATCCGCCCGCGCTCGGCGCTGACGGCCTGGGCCCTGCCGGTGCTGGGCAGGATGTGGAAGGCCTACGCGCGCCGGGCACTGCACGACCTGTCGGCCATGCTGACGGGCTGACCCGCGACCGCTAGCGTGGGAAGCCATGTGCCGACTCTTTGGCCTGCACGCCGGGACGCACGCGTGCACCGCGACCTTCTGGCTGCTGGACGCCCCGGACAGCCTGGCTCAGCAGAGCCGGCGAAATCCGGACGGCACCGGGCTGGGCGTCTTCGACGAACACGGCCAACCGCACCTGTACAAGGAACCGATAGCGGCCTGGCAGGACGCCAAATTCGCGACCGAGGCGCACCGGATGACCGGCACGACCGTCATCGCCCATGTCCGCTACGCGACCACCGGCTCGCTCGACATCCACAACACCCACCCCTTCCTGCAGGACGGGCGGATCTTCGCGCACAACGGCGTCCTCGAGGGATTGGACATCCTCGACGAGCGGCTGCGTGAGGTCGGCACCGACGACTTGGTGTTGGGCGATACCGACTCCGAGCGGGTCTTCGCGTTGATCACCGCCGCGATCCGCGCGCGTGACGGCGACATCACCGCCGGGCTCACCGACGCGATGCAATGGCTCGCGGAGCACGCCTGGATCTACGCCGTCAACGTGCTGCTGAGCACCGCCACCGACATGTGGGCGCTGCGATACCCGGAAACCCATCACCTCTATATTCTGGATCGATCCGACGATGCGGCTTCGCGTGATCCCGAATTCGACTTGTGCACCAAGCGGATTCACGCCCGGTCGGAGCATCTGTGTGAGCGGTCATCGGTGGTGTTCGCCACTGAGGTGATGGACGACGAGCCACGCTGGCGGCTGCTGCCGGCGGGTGAACTCTTCCATGTCGATGCGGATCTGCAAATCCACCGCAGCATGATCCTGCCGGACCCGCCCAAACATCTGCTGCGTCGCGAGGACCTGAGCTCGCCGGTGGAGGAGTCGCAGCACGCCCTGCCGAACACCCGGCAACTGGCCTGATCCGGGCTGGCAAGCTAGACGACGTGACAACCAAACGCGCCCTGGTGCTGGCCGGTGGGGGGATAGCGGGAATCGCCTGGGAGACAGGTGTTCTGCGAGGCATCGCCGACGAGTCAGCGGCGGCGGCCCGGCTGCTGACCGAGTCGGACGTGCTGGTCGGGACCTCGGCGGGCTCGGCCGTCGCCGCGCAGCTGAGCAGCGGCCACACCCTGGACGAGCTGTTCGACCGGCAGGTCGCCGAGTCGTCGGCCGAGATCGATTCCGGGGTCGACGTCGAGACCATCACCGAACTGTTCCTGACGGCCCTGGGTGAGCCGTATGAGGACACGCTGGACAGGACCCGGCAACAGATGCAGCGCATCGGTGCCGTGGCGCTGGCCACCAAAACCGTTCCCGCGCCGGTGCGCCGCGACGTCATCGCGCGGCGCTTGCCGTCGCACGACTGGCCGGATTCCGAGTTGCGGCTGACCGCGATCGACGTCGAAACCGGCGAATTGACCGTCTTCGACCGGGACTCGGGCGTCGACCTGGTCGACGCCGTCGCGGCCAGCTGCGCGGTGCCCGGGGCGTGGCCGCCGGTGACGATCGCGGGCCGCCACTACATGGACGGCGGGGTCGCCAGCTCGGTCAACCTCGCGGTGGCCGCCGACTGCGCGACGGCGGTGGTGCTGGTGCCCTCGGGTGTCGATGCGCCGTCGCCGTTCGGTGCCGGGCCGGCCGCCGAGGTCTCGGCGTTTCCCGGCGCGGCGTTCGCCATCTTCGCCGATGCCGATTCGCTGGCCGCTTTCGGGCCCAACGCGCTGGACCCGGGCTGCCGCATCCCGTCCGCCCTGGCCGGACGCGAGCAAGGCCGCCGCGAAGCCGCGGCCATCGCCCGCTTCCTGGGGCTGTGACAGTGCTTGGCGCGCAAGCGATTTGAGCGCTCAGTGCTCGATCGCTGGCGGGACGTCCTGGTCGTCCTCAACTTCGAGGGCGTCCAGCGCGTCGTCCGCCAGCGCCCGGCCGGCCGCGATCACCTCCACCGCCCGGTGAAATTCCAGAGCCCGGCACGTCGAGCGCGGGATCTCGATATGCAGGTCGGGCGGATAGACCGCCAGGGTGTGGCGGGCCAAGGCGGCCTGGGCGATGTCGATGGTCCGGTTCATCACCTCGAAGCTGCCCAGTTTCGGCACGTCGGGTCCCACACCGACCAGTTCGCCGGTGTCGTCATCGGGCGCGGGCTGCTCGTCATCCTGGGGGTCCGCCCAGCTGTCCGCTTCACCGGCCGGTCCGCCCAGCCTGCTCAGCACCGCGCGCGCCGTCGGCCGATCGAGCAGCGACCGGGCGGCCGCCGTGTCGAGCAGCGCGGAGGTGCTGCGCACCATGCGGGTCAGCCACTCGACGGTGGCACCCGGCTCCGGCTCGCGGTTGCTGACCGCCTCGCTGCCGGACAGGCTCACCGCGATGGTCAGGTCCGCGTTGACCGCGGCGAGCGGGGCCAGCGGCAGCGGATCCAGGATGCCGCCGTCGGCGAGCAGCCGCCCGTCGACCGCGTGGGGTGCGATCACGCCGGGAATCGCGATGGACGCCCGGATCGCCTCGTCGAGGGGGCCGCGCTGAAACCATACGGACTTGCCCGCCAGCAGGTCGGTCGCCACCGCGGTGTAGGGAATGGGCAGTTCTTCGATGGCGACCGGGCCCAGGATGTCGCGCACCGCGTCGAGGATCTTGCCGGCCCGCATCACGCCGGCCGCGCTGATGGACGGGTCCAGCAGCCGCAGGATGGTGCGCTGGGTCAGCGACTTCGCCCACTCGGCGAACTCGTCGAGCCGCCCGGCCGCCTGCAGGCCGCCGACCAGCGCGCCCATCGACGAGCCGGAGACGCCGACGATGTCGTAACCGCGCGCCACCAGGGCCTCGATCACCCCGATGTGGGCGTAGCCGCGGGCGCCGCCGCTGCCGAGGGCCAGTGCCACCCGGGTCGGTTCCGATCGACGCGGAAGTTCGTCAGGCACCCCTACATTTTGCGCGGAGGCGCGCGGTCAGCGGGCGGCGCGGGCACTTTTTTCAGGCGTGATCCCAATTACGCGATGGCGAAAAATCCCCGGATGCGGTGCTACCCGCATTCGTCGTTGGCGGCGGCCCGCGCGGCGACGATCACGGCGGCCTGGCGGGCCAGCGTCAGCTTCGACCACGGCGCGTTCCAGCTGCCCGCGGTGCCCGCCGGGGACGCCTGAATCATCGACAGATACGGCTCGAACAGCGACGCATCCGTCTTGGGCTGGGCGTCCATCCACTCCTTCGCGGCGTGACAGGCCTGGTAGTACTCCTCTTCGGTCGAGTCCGCGGGGACGTCGACCCTGGTGGTCACGCCGGCGGGGGACAGGCCGACGGAGCCCGCGGGCGCCGAACCCGGGCCGTTGCCGACGCCGGATTGCCGCCCCGGCGGGGAGGAGGGGGCGCCGCTGTGGGCGCCGTGCGAGCACCCCGTGACCGCGAGGATGACGGCCGCGGCGACAACCGCGCCCCACCGCCGGGACCGAGCACCGCGCCAGCGCACGGTCTCAATCTATGCAACACTGGCGGCCGTGATGGAGCGCTTCGGATTTTGCGAGTGTTGTCGGCCGTAACACGCCGCCGCTTGTCCTATCCGTTTTCGCGTGAAAGCTCCTCTAAATGTCTGTACCCGTCGCCACCGCGGCTGCCCAGCGCCCGCGAACCTTCACCGCCCCGTCCGCCGGCCCGACCCGGCTGCGAGTGCCTGATCTGCTCTACGCCACCGACCAGGCCGCCGACGATGTGCTCAGCGGGCGTTGCGACCACCTGTTGCCGGCGGGCGGCATACCCGAGTCGCGGCGCTGGTTCACCCGCATCCACGGCGACGAGGAACTCGACGTCTGGTTGATCAGCTGGGTGCCCGGCCAGCCGACCGAGCTGCACGACCACGGCGGGTCGCTGGGCGCGCTGACCGTCATTTCCGGGTCGCTCAACGAATATCGTTGGGACGGAAGGGCTTTGCGACGCCGTCGGCTGGACGCCGGCGATCAGGCCGGATTCCCGTTGGGCTGGGTGCACGACGTGGTCTGGGCGCCGCGGCCGGTCACCGTGCCCGTTTCGCTGCCGGTCGCGGGGGCGCCGAGCGCCGCCGCCGCGCCGGTGCAGCCGACCCTGAGCGTGCATGCCTACTCGCCGCCCCTGACGGCGATGTCGTACTACGAGATCACCGACCGCAAGACGTTGCGCCGCGAACGCACCGAACTGACCGACCAGCCGGAAGGATCGCCATGAGCCGCATCGACGTCGTCTTGAGATCCGCCCGGCGCCGGTATCGCCGCCTGCCCGCCGTCGAAGTGCCCGATGCGCTGCGGCGCGGCGCGGTGCTGGTCGACATCCGGCCGCAGGCCCAGCGCTTTCGCGAGGGTGAGGTGCCCGGGGCGCTGGTGATCGAACGCAACGTCCTGGAGTGGCGCTGCGATCCCACCAGCGAGGCCAGGCTCCCCGAGGCCGTCGGCGACGACGTCGAATGGGTGATCCTGTGTTCGGAGGGCTACACGTCCAGCCTGGCGGCGGCCGCGCTGCTGGACATCGGCCTGCACCGCGCCACCGACGTCATCGGCGGCTATCACGCGCTGGCCGGCACCGGCGTGCTGAGCGAGCTGGCCGGGGGCCGGGTCGATCCGGTTTTCGCCGACACCGGCGGCACCGCGCGCCGCTGGCTCTAAGTCGTCTCGTCGGCGTGCAGCAGCGGGCGCAGCTTCGCGGTCTTGTCCGGCGTCCAGCCGGGCGGTGGCAGCACCGCCGCCCAGCCGTCGGCGACGTCGGCGACGTAGTGGTGGCCATGCCCGTCGGGTACGTCCACCGACACCGCCATGTCGGCCGACACCTGCAGGAACGTGACGACCGGAATCCAGCGCGTCTGCGGCAGCACGTCATAGCCGCGCGGCTCGTTCAGCCAGTCGGGCTTGCTGAACAACAGGTCCGGCGTCCACCATGCGATGGGATCCGACGCGTGCTGCAGGTACACCACCCGCGGGTGATCCCACGGCGCGTCGGGGCGCGTCAAATCCTTTGCGCGAGCGACGAATCGGACATACCGACCGTCCTGGTAGATCGGTAACCACTCCGGCGATCCACTGTCCCGCGTCGACGTCAGATCGGTCCAGATGGTGTTTTTGAAGGTCGGTCCGCTGAACAACGCCCCGTCGGTGCGCGCCAGCACGTTGTTCAGGCTCAAGAACGGCGCCTCGCCCCCGAACGATCCCAGGCTCTCGCCGAACACGACGAGCTTGGGCCGCTGCGCCTCGGGCATCTGGCGGATCAGCTTGTCGACGGCCTCGAAGAGCGCCTGCCCGGCGTGCCGGGCGTTCTCCTTGTCCACCAGGAACGACAGCCAGCTCGGCAGGAACGAATACTGCATGCTCACGATCGCGGTGTTGCCGTTGTACATATATTCCAGCGCCGTGGCTTCCGCCTCGTTAATCCAGCCGGTGCCGGTGGTGGTGCCCACCGCGACGACGGCGCGGCGCAGCCCGCCCATGCGCTGCAACTCCTGTGCCGCCAGATCCGCCGCCGCCGTGATGCCCTTCGACGAGTCCAATCCGGCGTAGGCCCGGATCGGCTCGGTGGCCGGGGCCCCGCTGAAGGCGGTGAGATCGGCGACCTTCGGACCGCCGCCGACGAAGATGCGGCCTTGGTGGCCAAGGGATTCCCACGACACCAGCGACTCCGGGCCGCCGGAGCGCAGCGGGGTTTTCGGGGGAGCGGTGTCGGGGCTCACCTCGTTGTTGGCCGAGGCGAAGGTGTCGTTCATGGTGCGCATCGCGAACTTGAGCACGACGCCGTTGAGCACGGCGACGGTCATGACCACCAGGGTGACGACCACGATGGTTGCCGAGAGCCGAAACGGCACGAACCGGTCCACCTGACCGACCAGAAAGCGGACCAGCCAGCGGGTGAATTGACCGAGCTCGACCACCGTGAACAACACCACCAGGGACAGCACGCCGGCCAGCGGGTAGTCGTACCATTTCAGGTGCTCCACGCCCATCAGGTCGCGCACGTCGTCCTGCCACACATGGAACCAGATCGCCATGAGTACCTGGCCCACCACGCCGATCGGGATCAGCACCTTCCACGCCCAGCGTGGCGGCGGCGGGCTGTGATCCTTTTCGCGCATGAACTGCACCAGCCAGACCGAAAAGACGCCCAGCCCATAGCCGATGGCGCCGGAGAGACCGCTGACCAGCCCCTGGAACAACGGGCCGCGGGGCAACAGCGACGGTGTCAGCGAAAGCCAGATGAAGATCACACCGACCGCGGTGCCGGTGAACGTGTAATGCCGTACCCACCAAGGTCTTTCAGTCCATGGCAGGATGGGGGCCGCGCGTCCGGCTCGCTCTGCCGCCGCCGGCCGCGCTGCGACGTCCGGCTTGGGCGCCGCGGACTGCTCGACGACGTCCGCCGACGCTTGGTCTGCCTCGGCGTGTGTCGCGGAAACCGGTTCGCTCATGCAAGCGTCCTAGCGGTGGGTGAAGTTCGGCGGGCGCTTCTCGACGAAGGCCGCCATCCCTTCAGACTGATCCTCGGTCGCGAAGGTCGAGTGAAAGAGCCTGCGCTCGTAGAGAAGTCCCTCGGCCAGGGTGGATTCGAACGCGCGGTTGACGGCCTCTTTAGCCATCCGGGCCGCCGAGCGCGACATCTGCGAAATGGTGGTCGCGACGGCCTTGGCCTCGGTCAGCAGGTCGTCGGCCGGCACCACTCGCGAGACCAGACCGCTTCGCTCGGCTTCTTCGGCGCCGATGGTGCGGCCGGTCAGGATGAGGTCCATGGCCTTGGCCTTGCCGATGGCTCGGGTCAGCCGCTGTGAGCCGCCCATGCCGGGCAGCACCCCGAGTTTGATCTCGGGCTGGCCGAATTTCGCTGTGTCGGCGGCGATCAGCACATCGCACATCATGGCGAGCTCGCAGCCGCCGCCCAGCGCGTGCCCGGCCACCGCGGCTATCGTCGGGGTGCGCACCGCGGCGAGTTTGCTCCACGGGGCGAAGAAGTCGGCGCCGAAGGCGTCGGCGAACGTCAGCCCGGCCATCTCCTTGATGTCGGCGCCGGCGGCGAACGCCTTGGCCGAGCCGGTGATGATGATCGCCCCGATGCCGGGGTCGTCATCGAAATCTGCTGCCGCGCTGGTGACTTCGTTCATCACCTGAGTATTCAGGGCGTTGAGGGCCTTCGGCCGGTTCAGGGTGATGACGCCGACCCGCTCTTCGCGCTCGACGAGGATGGTCTCGTAATTCGTGTCTGTCATCCAAACCGCCTTTCTAGAAACTCAAGTCGTCGTCGACCGGGGCGAAATACGCCTCGACGTCGGTCGCGGTGACCGCGGGCAGCTGCGCCGGCGACCATTGCGGATTGCGATCCTTGTCGATCAGCTGGGCGCGGATGCCCTCCACCAGATCGTGCGAGCGCAGAGACGCCGATGACACCCGATAGTCCTGCACCAGAACGTCTTTCAGTGTCGCGAGTTTGGCGGCGCGGCGCACGGCCGCCAGGGTCACCGACAGCGCAATCGGGGAACGGGTGGCGATCAGGTTGGCGGCGTCGTCGGCCGGACCCGCGTCGTGCCCGCGCAGCGCGGCGACGATGTCCTCGACGGTGTCGCCGGAATAGCACTCGTCGATCCAGTTGCGTTGCGCGGCAAGCTCACTGGCCGGTGGTTCGGTCGCGTACTTGGCGAGTGCGTCCTGGACACCGTCGGAGACCACCGCGCGGCGGAACGCCTCGACGTCGCCGTGCGGGACGTAGTGGTCGGCGAAACCCATGGCGATGGCGTCGGCTCCGGAGAACGGCGCCCCCGTCAGCGCGGCGTGCAGACCCAGCCCGCCGGGGGCCCGAGACAGCAGATAGACACCGCCGACGTCGGGGATGAAGCCGATGCCGACCTCGGGCATGGCGATCTTGGAGGTATCGGTGACCACCCGGGTGTTCGCGTGCGCGCTGACGCCGACGCCTCCGCCCATCACGATGCCGTCCATCAACGCCACGTACGGCTTGGGGAAGTCGGCGATCTGCGCGTTGAGCAGATACTCGTCGCGCCAGAAGCGTCGCGCCTCGACCCCGTCCTTACGCGCGCTGTGATAAATCGAGACCACATCGCCGCCGGCGCACAGTCCGCGTTCGCCGGCGCCGGACAGCACCACCGCGCGCACCGCGTCGTCGCCCGCCCAGTCGGTGAGGATGGCGCTCAGCGCGTCGACCATCGGCTGATTCAGCGAGTTGATCGCCTTGGGCCGGTTGAGCGTGATCAAGCCGACGCTTCCCTCGACTTCGGTCAGAACCTCATCGGATTCGTCGGTCACGCCCTCGCCTCCCTCGAGCCGGTCCAGTCCGGTCCAGCCTCGAGGAAGAAATCTAGATCGTCACGACCGACGCGGCACCCGCGGGTAAGGGTTATCTTTAACGCGACAACAACGGCGGAGACTATATCCACCGGAAAACGCCCAGGTCCGCTGGGAACCAGCGTGCAACGCCGATCGTTGAGATTGTGTTCGCACAGCTCGAAGCCAATTAGAGAGGATCCGACGGTGCGGGAGACAAGCAACCCGGTATTTCGTTCGCTGCCTAAGCAGAGGGGCGGATACGCGCAATTCGGCACTGGCGCGCCCCCGATGCAGGGCTATGGAGCCGACCCCTACGCGGCTCCCTACCCGGCCCCGTACCAAGAGGCCAAAGCTTCGCGTCCGCTGACCATCGACGACGTCGTCACCAAGACCGGCATCACGCTGGCCGTGCTGGCGCTGTCCGCCGTGGTCTCCTACTTCCTGGTCGCCCGCGACGTCGCGCTGGCCATGCCGCTGGCCCTGGTCGGCGGGCTGGGCGGCCTGGTCCTGGTGCTGGTGGCCACCTTCGGCCGCAAGCAGGACAACCCCGGCATCGTGCTGAGCTACGCGGTGCTCGAGGGGCTGGTCCTGGGCGCCATCTCGTTCGTCTTCGCCAACTTCTCGGTGTCGCACGCCAACGCCGGGGCGCTGATCGGCGAGGCGGTGCTGGGCACCTTCGGGGTGTTCTTCGGCATGCTCGTCGTCTACAAGACGGGCGCCATCCGGGTGACGCCCAAGTTCACCCGCATGCTGGTCGCCGCGATGTTCGGCGTGCTGGCACTGATGCTCGGCAACTTCGTGCTGGCGATGTTCCACGTCAACGGCGGAACCGGCCTCGGCCTGCGCAGCGGCGGCACCTTGGCGATCATCTTCTCGCTGGTGTGCATCGCGATCGCGGCGTTCAGTTTCCTGATCGACTTCGACGCCGCCGACCAGATGGTCCGCGCAGGCGCGCCGGAGAAGGCGGCATGGGGCATCGCGCTCGGCCTGACCGTGACGCTGGTCTGGCTGTACATCGAGATCCTGCGTCTGCTGAGTTATCTGCAGAACGACT
The DNA here is from genome assembly GCF_001665835.1 of Mycobacterium colombiense. GTDB lineage: Bacteria > Actinomycetota > Actinomycetes > Mycobacteriales > Mycobacteriaceae > Mycobacterium > Mycobacterium colombiense_A. The sequence goes on along the minus strand of NZ_LZSX01000032.1, from coordinate 5,420 downwards.
AGCTCTGCCACAGAGAAAAACCGGCACGCCCATTGGCGTGCCGGTTTTTTCGTGTGTGCTGGCGTCGGGTGTGCGCTGAGGGCGCCACCCGACGGCCCGCGCTCGAGCGGCCTAGCTCAGCCGCTCGATCACCATCGCCATGCCCTGGCCGCCGCCGACGCACATGGTCTCCAGACCGAAGGTCTTGTCGTGCGTCTGCAGGTTGTTGAGCAGCGTGGTGGCGATGCGGGCGCCGGTCATGCCGAAGGGGTGGCCCAGGGCGATCGCCCCGCCGGACACGTTCAGCTTGTCCTCGTCGATGCCCAGCTCGCGCGCCGAGCCAAGCACCTGGACGGCGAACGCCTCGTTGATCTCGAACAGGTCGATGTCGCTGACCGACAGCTTGGCGCGCGCCAGTGCCTTCTTCGTCGCCTCGATCGGGCCCAGGCCCATGATCTCCGGGGACAGGCCGCTGACCCCGGTGGAGACAATGCGCGCCAGCGGCGTCAGGCCAAGTTCCTTGGCCTTGGTGTCGCTGGTGATCACCACCGCGGCGGCGCCGTCGTTGAGCGGGCACGCGTTGCCCGCGGTCACCGTGCCGTTGGGCCGGAACACCGGCTTGAGCTGGCTGATCTTCTCGTAGGTGGTGCCGGGACGCGGGCCGTCGTCGGTGCTCACGGTGGTGCCGTCGGGCAGGCTCACCGGCGTGATCTCGCGCTCGAAGAAGCCGCTCTTGATCGCTTCCTCGGCGCGGTTCTGGCTGCGCACCCCCCAGTGGTCCTGGTCCTCGCGGCTGATGCCGGTCAGCAGCGCCACGTTCTCGGCCGTCTGCCCCATCGCGATGTAGACGTCTGGGATGTTGTCGTCGGCGCGCGGGTCATGCCACTCGTCGGCGCCCTCGGCCGCGGCGGCCGACCGCTCCTGGGCCTCGCCGAACAGCGAGTTCTTGGTGTCCGGCCACGAGTCGGCGCTGCCCTTGGCGAAGCGGGACACGGTCTCCACACCCGCGGAGATGAAGGCGTCGCCCTCGCCGGCCTTGATCGCGTGGAAGGCCATCCGCGAGGTCTGCAGCGACGACGAGCAGTACCGGTTGACCGTGGTGCCCGGCAGGAAGTCGAAGCCGAGCTCGACGGCGATGACCCGCGCCAGGTTGAAGCCGGATTCGCCGGCCGGCTGGCCGCAGCCCAGGATCAGGTCGTCGATCTGGTGCGGGTTCAGCGCGGGCACCTTGTCGAGCGCGGCGCGCACGATCTGGACGGTCAGGTCGTCGGGGCGCATGTTGACCAGCGACCCCTTCATCGCGCGGCCGATCGGCGAGCGAGCAGTTGAGACAATGACGGCTTCAGGCATGGTGGTTCCCTTCAGATCCCTGCAGATCCCACAGATGGGGCTGGCTCGCTTCACCTTCGGGCGGTAGGTCCACCCCGACGGGCGAGAACAAATCTAGTCGCTGCCGACCTCGGGGCACGAAGACGGGGCAGGTCCGGGCGCCGGGCGCCGCCACAGCCGGGACATCACGCTGGTGCGAGTGTGCCCCTGGCCGAGCACCGGCGTCGCCGCCGGCACCGGCGAACTCAGCGGCGGGCGCTCCACCTCCTCGCCGAGCGCGTCGCAGAGCGCGAGCAGCAGCGCGTCGGCCGCGAGCGCATAGGCCGGCGCCGAGGGGTGGAAGCCGTCGGCGGAGAACATGGCGTCGGGGGTGGCGCGGAATTGCGGCGCCATCAGCTGCGCCAACGGCACCGGCACGCCGCCGGCCGACCGGACCGCCGCGGTCTGGGCGCGCGCAAGCTGCAGGCAACGCTCGTGCGCCAGCGACCGCAGCGGCTGCGGAATGGCGCTGATGAACCCGAGATCGGGGCAGGTGCCGACGATCACCACGGCGCCGCGGGCGCGCAACTTGCGGACGGTCAACCCCAGGCGCTGCGCCGACTGGCTGATGCCGTTCAGCGCGGTCACGTCGTTGGCGCCGACCATGATCACCGCGATGTCCGGCGGCGGGCCGGCCACGAACATCGCGTCGACCTGACCGCACACGCCCTTCGAGGTGGCGCCCACGATCGCCTTGGTACTAAACCGGATTCGTTTGCCGGTCTGCTCGGCGAGGCCGCGGGCGATCCGTACCCCGGGCACTTCATCGGCGCTCATGCAGCCGTATCCGGCGGCGGTCGAGTCACCGAACATCATCAGGTGTTGGTCTACCACCATGCCGCGATGCCACCGTTCCACCGGGCCGCCGCCGCGCACGTACACGCCGTCCGCGCGGGGCGGGATGTCCCAGGACTTGGGGATGATCGTGCGCGCGTGAGTGGCCTGGCCGACCAACAGACTGCGTGCCCCCAGGTAGGCGGTTCCTGTTGAGGCCAGCGCGCCCGCTGTGGCCAGGGCGATCGCCGAACGACGTGGCACCCGCATGGTCACGCAGTCAAGTTTAGAGCGGCTGCGAGTTTCGCGCGGGTGGCTGGAAAACGAACTGATTACGGTGCGAAGCAAAACTGGTATCGAATCAGCTATTTCATACGTTGCACTAAGCAACGCCTGTCAAGCTGAGATCAAGGGGTTGGCTGAGCGCCATGGCAAACGGCTGAACCAGACGCTCGGTCACCTCGTCACATGCTGTATCGCACTACAACGGCGTAGGAAGTGTTGAGCATGACTGCACCTAGTAAGGAATCGGGGTCATCGGCAAGTACCGTTCGGCCGCATGACGTTCTGAGAGCGCGTCGAGCCCAGGCACGCAAATTCGCCATCAGCGACGGCGCACCCGTCGAGGTCCTGGAATCCGGGCCCAGCGCCGCCGCGCGACTTGCGAACCTTACTTCGCGCCTGACCATCCGGCCGATCCTGTCCGTCGGCAGCCACGTCCCCAATTTGCCTTGGCCCTGGGGCCTGATCGACCTCACCGCCCGGGTGCTGATCCCGGCGTCGGCCACCGTCCGCGAGACCGTGAAGCTGCCCCATGCGTCGGCGCAGCTGGTCCGCGCGCCCGGGGTACTGCCCGCCGACGGCAGCCGCCGCGTGATCATCTACCTCCACGGCGGCGCCTTTCTGACTTGTGGGGCGAACTCGCACGGTCGGCTCGTCGAAACCCTGTCCAAGTTCGCCGACTCGCCCATCCTGGTGGTCAATTACCGTCTGCTGCCGAAGAATTCGGTCGGGATGGCGCTCGACGACTGTCACGACGCGTACCGCTGGCTGCGCCGGCGCGGATACGAACCCGACCAGATCGTGCTGGCCGGTGACTCCGCCGGCGGCTACCTGGCGCTCACGCTGGCCCAGCGCCTGCAGGAGGAGGGTGAGGATCCCGCTGCGCTGGTGGCGATCTCGCCGCTGCTGCAGCTGGCCAAGGAACCCAAGCAGGCCCACCCCAACATCGAGACGGATGCGATGTTCACAGCCGGGGCGTTCGATGCGCTCGCCGAGCTGGTGGCCGGGGCGGCCCAGAAGAACATCGTCGACGGGAAGCCCGAAGAGATCTACGAGCCGCTGGAGCACATCAAGCCCGGCCTGCCGCGCACGCTGATCCACGTGTCGGGCTCCGAGGTGCTGTTGCACGACGCGCGGCTGGCGGCGAGCAGGCTGGCCGCGGTGGGCGTGCCGGCCGAGGTGCGGGTGTGGCCCGGGCAGATCCACGACTTCCAGCTGGCCGCGCCGATGGTCCCCGAGGCCATGCGCTCACTGCGGCAGATCGGCGACTACATCCGTGAGGCCACCAGCTAGACGCGCAAACCGCGCGGAGAGTAGTTGTGCGCCGCGCGAAACCGCCTGAGACGATGAACGCATGCGGATCGCGCAGCACATCAGTGACCTCATCGGCGACACACCGCTGGTGCGCCTGAATTCCGTCGTCCCCGACGGTGCCGGCATCGTGGCGGCCAAGGTCGAATACCTCAACCCCGGCGGCAGCTCGAAGGACCGGATCGCGGTGAAGATGATCGACGCCGCCGAGGCCAGCGGACAGCTGCGGCCCGGTGGCACCATAGTCGAACCCACCTCGGGCAACACCGGCGTCGGGCTGGCCCTCGTCGCCCAGCACCGCGGCTACAAGTGCGTGTTCGTCTGCCCCGACAAGGTCAGCGAGGACAAGCGCAACGTGCTGATGGCCTACGGTGCCGAGGTCGTCGTGTGCCCGACCGCCGTGCCGCCCGAGCACCCGGACAGCTACTACAGCGTCTCCGACCGGCTGGTCACCGAGATCGACGGCGCCTGGAAGCCCGACCAGTACGCCAACCCGGAGGGCCCGGCCAGCCACTACGCCACCACCGGCCCGGAGATCTGGGCCGACACCGACGGCAAGGTCACCCACTTCGTCGCCGGCATCGGCACCGGCGGAACGATCACCGGCGCCGGCCGCTACCTCAAAGAGGTATCCAACGGCGCGGTACGCATCATCGGCGCCGACCCCGAGGGGTCGGTGTATTCCGGCGGCACCGGGCGGCCCTATCTGGTGGAGGGCGTCGGTGAGGACTTCTGGCCGCAGGCCTACGACCGCACGGTGCCCGACGAGATCATCGCCGTCTCCGACTCCGACTCGTTCGACATGACCCGGCGGCTGGCCCGCGAGGAAGCGATGCTGGTCGGCGGGTCGTGCGGGATGGCGGTGGTCGCCGCTTTGAAGGTCGCCGAGCAGGCCGGCCCCGACTCGATCGTGGTGGTGCTGCTGCCCGACGGCGGACGCGGCTACATGTCGAAGATCTTCAACGACGCCTGGATGTCGTCGTACGGGTTCCTGCGCAGCCGCCTCGACGGCTCCACCGAACAGTCCAGGGTCGGCGACGTGCTGCGCCGCAAGTCCGGGGAGCTGCCCGACCTGGTGCACACCCACCCGTCCGAGACCGTGCGCGACGCGATCGGCATCCTGCGTGAGTACGGGGTGTCGCAGATGCCGGTCGTCGGCGCCGAGCCGCCGGTGATGGCGGGGGAGGTGGCCGGCAGCGTCTCCGAGCGCGAACTGCTGTCGGCCGTCTTCGAGGGCCGGGCGAAATTGGCCGACGCGGTCGCGCTGCACATGAGTCCGCCGCTGCCGATGATCGGCGCAGGGGAGTCGGTCAGCGCGGCCGGCAAGGCGCTGCGCGATTGGGACGCGCTGATGGTGGTCGAGGAAGGCAAACCGGTTGGGGTGATCACCCGCTATGACTTGCTGGGATTCCTCTCCGACGGACCTCGGGGGCTGTCCGGGCGCCGGTAATTCGCGGCGCCGCGCGTCTCGCCGGGGCGCGACGTGCTCGGGTACTGTTTCGGCCTAGTTCGGCTGGACCCGAGTGGAAGGTTGCCCATGACCGATCAACCGCCGCCCGGCGGCTCTTACCCGCCACCTCCCTCGTCGCCCGGGCAGACGGGTGGTCAGGAGCCGCCGTCGGGTGGCCAGCAGATGCCGCCGCCTCCGCAGGCGCCCACCGGGTCCTATCCGCCGCCCCCGCCCCCGCCGCCCGGCGGGTACGACC
>NZ_LZSX01000031.1 GCF_001665835.1 Mycobacterium colombiense | reverse complement strand
AGATGTGTATAAGAGACAGCCGATGTCCTTACCACCTGTGACATCGGGCGAACCACCGTCTATACGTTGGGACCCGAGACCATGCAGCTCGGGCTCGTCCGCGTCGATCCACCGAAGTCGTTGACCGCGGACTTTTATGAACTGACCCTCGTGCTGGATCCGCCGTCGGCGGCCGCGTGGACCACATTCACGGGCGCGCATCTGCAGGACCACATGGCCTTCATCCGGGACAACATGGTCCTGGAGGCGCCGATCATCGAACAACCGGCCACGTCCGGGCGGATCGTGCTGACCACCCAAACGGCCCAGGGCGCGGCGCAATTGGCCCAATTGGTGGGTCGCCCCGCATGATGTCCTCGGGGCCGTCGCGACCCTCCGTACACGCCGCTGAGCTTATCGCCCGCCAGAATTGCTGCGTGCGGCTGATCGTTTCCAGTTAGAGTCAGCGGATGGGGCAGGTAACGGACCGCTGGCGTGCCGCTCGGGTGGCATCGGCGTTGTATAACACGGCTGCAATGCACGACAGCGTCGCTGGGGTGGGCGCAAAAGCGTTGTGGGGATTGACGTTACACGATCTGCTAGAAGAGGTTCAGCGTGTCGGCGAAGCTCGCGCCGGCGCCCATGTACTTGACATCCCGTGCGGTGGTGGCTTTGCCTTTCGTGGCTTGCGCTCTGGGCAGGATTGCCGCTACGTGGCCGCCGACATTTCCTCGGACATGCTGAGGCGGGCGCGCAGCCGGGCAACTCAGTTGGGTGTGGCCGACCTCATGGAGTTCACCGAGGCTGATATCACAGATTTACCCTTCCAGGACAACACCTTTGACCTGGCATTGACGTTCAACGGTCTGCATTGTCTTCCTGACCCGCGAGCGGCGGTTTTCGAGCTTGCCCGCGTGCTCAAGCCCGGTGGGATACTTCGCGGAAGCACGTGTGTGCGTGGTCGCGGCTGGCGTCAGGATCGTTTTGTGACGGCGTTGCAGGCGGCCGGCTTTTTTGGGATCACGCCCCAGGCTGGTGACGTGCAGCGCTGGCTCAGGGATGCGGGCCTGGAAGTCCTGGTTGCGCGGCACAGTGGTTCAGTCGAGCTGTTTGAGGCCCATCGACCCAGCACCTGACCTTTGGTGACGTGCTGGTCGGAGGGTCACAATTGGACGTCGTAGACCGAGACGGGATCCAGGATCACGCCGGTTTCCTCGACGTAGCGATCCCACAGCGCCAGCAGCTCGGCCAGCTTGTCGGGCCGCGCCTCGGCCAGGTCGTCGATCTCGCCGAGGTCGGAAGACAGGTCGTAGAGTTGCCAGCTGCCCGGCCCATACGGTGGCGGGAGGTACAGCGCCTTCCAGTCGCCCTGCCGGATGGCGCGACGGCCGAACAGCTCCCAGCCCGTGCCGGTTCCTGCGTCGTGCACGGTCTCCGCGGCGCCCGTCAGGTAGTCCACCAGCGAGCGGCCGCGCATCGGGGCCACCTCGCGGCCACGGTAGGACGTGCCCGGGTGCGTGGCCCCGGCCAGCTCCAACAGGGTTGGCGCGATGTCCATGACGGTGCTGAACGCGGTGCCGATCTGTTGTTGCCGGGCGAAGCCGGGCCAGGTGACGAATCCGGTCACGCGGATTCCTCCCTGGGTGGTGAACGCCTTGTGCAGGCGTGACGGCGCGGTGGCGGCCTGCGCCCAGCGGGGGCCGTACCAGATGAACGACGTGGGCCGGCCCAGGTTGTCCAGGCTGTTGTCGCAATGCTTTTCGATCTGCGCGGCGATCTGCGGACCGCGCAGCGGCATCGCCTCCACGATCGCGCCCTCGGCGCCGTTGTCGGACATGAAGATGACGACGGTGTTGTCGAGTTCCCCGCTGGCCGAGAGGTAGTCGATGACCCGGCCGACGTTGTGGTCCATCCGGTCGACCATCCCGGCGTAGACCTCCATGCTGCGGGCCGAGCGCGCGCGCTGCTGGTCGGTCATGTCGGCCCACTCCGGAGCGCCATCGGCCACCACCGGGTGTGCGACGACATCGGGCGGACACAGACCGAGCCGCTTGAGTGCGGCCAGGCGCTCTGCACGCAGCGCGTCCGGCCCGGCGTCGTAACGGCCTCGATATTTCGCGACGGATTCGTCGGGCGCCTGCAGAGGCCAGTGCGGGGCCTGGAAGGGCAGATAGGCGAAGAAGGGCCTGTCGTCGTCGGGGGCGCGCTCATCCAGGTAACCCAGAAGCTTGTCGGTATAGGAGTCCGACGAATAGAAGTCGTCACCGACGCTGACGAACTGGTCATCCTCGGTGTAAAGCGTTGGCACGGGCGAGAATCCGCGCGCTCCCGAACCGCCGTAATGACTGGCGCCGGCCGGCAGCAGGGCGAACGAGCGCTCGAAACCGCGCGCCCATGGCGACGTCTCGATCGTGGCGCCCAGGTGCCATTTGCCCGACATCAGCGTCAGATACCCCGCGTCGCGCAACAGTTCGGGCAGCGCGACGACCCGGTCGTTCAGGTAGCCCTCGTACCCGGGCGCGCCGCGGAATTCCGGGGACGCGACCTCGAGCATGGTGCCGATGCCGGCGATGTGGTGGTCGGTCCCGGTCAGCAACATCGCCCGGGTCGGTGAGCAGGCCGGTGCCGAGTGGAAATCGGTGAGCCGGATACCCGCGTGGGCCAGCCGATCGAGGTTGGGCGTCTCGATCTCGCCGCCAAACGCACCGATGTCGGAGAACCCGAGGTCGTCTGCAACGATCACAAGGAAGTTGGGGGGCGTCACGCTCAAGCATCCTGCCAGGTCGGCCGCCGCCGCGGAATGCTGCCGCACCGGCTCGGCGCCGATAGGGTCGAGGCAGGCGAGGTTTACGCGGCGGCACCGAGAAAGGTCGTGGAGATGTTGGCGCAGTTTGGAATGTCCGTTCCGCTAGTGGCGGCGCCGATGTCGGGCGGCCCGACCACCCCGGCCATGGTGTCGGCCGCCACCCGCGCGGGCGCGCTGGGCTTGCTCGCGGCCGGATACAAGACCGTTGACGCCATCGAGGCCGAGATCAAAGCCGTTCGCGCCGAGGCAATCCCATTCGGCGTCAACGTCTTCGCGCCCAACCCGGTGCCGGTCGACCCGCAGCGTTACCGTGCCTACGCCGCGATCATCCAGGCCGAGGCCGACCAGTTCGGGCTGACGCTGCCACCCGAGCCCATCGAGGACAACGACAGATTCGACGAAAAGATCGCGCTGTTGCTCGACGACCCGGTTCCGATGGTGTCGTTCACTTTCGGCATTCCGTCGCGCGACGTGATCGCCGCGCTGCAACGCGCCAACAGCGTTGTGGTGCAGACGGTCACCACGGCCGACGAGGCGGCGCGGGCGCACGACGCGGGCGTCGACATGCTCGTCGTGCAGGCGGCCGAGGCCGGCGGCCATTCCGGCACCCTCTCGCCGCAGCGGCCGTTGACGCCGGTCGGAATCGTCGACCTGGTCAAGGAAGTCGTCGCGAAGGTGCCGCTGCCGGTGATGGCCACCGGCGGGCTGGCTACCCCCGCCGCGGTGGCCGAGGTGATCCGCGCGGGCGCGACCGCGGCCGCCGTCGGCACCGTGCTGTTGCGCGCCACCGAGAGCGGCGCCTCGGCCACTCATCAGGCGGCCCTGGCCGATCCCGCGTACACCGAGACCGTGCTGACCCGCGCTTTCACCGGCCGGCCGGCCCGCGGCCTGCGCAACGCGTTCATCGACGCCCATGAAGCCGAGGCGCCGGCCGGCTATCCCGCCATCCACTACCTGACCAGCCCGCTGCGCAAGGCCGCGGCGGCGGCGGGCAGGCCGGACTACGTCCACCTCTGGGCGGGCACCGGTTACCGGCACGCGACCGCGGAGTCGGCCGCCGACATTCTGCGCCGGCTGGCGTCCGACCTCTGACCGGCTAGTTAGTATTCGAAACGGTTCAGCACGTCGTAGTGGCGACCTGCCGTCATCCAGGTCAACCGGTAGATCAACCGCACCGCGGCCGACGGAATCCGGTTGTAGTCGGCCAGCACTGGTGACTGCTCGAGAAACCGCAGTCGGGGATTCCAGGAGGCGATCTCGCGCGCGTCCCGGATGCCCCACTTGATGATTCCCCGGGTGAAGAGCTTGGACATCAGCGGTGCCAGCGCGGAGAGCGTGTCGAAATGCATTTCCCCGCTGGTGAATCGATCGGTCAGGCGCTGCAGCAGGCGCCGCACTTCGTGCTCGTGCAGGTACATCAGCAGGCCCTCGGCAATGATCAGCGTCGGGCGTCCGGTCGGGACCTGATCGAGCCACTGCAGTTCGGTCACCGACGAGCCGATCATCCGGTAGCGATCGGTGTCGTCGTAGAGCCGGCGGCGGAGCCCGATCACACTCGGCTGATCGACGTCGAACCATACCACCGAAGGCGGTGGGGCGAGCCGGAAGAAGCGGCCGTCGAGTCCGCAACCCAGGTGCAGCACAACGGCATCCGGGTGCCGAGCAAGGTAATCCGCGCACCAGTCGTCGAGCTGCCTGGCCCGTAGTGCGACCAGGTACTGATTGGCCGCCGGCCACGACATCCGGTGAATTCTCTTGAAGTCATACGCGATCCGGTCCACCGCTTCCGCGGCCGCCCGATCCCCCAGAATCGGGCGCCCCGTACGGCTCTCATGCGCGCGCAGGTACAGCGTGACGAGATTGGTCCACTCCACCGAACCCCATGGGACGGAGCTGAAGTCGACTATTTCCGTCGCGGTCATGGCTTTTTCCTTTTCCGATACTCGGTCCACATTTTCATGAGCTGATCGCCGTAGGCCTGGGTGCAGAATTCACAGAAGTCGCGGAAGTCCTCGACGCGCTGGCGTTGTTCGGCGCGGTCCTCGCCGAGCACCGACAGCGCGAACTCGGCGGGTTCGATGCCCAGCCGCATCAGTGACAGCTGCGTTTCCAGGACGCTGGTGAATCCGCCCGGCCTGACGCGGTACAGGTGCTGACGGTTCGAGCTGGGCAGCCGCTCGACCATGCCGCCGTCCAGTAGCTGGCGGGCGACCGTGCTGATCGAGGCCTTGCTCACCGCCAACGCCTCGGTCAGCTGGGTCAATGACTGCTGCGGTGGATCACAGATCAGCAGCCAGCCATAGACCCGGCCCATGGTTCGGGTTGCGCCCAGCAGCTCGAAGAACAGCCCGAGGCGGTCGACGAACTCGGCCTCTTCCGGGGACATGCGCCTCCAGTTCGTTCAGTACGTACTAAACGTAACTTACACCGATCGGCCGGTATAGGGAACCACGTTCGGGGCCGGACGGATCGAGCGTCAGCTCACGGCACCCTGGAAGGGGGGCCGGGCACCTCGTTGCGATCGAAGTTACGGGCCGACACGGGCCATGGCTCGCTTGTGCGCGATAGCCACGCAACGAGCGATTCTCGCGGTTTTGCGCATTGCGCTCGGGCGGCGCGCGCCCGGTCAGAACGCCTCGGGGTCCTCTTGCACTGCGGCCCGCACCGGGTGCTGGTATAGCCGAGACGCATTCTCCCAGCTGAATTTTCGGATGACGTCGGGCGGCAGATCGCCGATCTGCTCGTGAATGGTTTGTTGGGTGTGCGGCCACGTCGAGTCGCAGTGCGGGTAGTCGGCTTCCAGCATGATGTTGTCGACGCCGATCCGGTCGCGCTGTACGAATGAGGACTTGTCCTCGACCGCGCAGAACCAGAAGTTGCGGGTCAGCACCTCCGCCGGGGTCAAGGGCTCGCCGAGCGCCTGCCAGGTGCCGTACATCGCGTGATAACTGAGCATGTGGTCGAGGCGATCGAGCAGGCCGGCCACCCAACCGATTCCGCCTTCGGACAGGCAGATCTTGAGGTCGGGGAATCGGCTGGGCAGCCCGGAGTACAGCCAGTCGACCGCGGCGGAAATGGCGTAGGCGAAGAACAGCACACCCTGCACGTCCGGTGGCGCGTCCGCGGTGGTGGACGGCGACGACCCCGACGATCCGATGTGCAGGTTCACCACCGTCCCGGTCTCGGCGCAAGCCGCCATCAGCGGATCCCAGTGGTCGGTGTGAATGCTTGGCAACCCCAGCATCGCCGGGTTCTCGCTGAACGTGACCGCGTGAAAGCCGCGCTCGGCGTTCTCGCGGATCATCGTCGCGCCGAGTTCCGGATCGAGCAGCCACGGCAATTGGCAGGGAATGATCCGATCGGGATACGACCCCGCCCAGACGTCGAAATGCCAGTCGTTCCAAGCCCGCACCGAGGCCAGCGCCAAGTCGCGGTCGCTGGTCACCTGCTGTAGCCGTTGCCCGGCGAAGCCCGGCAGGAACGACGGGAAGTTCAGCGAGGCGTAGATGCCGTTGAGGTCCATGTCCTTGACGCGGGCGTGAATATCCCATGCGCCCCTGCGCATTTCGTCGAATCGGACGGGCTCGAATCCGTACTCCGCCACCGGCCGGCCGACCACAGCGTTGAAGCCGACGTTCGGCAGTTCCTTGCCGTCGTAGACCCAGGTCTGTCCCCCGCCGTCGGTCTCGACGACTTTCGGCGCCCGGTCGGCATACTTGCGGGGTAGGCGGCCGGTGAAGGTGTCGGGGGGTTCGACGATGTGATCGTCCACCGAGATCACCGTGTAGCGGCGCGCGGCCCGGGGCGGATCGGGCAGGAAGGTGACCGAGCGCTCCGTGCCGGTCTTCGCCGTGGTGAAGCTCAGGTCGGTGGCCAGCTCGTCGATCGATTTCACTCGTCAATCTCCTTGCGGGGCGGCGTCATTGAGCGGTAGGCCGGCACTCGTTCAGGTGAGCACATCGGCGTCGGCCTTGATGGTCATGCGCGCCGCCCCGGCCCAGTACACATCGGCCGCCCGCTCGACCAGCGACCGTTGCATGCCGGCCATGTCCGACCAGTTCATGGGCACCGGATCCCGGCCGGTGAGCAGGACGTCATAGGCCAGCTTGCAGACGCGTTCGATCGATGCCGCACGGTAAACGGCTTCGGGCAGGTTGCGGCCGGTCACGATGACGCCGTGGTTGGCCAGGATCGTCAGGTTGGCGCCGCCGATCCGCGCGGCGAGTTCCGCGGCGCGCGCGGGGCTGTCGATCTCGCCGTCGTAGGTGTCGACCAGGCACAGGTCGTCGAGGAACAGCGAACCGGTCTGATGCACCAGCTCGGGCAGCCTGCCCAACGCGGCGAGCACGCAGACGTAATACGGGTGGTTGTGGATCACCACTCGGGCGTCGTCGCGCACCCGGTGCAGTTCGGTGTGGATGTGGATAGCCGGGGTGACATCCCAGCGCCCGCTGACCACCCGCGCCTCCCCGTCAACCACGCAGATGTCGGACGCGGTGATCTCCTGCCACCACAGCCCCCACGGATTGACGAACATGTCGGTCTGGCCGTCGAGCTGCCAGGTGATGTGCCCGGCCATGTTCTCGGCGAACCCGATGCCGGCCAGGTGACGGAAGGCGATGGCCAAGGCCTGCCGATTCGACAGGTCGACGCCGACGGGTGGAACCACCGACGGCGCCCAGACTTCCAACCCGCCGCGGCGTGCATCAGGAGCGTTCATGACCGGCCTCCATTCTGGCTCCAATATCCTCGCGCAGCCGGCCTTTGGCTATCTTTCCGCCGGATGAGCGCGGCAACTCGTCGACCACGATGAGCCGCTCGGGCAGCAGTTCCTTGGAAACGCCCAGCGCCAGCAGGTGTTCGACGAGTTCGGGCAGGTCGACGGTGGCAGCGTCGGTGAGTTCGGCGTAGAGGCATACCTTTTCGCCGAACACCGGATCGGGCATCGCGACGGCAGCCGCGATCGCGATGGCGGGATGGGTCATGACGGCGTCTTCGACCTGGCTGGCGCTGATGTTCTTGCCGCCGCGCACGATGAAATCGGACGTACGTCCCGTGACGCGCAGGTAGCCGTCGGCGTCGATTTCACAGAGGTCGCCCATGCGCATCCACCCGTCGCGGGTGAACAGCTTGTCGTGGTCGGTCCCGCCCAGGTAGCCGAGGCTGGTCGCCGGCCCCCGGCACGCGGGCTGGCCGCGTCCCGTCGCGGTGACGTCGCGGTCCCCGTCGAACAGCCGGACCTCCATTTCGGGGATGAGGCGGCCTCCGGTGCGCAGCCGGCGCTCGCGCGAGTCGTCGACGGTGGTGGCGCTGAGCATCCCGGTCTCGTTGGAGCCGTAGAACTGCAGGATTTTGGCGCCGGTGAGCTCCTCGAACTCGGCCGCGGGCCGATACGGCAACGCCTCCCCGCCGGTGTACACGACGCGCAGCGAACTGAGGTCGTGGCCGCGGCTGGCCGGATCCGCCATCAGCATGGTCAATTGCGTGCTGACGCAACACAATACGGTGACCTTATGTTGGGCTATCGCCTCGCAGGTGGCCTTGGTGGTGAACCGGTCCAGAATCACCGCGGTGGCGCCGAGGTAGATCGGGGTGGTGTGACTGGTCCACAGCCCGAACCCGAACGGGGTGGGGATGACCGGCAGGAATACCTCGTCGCTCGTCAGCAGGCCGTTGGCGACGGCTTTCTGGTGAAAGTAGTGCCAACGGTTCTGGGTGTGCACGACACACTTGGGCAGCCCGGTGGTGCCTGACGTCGAATTGATCAGGAAGACGTCGTCGGGGCCGAGTTCGCAGCCGGCAGCCGGTGCCGTGGGCTCGGCGTCGACGTCGAGCCGGAGCGTCCCGCCGTCGTCACTCAACACCACGCCGGGCACCCGCAGTTCGTCGGCCACATCCGCGGCGGCGCCCGCCCGAGGTGGGTCACTGATCAGGATCTTCGGCTGGGCGGTGCGCAGGATCGCCGACGCCTCGCGGGTACCGGCGCGCGCGCCGACGCCGACGACCACCGCGCCGCAGCGTTCGATCGCCACGAACAGCACATGAATGGCCGCGGAATCGCCGTGCCATACGGCCACCCGGTCGCCGCGGGCCACGCCGGCACCGGCCAATGTCTCAGCTAAATTATTTGCGGCACAGTCGAATTCGGTCCAGGTGAAGGCGGATCCGCCGTGGTCGAGGTAGGCGAGGCGGTCCGGTGTCCGTTCGGCGTTGCGACGCACCGCGTCCGACAGCGTCGTGTCGCACCACCAGCCGGCCGCACGAAAGCGCGCCGGGTCCTCGTCGGCGAACGCCGGCGAGTCCACGGTTTCCAGCCCGCCGGCGCTCATCACCAAATGATAGGAAAGCCGCCGGCGGTTTCGGCGCTAGGGATTCGGCGGGGCGGGCGCAGGGTGCTGATTGCTGTCGACGCTCGGGCGGCGCGGGTGCGGCGACGGGCAGGTGATGTTGCGAATGCACCCGCAATTGAGGCCGATGATGCAGCCGCCTCCCCCGACGGGTTGCACCGGCACGGCACCGCCCGGGGCCGGTGGCGCGGGCGTCACGACCGACGGCGTGGCGGTGGCCGCCGGCGCGCCGCCTGACGGGAGGCCGGCGGCCAGGACAACCGCGGTCACGCACCCGCACAGCGCGGCACGTGTCCTGGCGTTGGGCGTTCCCACAAGGCACAACAGTAATTGCTCATCAGTAGACACGCAGATCACGACGCCGAACTAGGAGCACACTCCAAGGATTCTTCAAGGCGTCAGCCGCAGGGTTTACGTCGCCACAAGTTGGGATCGGTAGCGACGCAGGAGGTTTGCAGTTGCCTAGGGACCCCGAAAAAGTCCGCAGCGAACGACACGAAGGATTTCCCCCAATGAAGAGCAAGGTCATCGTGCTGGCGGCCGGCGTGGTGGTCTCCCTGTTTCTGGTGGCGCGTTATTTCGCGCTGAGCCGGGCCGGCGTGCCATTGGGATGGATGCTGTATCTGGGCCTGCCGGTGACCGTGGCCGGCGTGCTGTTCGCGCTGCGTCTGCTCGAACTGGGTGACGGGTGGGACGCCTTGCGGCACAGGGAATCTCCCGACCACCGGCCCGCGCAATCGGAGCGGCTGCTGCAACTGGAGATGTTGTATGCGCAGGGCGCCATCTCCGACCGCGAATACCGGGCCCGGCGTCTTGAAATCATCTCCGACAGCTAGGTCAGCGCGACCGCGCCCGTCGGCGCGCCGTTGCCAGCTTCAGGGCGTACACGCCGGCGCTGACCGCGAACATCGCGGCCGTCAACAGCAACCACCGGCCGAGAAACGGGTCCTGAGCCTGGCCGGTCGCGGCCCGGTAGGTGGTGGCACCTTGCCGGACGATGCCGGGCAGGAACACCAGAAGTGTCAGGCCTGCGCCCAGCGCGGGCACCCGGAGGTAATTGAGCACCGGCACAACGGCAGCGGCGCGTCCAGGCCGGGCGCGGCCGCGTGACAACATCCGGTCAACGAGGGCGTAGAGGGGGAACAACACCAGGTCGTGCGCGATGACGGCGGCCGCGAACCAGACGACGATCGATTGCCACCAGACATGCGAATTCCACAGCGTGACGGGTCTGACGACGGCGATGACGTAGCCCAGCAGTGCGAAGCCGGCGATCATCGTCAGCAGGTGCAGCGGGTGGGATCCGTAGATCCGTGCGAAGGCGCTATGCATGTTCGGCCCGAAAAGCGATGGAGGTCACCCACTTCGTGTTGTGCACGCCGGGGAGCGCGGGCACGATGATCCGCGCGGGAAAGCCGTGATCCGGGGACAGGTCGGCGCCGTTGACGCGCAGCGCCAGCAGCGCGTCCGGGTGCAGCACCTGGTTGCGTTGCAGCGTCGCGGCGGTGAATGCGCCCGAGCGTTCCAGCGACGACACCCGCGCGGATTCCGGTGCCGGCACACCGGCCAGATAGGCGAGGTCGGCCAGTCGCACACCGGTCCACGTCTGGGTGGTCGACCAGCCCTCGACGCAGGCGATCGGCAGGACGGCGGTGTGCGGTGGCATCGCCAGCAGGGCGGCGCGGTCCAGCGCCACCGGCCGGGGGCCGCCGCTCACGGTGAGCCGCCAGCGCTCCGCCGTGTCCGCGGTGGAGATGCCGGCCGCGGCCGCGGTGCGGTTGATCTCGAAGTCGTTGGGTCCGCCTCCAGGCCGCCGCCCGCGCGGCAGTAGCAGCGCGGCGGGCCGGGTGTAGCCGCCCAGCGTCTGGCCGGCGGTGATGACCGCCAGGAAAAGCGCGCCGCCGCCCACCAGCGCCAGGGCGCCGCGGCGGCTCAACGTCGCCGGGCCGGGGTCGGCGGCGACGAGACCGTCAGGCTGCCATGGCTGGGGCTCGGTGTCGGCGCGTCCGGTGCGCAGCACGTCCCGCAGCGGCAGTGAGCGCAGACCCGCCCACATGCGCCGGCTCTTGATCGCAACGTGCATGACGAAGCCGGTGATCAACACCCACGCGCCGAAGTAGTGCGCGGTGTAGAAGCTGAACCCGAAGATGTAGTCGTACTGGATGTTCAGCACGCCGGTCACGATCTCGAACAAGATCCCGCCGACCAGCATCAGCAGCGAAACCCGTTCCAGCAGTTGGGCGATCGACCGCACCGGCGGGAACACAAAAAGCCGCGGGATCACCGACCACAGCTTGGCCAGCACCACCGGGATGAGGACGAGCCCGAGCCCGACATGAAGGCCCTGGGTCAGCCGGTACAGCCACGACGGATCGGTGGGCCAGTCGAAGGTCGGCAGCTTGAGCCACCCGACGTCGCCGGGGATGGCCTGGCCGAACCGCGGCCCGTAGGCGATGTAGGACAGCAGCCCGGTGAGGATGACGACCGGCAGCGTCACCAACAGCACCGAACCGAACACCGACGTCAGCCATGGTCCTCGCAGCGGGCTGCGCCACAGCCGGGCGGCGTCAGCGCGATCGCCGCTAGGTTCGGTGTCTTCGGTATCGGGTGTGGGGATGCCATGCATCATCGATGATGATCCACGACGCGTCGGGAAAATTAGTTCAGATCCGAAGATCAGCGCCGAACGCGGGCCCTGCGGACGCAAACTCCTACGAAACCGTTCACAGGCCCCAGCCTCGACGGCCCGATGTCAGTCCTTGCAGCGCGGTCAGTCCTTGCCGCGCGGCGGCGGCTGCACTTCGACACCGCCGGACTCGTGTTCGGGGCCGGCGGCCGGGTGCTCGGGCGGGACGCGGTCACGGAACCGCGCGCCCTCGCTGGGCCGTTGCGGACCCGGCTGGCCGCCCGGGCTCCGGTATGGCCCGGCCTTCCGGCGCGGTTTTCCGCCGGGAAATGCCAGCCGAAGGATGGTGCGCTGCACCATCAGCCACTGCTTGGAGAACCGGCCGGAGTTATATGGCAGCTCGTAACGCTCGCAGATGTCCTTGACCCTGGGCGCGATCTCCGAGTATCGGCTGCTCGGCATGTCCGGATAAAGATGATGTTCCACCTGATAACCCAGATTGCCGCTGATGACGTGAAACAGCGGGCTGCCGTCGATGTTCGCGGCACCCACCAACTGGCGCAGATACCACCCGCCGCGGGTTTCGTCCTCGACGTCTTCCTGGCTGAAGGTGTAGGTCTGGTCGGGGAAATGGCCGCAGAAGATGATCGCGTTCGACCACACGTTGCGGATGACGTTGGCCACCGCGTCGGCGCCCAGGGTGCGCAGGTAGGTGCTTTCCACCCCCGGCAACACCTTGTCGAGGAAACTGGCGGTGGCCCCCAGCCGTCCCCTGCTCGACACCCGACGAAGCGCCTTGCCGAGGCGGGACTGCGCCGGCTGGCTGATTCTGCCGCCTGAGGCCAACTGGACGAGGCCGAAGGCGCCCGCGCTGATCAGCGGCCAACCGAGATAGTCCTTGAAAATCTGTGCGCGCGCCTTGCCCCCGATGCCTCGCAGATCCTCGCGCACCTCTGACCATGGCTTCTGGCGCGTGCGGATGGCGTCAATGTCCATGTCGTGGATGGCCACGCCCCACTCGAAGAGCAGCATGAGCAAGACGTTGTACAGCGGCTGAAAAAGAAACCGCGGGTGCCAACGTTGATTCGGGTCGATCCGCAAGAGCTCGTAACCGAGGTCTTTGTCCTTGCCGAGGATGTTCGTGTACGTGTGGTGGATGTAGTTGTGTGAGTGCTTCCAGGCTTCGGCGGTCGACGCGGTATCCCAGTCCCACACCGAGGAATGGATATCGGGATCGTTCATCCAATCCCATTGCCCATGCATCACGTTGTGGCCGATCTCCATGTTCTCCAGGATCTTGGCCATTCCCAGGCAGGCCGTGCCCAGGACCCATGCGGTTTTCGAGCGCGATCCGAGCAACAGGACGCGGCCGACCACGACAATCTGGCGCTGCACGGAGATGACCGTCTTGATGTAGTGCCGGTCCCGCTCGCCCAAGTCGGCGAAAACGTCGTCGTGAATCGCGTCGAGTTCCTTCGCGAGTTTTTCACGTTCTTGTTCGCCCAGGCGGGCAAGCAGCTCGCCCCCAGTGGTTTTCGCTTTGGCGGCAGTCGTCACGAGCCGCTCCTTTCGATCACAGTTCGAGCTCAACATCGCCTTCGGCGGTGTTGATGCAGATGCGTACGTCTTGTTCAGTGGGTTCGATTACTTCACCTGAGCGCAGGTCACGCAGCTTGCCCGACTTCAGCGTGCCGACGCAGGTATGACAAATTCCAATTCGACAGCCATAGGCGAGGTTGAGACCGGCCTTCTCCCCCGCCTCCAAAATCGATGTGCCGCCGTCACATTCGACGTCCTTCTCGCTGTCCAGGAACTGCACCGTGCCGCCCTCACCGGCGTTGGCGTCGCCGCCGATCTTGGGCTGGAAGCGCTCAAAGTGCAGACGGTCGCGGTCTCCGTTGCTTTCCCAGTGCTCGATCAGCGCGTCGAGCATGTCGCCGGGACCCGAGCAGAAAGCTTCGCGTTCGCGCCAGTCCGGACACGCTTCGTCCAAGTCGCTTGGCTCCAGCCGGCCGCGTTCGGCGGTGAGGCGCACATCCAGCCGCATCCCAGGGTGGCGGCGGTCGAACTCTTCGAGGACCGACAAAAACATGACCTGCTCGCGGGTGCGAGCGGAGTGAATGACCACGATATCGCCGAAGTCACCGCCGTGATCGATGCTGCGCAACATGCTGATGATCGGCGTGATACCGCTGCCCGCGCTGATGAACAGCATCTTGGTCGGCAACGGCTCGGGCAGCGTGAATACGCCTTCCACCTCACCAAGCCGCACGAGATCCCCCGGCTGGATCTTCTGAACCAGATATGGCGACACCACGCCGCCGTCGACCCTCTTGGGCGTCACGCTGATCAACCCGTCGACGGGCGCCGGGTCCGATGTCAACGAATATGCTCGCCAGTGGTAGACGCCGTCGACAACCACGCCCAGCCGCACATACTGACCGGGCTTGTGGCCCTGCCATTCATACCCGGGCCGGATCAGCACGCTCGCCGCCTCCGAGCCCTGCGGCTCGACTCGTTCGACCTTTCCGCGCAGCTCCTTGGTGGTCCACAGCGGATTGATCATTTCCAGGTAATCGTCGGGCTGTAGCGGACTGAACAACCGGCGCACCGCCCGCAGAAACAACCGACGCCCGCGAGGGACGTCGGGCTGGGCACCCCGTTCAGCCATGTCCCCAGAGTACACACTTGTACACCGACACTAAACATCGATCTGAATCTTGTTGGTGCACAGGCTTAGACACATGTTAAACCGGCGCACAAGGAAATCTCAGCCGTTCACTGGCCGCTATGTGCTCGATCTTGGGCTGTGGAGATAGATACTTGTGAGGTGCCCGGGGCAAGGGGTACCCAAACGTTTGTTCAGGTGTTTCGCAGCATCATCCGCCGCGCCGGCCTGCCTCGCGGCGCCTAATGTCGGTGGGTGTGCTGATCGGCTTCCTCCTCGCGCTGGGCTGCTCGCTTTGCTACGGGACGGCGACCGTGCTGCAAGCGGCGGGGACACGCTCGGTGGAAGCGGGCAGCGGCTCGGGTGTGGACGCGGTATTACTGTTGCGCGCCGTGCGGCAGTGGCGCTATCTGGTCGGTGTCGGCCTGGACGTGGTCGGGTTTGCGCTGCAGGTCGCCGCGCTGCGCCTGGTTCCGATCTATATGGTCGCGGCGGCGCTGGCCGCCTCGATCGCGGTCACCGGTGTGGTCGCCGCGTGGGTGTTGTCGGCTCGCTTGTCGTCGGCCGAGTGGGCGGCCGTCGGCGTCGTCTGCCTCAGCCTGGTCGTCCTGGCCGTCGCCGCCGGGCCGGGCCACTTTCGGCACGCCCCGGCCGGGCTCGGCTGGGCCCTGCTGGGCGTGGTGGCCGCGATCTTCGTCGGCGGTGCCGCGGCTGGGCGTCTGCCCGACCGCGCCCGTGCGCTCGCACTGGGGTTGGGCGCCGGAAGCGGCTTCGGCGTCGTCGAGGTGGGCGTGCGCCTGGTCGACGCGATCGATCCCACCAAGCGCTCCTTCTACACCAACCCCGCCCTGTATGCGGCCGCCGCCGGGGGCGCCGCGGGGTTTCTGTTGCTCACCTCCGCCTTGCACCGCGGGTCGGTGACCACGGCCGTCGCGGGAATGGTGGTCGGGGAAACGCTGGCGCCCGCGTTCGTCGGGGTGGTGTGGCTGGGTGACACCGCGCGCGACGGGCTCGGCTGGCTGGTGATCGCGGGATTCGCCGTCGCCGTGTCGGGGACCCTGGTGCTGGCGCGCTTCGGCGAAGCGCCCGCCCCCGAGGAAGAGGCCGCCCGCTAGTTCATGATCCGAGGACCGATGCTGCACGGCCGTCCGCGCTTTCGTCCACCGGCACATAGCTCGTGCCGCGGGCGGGCCGCATCCACAACACACCGTCCTGCGCGGTGACACCCGCGGCGATCAGCGCCCGCTTGAGGATCTTGTTCGTCGCGGTCGCGGGCAGCTGATCGTTGATGCGGACGTGGCGCGGCCACGCCTTCGGGGACAGGTCGGCTTGCGCGGCAAGGAATTTCTCGAAATCATCCGGGTTCAGGCTCGCCCCGGGCCGCAGCACCAGGGCGGCCATCACCTGGTCGCCCACCCCGTCGTCGGGGACGGCGTAGACGGCGACCTGGCTGATGTCGGGCAGCCGCGCCAGGATCCGCTCGATCGGGCCGGCCGCCAGATTCTCCCCGTCCACCCGCATCCAATCGGCCGTCCGCCCGGCGAGATAGATCCAGCCGTCCGCGTCGCGGTAGGCCAGATCGCCCGACCAGTACATCCCGTGCCGCATCCGCTCGGCGGTAGCGCCCGGGTCGTTGTAGTAGCCGGCGAAGGGGCCCGCGCCCTGGGTGTTGACCAGTTCACCGACGGCGTCATCGAAATTGGTCAGCGCCCCGTGCGCGTCGAACCGCGCGGTCTCGCACTCCCGCAGCGTCGTCGAGTTGTAGATGCTCACGCCCGGGTACGGCTTGCCGATGGAGCCGGGCGGCGTGCCGTCTTCGCGCACCACGATGACCGCGAATTCACTGGAGCCGAAGCTGTCGACGACCCGGCACCCGAAACGCCTTGCAAATTCTGCGATATCGCGATCGGTGGCCTCGTTGCCGAACGCCACCCGCAGCGTGTTCTCGGCGTCGTCGGGACGCTCGGGGGTGGACAGGATCAACGCCAGCGGCTTGCCGACGTAGTTCAGGTACGTCACCCGGTAGCGGCGGACATCGTCGAGGAAGCGCGACGGCGAGAACCGGGCCGGCACCATGGTGGCCCCGCAGCCGACGGCGACGGCCCAGCCGGCGGCGACACCGTTGGAATGGAAGAGCGGCATCGCCAGGTAGCAGACGTCGGCGGCGGTGACGTCGTATTGATAGATCAGGCTGGCACCGCACATGATCGCCATGCCATGGGCGAACCGCACCACCTTCGGCTCACCGCTGGTGCCCGAGGTGAAGATCATCATCAGGGTGTCGGCGGCCGCCACCTCGCGAACGGGAACCAGCGGTGGCGCCGCGGCGACGGCGTCGGCGTAGCGCGCGCCGGTCACATCGAGCACCTGGATACCGTTGAGGTCCAACCCATCCAGCAGTTCGAGATGGTCGGGGTCGACGAGCAGCATCTGGCAGTCGGATCGCCGGATGTCGGCCAGCAATCCGGCGCCGCGTCGCGTGGTGTTGATGCCGCACAACACGTAGCCGCCGAGCGCGGCCGCGGCCATGGCCCGCAACATTGCCGGCGAATTGCCCAGTACCGCACCGACATGCAGCGGCCGTGCGGTATCCGCGAGCTCGATGAGCGCCGCGGCTTCCGCCGCTGCCTCGGCGAGGTGCTCGCGCCAGGTCCAGGTGCGGTCGCCGTGGGCGAGCGCCGGGGTGTCGTCGTCGCGACGCAGCCGCAGTAGCTGTTGAACCGTCTCCAGCACTGGTTCACTTCCTCTTCGACGTCGTCATCGGGTGGTCAGCACCAGCCCCGCGTAGTCGTTGCGGGCCACCTGGTCGCAGTGGCGCCGGTAGGTGCCGAAGCCGCCGATGTAGGGCATGAAGACCCGCTTCTTGCCCTCGATGTTGGCGCCCAGGTACCACGAGGATGCCGCCTTGGGGAACAGCGTCCGGTCGGCCGCCTGGCCCACGTGCCGGGTCCAGGCGAGCGCCGCATCGCGGCGTGGCTCCACCTCGCTCACCCCTTGGCGTCGCGCCGCCCGCACCAGATCGATGACCCAGTCGACCTGAACCTCAGCGTGCAGCACCATGTTCGCCAGCACCGAGGGGCTGCCCGGCCCGCTGATGGTGAACAGGTTCGGTAGCCCCGGCACCATCAGGCCGAGGAAGGTCACCGGGCCGTCGGCCCAGGCGTCGTGCAGTCGTTGTCCCCCAGGGCCTTTCGGGTCGATTCGGGTCAGCGCCCCGGTCATGGCGTCGAAACCGGTCGCGAAGACCAGCACGTCGCAGGGATATGCCGCCTCGCCGGTGCGCACGCCGTCGGCGGTGATCGCCTCGATCGGCTCGCGACGCAGGTTCACCAGCCGGACGTTGTCGCGGTTGAAGGTGGCATAGTAGCCGTCGTCGGTGCAGATCCGTTTGGTTCCGATCGGGTGATCGACCGGGATGAGATCCGTTGCGACAACGGGATCGGCGACGATCTCCCGGATCCGCTCCTCGGCGAAGGTCCTGGCGACGTCGTTGGCGGACAGGTCGCTGGTCTGGTCGGGGAAGGTCTTGGCGAACAGGACGCCGCCTTCGCGCCAGCGCTTCCACAGCGCTTCTGACCGCTCGCGCGCGTCGGTGTCGAGGGCGTTCTTGTGGTAGGTGCCGTGCGGGGTGCCCGCGGCCGCGTAGGCGGAGACCCGGCGGCGCTCGGGATACTCCTCCTGGATTTCTCGCTGCTCCTCGGACGACCACGGCCGGTTGGGCATCGGGATCGTGTAGTTCGCGGATCGCTGGAATACCACCAGGCTTTCGGCGTTCGCGGCGATTATCGGTGCCACCTGGATGCCGGACGATCCCGTGCCGATCAGGCCCACCCGTTTGCCGCGCAGCTCGGGATCTTCGCGCGGCCACGCGGCGGTGAAATACACTTCGCCCGAGAACGTCTCGGCGCCCGGGATATTGGGCCGGTTCACCGCCGACAAGCAGCCGGTCGCGCACAGCAGGAACTGTGCGGCATAGCTGTCCCCCGCCGCGGTGTCGACGTGCCAGCGTCCCCGCTCGAAGGTGGCGCCGATGGCGTCGACGCCGAATCGGTAGTGGCGGCGCAGATCGAAACGATCGGCGACGTGCTGCAGGTAGGCCAGGATTTCGGGTTGGGCGGCGAAGCGTTCGGTCCACTGCCAACTCCGTTGCAGCTCCTCGTCGAAAGAGTAGGAGTAGTCCACACTTTCGACGTCGCAGCGCGCGCCCGGGTAGCGGTTCCAGTACCAGGTGCCGCCCACGTCGGGTGCGGCCTCGAGGGCGAGCACCGAGAGGCCCGAGGATGCGGCCCGGTGCACGGCGTAGAGGCCGGCGAACCCGGCGCCGATGACGATGACGTCGCTGACCTCCGTCACGGCGCCGCGCTCCGGGCCGCCGGATGCAGCAGCTCGCGCAGATCGGCGCAGACCAGATGCTGCGCCGATGCCGCCGGTGGAAACACCTGCATCGTCATGAAACCGTGAAAGAGCCCGGGTAAGTCGCGGTGCACGACGGGCACTCCGGCGCCGCGCAATCGGCGGGCGTAGTCGCAGCCCTCGCTGTGTAGGGGGTCGAGCCCGGCCGTCACGATCACCGCGGGCGGCAGGCCCGCATGAGTATCGGCGCGGGCCGGGGCCACCAGATAGGGCGGATCGAAAATCGTTTGCGCGCCAAGGTATTGGTGCCAGTACCACTGCATCGCGACGCGGGTGTTGAAGTAGCCGGTGGCGTAGCGGTGATAGCTGTCGGTGTCGAAGCTCGGATCGATCGCGGGGTACATCAACAGCTGCGCGGCAGGTGGGGTGGTGCCGCGGTCGCGGCAGAGAATGGCGGTGACCGCGGCCAGGTTGCCGCCGGCGCTGTCCCCGGCGACCGCGATGCGTGCTGGGTCGATGCCGAGCTCGGCGGCGTGCTCGACCGTCCAGCCGAACGCCGCGAACGCGTCGAGCGCCGCCGCGGGGGCGGGATGCTCGGGGGCCAGGCGGTAGTCGACCGAGATCACGACGGCCTGGCTGCCGCGGGCCAGGGCCCGGCAGAATCCATCGTGAGATTCGATGTCGCAGAAGACGAATCCGCCCCCGTGGCAGAACACGATCGCCGCGCGCTGCCCCGGCGGCTCACCGTGCGGCTCGTAGATGCGTACCGGAATCGCGCCGGCGGGCCCCGGGACGGTGCGGTCGGTGGCGCTGCGGACGTCGTCGAGGTTGTCGACCGGCATGCGTCGCTGCGCCACTGCGGCGCGCGCCTGCGGGCCGGTCAGGCGCTCGACGCGCGGGAATCCGGCGTTCAACTGGTCCAGCATCGCCTGCACTACGCCGTTGAGCGGGTCGTCCATGTGCACCTCCGACCTCGTCGTCGAGGTCATGCGGGCCGATATTTCAAGAGGGTGATGCCCTCTTCAGGCAGATCGTAGAACACCGGCCGCACCCGCATCCCGATCCGGATGTCGCCCGGGTCGACGTCGACCAGCTCGGTGCTGAATTTCGGCCCGGCGTCCCACTGCACCACCCCGAGCAGCTGAGGCAGCGCGTCTTGCCACGGCGGGCCGGTGGGCCGGCGGGCGATCGTGAAGGTGTACAGCGTTCCGGTGCCGTCGATCTCGCGCCATTCCAGGTCGTCGGCCAGGGTGCCCGGGGCCAGCGTGCGCGGATAAAACACGTAGCGCTGCGCCGACGGCGAGTACTGCACCAGGATCCGGTGCTGCGCCAGGCCGTCCCAGAACGGCCGCGAGACGGGTGTGGGCTCGGGGATGGGGTGGACCATGGCTAGTCCCCCCGCAGGAGCAGTGCAACCTGTTCGCTCATGATGCCGCCGTTGCCGGTCACGAACGCGGTGTGGCAGTCGGTCACCTGCGCGTCGCCGGCCCGGCCCATGATCTGGCGTGCACCGTCGACCACGTGGTGCATGCCGCCGGCCATGCCGGCCTGGCCGAAGGACAGCTGGCCGCCGGCGGTGTTGATCGGGAAGTCACCGCGAAAGGTCAGGTCGTGCTCGTTAACCCAGGACATGCCCTCGCCTTTCGCGCAGAATCCGGCATCCTCCAGGCTCATCAACACCGTGATGGTGTAGCAGTCGTAGATCGACGCGACGTCCACATCGGACCGGTTCAGCCCGGCCATCGCGAATGCCCGGTCGGCCGCGCGCGCGATCGGGGTGGACAGCAGATCCTCGGCATAGGTCGGGGTCTTGAAGGCGATGTGCTCGCCGAAGCCCTTGATCCACACCGGGCGGTGGCGGCCACGGCGCGCGATGTCGGCGTTGGCGACCAGCACACCCACTCCCCCGTGCACGCGCATCACCGTTTCCAGCATGTGGATCGGGTCGGCGATCATCGGGCTGTCCAGCACGTCGTTCACCGTGATCGGGGTGCCGTGAAACACCGCGCCGGGGTGCGCGCACGCGTTGGTGCGCTGGTCGACGGCGATCTTGGCGACCGCGGCCGGGTCGTAACCGAATTCCGCCGAGTAGCGCTGGGCAATCTGTGCATACGGCGCGTTCTGGCCCACGTTGCCGTAGGGAATCTCGAATTCGGCTTGCGGCGAGCCGTAGTTGTTCGACGACGCCCCATACCAATTCGGGCCGGGCGCGGGTCGGCGCTCGGATTGGGGCACCGACGCCGATCCGGGTACGACGGCGAGCGCCGCTTCGCAGATGCCGAGTTCGACGGCCGCCGCCGCCCGCCAGATCATTCCGGCGGCGGTAGCCCCGCCGAGATCCACGCGCTCGCCGAAATCCAAGGCCAAACCCAGGTATTCGCACAGTGTGGCCGGCGCGAACATAGCCGACTCGGCGATGCCGTGGGTCAGCAGGCCGTTGACACAGCCGGGATCGACTCCGGCATCCGCGATCGCCATCTTCGCCAGCACCGCGTACTGGTCGAGGGTGAACAGCGGCGCACGGGTGGGACGCCGTTCGGCGGGTAACTCCGCGATTCCGACGATGGCCGCCTCGCCGCGCAGCCCGGTCACGGCTGGGCTCCCCGCATCGGCAGCTCGACCGTCGCCATTCCCGGCATCAGGATCGTGTCGTCGCGGCGCCCGGCGATGACCAGGTCGACCAACCCGGTTCCCGTGTCGCTCAGCCGTTTCCCGGTGACCTCGGCACCGAAGCTGAGCGCTTCGCCGGGATAGGCGACGGCCCGGTTCTGCACCGAGAAGGACACCAGTCGCCCGCGCCCGCCGATCCAGTCGCCCAGGGCGCGGGCCAGCAGCGCCGCCTGCAGCGGGCCGTGCACCAGGACGTTGTCGTAGCCTTCGGTGTCGCGGGCCCACTCTTTGTCGTAGTGGATGCGGTGGCCGTTGTAGGTGGCGGCGCTGAAGAAGAACAGCTGGGTTTCGTCGACGGTGACGGTCAGCGCGGGAATGTCCTCGCCCACCGCGACGTCTTCGAAAAAGACCTGTGAGTCGGTCATGGCGCACTCCTAGGGACGGGCGATCATCGATGTCGATGCTTCAGCCAGCAGGTCGCCATGCTGGTTGCGGTACACCGTGTGCCAGGTGACGAGGACGAATTTGCCGGAGCGGCCCTGCTTTTCGACGATCGAGGAGATGGTGCGGACCATCTCGATCTCGTCGCCGTGATAGGCCGGCAGGTGAAACGTGAAGCTCTCGCCGCCGGCCATCCGCTTGGGGGCCCGGGGGAAGGCCAGGCTGCCGGAGACCGCGCCGGACGATCCGTCGGGACGCAGCGACTCGAGCGGCGAGACGCCGAGGATCGCGTATTGGAGGAACAACGGGGGGCAGATGATGTCGCGATATCCATTGGCCCTGGCGTAATCCGGGTCGAAATACAGCGGGTTGTGGTCGCCCACCGCCGCGGCCCAGCGTTGCCAGTCGCGCCGGTTCACCTCACCGGTCGCCGACGCGGCGACCGTGCCCACGCGCGATGCCGATTCGGCGTCGATCAAACTGTCCCCGCTCAACGGCGCTCCCCTTCGTCTGTCTCGTCGTGCATGGCCTGCTCCAGCCAGGAGGCGGCGACGTCGGCTCCGCCGCCGAATGTCGAGCCGAGCCGGGCGCGTTCGCTCCACAGGTGCAGGTCGGTCTCGGTGACATAGCCCATGCCGCCGTGCAATTGGTGGGCGTCCAGCGTGATCAGCCGCGCGGCGGCGGCCGCGTGCATGCGCGCGACGGCCGTCTCCCTGGTCGCGACGCGGCCGCGCCCCAGCCAGAACACCGCCGCGTGCGCGGCCAGTCGCGCCGCCGCGAGCGCGATGTGCATGTTGGCGACCAGATGCTGGGCGGCCTGGAACGCCGCGATGGGCCGGCCGAATTGATGACGCAGCCTGGTGTAGTCGACGGTGCGGTCCAGCACGGCCTGGCCGACGCCGACCAGGTCGAGCGATCCCAGCGCCACGGCGGTGTTGGCCAGCCGGCGTAGCGCCGGCGCGTCGACCCCGTCGAACGCCGCGTCGGCCGTGACGTCGTCGAAGCGCACCGTGCAGGCCCGGACCCCGCCGGCCATGTCGAGCGGTTCCGCGCTGACATCGCGGACGTCGACGACGAACAGCAGGGTACGCCCGGCCGCCGCGGCCGACACCACGATGAGCTCGGCGACGTCGGCGTCGAGGACGTAGTCCGCGGTGCCGTTGAGCCGCCACCGTTCTCCGGCGGGGTCGGCGTGCAGCGGCGGGGCGACGACGGCGGCGTCGCGGGCGTTCCACAGCGCGGTGGTGGCCCGGACGCTCCCGGACGCCAGCGGCGGCAGCCAGCGGGCCCTGGCGTCCGGTGAGCCAAGCTGGTCGATGGCCAGCGCGGCCTGCACGCTGCTGTGCACCGTCGTCGGGCACAGCGCGCGGCCGGCCTCGGTGTAGAAGACCGCGAGGTCGTCGAGCGAGCCGCCGGCGCCGCCGTACTCCTCGCCGATGGCCAGACCGAAGACGCCCGCATCGGCCAGCGACTTCCACAACGCCGGCGTGCCGCGGTCCGCGCCGGGTTCGCCGAGGGCACGCACCAGAGCGATCGGGTTCTCGGCGGCCAGCAGGGCGCGCAACGCCGAGGCGAACTCGCGCTGTTCGGCGGTGGGGATCGTCTTCATCGGCGGTGTGCGAAACTCCCGTCAGCGTCCATAGGAGGGCATCGCGTGCCCGCGCTGGGCGATGATGTCGCGCAGCACCTCGTTGGTACCCCCGCCGAAGCGCATCAGCGGGGCGGCCCGGTAAAGCCGCTCGAATTTGCCTGCCAGCGGGGCCTGTTCGCTGCGATGCGCCAGCAGGCCGTCGGGGCCGAGGAGGTCGAGCGCCAGGTCGGCGATGCGCTGGCGCAGCTCGCTGGTGAACACCTTCTCCACGCTGACCTCGACGCTGGGGATGACGCCGCTGTCGAGGATGGACGCCGCCTCGTAGCCCATCAGAACGGCCACCGCGACGTCGGCCTCGGCCTGCACCAGCCGGCGGCGAAGCGATGGATCGGCCGCGGGCACGGACCCGTCGCGCCGCGGCCGTCGCGCCAGCTCGTGCAGTTCCTCGACTGCACGGCGCAGGTCTCCGGCGTTGGTCAGCGCACCGCGTTCGAGATCGAGTGCGCCGGTGATGTATGTCCAGCCGCGGTTGACCTCGCCGACCAGGTTGGTGACCGGCACCCGCACGTCACGGAAGTGCACCTCGTTGGTCCGATAGCCCGACCAGGCGTACAGCGGGCGGATGTCGACGCCCGGGCTGTCGATCGGCACGATGATGACCGAAATGCCCCGATGCCGGGCGCCGCTGGGATCGGTACGGACACAGAGCCATTCGTGCGTCGCGCGCTGGGCACCGCTGTTCCAGATCTTGGTGCCGTTGATCACCCATTCCTCGCCGTCAAGCGTGGCGCTGGTCCGCAGGCTGGCCAGGTCGGTTCCCGCATCCGGCTCGGAATAGCCGACCGCGCAGATCATTTCGCCCCTGGCGATCGGGGGCAGCCATTCGGTTTTGTTGCGCTCGGTGCCATGCCGCATGATCATCGGCGCCACCGAGGTCACCGTCAGGTCGGGACCGGGCACGCCCCAATATTCGAATTCGCTCATCAGCAGATGCAGGTGAATGGCGCCGAGCCCCAGTCCCCCATATTCGCGCGGCCAGTTCAACCCGAACCAGCCCTTGGCCCCGATCTTGCGGCGAAATCGGGCCACCTCGCCGTCGCGAAATTCCAGGTCGTGCTTGGCGAGCTCGGCGCGCAATTCCGGGGTGACGTTCTGCTGCAGAAATTCACGGACCTCGGTGAGCCAGGCGCGCTGCCCAGCGTCGAGTTCGAAATCCATTCCGGCGCCTGTGCCTTTCCGCATGCTTTTCACCGAGCGTCGTCAGCCTAACGCCACGGCGAGACGGCGCCGCGAATTTCGGTATTGCGGCACGCTCGAGCGCCGACATCGCCGGCGCGCGAACTGTAAATACGCTGTCAAACTCCCGTTAACACGCGTAGATACCCTCGCGGTTATGCGGAAGGGCTGCGAGGATTTTCCAATCGGCTGGTCGACGCGGACCAGGCACTGCCCGGCCCGAGGGACCCAAGGGAGAAGTCATGCCCACTGTTGAGATGCGCCTCCGCGAAGATATGCGCAACTACGCCGTCGAATTGCGGCAACTGGCTTACACGCTGCCGCTGGGCGTGGGCGAGCACGATCTGCTTCAGCTGTCCGACCGCATGCGCGCCGCGGCCGAGCAGTTGGTCCGCAGGGGCGCCTGACAAACCGAAAGCTCAGCCGCCCCTGAGGCGGATCTTCCAGCGCACAAAGCCCAGATAGACGGCGCTAATGGCGAACAGCATGCCGACGTCGAACCACCACGTCGCCGGGGTGTGCCGCCAGTGCGAATCCTTCGGGGTGAGCGGGCCGGGCACCAGCTTGGTCAGATCGGCGGTGGAGGCCGACGCCGCGAATCCCCACCGGGCCGGTGTCGCCCACGACATCTGGTCCAGCCCGATGCGGGCGGTGACCGGGATCATCCCGCCGGAGAACACCAGCTGCGACATGACCGCCACCACCAGCAACGGCATGATCTGCTCGTTGGACTTGGCGACTGCCGACAGGGCCAGCCCCAGCATGGCCGACGCGACGCACGTCAGCGCGACGTCGGCGAACAGCTCCAGACCCGGCTTGCCCAAGGCCACGGCACCCTGGGTCGGGGCGCCCTTGCCGAGCACCGCGATGATGCTGACGATCGCCGACTGGACGATCGCGAACACCGTGTACACGCAGACCTTGGCCAACAGGTACGCCGACGTGGACAACCCGACCGCCTGTTCGCGCAGGAAGATGGCGCGCTCACCGATCAGGTCGCGGATGGTCAGCGCGGTGCCCATGAACACCGCGCCGACGTTCAGCAGGACCAGGATCTGGCCGGGCTCGTTGGGCGCGGCGCCCATCGGGTTCGGGATGCCGAAGCCGACATCGCCGGGCACCGACATCGAGAGCGACCCCATGATGAACGGCAGCAGCGCGAGGAACACGAAGTAGCCGCGGTCCGAGACGATCAGCCGCATCTGGCGGCGGGCGATCGTGGAGAACTGCCGGAACAGGCTGGTGTGCGAGGGATCGCCCAGTTCGGCGGGTTTCTCCGCGGGCGGCGGCGCCGGCGGCGGGCCGGTGCGGGCCAGGTAGCGCGCGCTGGACCCGTCGGGGTCGTTGGCGACGGTGCTGAAGATGTCGGCCCAGTTGGTGGTGCCCATGGCCGCACCGATCTGGCTGGGCGGCCCGCAGAACGCCGTCTTGCCGCCGGGCGCCAGCAGCAGCACCTGGTCGCAGACGTCCAGGTAGGTGAGCGAGTGGGTGACCACCAGCACCACGCGGCCGGCGTCGGCCAACTGCCGCAGCATGGTCATCACCTGCCGGTCCAGCGCCGGGTCCAGGCCGGAGGTCGGCTCGTCGAGGATCAGCAGCGACGGCCCGGTGAGCAGCTCCAGCGCCACCGACGCGCGCTTGCGCTGACCGCCGGACAGCTTGTCGACCCGGGTATGCAGGTGCTTGGTCATCTCGAGTTCTTCGAGCACCCGGGCCACCACCTGGGCGCGGTCGTCCTTGGTGGTGTCCGGCGGCAGCCGCAGTTCCGCGGCATACATCAGCGCCTGCTGCACGGTCAGCTGCCCGTGCACCACGTCGTCCTGGGGCACCATCCCGATCCTGCTGCGCAGCGAGGCGTACTCGGCATGCACGCTGTGGCCCTCGAACGACACGGTTCCCGTCGTGGGGTGGGTGTAGCCGGCGACCAACCGGGCGAAGGTCGACTTGCCCGCGCCGGAGGGCCCGATGATGGCGGTCAGC
Source organism: Mycobacterium colombiense (assembly GCF_001665835.1). Classification (GTDB taxonomy): domain Bacteria; phylum Actinomycetota; class Actinomycetes; order Mycobacteriales; family Mycobacteriaceae; genus Mycobacterium; species Mycobacterium colombiense_A. The sequence goes on along the minus strand of NZ_LZSX01000031.1, from coordinate 12,716 downwards.
GTGCCGGGCAGGGCGGTCAGCGAGATGTTGTCCAGCAGCGTCTTGTTGTTCTCGATCGTCCAGGTCACCCCGCGCACGTCGAGCCCGCCGCTACGCGTCGCCGTCGCGGCCTGGTCGCGGCGGGCCAGGTGGCCGCCGTGGAAGACCAGGTCGATGTTGCCGATCGTGACGACGTCGCCGTCGTGCAGCACGGCCGAATCGACCCGGGCGCCGTTGACGAAGGTGCCGTTGATGCTGCGGTTGTCGTGGATCTCGGTGCCGGTGGGCGTCGGGACCAGGGTGGCGTGGTGGCGCGATGCCAGCACCTCGGGGATGACGATGTCGTTGTCGTTGGCGCGGCCGATCTTGACCGCGCCGGGCACGTCCAGCCCGGTCTTGCCCGGGCGCAGGATCTTCATCATCGACGTCGCGATGACGGAAGAGTCGCCGCCCATGCGGCCCGTCTGGGGGGCCGCCGGCTCGGCGGTGGTCGGCGGCGCCGCATGCACCGACGGTGACCGGTAGATCTGCGGGGCGTGCTGGGAGCTGCTGGGCGGGGCGCTCGGTAGGCCGCTGGTCGGGTACCGGGGCTGCGGCCCGGACGGAGAGCCCGGCGTGGGTCCGCCGGCCGGCTGGCTCGGCTGCGCGGCGGTGGGCGGATGGACGGGATGGCGGAACGAGGCGGACGCCGGCTGCTGGGGCTGGCCGGGCCACTGCGTGCCGAACGGCTGGCTCTGCGGCGCCCGCACCAGCGGTTCGCTGGGGTTGCTGACGATCGGTATCGACGTCGTCAGCGGGGGCCGACCGGCCGAGCCCTGGTGGCGGCCGACCTCGAAGGTGAGCGCCGGGCCGTCGGGATTGCCCATGTTGATCCGCAGACCGTCTTGGATGTCGACGACCGGGACCCGGCGGTTGTGCGCGTATAGGCCGTTCAGGCTGCCGTTGTCGACAGCGATCCATCGCCCCTGGTCATACCGCACGATCAGGTGGTTGCGGGAGATCAGCGGGTGGGCGACTCGCAGGTCGGCGCGCAGGTCACGCCCGATCACTACGTCGTTGCCCGGCGCGAAGGTGCGCTCGGCTCCCTCGTAGCGCACTGTCAGCGCAGGCGGGGCTGGTGGGGTCATCAGGACCAACTGTAACGGCAGCGGCGCAACTTATGCGCTGGGTTCTTCGCCGGGCACCCTGTCGCGCGGCCAGAAACGAGAGCGGGCGCCGGGAGACGGTGCGGGATCGCCGAAGTAGTAAGACGGCGAATCGCTCTGCAGCACAGTTACTTTCGGCGCTTTCAACCGGCCACCGCGGCATTGCGCAGGCGGCGCACACTCGGGACCTTGGCGCGAACAGCGGTGACGTCCTTGACGAAGTCCCCAAGGTACTTGATGGCGCGCCTGCCCTCGGGCAAAACGTCTGCGGCCAAAGGGAAATCGTGGATCTGGCCGTCCCACAGGTGCAGATCGCAGTGGATCCCGCTGGCTTCCAAGCGCTTGGCCATCAACTCGGCATCGGCCAGCAGCAACTCGTCCGAGCTGGCGTGAATGGTTACCGGCGGCAACGAGGACAGATCGGCGTCCACCGGGGACGCGACGGTGGCGTCGCCCTCGCCCTCGCCCTCCACAACCTGTGCGTTGCTGAGGAATTGCGCGAACCGCGAGAAGGCCCGGCGGGTGAACATCGAGCACTTGCGGGCGTTGCGGTGCTTGAGCTTTCGCACCGGATCCGCATCCGTGAACGGCGAGACGGCCGCAACTCCGGCCGGCTCCATGATGTTTTCCTGGATCGCCAGGAGGGTGGTCATGAACGCCAGATATCCCCCGGCGGAGTCGCCGGCCACGACAACGTGATTGCCGTCGTAGCCGTGATCCTGCAGCCAGCGCAGGCCACTGATCCCGTCGTCGATGGCGTCGGTGATCTGGTGTGCGGGCAACTTCCGGTACGCGACGGCGAGGATGGGGGCATCGGCCGCCTTCGACAAGCGAGTCACCATGGAACGGTGGGTGTTGAGGCCGCAGGTGAGAAATGCGCCACCGTGCAAATACAGGATTGCCCGCTCCCCCGATACGCCGGGCGCGCGAACCCATTCGGCGGCACAGTTGTCCAATTGCACCGGTTCCGTTCTCGCCGCGTATCCGACACGCGGGAACAATCCCGCGACGGTATCGACGTATTCGAGTGGCCAATGCAGATTCGGCGTCATGGCCCACGCGCGAACGGCGTTCTTCACGATCAAGCGGCTGGCAAGTCCGACGGCTACTGACTGCGGGCTATGGCGATGATGAACGCGCCTCGTCGTCGCCACGCTCGGCAATATATGTGTCGGTTCGGCTGTACTCACCATTGGGCTTCAACCTCCTAAGTGGAGGGCGAATACCCCCCGCCGCCGAGGGCTAACGGGAAATTAACGCATGAGAAATGTCAGGTACATCACTGTTTGCTGGCGGCGGAGATGGGTATCACTCGTTTATCTTTCTGACGGTTGCCGCGCGGGCGTAATCAGACCGAACCGGCTGTTGCTCAACCCCGTGAATGCCCAAAGATATGAGCGGTGACACACGCTACGCATCCTGATCTCCTACTGACTGACCGGGTGGCCGTCGTTACCGGCGGCGCTGGAGGAATTGGCGCGGCCACCGCGCGGCTGTTCGCCGAACACGGCGCCGGCGTGATCATCGCCGACATCGACGCCGGCCTCGCCGACGCGACGGCGGCCTCGATCACCGAAGCCGGCGGGTCGGCACTGGCAGTCGTCACCGACGTGCGTGACCCCGATCAGGTCTCTCGCCTGGCCGCGACGGTCCTCGATCGGTTCGGCCGGGTCGACGTGCTGGTCAACAACGTGGGCCACTGGCTGCGGCATCCCGGAAACTTCGCCGGCACCGACCCACAACTGTGGGATGAGCTCTACCGGATCAACCTGCACCACGTCTTCCTGGTGACCCACGCGTTCCTGCCGGCAATGGTCGAGCGGCGGGCCGGTGCGATCGTGAACGTCTCGTCGGTCGAGGGGCTGCGCGGCTATCCGGAGGATCCGGTGTATTCCGCCTTCAAAGCCGCTGTCAACGCGTTCACCCGCAGTCTCGCGGTCCAGGTGGGCAACGACGGGGTGCGGGTGAACGCGATCGCGCCCGACGTCACCGAATCCCTGCAAGTGCCCTATTCGCAATGGCTTTCGGCCGAGGAACAGGCGAACTGGCCGCGGTGGGTTCCGGTCGGGCGGATGGGTCTGCCCGAGGATCAGGCCAGGGTCATCCTGTTCCTCGCCTCCGACCTCTCGGGCTTCGTCACCGGCCACGTCATTCCGACCGACGGCGGCACCGGCGCGGCCGGCGGCTGGTTCCGCTCGACGCGCCGGCCCGACCGCCAGTGGACCAATCGGCCCATCGCCCCCTGATCACGCGTAACCGAGCGCCGCGTTCTCCGCGTGGATGCGCACGGAGAGCACCAGCGCATTGGCCAGGCGACGGGGATGGGACGTTGTCGGGTGCGCCTTGGCTCGGCGCGAAAGATCCTGTGGGACTGGGAAACCGACCGAGGCGCTCAGGCCGTTGATGCGGGCCGAAATCGGGCCTGATCGTCGATGATCGTGACCGGGATGCCATTGAGCGCGCCGTTGCCGGACGGCTCGTCGACAAATGTCGGCGGGGAAAGCACATTCGTGTTGGCACCCGGCGAGCTGTTGGCCACCGACATGCGGGTGCCCGGCTTGCCGTGCCCCCAGCCGTGCGGCATCGAGACCACCCCGGGCTTGATGGACTCGGTGACCTCGACGGGAACTCTGATCTCGCCCGCCTCCGATTTCACCGTCACGATGTCGTTGTCGGTGACACCGCAGCGCGCGGCGTCGTCGGGATGGATCAGCAAGGTGCACCGGTCCTTTCCCTTCATCAGCGCGGGCACGTTGTGCAGCCAGGTGTTGTTTGATCGCAGGTGCCGGCGGCTCACCAGGACGAGTGGATCGGCGGGCCGCTCCATGCGTGCGGCCAGCCGCGGCAGGTCGTCGAGCAGGTATTGCGGGGCGAGCCGGACCTTCTTGTCGGCGGTGCCGAGGATGTCGGGCAGCTGCGCCACCATGGGCCCGAAGTCGATGCCGTTCGGGTTGGCCTTGAGTCGGTCCAGCGTCAGCCCACCCGGGTTCTTGCCGTACTGGTCGCCGAAGGGCCCGGTGCGCAAAGTGAGGTCGAGCATTCGCTCGGGTCCGCCGTGCTCGTAGAGCTTGCGGATCTCCGCACCGTCGAGACCCTGCGTGAAGGCCAGGTAGTCGAAGAAGCCGTCATCGATGGCGGCGACATCCACGTCCTCGGCCGGTGTGCCGGTGCACAGGCCGGTCAACCGGATCAGGATCTCCCATTCGTGCGGGCGATCGCCCGGATCGAACACCGGGGCAGAGTAATTCGCGATGCTGTGGATGGCGAAGAGCAGGATCAGGTCGTCGTGGTGCGGCTGCTCGAGCGGGGACAGGCCGGGCAGGATCACGTCGGCGTGCCGCGTCGTCTCGTTGAGCCAAAGATCAACGGAGATCATCGCTTCCAGCATCGGTAGCACTTCGTCGAGTTTGTCACCGGCGGGGGTGGACAGCACCGGGTTGCCCGCGACCGTGATCAGCGCCTTGAGCTGCCCGTCGCCCGGGGTGGCGATCTCCTCGGCCATGCACGACACGGGCGCCTGACCGAGCACCTCCTTGGCGCCGCGCACGCGGGTGTGCCAACGACCGAATTCCGCTGCGCCGTCCTCCAGTCCGGGTAGTGGCTGGGTGGTGATCGACCAGGCCGCCGGCTTGGGAAACATCGCGCCACCGGCGGTGTCGAAGTGTCCGGTAAGAATGTTGATTACGTCGACCAGCCAGCTGGCGAGGCTGCCAAACTCTTGGTTGCACAGGCCAATTCGGCCGTATACCACCGACTTCTCGGTGCCGGCGAGCTCGCGGGCCAGCCGGCGGATGCGGTCTTCGCTGATGGCCGTGACCGCGCTGACCCGTTCCGGTGGCCAGTCCGCGACGGCTCGCCTCATGGCGTCGACACCGTCGACGTGCGGCCCCGGGTTGATGAGGTCCTCGTCGAAGAGGGTGTGCGCGACGGCCAGCAGCAGGGCCGCGTCGGTTCCCGGCACTATGGGAAGCCACTCGTCGGCGCGTGCGGCGGTCAGGGTGCGCACCGGGTCGATCACGATCACCTTGCCGCGTTTGCGGATCCCGTCGATCAGACTCATCACGTTGGGCGCGGCCAACAGTGAGCCCTGCGACGCCGCCGGGTTGGCGCCCATGATCACCAGCAGGTCGGTGCGTTCGATGTCGGGCACCGGGAAGTTCCACCACAACCCGTACATGAGATGCGACGACAGGTTCTTCGGCCACTGGTCGACGGTGCCCGGTGAATACGTGACCGGCATGCCGGACATGCCCATCAGCACGCCCGCGTAGCGGGCCAGTGAGAACGAGTGCGCCAGTGGGTTGCCGGTGTAGGCGGTGACCGCGCGGATGCCGTACTTGTCGATCACCGGGGTCAGCAGTTCGGTGCAGCGGCGAAATGCCGCGTCCCAGCTGACCTCCTGCCATTGGCCGTCGACCTTGATCATCGGCTGGCGGATGCGGTCCGGATCGTCGTGCAGGGCCGCAAGAGAGGTGCCTTTGGGGCATAGATGTCCGCGGCTCCACACGTCGTCACGGTTGCCGCGGATGGCGGTAACGCTGCCGTCCTCGACGTGAATTTCCAAGCCGCACATGGCTTCACACAAGGGACACGTGCGCAGGTGCGTACCGTCTTCACCCGGTTTCATCCACCCACTGTATTCCGCTACCGCGGGTAGCGGAAGCATCAAGATTCGGGGTCAGCCCGCCCAGGGCCCGATGCCGCCGACCTTGTCGATGTGGATGTGGGTGAGATATCCCGGCGGCGCGTTATCGGGCGGGAATTTCGTGTTCGGGTCGCCAACGATCGGATTGAGCTCCGCCAGCAGTTCGGGGGCGCCGCCCTCGGTGATCCGGGCGGTCCCGGTGAGCGAGAGGTACGGTCGCATCCCCTGGCCCGCGGCGTCGAGCGACACGATGGTCACGGCGACGCGGGGATCGTTGCGGACGTTGCGGACCTTCCTGTGTTCGGAAAGGTGGGCGCTGACGAGCTCGTCTCCGTCGGGCGTCGACCGCAACGCCACCCAGACCACGCTCACCTGGGGGCTGCCGTCGGGATTGATGGTGACCAGGGTGGCATCCGCGCCGTTCCCGATGAGGTCGCGGGCGGCGTCGTTGAGTCTCATGCGTTGTTCGACACCCGCGCGCGGCTTTTCATTCCCACCCGGGCCGCGACAAAGCGGTGGCCCGGCCACGCCTGTGACCGGGCCACCGTCGACTGCCGCTACTGTTCGGCCTTCTGGCGAGCTTCGTTGATTTCGGCGGCCTTGCGGGCGCTTTCGGCCTCGGCCTCTTTCTGGGCCGCCTCTCGTTGCGCGTCGGCCTTGTCCTGCTGAGCCTTGCCCTCACGCATCAGGTCGTCACGCCCGGCAACCGCGCCGGCGACTTCCTTGACCTTGCCCTTGACACCCTCGACGATGCCCTCGATGGCTTCCTCGGGACCACTCTTGTCCGACATGCGTTCTCCCTTCGGTGTGGCGCACAAATGCCCGTGTCGTGCGCTCGCCACCTTTATTGCCCAACCGGCGAGTTCTCGAAACGTGGGCGGCGGGTAGCCTTCGCCACAGCCGCGACCTGGCGATTCGTGTCACCGAGAACTCACCGGTCGCATGGCCCAATTACCCTGCCGGACAACATCACTGATGACGTTCTGAGAACCTCAGTTCCGCACCGTCACCCGATGCGCCTACGCTGGTGAGCCGAGGTGTCGGCGGCGGCGCGAGGAGTCGTGACGGTGGAAATGTGGGAACTGGTCGCCCGCGAGCGAATCCGGGATACCTTGGCGCGCTACAACTGGTCCGGCGACGCCGGCCGGCTCGACGGACTTGCGGAGACGTTCTGCGTCGACGGCATCCTCGAGATCCGGGGTTCTGCGCCGCTGCGCGGGCGCTCACAGATTGCGGCCTTCCTGGGCGGCGTCACCGGGAAGATCGCCGTCGAGGCCGGCGTCAAACCGATTGTGCGCCATAACGTCGCGAACGTGTTGTTCACGGAGGTTTCACCCGGGCGGGCTCGGGTCGACTCCTACTTCACCGTGGTCACCCACATCGGACTCGACCACTGCGGCCGCTACCGCGACCTCTTGGTGCCCGAGGGTGACGCCTGGCTGATCAAGCACCGCAAGGTGTCGACCGACTGGGCGGCGCCCGACTCCGCGATGGCCCGCCAACCCTCCGACACACCGTGATCGTCGCGTCGCCGTCCACACGAAACCCATTGTCCACTTGAGGTTTCCACGCCGTATCGGGATAACCGGAGAAGGGACCGATCATGGCCGCATCCGGCACCGACCGCGCGCTGGCGTATCTGCTGGTTCGGCTGACCATCGGGGCCAGCCTGTTCGGTCACGGCCTGGTCCGGATGCCGAAGCTGGCCGCGTTTCACGCGCAGATGATGGGTGAGTTCACCACGTCGATGCTGCCCACCGTCGGAGTCTCGGTGTGCAGTTACGGGCTGCCCATCGCCGAGCTGATCACCGGGGCGCTGCTGCTGGCGGGGGCGCTGACCCGCGCGGCCGCGATCGCCGGCGGACTGATGATGATCGTCCTCGTCCTGGGCGCCACGTCGATCGAGCACTTCAACGTGGTAGGCGACCAGCTCGTGCACGCACTCTTTCTCGTCAGCGTGATTGCGTTCCGCGGTCACAACCGCTACTCCGTCGACGGTCTGCTCGCCAGCCGCCGCTCCGCCAGCGCATACCCGGCAAGCCGTCGGCCGCGCCCAACGTCCGCTGAGTAGCGATTTCGTTAAATGTACCGACGAAATGTTTGCCAGACGCCCCGCAACGGCTACAGATAGGAGTCACACCAAAACATCGCGGTCTCCCGTTCGCGCGTCCCCTCAGGAGCCCCCGGATGACCGCCGGTCAGGTGACCAGCGGTCATGGCCGCACAAAAGAGACGAGCAAGTATGCAACGACTCAGTGGTTTAGACGCGTTCTTTTTGCACCTGGAATCGCCGACGCAGCCCTTAAATGTTTGCTGCGTTTTAGAGCTGGAGCCCGCGACGATGCCAGGGGGCTACACGTTCGAACGCTTCCGCGAGGCGCTGTCGGGGCGGCTCGACGCCATCTCCGAATTCCGCCTCAAGCTGGCCGACAACGAACTGAACTTCGACCATCCGGTATGGGTGGACGACGACCGGTTTGATCTGGCTCGCCACCTTCACCGCGTGGCCCTACCGTCGCCAGGAGGGCCCAAAGAATTAGCGGACCTCTGCGGCCACATCGCCGGCCTGGCGCTGGATCGCGATCGTCCGCTGTGGGAGATGTGGGTAATCGAGGGCCTGCACGGCAGGGACGCGTTGTCCGTCGTGCTCAAGGTCCACCACGCGGTGGTCGATGGCGTGGGCGGAGCCAACCTGCTCGCACAGTTGTGCACCGCCGTGCCCGACGCCGAACCACCGGAGCCGGCCGAGCGCGCCGGCGCGGCAAATCCGCTGCACATCGCCGCGAGCGGGCTGATCGGGGCGGCATTGCGGCCATGGCGCCTGGCCAAAGTCGTGCCGGCAACGGCGCTGACGCTGGCACAGACGGTGCTGCGTGCCCGCGGCGGTGGGCAGACGATGGCGGCCCCGTTCGCGGCACCGCCGACGGCGTTCAACGGGTCGTTCACCCGGCGCCGCAACGTCGCCCTGACCAGCGTGGACCTCGAGGATGTCAAAACCGTCAAACGCCGGTTCGGGGTGACCGTCAACGACGTGGTGACGGCGCTGTGCGCCGGGGCGCTGCGGCAGTACTTCCAGGACCGCGACGCGCTGTCGGACGCCCCCATGGTCGCGAGCGTGCCGGTGTCTGTCCGCGGCAAATCCACTCGGACGGGCCGCAACCAGATGACCTGGATGCTCTGCCGGCTCGAAACCCACATCGACGACCCCGCCGAACGGCTGGCCAGCATCGCCGGCCGAAACGCGGCTGCCAAGGACCACTCCGCCGCGATGGGCCCGAACCTGCTGCTGGACTGGACACAAGTGGCCGGACAGACCCTATTCGGCGCCGTCAGGAGGCTGCTGCCGCGCATACCCCTGCCCGAGAATCCGCCGCACAACCTGGTGATGTCGAACGTCGCAGGCCCGCAAGAGCAGCTCTACTTCCTGGGGTGCCGGCTCGACGCGATGTATCCGCTCGGCCCGATCATCGCCGGCGCCGCGCTGAACATCACCGTGATGTCGCTCAACGGCCGGCTCGGCGTCGGCATCATCTCCTGCCCCGACCTCGTTCCGGACCTCTGGGACCTCGCCGACGCATTTCCCGACGCGCTGAAAGAACTGCTGAATTGCGCCGAGCCCGGCCATAACCCGCGCTGACCGGCCCGCTCAGCGGAACCCCGTCCACCCTGGCGGTCACGGCATGGCAGGGTGACATCCGTGGCAGACACTTCTGAACCGACGACCATCGCAGCCCAAGACCTGCGCGAAATCAACACCGAAAAGGGCGCTTTGCGCTACTACGACACCGGGGGCCCGGAGTCCGGTCCGGTGCTGCTGTTTCTGCACGGGTCCGGCCCCGGCGTCACCGGGTGGCGAAACTTCCGCGGCGTGCTACCCGCCTTCGACGCCCACTTTCGGTGCCTCATCCTGGAATTCCCGGGTTTCGGGGTCAGCGACGACTTCGGCGGCCATCCGATGGTCACCGCGTTCGGCACCGTGTCGCCATTCCTGGACGCGCTCGGCGTCGACAAGGTGCACATCGTCGGCAACTCGATGGGCGGCGGCGTCGGCATCAACTTCGCCACTCACAATCCGGACCGCGTCGATCGGTTGGTGACCATCGGCGGAATCGGCACCAACATCTTCAGTCCCAGTCCCAGCGAAGGGATTCGGTTGCTGCAGGAATTCGTCGAGGACCCCACCCGCCAACGCCTGGTCGACTGGCTCAAGTCGATGGTCTACGACCAGGCGCTGGTCACCGACGAGCTGATCGAGGAACGCTGGCAGCTGGCCACCGACCCGGACACCCTGGCCGCGGCGCGACGCATGTACGGCAAGGCGGCGTTCGCCGGGATGAACGCCGCGCTGAACGCCTCCGACCGGCCGCTGCCGTGGGCCACCATGCACAAGCTCACCGCGCCCACCCTGCTGACGTGGGGCCGCGACGACAGGGTGAGCCCGCCGGACATGGCGCTGATCCCGATGCGCACCATCCCCAACGCGGAGCTGCACATCTTCCCCAACTCGGGGCACTGGGCGATGATCGAGGCCAAGGACGCGTTCGAAAGCACCGTGCTGGCGTTCCTGTCGCGCAGCTAGCCAGCGGCCGATCGTGATTAGGGCTGTCCCGCAAGGCCTTTCGCCAACACGGCGAGCGCGTCGGGGTTGCCGTCGAGCACCCGGCTGGTGCGGGTGGCGATCTGCCACCGGTCGTCGATCCGGCGCAGTGCGAAATGGTGAGCGGTCGCCCGCCACACGCGATAGCCGTCACCGTCGCGGACCAGCACCAGGGATTCGCATACAGCCACCGCCTCGTCGCCGTCGACCGTGACGACACTCGGCCCGAGGAAGTGCGAACAGCCCTTGGCCACCAACTTCTGGTAGGCCTGCGAGCTGATCATCGCGTGAACGTCGGCGCGGCTTCCCATGCGCCAGCCGTCGACGTCGTACACGCCGTCGGTCGCCCACAGGCCCGCGGCGTCGCCGGCATCGACCGCGGGGCCGTACGAGGCGATCAACCGGGCGATGTCGCGCTCGTCCTCGAGCCGGCGCAAGCGGGCCAGCATGTCGTCGATGTCGGTCATGGTGTTCTCCTCATCGCTGGGTGGCCCCGGCGTCGACGGGCAGGACGATCGCGGTGATGTAGCGCGCCTCGTCGGAGGCCAGGAACAGCGCGGCGTTGGCCACGTCGACCGCGTCCACCCACGGCACCGCGAGCATGTTCATCGAGCGGGCCGCCTCGGCGAATTCCGCGCGCGTGGGCGGGCGGTCCAGGTCGGGCCGGAACGCGGTGCTGACCACGTCGTTGTGAATCATCGGCGTGTCGACGTTGGTCGGGCTGACGCAGTTGACCCGAACATTGTGTGGTGCAAGCTCATTGGCCATGCTGCGCATCATGCCGATCACGCCATGCTTGGCGGCGGTGTAGTGCGCGACGCCCACCAGCCCGCGCAGGCCGGCGATGGAGCTCGTCAGGATCATCGACCCCGCCCCGCGCGCGATCAGGTGCGGCGCGGCCGCGCGGCAGGTGTGCCACACCCCGGTGAGGTTGACGTCGAGCATGGTGCGCCACGCGTTTTCGTCCAGCTCGACCGCCATGCCGCGCGAGGTGATCCCCGCGGTCGCGCAGACCACGTCCAGGCCGCCGAACCGCTGGACACCGCGATCGGTGGCGTCCTGCATGCCGGAGAGGTCACGCACGTCGACGATTTCGGTGTGCACCCGCGCGCCGGCCTCGGCGACCAATGCGGCCGTCTTTTCGAGGTCGGCCGGGGTGCTGTGCGGGATGATCACCGTGTCGACCGGACCGCACACATCGAGCGCGACGACGTCGGCGCCCTCCTGCGCGAACCGCACCGCTTGCGCGCGGCCGATCCCCCGCGCCGCGCCGGTGATCAGGGCGACCTTGCCTTTTAGTCGCCCGCTCATGTCGTCTTCTGCGTCAGGCCGGCGTCGACGACGAGCTGGGTGCCTGTGATGTAGCGGGCCGCGTCGGAGGCCAGGAACAGCACGGCGTTGGCGATGTCGACGGGCTCGACCCAGGGCACCGGGAGCAGGTTGCGCGCCTGCAGCACCTCGGCCGCGTCGGCCGCGGTCGGGTTGACCAGGTCCGGCCGCAGCCGCCGAAAGGTGGCCTCGTTCAGCACCATTGGCGTGGCAACCGGGCCGGGGTGCACGGTGTTGACCCGGATGCCGCGCGGGCCGAGCTCGTTGGCCAGGGTGCGCGCGAGTCCCACCACCGCGTGCTTGCTGGCGGTGTAGTGCGCGGTGTTGGGCAGGCCGCGAAGCCCGCTGGTGGAGCTGATGATGACGACGGAGCCGCCCCGATCACCTTCCCGATCAACCAAGTGCGGCACGCTCGCCCGGACCGTGTGCCAGACGCCGGTGAGGTTGATGTCGAGCGTGCGTTGCCACACCAGGGGGTCGAGTTCCCAGGACGGCGCGCCGGGCAGGTGGACTCCGGCGTTGGCCACCACGACGTCGAGCCGGCCCAGCGCTGCGACACCGGCATCGATGGCGGCCGTCATCGCCCCGAGGTCGCTGACGTCGGCCAGGCCGGTGACGCACCGTCGGCCGCGATCCTCGACTCCCCTTGCGGTGTCGCGTAACTCATCGGCCGCGGTGTCGGCGTCGAGCGCGATCACGTCGGCGCCCTCGTCGGCGAAGCGCGCGCAGTGCACTCGCCCGGTGCCCTTGGCGGCGCCGGTGACCACGACGACCTTGTCCAGCAATCCCGTCATCGTTCGATTAGATCGAAGCCCCGGTAGCCGGCGTCGGCCACCTCGGCGCAAATGTCGTTGTACGTGGCGAAGCCGCCAGTGAACAGCATGAACCCGCGCGGCTTGCCCGGCACGTTGGCGCCCATGTACCAGGAGTTCGCCTTGGTGAACAGCGTCGTCTCGGCCCGGCGGGCACATTCGGCGCCCCAGCCGTCCACGCTGTCCACGGTCTGTCTCTTATACACATC
>NZ_LZSX01000030.1 GCF_001665835.1 Mycobacterium colombiense | reverse complement strand
GCCTACGGGCACTTCGGCCGCACCGACATCGAACTGCCCTGGGAGCAACTGAACAAGGTCGACGACCTCAAGCGCGCGATCTAACGCGGCGGGGGGTGATCCGCGTCCAGCGCGGGCAGTCCGTCGATGCTGCGCCGGTTGCGATCGACCAGCCGCCCGTACTGGTTGTCGGTGGCCTTGCGATGCGCGGCGTCGAGCACCGGCCGTTCGTCGACGAGGTCGTAATAGGGCACCGCGAATCCGCAGGCGTCGGCGATCCGCTCCACATCGACCACGATGATGGTGCGGACCCCCGCGTGCTGATCGCCGAAATGCCGCATCAGATCGGCGAATTCGGTGTCGTCCGGGCGGATCACCCGTCCGGTGCCGAACAGCCGCAGGATCCGCGAGTTGCGGGTGAACGAGCAGAACATGAGGGTGATGCGGCCGTTGTCGCGCAGATGGGCGATGGTTTCCACGCCGCTGCCGAACAGATCCAGATAGGCGACGGTGTGCTCGTCGAGCACCGCGAACGTGTCGCGATATCCCTTGGGGGACAGGTTGATTCGCCCACCCTCGGACGGTGCGGTGGCGACGAAGAATACGGCCTGCTCCCGGATGAAGTCGTGAAGCGACCCGTCGATGCTTTCAAATTCCTTCGCCACGGGTGCAGCGTAGCCGCTAGCGGGTGAACCGATAGTCGTCCAGGTTGAATCGCCGGCTGCGCCAGTACACCTCCGGGGTGGTGCCCGGACGCAGTGGCACGTCACCGTTCTTGTCGAAGTAGTAGCTGTTGGCCAGCCGGCAGCTGTCCTGCCAGAAGATCTGCCGGGGCCGCCGGCGCATCATCTCGGCGAAGTAGCGGTCGTTGGCCTCCTGGGTCACCTCGACGCGGGTCGCGCCGACGCGCTTGGCCCTTTTGAGGCAGCGCACGATGTGATGCGTCTGCGCCTCGATCAGCGCGAAATACGAGGAGCCGACGTAACCGTACGGACCGAACACGGTGAACAGGTTGGGAAATCCCGGCACGGTGACGCCCTCGTAGGCCTGCAGCCGGTGCTCGTCCCAGAAGCGGCTCAACGACTTTCCGCCGCTCCCCGTCACGGCGAAGGTGGGCACGTTGTCGGGGTCCATCACCTTGAAGCCGGTCGCCAGGATCAGCACGTCGATCTCGTGGTTCTCGCCGTCGGTGGTGGCCACCGCGTCGGGCGTGATCTTGTCGATCGGTTCGGTGACCAGCCGCACGTTGTCGCGGTTGAACGTCGCGAGGTAGCCGTTGTGGAAGCCGGGGCGTTTGCAGCCGACCGCGTACTGCGGGGTGAGCTGCTCGCGCACGGCCGGATCCTGAACCTGTTGCCGCAGATAGGATTTCCCTAATGAGGCCATCCTTTTGGCCAGCGGGAAGACCGTGAAGTAGTGCGCCGAGATGGGGAAGGTGAGCTCCACGTAGGCCTGGCTGAGCAGGCGCTGCAGGAACTTGCCGCCCGGAATTCGCATCGCCCAGCGCGCCGGCGCCGGCAGCGGGACGTCGAACTTCGGGAAGCACCAAATCGGGGTGCGCTGAAATACCCTGAGCGACGAGACGATTGGCGCGATCTCGGGAATGACCTGGACGGCCGAGGCGCCGGTGCCGATCACCGCGACGCGCTTGCCGCGCAGATCCTCGCCGTGATCCCACCGCGCGGTGTGCATGGTGATGCCGCCGAACGAGTCGACGCCGTCGATGTCGGGCAGGTTCGGCACCGTCAGCACGCCGCAGGCGCTGATCACGAACCGGGCCGTGATCTCGCCCGTCGGGTCGGTCTGCACCCGCCACAGGCCGCGCTCGTCGTCATATTCGGCGGTTTGCACCTTGGTGTTGAACCGGATCCGCGATCGGATGCCGTACTTGTCGGCGCAGCGTTCGGCGTACGCCTTGAGTTCGCGGCCCGGCGCGTAGGTCCGCGACCAGTGCCGGCTCTGCTCGAACGAGAACTGGTACGAGAACGACGGAATATCCACGGCGATACCGGGATACGTGTTCCAGTGCCAGGTGCCGCCGACCCCGTCGCCGGCTTCGATCACCAGGTAATCGGGCAGCCCGGCCCTGTCCAGGTTGATCGCCGCACCGATGCCGGAGAACCCGGCGCCGATGATCAGCGTGTGATAGTCGGGCGTTTCGTCTTCGTGCGGAACCATCGTCGCCTGCCTAGGGGTGCAGCGCTTTGTGAAGAGCCGTCAGGCCGCGCTCGGTGGCCTCCGCGGCGGCGGGTATCGCCAGGGCAAAACTGACGAATCCGTGCACCAGAGTGGGCGCGTTGCTCAGCTCCACCGGCACGCCGGCGGCGCCCAGCAGCTCGGCGTAGCGGGCCCCGTCATCGCGCAACGGATCGTGTTCGGCGGTCCCGATGTAGGCGGGTGCCAGCCCGGACAGGTCCGCGGCGTTCGCCGGGGCCATGGTGATGGGCAGCGCCTTCGGGTCGGTGAGATCGAGGTCGGGCACGTACCAGGACAGAAACGCGTCGATGACCTCACGGTTCAGGATCGGCGCCTCGGCGTTGTCGGTGTACGCCGGCAGGGACAGGTCCGCGGTGACCGTCGGGTACCAGAGCAACTGGAAGCGCAGTGCCGGGCCGCCGTTGTCGCGGGCCCGCAGCGCCGTCACCGCCGCGAGGTTGCCGCCCGCCGAGTCGCCTGCCACGGCGATGTTGTTCGGGTCGCCGCCGAGTTCGGCCGCGTTCTCGGCGACCCATTGCAGGGCCGCCCAGCAGTCGTCCACGCCGGCCGGGAACGGATGCTCGGGGGCCAGCCGGTAGCCGACGGACACCACGATGGCCTCGGCGCCGACGGCGTGCGCGCGGGCGACCGGGTCGTGGGTGTCCAGGTCGCCCAGGCAAAAGCCGCCGCCGTGGTAGAAGACGACCACGGGCAGCGGGCGCAGCTCGCTGTCGGGCCAGTAGATGCGCACCGGGATGTCGGTCCGCTCGCCGTTCGCGATCGTGCGGTTCTCGACTCGTAAGTCCGGCAGCATTTTCGGCGGCACCTTGAGCAGCCGGAGCCGCGAGCGGGCGACCTCGACACCGTCGGCCTCGCAAAAAGTCATCGGAAAGGCGTCGAGCAGCGCCTTGAACGTCGGGTCGATCCCGGGCCGGGCGCTGGTCGGCTCGCTCATGCGTTCACCGTACGCTGCGGGGTCACCGGTGCAGGGCGGTTCGCAGCGCGGCCAGTCCGTCCTCGAGGGCCGCGGTGGCTGCGGGCACCACGCCGGCGTAACCCAGGTAGCCGTGCACCAGCGTCTCGGCGTTGTGCACCCGGGCGTCGACGCCGGCGGCTGTCAGCAATTCGCCGTAGCGGATGCCGTCGTCGCGCAGCGGGTCGTACCCGGCGACCGCGATGTAGGCCGGCGCCAGGTTGCTCAGGTCCTTCGCCCGACCCGGCGCCATGTCCGACGGCGGATCGGACATGTCGACTTCGCCCGCGTACCAACGGGAGAACTCCGCGACGGCCTTGACGTCCAGGATCGGCGCGGTGGCGTTCTCGGCGAACGACGGCAGCGACGCGTCCCACATCGTCGATGGATACCAGAGCAGCTGGAACACGATCGGCGGGGCGGCGTTGTCCCGCGCCCGCTGCGCCACCGCGGCGGAGATGGTGCCGCCGGCCGAATCCCCGGCGACGGCGATCCGGTTCTGGTCGCCGTGCAGGTCGGCGACGTTGTCGGCGACCCAAAGCGTTGCGGCCCAAGCGTCTTCGACGGCGGCGGGGTAGGGGTGTTCGGGGGCCAGCCGATAGTCGACGGACACCACGATCGCCTCCGCGCCGACCGCATGTTGACGGGCGGTGCCGTCGTGGGTGTCGAGGTCACCGATGACGAACCCGCCGCCGTGGAAATACAGCACGACGGGCGCCGGGGTGCCCACCGGATGACCGTCGGAATGGCTTGGCGGCCAATAGATCCGGACCGCGATGGCGCCCGCGGGCCCGGGAATCGTGCGGTCCTCGACCCGCAGCTCGGGATGCAGCGGCCGGCGCGGCAGGTCGCGGAACCGCTGCCGGGCCGCGTCGATTCCGTCCTCAGTGGATAGCCGGAAGGGAACCGCATCCAGTACCTTCTGCAGGATGGGGTCGATAGCGGGTTTCTCGTCGGCTGTGTTATCCAAGCTGGGCATGGACGTACCGTACGCACCTCGTCTGGTGGCCGGGGCCTGGGTGGTGGCCGGCTGGATGGCCCTCGGCTATGGCATCTACCTGACCGTGCTGGCGCTGCGCTCGCCGCCGGGAATCGAGCTGGCCGGGCACTGGGTGCTGCAGCCGGCGTTCAAGGCCTCGATGGCGTTGCTGCTGACCCTGGCCGCGGCCGGGCACGCCGTCGTCCGCGAGCGGCGGTGGCTGATGCTGGCGCTGCTGCTCTCCGCGGTCGGCGACTGGGTGCTGGCCATCCCGTGGTGGACGCTGTCCTTCATGGTGGGTCTGGCGGCATTCCTGTTGGCGCACTTGTGTTTTGTGGCCGCGCTGCTGCCGCTGGTGCCGGCATTCTCGGGGGCGTCCAAGGATGCGCGGCCGTCGACGGTGCGCGTCGTCGCGGTGGTCCTGATGTGTGCGGTGTCGATCGCGCTGCTGGCCTGGTTCTGGCCCCACCTGCGCGCGGAGAAGCTGACGCTTCCGGTGGCGGTCTACATCGTGGTGCTGACCGCAATGGTGTGCACGGCCCTGCTGGCGAAACTGCCGACGATCTGGACGGCGGTGGGGGCGGTGTGTTTCGCGGCCTCGGACTCGATGATCGCCATCGCCCGCTTCATCCTGGGCAATGAGGCGCTCGCGGTGCCGATCTGGTGGTCGTATGCGGCGGCCCAGATCCTGATCACGGCCGGGTTCTTCTTCGGCCGCGAGGTTCCCGCCGACGCCGCCGGAGACACCCCGGCACCCGCCGAGGACTGATTGTCGCCCGTGCCCGGTACGCTGCGGATCGGACGGTAAAACATTGGATGACAACATGATTCGCGGCCCGGGGACGCGGTGAGTCCCAGCGCGCACACACCCGTCGAGGTGGAGCCCATCGCCCGGGTGCTGCCGATGCTGTCGGTGCCGCACCTGGACCGCGAGTTCGACTACCTGGTGTCAGCCGAGCAGTCCGACGACGCCCAGCCCGGGGTACGGGTGCGGGTGCGCTTCCACGGCCGGCTGGTCGACGGCTTCGTGCTGGAGCGCCGCAACGACACCGATCACGCCGGCAAGCTGGGCTGGCTGGATCGCGTCGTGTCGGCCGAACCGGTGCTCACCCCGGAAATCCGCCGGCTGGTCGACGCGGTGGCCGCGCACTACGCCGGCACCCGCCCCGACGTGCTGCGCCTGGCCGTGCCGGCCCGGCATGCCCGGGTGGAGCGGGAAGCCCTGGTCAGCCGCGATGCGGCGGTCCCTGAGCCCGTCGACCCGTCGGGCTGGGACGGTTACGGCCGGGGCGCTCAGTTCCTGGCCGCCCTGGCCGAATCGCGGGCCGCCCGGGCCGTCTGGCAGGCGCTGCCGGGCGAGTCGTGGACGGACCGCTTCGCCGAGGCCGCCGCGCAAACCGTGCGGACCGGCCGCTCGGTGCTGGCGATCGTTCCCGACCAGCGCGACCTGGACGCGCTGTGGCAGGTCGCGACGGCCCGGATCGACGAGGGCAGCGTGGTGGCCCTGTCGGCCGGCCTGGGGCCGGCGGCGCGCTACCGGCGCTGGCTGGCGGCGCTGCGCGGATCCGCGCGGTTGGTGATCGGCACGCGCAGCGCGGTGTTCGCGCCGCTGAGCGATCTCGGGCTGGTCATGGTGTGGGCCGATGCCGACGACAGCCTGGCCGAGCCGCGGGCGCCGTACCCGCACGCCCGCGAGGTGGCGATGCTGCGCGCGCATCAGGCCCGGTGCGCGGCCCTGATCGGCGGCTACGCGCGCACCGCCGAGGCCCACGCGCTGGTGGGCAGCGGCTGGGCCCACGACATCGTCGCCGCGCGGCCGGTGGTGCGCGCCCGCACGCCGCGGGTGATCGCCCTGGACGACACCGGCTACGCCGACGAGCGCGACCCGGCGGCGCGCACGGCGCGCATACCGTCCATCGCGCTGCGCGCCGCCCGCTCGGCGCTGCAGGCCGGGGCGCCGGTGCTGGTGCAGGTGCCGCGGCGGGGGTACCTCCCGTCGCTGGCCTGCGCGCGGTGCCGGACGATCGCCCGCTGCCGGCACTGCACGGGCCCGCTGTCGTTGCAGGAGGGCGGCGCGGCGCTGGTGTGCCGTTGGTGCGGCCGCGTCGACCCGGCCCGCCGGTGCGCTCGCTGCGGATCGGACGCGGTGCGCGCCGTCGTCGTCGGGGCGCGCCGCACCGCCGAAGAACTCGGCCGCGCGTTTCCCGGCACGGCGGTGATCACGTCGTCGGGTGACGGCGTGGTGCCCGAGGTCGCGGCCGGCCCGGCGTTGGTGGTGGCCACCCCGGGCGCCGAGCCGCAGGCGTCCGGCGGTTATGGGGCCGCGCTGCTGTTGGACACCTGGGCGCTGCTGGGCCGCCAAGACCTGCGCGCGGCCGAGGACGCGCTGTGGCGCTGGATGACGGCCGCCGCGCTGGTGCGCGCCCGCGGCGACGGCGGCGTGGTGATGGTGGTCGCGGAATCCTCGCTTCCCACAGTGCAATCGCTGATTCGCTGGGATCCGGTGGGTCATGCGGAGGCCGAAGTGACCGCGCGGGCGGAGGTCGGTCTGCCGCCCAGCGTGCACATGGCCGCCATCGATGGGACGGCCGGCGCCGTGACCGCGCTGCTCGACGAGGTCCGGCTGTCCGACCAGGAGTCCTTTAACGCGGATTTGCTTGGGCCGGTTGACCTTCCGGCCGGTGTGCGCCGCCCGGCCGGAACACCGGCCGGTGTCCCGGTGACGCGAATGCTGGTTCGCGTGCCCCGTCAGCAGGGCCTGGCGCTGGCGGCGGCGCTGCGGCGCGGCGTCGGTGTGCTCAGTGCCCGGCAGACCCATGAGCCGGCCCGGGTACAGATCGACCCCTTGCACATCGGGTAAGGTTCACAAACTGTTACCTTAGGCGACAATATGCGCATGCAATAATCTCTTTTTACGATATTAGAGGATTGCTACACTTTCTAATCCTTAGCCGCCGAGAGGCGGGAAACCCTCCGGGGAGGGGCGATATGGCAGCGGACAACACCGCCGTTGACGAGTCATTGGACGTCATCACCGATGCATTGCTGACGGCCTCCCGTTTGCTGATGGCCATCTCGGCTCGCTCCGTGGGGCAGGTCGACGAGACCATCACCATCGCGCAGTTCCGGACGCTGGTGATTCTGTCCAATCGCGGCCCGGTCAACCTGGCCACGCTGGCCGGCCTGCTGGGCGTGCAGCCGTCGGCCACCGGACGGATGGTGGACCGGCTGGTCGCCGCCGGGCTGATCGACCGCTTGCCGCACCCGACCTCGCGGCGCGAGCTGCTCGCCGCGCTCACCACGCGCGGCCGCGACGTCGTCCACCAGGTCACTGCGCACCGGCGCGCCGAGATCGCGGCCATCGTGGCGAAGATGCCGCCGCCGGAGCGGCACGGGCTGGTGCGGGCCCTGACGGCCTTCACCGCCGCCGGCGGCGAGCCCGACGTCCACCTGGACGCCGAGATCGACCTGTAGTCGCCACCAGCAGGCCTAGTCGGTCCGCTTCTCGGCGGTCACCAGGAGGTACTCCCAGCCCATGGTGCCGTTGGTCAGGTGCTGTTGCGCGAGTTCGACGAGCTGGGCGTCGAGCTCGGCGGCCAGCACCCGGTTGTGGCCGATGTTCGCGTACGCCTCGATCGTCGGGCCGTAGTGCTGCTTGAAGTACGCGTGCACGGCCTCGGCGCTGTCAAACCGGTTGACCGCCAACATGCCTCGCGTCGTGGTGATGTCGTTGATCTGGTCACCGAGCAGCGCGGCGACATAGCCGGGGCGCCCCCAGAGTGCCGCCGGCGGCACGGGGTGCGACAGGCTCGGCCGGTAGGGCCGAATGGTGGCGAGCATCCGGCCGAAGAACCCCTCGGGGGTCCAGCTGATCACGCCGATCGTGCCGCCCGGCCGGCACACCCGGACCAGCTCGGCGGCCGCGCGCTGCTGGTCGGGGGCGAACTGCACGCCGATCGCGGACATCACGACATCGAACTCGCCGTTGCCGAACGGCAGGGCCTGCGCATTGGCTTCGCGGTAGTCGATCTTCAGGCCCCGGGCCTCGGCCCTGATCCGCGACCGGTGCAGCAAATCCGGCGTGAGGTCGGTGGAGACGACGGTGGCGCCGGCGGCGGCGGCCGGAAGTGAGATGTTGCCCGAGCCGGCGGCGACGTCGAGGACCCGCACGCCGGGCCGGATGCCTGCGGCCTCGACGAGGGCGGGGCCGAGGGGAGCCATCACTTCCTCGGCCATCAGGGCGTAGTCGCCCAGCGCCCAAACCGTGCGATGTGTGGCGGCGACTCTGGCGTCGCTGACGGTGGAGTCGAGGGTCATCAGACCTCCTTGGTGAAGGGAAAGGGTGTCTCTCGACGTCGTTGTCGACCTGGAACGGCAGTGCGATCACGCCGCAAAATAATGGCTCCCAGAAATAATAGCCATAAGCAACAGTGTACGCGCGCAAATCGGGTGACCTCGGGCGGGTCGGGTCCGCGTCCGCCGCTTCCTAGACTGGGCCGGTGCGTCTCGTCTTCGCCGGAACCCCCGAACCCGCGCTGCCCGCGCTGCGCCGCCTCATCGACTCACCGCGTCACGAGGTGATCGCGGTGCTGACCCGGCCCGACGCTGCCGTCGGACGGCGCGGCAAGCCGGAGCCGTCGCCGGTGGCCCGGGAAGCGCTCGACCGCGGCATTCCCCTGCTGCGGCCATCGCGGCCGAACTCCGACGAGTTCGTCGCGGAGCTGTCGGAGTTGGCACCGGACTGCTGCGCGGTGGTCGCCTACGGCGCGCTGCTGCGCGACGGTCTGCTGGCCGTGCCCCCGCGGGGCTGGATCAACCTGCACTTCTCGTTGCTGCCCGCCTGGCGCGGCGCCGCGCCGGTGCAGGCGGCCATCGCCGCGGGCGACAGCATCACCGGCGCCTCGACGTTCCGGATCGAGCCGAGCCTGGACTCCGGCCCGATCTTCGGAGTCGTGACCGAGACCATCCGGCCGACCGACACCGCCGGGGAACTGCTTGAGCGACTTGCTGTTTCGGGTGCGGCACTGCTGTCGACCACGCTGGACGGCATCGACGACGCGACGCTGACACCGGTGCCGCAGCCCGCCGACGGGGTCAGCATCGCACCCAAGATCACCGTCGAGCAGGCCCGGGTGCGCTGGGACCTGCCGGCGCTGGTCGTGGATCGTCGCATTCGCGCCGTCACGCCCAACCCCGGCGCGTGGACCCTGATCGGCGACCTGCGCATCAAACTGGGGCCGGTGCAGGTTGCCGAGGCCTCCGCGCTGCCGGGGCCGTCAGAACCGTTGGCGCCCGGCGCTATTCACGTCGACCGCAAGAGCGTCTGGGTCGGCACGGGCTCCGATCCGGTGCGGCTGGACCAGATCCAGCCGCCCGGAAAGAAATTCATGAACGCGGTCGACTGGGCGCGCGGCGCCCGGCTCGACCCCGCGGTGCTGGCGACATGAGCACCGGGCGCGACAGACCGCAGCGCGGCCGCCCGGAGCGCAAGCCGCCGCGGCCGCAGCAGCGCGACCGCCGGCCCCAGCAGCGGGACCGCCGCCCGCCGCGCCGGCCCCTCGACCCGGCCCGCGCCGCCGCGTTCGACGTCCTTCGGGCGGTCAGCGAACGCGATGCCTACGCGAACCTGGCGCTGCCCGCGCTGCTGCGCGACCGCGGAATCACCGGCCGCGACGCGGCATTCGCCACCGAGCTGACCTACGGCACCTGCCGCAGCCGGGGCCTGCTCGACGCCGTCATCGGCGCGGCCGCGGGGCGCTCGCCGCAGGCCATCGACCCGGTGCTGCTCGACCTGCTGCGCCTCGGCGCGTATCAGTTGCTGCGGACCCGGGTCGACGCGCACGCCGCGGTGTCCACCACCGTCGAGCAGGCGGGAATCGAATTCGACTCGGCGCGAGCGGGTTTCGTCAACGGGGTGCTACGCACCATCTCCGGGCGCGACGAGCAGGCCTGGGTCGCCGAGCTGGCCCCCAACCCCGCGCAGGATCCGATCGGGCACGCCGCGTTCGTGCATGCCCACCCCCGGTGGATCGCCCAGGCCTTCGCCGATGCGTTGGGTGCCGCCGCGACCGAACTCGACGCGGTGCTGGCCAGCGACGACGAGCGGCCCCAGGTGCACCTGGCCGCCCGTGCCGGCGCGCTGACCGCGGCCGAGTTGGCCGACGCGGTGGACGGGACCGTCGGCCGCTATTCCCCGTACGCGGTGTACCTGGCGGGCGGCGATCCCGGGCGGCTGGCGCCGGTGCGCGACGGCCTCGCCCTGGTCCAGGACGAGGGCAGCCAGCTGGTGGCCCGGGCGCTGACCTTGGCGCCGGTCGACGGCGACAGCGGCCGGTGGCTGGATTTGTGCGCAGGGCCGGGCGGGAAGACGGCGCTGCTGGCGTCGCTGGGTGTGCAGCAGCACCCGGAGTCAGGGTTCCTGCTCACCGCGGTGGAGCCGGCGCCGCGCCGCGCCGACCTGGTCGCCGAGAACACCCGCGGCCTGCCGGTCGACGTGCTGCGGGTCGACGGGCGGCAGACGGAGCTGGAGCCGACGTTCGACCGGGTGCTCGTCGACGTGCCCTGTACCGGGCTGGGGGCGCTGCGCCGCCGCCCGGAGGCCCGGTGGCGGCGGCAACCCGGCGACGTGCCCACGCTGACGAAGCTGCAGCGCGAGCTGTTGGGCGCCGCGATCGCCCTGACCCGCCCCGGTGGCGTGGTGCTCTACGCCACCTGCTCGCCGCACCTGGCCGAGACCGTCGGCGTGGTCGCCGACGCGCTGCGCCGTCACCCGGTGAGTGCCCTGGATGCCCGGCCGTTGTTCGAGCCCGCCGCCGATCTGGGGGACGGGCCGCACGTCCAGCTGTGGCCGCACCGCCACGGCACCGACGCGATGTTCGCGGCCGTGCTGCGCCGCGAGGTGGGGTAGCGGGGCCGCGACGAAATGAACCCGCGGCCGCGCCGCGCCGGATGTGAAGCGGGCCGCGCGGCTCAGTAGTCTGGCGCTCATGGCTCGCAACCCGGAACCGTCACAGGGGCCTCTGATCGCGCCGTCGATCCTTTCCGCTGACTTCGCCCGGCTCGCCGACGAAGCCGCCGCCGTGACCGGGGCCGACTGGTTGCACGTCGACGTGATGGACAACCACTTCGTGCCGAATCTGACCTTCGGGCTGCCGGTGGTGGAAAGCCTGCTGGCCGCCACCACCATCCCGATGGACTGCCACCTGATGATCGATGACCCCGACCGCTGGGCGCCTCCCTACGCCGAGGCGGGGGCGTACAACGTCACCTTCCACGCCGAGGCCACCGAGAATCCGATCGGCGTGGCCCGCGATATCCGCGCCGCCGGCGCCAGAGCGGGGATCAGCGTCAAGCCGGGAACCCCGCTGGAGCCCTACCTGGAAATCCTGCCGCAGTTCGACACCCTGCTCATCATGTCGGTGGAGCCCGGTTTCGGCGGCCAGAGCTTCATCCCCGAGGTGCTGAGCAAGGTGCGCACCGCGCGCAAGCTCATCGAGGCGGGGGAGTTGACGATCCTGGTCGAAATCGACGGCGGCATCAACGCCGACACCATTGAGCAGGCCGCCGAGGCCGGCGTCGATTGCTTCGTCGCCGGGTCGGCCGTGTACGGCGCCGATGACCCGGAGGCCGCGATCGACGCGTTGCGGCGCCAGGCCGCCGGCGCATCCCCGCACCTGCGTCGATGACGCTTCCGCCGGGCGACAGCCTGGACGCCGCGATGCGCTTGGCGATCGACCAGTCCAACCACGTCAAAGGGACCACGTATCCGAACCCACCGGTGGGGGCGGTCATCCTGGACGCCGGTGGCGAAGTGGTCGGCGTCGGCGCAACCGAACCGGCCGGTGGCGATCACGCCGAGATCCTGGCGCTGCGGCGGGCCGGCGATCTGGCGGCCGGGGGCACCGCCGTGGTCACCCTCGAGCCGTGCAACCACTACGGCAAAACCCCGCCGTGCGTGAACGCCCTGCTCGACGCGAAGGTGGGCACCGTGGTGTACGCCGTCGCCGACCCCAACCCGGAGGCCGCCGGCGGGGCCGCTCGGCTCGAGGAGGCCGGCGTCGCGGTGCAGTCCGGGGTGCTGGCCGACGAGGTGACCGGCGGCCCGCTGCGCGAGTGGCTGCACAAGCAACGCACCGGGCTGCCGCATCTGACCTGGAAATACGCCAGCAGTGTCGACGGCCGCAGTGCGGCCGCGGACGGCTCCAGTCAGTGGATCTCCAGCGAGGCCTCGCGGCTGGATCTGCATCGCCGACGCGCGGTGGCCGGCGCGATCGTGGTGGGCACCGGCACCGTGCTGGCCGACGACCCGGCGCTGACCGCCCGGCTGCCCGACGGCTCGCTGGCCGACCGGCAGCCGCTGCGAGTGGTCGTCGGAATGCGTGAAATACCTTCGGAGGCAAAGGTTCTCAACGACGATTCGCGAACCATGCTGATCCGCACGCATGATCCACTGGAGGTGCTCAAGGCCGTGTCCGACCGCACCGACGTGCTGCTGGAGGGCGGCCCGACGCTCGCGGGTGCCTTCCTGCGGGCCGGGGTGGTCAACCGGATCCTGGCCTACGTCGCGCCGACGCTGCTGGGCGGCCCCGTCACCGCGGTCGACGATGTGGGCGTGTCCACGATCGCGCGGGCGCTGCGCTGGCAGTTCGACGGCATCGACCGGGTCGGGCCCGACGTGGTGCTCAGCCTGGTGCCGCGCAGCGGCTAGCGCTCACCCAACGAAACCGTTTGCGGCTCAGCTATTTCCGGTTCCTCGGCGTGTTCCTTGCGGCCGCCGATCAGCAGACCCAGCAGCGCTCCCAAAATACAGATCACCACGGTGGCCTCGAAGATGTCGCCGTACATCATGGCGAAGGCCTTGAGGTACATGGTGCCCTGCGCGGCGATGCGCTCCAGCAGGCTGGCATTGGCCGGGATCGCCGCGGTCAGGCCCGCGACGATCTGGTTGAACCGGTACAGGCCCCACGCGGTGAGCGCGGCCACCCCGATCAGCATGCCGGTCATCCGGGCCACCACCACGGCCGCCGAGGCGATGCCGTGTTCGGCCGATGGAACAACCCGCAGCGCCGCCGAGGTCAGCGGCCCGATCACCAGGCCCAGGCCCAGACCGGCTACCAGCAGATCGGCATGCAAGATGGGGACGCTGAACAACCCGAAGATGTTGTGCTTCTGGCTCAACACGTCTTGGCGCCAGAAGTGAATCAGCCAGTACCCGTAGGCCGCGATGAGCAGCCCGGCGAAAGCCATGATCCGGTCACCGATCCGGGTGGCGATCCACCCGCCCAGCACCGCCCCGATCGGCAGCGCGATCAGGAACCACAACAGCAACCCGGCCGCCTGCGTCTCGTCCATCTGCAGCACACCCTGGCCGAACAGCTCCACGTCGACCAGAGTCACCATCAGCGCGGCACCGGCGAACAGCGAGGCGCCCAGCGCGGCCAGGAACGGGCGGAAGTGCACGCCCGACGGTTCGATCAGCCGGGTGCGCGCGAAACGTTCCCAGAGCAGGAACAACACCGCGACCACAACCGCGCCGATGACCAGCGGCAGCCCGTAGCTCGGCAGGATCTGCTTGCCGTCGGGTTGCGGGTTGTACAGACCGATCACGGCGAGGCCCAGGGCGACCGCCAACAGCACGCCACCGACCAGGTCGACCTTCTCGGGGTTCTCCACCCGTTGGTGCGACGGCAGGCTGAACTGGATCATCACCATCGCGATGAGGGTCAGCGGGACGTTGATCCAGAACACGTAGCGCCAGTCGTGGGTGAGGAAGACGATGAAGATCCCGTACAGCGGGCCCAGCACGCTGCCGAGCTCCTGCGCGGCACCGATGCCACCCAGCACGCCGGCGCGGTTGCGCTGCGCCCACAGATCGGCGCCCAAAGCGAGCGTGACCGGTAGCAGCGCACCGCTGGCCACGCCCTGGATGGTGCGGCCGCCGACCAGCAGATGGAAA
This sequence comes from Mycobacterium colombiense, assembly GCF_001665835.1. Lineage (GTDB taxonomy): Bacteria > Actinomycetota > Actinomycetes > Mycobacteriales > Mycobacteriaceae > Mycobacterium > Mycobacterium colombiense_A. Next base: position 8,418 of record NZ_LZSX01000030.1, on the reverse strand, counting down.
TCGCCCCAGTGCCCGGCTAGCGCGGTGACCACCGAGCCGACGATGAACAGCGCCAGGCTGACCTGCAGCACCAGCTTGCGGCCGAACCGGTCGGAGGCGCGGCCCAGCAACGGCATGGCGGCGATGTAGCCCAGCAGGTACATCGTGATGATCCAGGTGATGCGTTGCAGCTGGTTAATCGGGATGTGAACGTCGGTCATGATGTCGCGCATGATCGTCACGACGACATAGGCGTCCAGGGCGCCCAGCAGGACCGCCAGGCTGCCCGCGCTGATCGCCACGCGGCGCCCGGTTTGGTGCCCGGTCGGGGCTGCGGTCTCCGCGGTCACGAGCTCACCGGGGGCTTGCTGACCTGAACCGGCTCGCCCCAGTTGGACAGGGTGATCTGGGCGGAGTTGCCCGAGCTCTTCTGCAGGTTGGCCTGGACCAGCAGGTGGTCACCGGTTTCCTGGACCCACACCGTGCTCGGCACCGGCTGCGTCGCGTTGAACTGCGGCACGATCTTGTTCACCGCGTCGGCCGAGACGTTGCCGGTGATGCGGATGGTGTTCTGCCCGTTGATGTTCTCGCGGCCCTCGGCCTTGGCGTTGCTGAAGTTGGCCAGCGCGTTGCCCAGGCCGCTGTCGGGGTTCAGCAGCACCGAGACGTCGTAGACGTCGGAGGCCTTGCCGAAGTCGCTCCACTTGTTCGGGGTGAGGGTGGCGTACAGGGTTCCGTCGACCACCACGAAGTTGGCGTCGATGTCCGAGCCGCCCAGGGTGATCGTGGCGTTGCCCGACGCGGCGGTGGCCGGTGCCGTGGTGAGGTCACCGGTCAGCGTCTTGATGGGTAGCCCGGGGATCTTGCCCTGGACGCTCAGCGCGATGTGTGCGCTCTGCACCTTCTTGGTGGCGTCGGCCGACTGCTTGACCAAGGTCGTGCCGTCGGGGAGCGGCGCGCCGCTCTGCTTTGAGCCCGACGAACAGCCGGCGATCAAGGCGGTGGCGAGGGTCAGGGATGCGATGACGGCCGATATACGGCGGCGGGTCTGCATACTCTGCATCGTAGAGGGTGCAGGTGACTGCCCTGGTGAACGCGGGGTGCCAGTGTCGTCCGGGCGTAGGTGTTTGCCCTGCTCATCAGCGTGAGCGGGGGGCAATTAGCCTAAGAGGATGTTTACCGGAATTGTCGAGGAACTCGGCGAGGTGACGGCTCGCGACGTCCTTTCGGACGCGGCACGGCTGACCATCCGCGGTGCAGTCGTGACCGCCGACGCGGGCCATGGCGATTCGATCGCCGTCAACGGCGTGTGCCTGACCGTCGCCGAGCTGCTGCCCGGTGGCCAGTTCACCGCCGACGTGATGGCCGAATCGCTCAACCGGTCCAACCTGGGCGAACTGCAGGTCGGCAGCCGTGTCAACCTGGAGCGCGCCGCGGCCGTCAACAGTCGGCTGGGCGGGCACATCGTGCAGGGGCACGTCGACGGGACCGGGCGCATCGTGGGCCGGACACCGTCGGAACACTGGGAAGTGGTGCGCATCGAGATGCCGGCCGAGGTGGCCCGCTACGTGGTGGAGAAGGGATCGATCACCGTCGACGGGATTTCGTTGACGGTGTCCGGGCTGGGCGGCGAGCCAGGGGACTGGTTCGAAGTCTCGCTGATCCCCACCACCCGCGAATTGACCACGCTGGGCCGCGCGCCGGTCGGCACACAGGTGAACCTCGAGGTCGACGTAATCGCCAAGTACGTCGAGCGGTTGATGGCCCGCTAGACGGGCCGTCAAGCTTTCCCACGATCACTCCATCGAGCGATTACCTGGCCGGCGAAGTCGAGCATCTGGTCAAGGCTGGGGAACATCGCGAAGGCATCCACGATCGCCTCATCAGCACCGGCCCCGGCGAGGCGCTCGAGCCTGTCGGCAACAGAGTCAACGGACGTGCCCGGTTCGAGGTTGATCCGCATGGCCGTCTTCAGCGCGTCAGGATCGCGGCCGGCGTTCTGCGCCGCACGGCGCGCAATCGACCACAAGTGGTCGGTGACCTCGTCCTGCAGCCCCTCGACCCCGAGCCAGCCGGTGCCGCTGCGCCCGACCCGGCGCATCGCGGCCTCGCTGGCACCGCCGATCCAGATGGGCGGACCGCCGGCCTGGACCGGGCGCAGGTCGGCATGGACCGGCGGCAGCGAGAAGAACTCGCTCTCCCAGGAGACCGGGGTGGTCGTCCACCACTCGTGCAGGAACGCCAGCAGGTCATCGAGCATCCGCCCGCGCCGGCGCCAGTCCGCGCTGCGGGCGATGTCGTGCTCGTCCTTCATCCACCCGATTCCCACGCCAACGTCGAGGCGGCCGTCGCTGAGCACGTCGAGCGTGGTCAGCAGCCGGGCCAGGTGCACCGGCTCGTAGTAGAACGTGCTGAGGGTGCTGGCGTTGAGCCGCACCCGGCTGGTCGCCGTCGCCGCGACCGTCCACAGCAGCACCGGATCGAGGTAACGGGTCATCTGCGGCGGGTAGGGCTGCTCTTTGCCCGGATAGGTGCTATGCATATCGACCGGAGTGACCAGCCGATCGCCGACCCACAGCGTGTCGTAGCCAAGGTCCTCGAGCCCGCGGCAGAACGCGCTCAGACCAGCGGCGCTGCTGATAGCGGGCCCGACGATGGGAAGTGCGAAACCGAGTTTCATCGCGGAAGCCTCTCTTGGCAGACCATCGCCTGCCGACGCTGACACTTTTGGTGATCCATCAACCATTACCGGGCAGCGGCGCCCCTATTCGTTGACGCCCCTGGACTGCCGGCGGCGCGGCTCAGCCGGGAACGGTGGCGCCGAGGGCGAAGTCGAAGTTCCCCACCCCGTGCCGGGCGAGACCCATCACGACCAGGCCCGTTCCTTCCAGCCAGTGCGCCATGTTCAGGCCGCCGACGTCTAGCGGGCGCAGCTCGAGGCTCCCGATGAACTCCGCCACACGCGCCTTGGCGCGCGCGTCGTCGCCGGCGATGAAGACGTCGAGCGGCCGGCCCTGGGCCAGGACAACACCGAAGACGGTGTTGAACGCCTTCACCACGCTGGCGCTGGCCGGGGCCGTCTTGGCAACTTCCTCCGCGATCGAGGTGCCATCGGGGATGGCCAGCCCGTCGGCTGCGGAATTGAAGGGATTGCTGATGTCGACGATGACCTTGCCCGCCAGGGCGTCTCCGTACTGCGCGACGACCGGAACGACATTGGCGTACAACACGGAAACGATGACGATGTCCCCGGCCGGAACGGCGCCGAACTGTCCCGTCGTGGCGCCGCCGCCGAGAGTCTTGGCCAGGTCAGCGGCCTTGGACTGATCGCGGCCGATGACCTCGACGGTGTTGCCGCCCGCTACCGCCAGCGCGCCGATGGCGCGGGCCATGTTCCCGGTGCCGATGATGCTGATGTTACTCATGAGGTATCCCGTCTCTGAATTGACGTCGAAAAGGTTGACGCGTCTACCTTATGACGATTTTGATGACGTGTCAACCAAATCGCGGTAGCATCAAGGGTGATGGAACCGAACTGGCTTAACCCCGCTGAAGACCGTGCCTGGCGGGCCTTCCAGCACGCGAATCATCAGCTCAGCGTGCACCTGAATCGAGGCCTGCAGGAATCGGGCCTTTCCGGCGCCGACTATCAGATCCTGGCGGTGCTCTCGGAACACGCGGGGGACCGCCTACCCGCCCACGAGCTGTGCAACAAGCTGGGCTGGGAGAAGAGCCGTGTCTCCCACCAGGTGCGGCGCATGCAGCAGGACGGGCTGATCAGCCGCGAGCCCAACCCCGACGACGCCCGCAGCACCATGGTCCGCCTGCTGCCGGCGGGCCGCGCCGCCATCGAGCGGGCGGCGCCCGGGCACGTGGCGGACGTCCGGCGGAACTTCATCGACCTGCTCACCCCGGCCGAGCTCGACATGTTCGCCGCCCTCAACGAACGAGTCCTGCGCCACCTGGCCGAAGACGACGGCTCTCCCGCCGAACACGGGCCCTCGTAGCCTTCATCAGCCGCGAGCCTGGACCTTTTGCTGGCGCGGAAGCGGCTTGAGAATCATGGCGGACGCGCCTCGAGCCGTAGATGAAAGCAGACCGCTGGCCGCGGCGTCTCGCGCCGCGGCAGCGGTCTGTCTGGGAGCTAGCTGGTTACTCGGCTGATCACACCGGGCGCCAGTTGGGGCCTTCCCAGTAACCCCAATGGTTCATGCCGGGATCCCAGACGATCTGGGCCCACGGTGCCCACGGCGGCGGCGGTGGCGGCGGGCCCGCCCACGGCGGCGCCCCGTAGCCGGCCGGACCGCCGTAATTGTCGTCCCAGTCACGGCAGTTGTTCCAGTTCTGGTAAGGACCCCAGCCCGGGTCCCACTGCTCGCCCGGGCACCAGTGGTGGTGATACGTAGGCGGAGGGGGAGGCGCCGCCGTGGCGGTGCCGGTGGACAATCCGAGGGCGGACATGGCCAAGCCGCCGGCCGCGAGCGCGCCAGTACAGAGCCGGACCCACGGTCGTGTTGGTGTGTTGGTATTCATACGGCTTGTATTTCCCCAATAATGTCCGCGAAACCCGATTTTGCCGTTTGCTCGTGTCAAATATTGGGCACAGCCAACACATATCTGATGCAAAGGGTTCCGGCGTATACGGGCCTTTCATGGCGTTATTTTTGACACCAGGTGACGATATAGCGAAGCTAAGCAATCCATTATTGGCGGCGACATCGTGTTTGCGGGTTACCTCGAGCCTGAAAACGCCCGGATGCCTTTCCGGTCGCGAAAGCGCGGCGGCGCGCGGGACGCCGCGGGGTTGCCCTGGGGCGGCGAAAATTGTGATCCCGGCAACGATTACCCGGCCGCCGCCGGGGGTGACGAGGCCCGGGCCCACACCGGGGCGCCTTGGGGATCCGCGGCGGCGAGATAAGTGCGCGCTTATCGGACGTGGTCAGGCCGTTGGCATCGCCAGCCCACTCGGTGGCGCAACGCAATTCGGGACCGTCCCACTGATCAAGCCATGGCAATAACGGCGACGCCCCCGTGGTTCATACTGAATGCAACACGTGGGCTTCTCGTGTGAGCCGTTTCGACAGTGTTCCCGCCGGACAGCGGGGACGGCGAGGTAGCAAAGATGACGAGGTTGGACTCCGTCGAAAGGGCGGTTGCCGACATTGCGGCCGGCAAGGCCGTCATCGTCATTGACGACGAGGACCGCGAGAACGAGGGGGATCTGATCTTCGCCGCCGAGAAGGCGACGCCGGAGATGGTGGCGTTCATGGTGCGCTACACCTCGGGATACCTGTGCGTGCCGCTGGACGGCGAGATCTGCGACCGGTTGGGCCTGCTGCCGATGTACGCGGTGAACCAGGACAAGCACGGCACCGCCTACACGGTCACCGTCGACGCAAGGCGGGGTGTGGGCACCGGGATTTCGGCCTCGGACCGGGCCACCACGATGCGGCTGCTGGCCGATCCCGCCAGCGTCGCCGACGACTTCACCCGGCCGGGTCACGTGGTTCCGTTGCGCGCCAAGGACGGTGGCGTGTTGCGCCGTCCCGGTCACACCGAGGCCGCCGTCGACCTGGCCCGGCTCGCCGGGCTGCAGCCCGCGGGCGCCATCTGCGAGATCGTCAGCCAAAAGGACGAGGGCTCGATGGCGCAGACCGACGAACTGCGGGTGTTCGCCGATGAACACGACCTCGCGATGATCACCATCGCCGACCTGATCGAGTGGCGCCGCAAGCACGAGAAGCACATCGCCCGGATCGCCGAGGCCCGGATACCGACGCGGCACGGCGAGTTTCGTGCCATCGGCTACGCCAGCATCTACGAAGAGGTCGAACACGTCGCGCTGGTGCGCGGCGACATCGCCGGGCCGAATTCCGATGGTGACGACGTACTGGTGCGCGTGCACTCGGAGTGCCTGACCGGTGACGTGTTCGGTTCGCGCCGTTGCGATTGCGGGCCGCAGCTGGACGCCGCGATGGCGATGGTCGCCCGCGAAGGACGCGGCATCGTGCTGTACATGCGCGGCCACGAGGGCCGCGGCATCGGGCTGATGCACAAGCTGCAGGCCTATCAGCTGCAGGACGCCGGTGAAGACACCGTCGACGCCAACCTCAAGCTCGGATTGCCTGCCGACGCAAGGGATTACGGTATCGGCGCGCAGATCCTGGTGGACCTCGGGGTGCGTTCGATGCGGTTGCTGACCAACAACCCGGCCAAGCGGGTCGGACTGGACGGGTACGGCCTGCACATCATCGAGCGGGTGCCGCTGCCGGTGCGCGCCAACGCGGAAAACATCCGTTACCTGATGACCAAGCGGGATAAGATGGGCCACGACCTAGCGGGGTTGGACGACTTTCACGAATCCGTCCATCTGCCAGGTGAATTCGGCGGTGCTTTGTGAGCCCTGCCGACGGTGTGCCGGAGGTTCCGCCGCTCGATGCATCGGGCCTTCGCCTGGCCCTGGTTGCGAGTACCTGGCACAGCGAAATCTGCGACGCACTGCTGGCAGGTGCCAGCAAGGTGGCCTCGGAATCGGGTATCGACGACCCGACGGTGATCCGGGTGATCGGCGCGATCGAAATCCCGGTGGTGGCGCAGGAACTCGCCGGCAACCACGATGCCGTCGTCGCGCTGGGCGTCGTAATCCGCGGGCAAACACCGCATTTCGAATACGTGTGTGATGCGGTGACGCAGGGCCTGACCCGGGTGTCGTTGGACACTTCCACACCGGTGGCCAACGGCGTGCTGACCACCGACACCGAGGAGCAGGCGTTGGACCGGGCCGGCCTTCCGGAATCGGCCGAAGACAAAGGGGCCCAAGCCACTCTGGCCGCCCTCACCACCGCGCTAACCCTGCGTGGGTTGCGCGCTCAGTCGTGACGTCGCCGCCGGACCGCGAGTCCTGGGATGCGGTGTTGCGTCCCCATCGCACACCGTTATTCGCCTATGGGGCCGCGTTTCTCATCGCCGCGGCGCATATCGCGGTGGGCCTGCTGCTCAAGGTTGGGTCCACCGGGGTGGTGTTTCAGACCTCCGATCAGGTGGCGATCGCGGTGCTGGGTCTGGTCATCGCCGGCGTAGTACTGTTGTTCGCGCGGCCGCGGCTGCGAGTGGGACCGGCCGGCGTTTCGGTGAGAAATCTGTTGGGCGACAAGCTGATCGAGTGGCCGGATGTTGCCGGGGTGTCGTTTCCGGTGGGTCACCGCTGGGCACGCATCGACCTGCCGGATGACGAGTACATTCCGGTGATGGCCATCCAGGCCGTTGACAAGGGTCGCGCGGTGGACGCCATGGACACGGTCCGGTCGCTGCTGGCGCGCTATCGGCCGGACCTGCATACGCACTGAGCGCTTACCATCGGCCGACCCGAGACGGGAAGTCATCGTCGATGCACCTCGGCGACGTCGACAGGTCGGCGCACGACGCCGTGGTCTGGGCGTGTGACGCGCAGCCCGGGTTCCCCATGGCGGCGTGGACGGCCGATCGGCTCGCGCAGATCAGCGACCGTATCGCCTAGGGCACCCGGGCCAGGGCGGTGGAGGCACTCAGTATCGAGTGCAGTCCGTCATCATTTGCTGGAAGATCGGCAGGGCCTGTTGGGCCCCCTGGTTGTGCTGGATCGCCTTGAGCAGGTTCACCCGCTGATCGGGCGACGACGCCAGGTACTGCTGCAAGAACTGCTGGTTCGGCGGCGACTGGTCCAGGTACTGAGCGGCCGTCGGGTTCTCCGCGTGCACCGCCCGCATCGCCTGGTCGTAGTTACAGGTGGTGTTGATCATCGGACCGAAATCGGGATCAGCAGATGCGACCCCGGCCCCAGCGGTCGATGCCAATGCCAGACCGCCGAGCGTGACGGCCAGTTTGGCCAGCGAGCGCTTCATCATTTACGGACTCCCTCCATTGCTGTGCCCCCACTCTAACGTTGAGCTAGAAGCTTGGTAGCCGGATCCGAAGCCGCCCAAACCGCCGCCACCGCGCGCGGGGCCCGTTACGGGCCGTCTACCTGCGCGGTTGTTCCTTCTTCGGTTTCGGGGCTCCAACTGCTCGGCAACAGCGGCCGGCTCGGGCTGTCGTCCAAAGAAGCGCCGGCAACTGTGGTCAGGCCCACGGGAGCGGCGCCCGACCCGGGAGCGGTGCCGGCGAACCCCATTTGCCCCGCGCCCCGATCCGAGGCCGTCGCATCGGCGGATTCCGCGTCCGGACCGTGGTCGAGGTATTCGTAGCGGCGCCCGGGATCGATCAGACCCGGCCGGGGACGGCGGTGGCGCCGGACCTGTTGCCGCCGGGCCGCGGCGGCCGGCGCCGCGACGGTGTCGGGCGCGGGCTGGTGCTGGCCGGCGCGGGAACCAAGGGTCATGTCCGTGCCCGCCCCGAGGCCGGGAGGGCCGACCACATAGGGATAGCTGAAAGCCGGGACGCCGGGGACGGGGGGCGCGGGCG
>NZ_LZSX01000029.1 GCF_001665835.1 Mycobacterium colombiense | reverse complement strand
GCCGTGCACCGTGCGGCGCACCATCTTTGTGTCGGCCGACGAGGTGAGTCCGATCGACTTCGACATCACCACGCAGCAACGCGAGGCCCTCTATGCGCGAGGATTGCAAGCGGGCCAAGAGTTTCTGCAGACCTGGAGCTACACGAATTACCTGGCGGCCTGCGGCGCCCCGGTGCGCAAATCACCGTGACGGCGGTGAACGGTTCGGCGCTGCCTATCCGCGGGAGCAGCGAAGCGCATGAACGCGTCGCTGGATGCGCGCGACGTCGTCGGGGGAGGGCAGTTGATTGGTGATCCGGGTGATCTCGACGCCGATATCAACGGAACCGATCGGCCAGAGCCGACGTGCGATGAGATCCCTTGCGATGGCAGTGATGTCGTCGTCGCAGAGCCGTCGGTGCGTCAACGCCACCAGCGGCACGTACCCGGTGGCCGGCACGCCGGCGGGGTAGCCGGCCCGCACAAAAGCCACAATGCTCGTCACCCAATGCGACAGGTCCATATGTCCACCTCGCTAACCGCCACAAGTTGCCCGTAAACGGCAGTGCTTGCTGAGCTAGCAACGTACCATCGGCGAGCCCATCAGCTGAGTAACGCCACACAGTTAAACGCATTTTTTACGGCTGCAGACGCCGGCGCCCGACAGTGACTTGGGCGACGATGGGGCGAACGTGGCGCGCCGTAACGGTGTTTGGCCGCACGGCTTTCTAGTATTGCCGCGTGGTGGATCGCTACGGAACCGATGTCCTCGCCGCGGGGCGACGCAAGCCGCGCTCGACAGAGCGCCCGGCCGAACTGGGCCTGGTGGTCGAGGACGTGGAGACGGGTTATGTCGGCGCGATTGTGCGCGTGGAATACGGTCGAGTGGACCTGGAAGACCGGCGCGGTCACGTGCGTGGCTTCCCTTTGGGCCCTGGGTATTTGCTCGAGGGACAACCCGTCATCCTCACCGCGCCACGCCGGCCGGCGCCGACCGCCGTGAGCAGGACCGCGTCCGGTTCGGTCGCCGTGTCGGGTGTTCGCGCCCGCGTCGCCCTGGCCAGCCGCATCTACGTCGAGGGTCGCCACGACGCCGAGCTCATCGCGCAGGTGTGGGGTGAAGACCTGCGAATCGAAGGCGTCGTCGTCGAACAACTCGGTGGCGTCGACGACCTGGTGGACATCGTCGCCGAATTCGCCCCGGGGCCGGGGCGCCGGCTCGGTGTGCTCGTCGATCACCTTGTCGCGGGTTCCAAGGAGGCCCGGATCGCCGATGCGGTGCGGCGGGGGCCCGGCGGCACCGACACGCTGGTCGTCGGTCATCCCTACGTCGACATCTGGCAGGCCGTGAAACCGCAGCGGTTGGGCCTGGGCGCCTGGCCGAAGGTGCCACGGCAGGTGGAGTGGAAGCACGGCGTATGTCAGGCGCTGGGTTTGCCCCACAACGACCAGGCGGACATCGCCAGGGCCTGGCGGCATATCCGTTCGCGGGTGCGCGACTGGAACGATCTGGAGCCGGCACTGATCAGTCGGGTCGAAGAACTGATCGACTTCGTGACGGCGCCGATCTCCTGACACGGCAGTCACCGGACCAGGGCTAATGCCCGTCGTTTGGTTAGGCTACGCTAGCCGAAGTCCCGATCGGCGGGACAGAAACAGGGCATATGCAGGGCGTATTCGGCGTATTTATCGGCACGTTCCTCATCGGGCTTCGTGAAGGCCTGGAGGCGTCGCTCATCGTGAGCATTGTCGCTGCCTTCCTCAAGCGAAACGGCCAGTCCATCCGCCCGATGTTCGCCGGTGTCGCGCTGGCCGTGCTGCTCAGCGTCGGCGTGGGCGTCGGCCTCGACCTGTTCGCCGCCAGCCTGCCGCAGGCCCAGCAAGAGATGATGGAGACCGTCATCAACGCCATCGCGGTGGTGTTCGTGACGTCGATGATCATCTGGATGAACGGCAACGCCGGGCAGCTCAAGGGGGAACTCGAGCGCGAAGCCCGCCGGGCCGTCAACCGTGGTGGCGCGTTCGCGCTGGTCGTGATGGCGTTCCTGGCCGTCCTGAAGGAGGGCTTCGAGACATCGGTGTTCTTGCTGGCGGCCGCCGAGACGTCGCACGGCAACCGGTGGTTCGCCGTGCTGGGCGGCGCCGTGGGCATCATCACGTCGGTCGGGCTCGGGGTGGGCCTGTACTACGGCGGCCTGCGGATCAACCTCGGCCGGTTCTTCCGGGTCACCGGGGTCTTTCTGGTGCTGATCGCCGCCGGGCTGGTGCTGGGTGCGCTACGCACCGCGCATGAGGCCGGGTGGGTGACCATCGGCCAGCAACAGGTGCTCGACCTGTCCGGCTGGATACCCGGCAACTCGGTGCTGGGCGCGGCGACGACCGGGGTCTTCGGCATCCCCGCCGACCCTCGCCTCATCGAGGTGCTGGGCTGGCTGCTGTATGCCGTGCCGGTACTGGTCGTTTTTCTCTGGCCCGCCCGGCTCGCCGCCACGCCGCGAGCCCGCAGCAGGCTGCTGGCGGCGACATCGGCGGTGCTGGTCATCGTCGGGGCGGGGCTGGCCCTCATGACGCCCGCCGCCGGCTCGTCACAGACGCAGCGGGTGCGCACCGTCACCGACCGCGACGGCCACACCGCCGCGGTGTCGATGGTGACCGGGCCACACGGACGCGAGCTGACCGTCGCCCCCCAGGGCACCTCGTCCGTCCGCAACATCGTGCTTATCCCCGCAGATGACCAAACGGTGGACGGCGTGCCTGTACAGGTGTGGCAGGCTTCCGAGGCCGCCGGGGCCGATGGTGCGCCGGAGGTCACGCTGGATCAGTTGCTGAGCATGGCGGGGGGCCGGCTGCCGGTCGGTCTCGCGGCCGGCCGCACTCCGGGGCCGTTTCAGGGTCAATGGTCAACGACCACCGCGTACACCGTCTTCGCGCGGGGTGATTCCGTGATCAGTGCGCACACGACGAGCAACCGCACGGCGATTTTGACCGGCGGTGGGTTGACGGGGGCCAAGACCGTCAGTCTCGGCGGGCTGGCGACGGACTGGTCCACGTCCGCTGCCGAAGACCACGCGACGGTGGCTGAGATCGTCGCGAACGACCGTGATCGCGGGGAGCGGCAGCTCTGGAATGTCTGGCTTCCACTGGTATTGGCGGGTTTTGCGTTGGCGTGCGTGCTGTCAGCGATAGCCTCGGTGCGCGTGGACCGCAAGCAAGAGGATGAGAGGAAATCGATTGATGCTGAGTCGCATCGCCTCGGCAACGTGCCGGTCTCGTGACTTCTGGTTGACCGCAACGGTTCTTGTTGCGACGGCGGTGTTGCCGGTGGCCGCGTGCGCCCACTCGGGCGGCAACTCGAACCATGCCCAGCAGCCGAAGCCGGGGAGCGCCAACGCGGTGAAGGTGACCCTGGCCAACACCGACGGCAAGGACGGCTGCGCACTGGACACCACCAGCGTGCCGGCGGGGCCGGTGACCTTCACGGTCGCCAACACGAATGCGCCGGGCATCAGCGAGGTCGAATTACTCAGGGACCAGCGGATTGTGGGCGAGAAGGAGAACCTCGCGCCCGGCTTGGACCCGGTGTCGTTCACGGTGTCGCTGGACGGCGGCGCCTACCAGCTCTACTGCCCGGGGGCGAGCACCGAATACCAGACCCTTGCGGTGACGGGTAAAGCGGCGGCGACGCCGACGGGCACCGTGGCCAGCATCCTCAGCCAGGGCACCAAGGACTACGCCGCCTACATCGTGAACCAGATCGGTCAGCTCAACGACGGCGTGAAGGCACTCGATGCGGCTGTGCAATCGGGCAACGTCGACGCGGCGAAGGCGGCCTACGCCAAAGCCCGATTGTTCTGGGAGCGTTCGGAATCCACCGTGGAGGGCTTCGTGCTGCCCGGCTTCGCGGTCGGCGACAATGCCGGCAGCCTTGACTATCTGATCGACATGCGTGAGTCGACACCGGTCGACGCCAAGGTCGGCTGGAAGGGCTTCCACGCCATCGAGCGCGATCTGTGGCAGGGCAACGCGATCACGCCCGGGACGAAGGCGCTCAGCACCGAATTGGTGAGCAACGTCGGCAAATTGAACGGCATCGTCGCGAGCCTGCAGTACAAACCCGAGGACTTGGCCAACGGTGCCAGCGACCTGATCGAAGAGATCCAGAACACCAAGATCACCGGAGAGGAAGAGGCCTTCAGTCACATTGACCTGGTGGACTTTTCGGGCAACGTCGAAGGCGCCCAGCAGGCGTACGCGTCGCTGCGGCCGGGCCTGGAGAAGATCGACGCCAATCTGGTTCACCAGATAGATCAGCAGTTCCAGACCGTGCTCGCCACGCTGGACGGGTATCGCGACCCGGCCGCACTCGGCGGTTACAAGACCTACACCCCGGCGCTGAAGGCCAGCGACGCAACGAAGTTGACCGCGGTGATCCAGCCGCTGCACCAGAGCCTGTCCACCGTCGCCCAAAAAGTCGTCACGGCCGGCTGATCATGACCGACGACCTCACCGAACCCTCCGACAACGGCCCGAACAACGCCGGCACACCAGCCGACGCCGCCACGGTGTCGCGCCGCCGCGCCCTCGGCGGCGCCATGCTGGCCGGGCTCGGCGGCGCCGCCATCGGTGCCGTCGGTGGCGGTTTCGCCGGTCACGCGATGGCGGCGACACAACGCGGCGACGACGATGACACCGTCGATCTCCGCCGCAGCTACCCCTTCTACGGCCAGTCTCACCAAGGCGGAATCGAAACGCCGCCACAGCGCTACGCCATGTTCATGTCGTTCTCGGTGGCCGGCGGCGCGGGCCGCACCGAGCTGCAGACCCTGTTGGCGCGCTGGTCTGCGGCCGCCGCGATCCTGCAGCAGGGCAAGCCGGTCGGAACCGTGCAGCCCCAGGTCGAGGTGCAGCCGCCCGTCGACACCGGCGAGGCCTACGGGCTGAGTCCCGCCAGTCTCACCGTCACCATCGGGTTGGGCCCGTCGCTGTTCGGCGACCGGTTCGGACTGGCCGCCCGGCGACCCGCCGTGTTCACTGACCTACCGCCGCTCAATGGCGACAACCTGGATCCCCGCCTGCACGGCGGCGACCTGTCCGTGCAGGCGTGCGCCGACGACCCCCAGGTCTGCTACCACGCGGTGCGCAACCTGGCCCGGCTCGGCCGCAACATCGTCTCGCCGTACTGGGCGGTGTTGGGTTTCGGTCGCGCCTCCGCCGGCCCCGGCCAGCACACGCCACGAAACCTTTTGGGATTCAAGGACGGTACCCGCAACGTCGCCACCGACGAGGAGTACGCCAAATTCGTCTGGGTCGACAACAGCGACCAGCCCTGGATGAACGGCGGGACGTACCAGGTCGTGCGCAAGATCCGGATGTTGATGGAGACATGGGATGTCGACCGGATCGGCAATCAGCAGAGGATCTTCGGGCGCACCAAGGAAGAAGGGGCGCCGCTGAGCGGCAAGCACGAGTTCGATACACCGGATTTCGCCGCCAAAGGTGCCGACGGCAATCCGCTCATCGATCCGATGTCTCACGTCGGTCTTGCCGCGCGGGAAAACAACGACGGCATCATGATTCGCCGACGGTCCTACAACTACACCGACGGTCTCGACGCCAACGGCCAACTCAACGCCGGTCTGCTGTTCATCTCGTACCAAAAAGATCCCCAAGATTTTATTCGCCTACAGAACCGGCTGGGCGCGCACGACCTGCTCAACGAATACATCCGCCACATCGGATCAGCAATCTTCGCGGTGCCGCCGCCGCCGGCTGAAGGCCACTACATCGCGCAAAGTCTGTTCAGCTGAGCAAATCTCGCCGATCGTCGGTGGCCGGTCGGCGGCGCGGCGTTTCAGACGTGTGATGTTTCGTGTCGGGCCGGTAAATTCGAGCGCCCCGCCGTCACGCATCGGCGCCCGGCGCGCACCAACTCCGTGAAGCCGCAGAATCAGCGAGAAACGGAGAGAGTCACATGACCGATGCGCTCGTCATCGACGCCGAAGGCCTTGACCGGCTGTCGTGTAACGCCAAGGCCAACCCCGAGACAGGTAGGAAGACACTCAAAGCCAAGACGGTGTGTGAGACCGGGTTCCGCAATATGACCTACGTCCGGGACCTGGCGCCGATGCTGGTGGGCGAGCCACCCGCCCTGCTGGGTGATGACTCGGCACCCAATCCGTCGGAGACCGCGCTCGCCGCGTTGGGCTCGTGCGTGTCGGTGGGCCTGTTGGCTAACGCGACGCATCGTGGCGTGACGCTGACCAAGATCGAGGTCGAGATGGAAGGTGACATCGACATCTCCGCGGTGTGGGGTGTGGGGGATACCCCGCAGGGCAAGCACCTGGGATTCAGCGCGGTCCGCTGCACGGTGAGGCTGGCCGGCGACGCCGACGAAGCGACGTTGAAGGAGATACACGACAGCGCCATCGCCTGGTCGCCGGTGGTGAACACGTTTCGCAACCCGGTAACTGTCGACTCGACTCTGAGCACCGGCCAAGCATCGTGACTCAGACCCGTGCAGTGGCAAGTACCTTGACCAAGGCCGACCTCGCGGAGGCCATCACGTTGGCTCGGGTCAAGCAAGGACTGAGTTGGGCAGAAATCGCCGAATCGATTGGCAAAGACCTGGTGTGGACCGTGGCGGCGCTACTTGGCCAGCATCCGCTTTCGCCTCGCGATGCCGCGGCGGTGGCATCGCTTCTCGGCCTCGACGAGGAGGCTGTATTCGCTCTGCAAATGATGCCGTATCGCGGGTCCGATGCGAGCATAGCGAAAGATCCGACGATCTATCGGTTCTACGAGGCGCTGGCAGTCTACGGTCCAGCGATCAAAGAACTCATCTATGAGGAATTCGGGGACGGCATCATGAGCGCGATCAACTTTCAGATGAGCGTTCAGCGCTGTCCGCACCCGCAGGGCGACAGAGTAGTCGTCACGTTCGACGGCAAGTTCCTCGATTACGCGTGGCAGCACTCTGCCCAGCAGGCTCAGGAGGCAGCGAAATGACGGCAACCACGGATACTGCGGCCGGCCAGTTGGATGTCGAACTGTTGGAGGACATTCGGGCTCACGCCGCGGCGTTGGACCGCGGCGAAGATCATTCCCGTCGCAGCTTCACCGCGCTGGGGGAGGCCGGACTGCTCGGGATCGGCGCACCGGGCAATGTCGACGGCCGACTGCCGGCGATGGCCGAGGTGATCCGATTGATTTCCGGGGCATGCATGAGCACCGGGTTCTCGCTGTGGGCGCATCGCATGGCGATCGAGTATCTGCTCACGGCCGCAACCGGTTTCAGCAGCGCCGCGGTCGAGCCGCTGCTTGCCGGAACGGTGCTGGGCGTTACCGGCATGGCCGCGGCGTTCAAGGAGGCGGCCGGCTGCGGCAGCTTGGAGTTGACCGCCACATCCGTGGCCGGCGGCTACCGGGTGTCCGGTCCGATCAGATGGGCCAGCAACCTGTATGCCGACTCGACGATGGTGACCGCGGTGCGCACCGATGCCGGCGAGAAACTGATCGTCGCGCTGCCCCTGGGCATGCCCGGGGTAGGCCTGGGTGAGCATTTCGACCTGCTGGCCATGGGCAGCACCGCCTCGTCCTACCTCAACCTGGACAACGCTTACGTCCCTGCCGAACAAGTCTTGTCACGGGACTTCGAGGGCTTCCTGCAGGCGGTGCGCCCGACTTTCCTTGTCCTGCAGTCGGCCATGTGCCTGGGGCTGACCCGGACGACCCTGGATCAGGCTCGGCTGGGCCTCGATGGCGTCAACGCGGTATTCGCTGACGATGTCGACCACGTCGCGCAGAAGCTGATCGGCGCCGAAGCCACGCTGGCGAATCTTGCTGTGGCCGTGGGAGGAGCCGAGCCGCCGGCCAAGAAGGAGCTGCTGTCCCTGCGGCTCGCGGCGGCCGAATTGTCCAGCGCCAGCGCTGACCTGGAGATCCGGACCGCCGGCGGAAAGGGGTACGCGAGCAGGACGCCGGCCAGCCGGCGCTATCGGGAGGCCGCGTTCATCCCCGTCCAGTCGCCGTCCGAAGGGCAACTGCGCTGGGAACTGGCCAGATGCGCCTGAGCGCGGGTCGATGGTGACTCCGGTGGCGGTGCCGCCGGAGGGCACCGAATCCGAACGCCTGGTCGGCGGGGTCCCGCTGGCCAGTCTGGTGCGCGACTTTCACCGGCCGATGGTGAATTTCGCTCGCACCATGGTGGATTCAGCGACGGTCGCCGAGGAAGCCGTGCAGGAGGCATGGGTACAGGTGCTGCAGTCGTCGGATTCGTTTCAGGGTCGTTCGTCGGTGAGCACTTGGCTGTTCGGCATCGTCAAACACACCGCATCCCGGCACCGGCGACGGGAATCGCGGATCCGCCACCACGAGGTGCTGGCCGCCGCGGAGGGTGAATGCGACGACCCGCTGTCGGGCCGCATGCATCCCGCCGGTCACCCCGATGCCGGACATTGGCGCCTGCCGCCGTCGCGGCGTTTTCTCCCCGAAGATCACACCGTTGAAAGCGAACTCCTCGGATACGTGCGTGCGGCGCTGGATGCGTTACCCGAACGGCAACGGCAACTGGTCATCTTGCGTGACATCGTCGGAACCTCGGCCGACGAGGCCGCCGCGCTTCTCGAACTGTCCGCCGAGGCGCAGCGGGCGCTGCTCTACCGCGCCCGGGGAAATCTCCGAGCCGAATTGGAAAAGCGGTATCAACGATGACCGTTCATGACAACGCCGTTCCCGCCATCGATTGCGTCAACTTCGTCCGCCTGGTCGACGATCTCGTCGACTCCGACCCGCAACAGTGGGGACCGATCGTGGCCAAACACCTCGACGAATGCCCGCCCTGCCTGATCTATCTGCAACAGATGCTCGACCTCAAGATCCTGCTCAGCCACGTCTTCGACGGCGAGCAGCTCAGCGAGGACCACATTGCCGGTGTCATCAACGCGATCAACACCTTGAGGAAAGGCGAACACGGATGACGATCAACGCTGAAGCGCCGCAGCTTCCGAGCGATGCCGTGGTTGCGGATAACGTGACCGCGTTACCTTCTGGCGTCAGGGCAAGCGCCCCGCCCGAGGATCCTTTCGAGCCGCTGTCGGTGGGCGCCATGGTGGATCGGGTGGCGGCCATGGCCGTGGAAAAAGCCGCACACCCCTGGGCATTCCTGATGCGCTCCTTGGTGGGCGGTGTGATGGTGGCGTTCGGGGCCCTGCTGTCGCTGGTGGTGAGCACCGGCGTCAAGACCCCCGGTGTGGCAAGCCTTTTGATGGGCCTGGCCTTCGGGATGTCCTTCGTCTTGATCCTGGTGTCGGGCATGTCACTGATCACCGCGGACATGGCCGCAGGCTTTCTCGCCGTGCTCAAGCGCACGCTGAGCGTGCGCGGCTACATCGTGTTGGTGACCGTCGGACTCATCGGCAACATCCTCGGCGCGCTGGTGTTCGTCACCGTGTGCGCCGCGGCGGGCGGCCCCTACCTGGGCGCGTTCGCCGAGCGGGCGGCGACCGTCGGCACGCTGAAGGCCGGCCAGCCCTTCTGGACGGCACTGCTGCTCGCCGTGGTGTGCACGTGGTTCCTGCAGACCTCGATGTGCATGTTCTTCAAGGCCCGCAGTGACGTCGCCCGGATGGTGTTCGCGTTCTACGGGCCATTCGCGTTCGTCATCGGCGGCACCCAGCACGTGATCGCCAATGTCGGATTTCTCGGTCTTCCCCTGCTGCTCAACCTCTTTCACCCGGTCGCACCACGAGGCGCGGTCGGTTGGGGTTTCGGCCAACACGGTTTGCTCACCAACATCGGCATCACCACGCTGGGCAACCTCATCGGCGGCACAGTGTTCGTGGCGTTGCCGTTCTGGATCATCGCGCAACTGCAACGGCGCAAGATCTAGCCGGCGACGGGAGACCTCCGGCCCGACGGTTGAGGACTAAAGCCTCACGATTGACACGCCCTCCTGGGATAGCGTCGGTAACGATGGAGGGAGAACGTATGTCCGCACCTGTCAAAGAACTCGGTATCGTCCTCGCGGTCGACGGTTCGCCGGCGTCAACTGTCGCCGCCGGCTGGGCGGCCCGGGAGGCGGCGATGAGGCACATCCCGCTGACCGTCGTGCACGCGGTGTCGACTCCGACCGCGACATTCCCGCCGGTTCCGTACCCCGAGTCCCTCGTCACGAGCCTGGAAGACGAAGGCAAAAAGGCGATCATGCACGCGACGAAAGTCGCCGAAGACGCGATGCAGCCCGACCGCACGGTGCCCATCGGCAGGAAACTGGTCTATGCGGCCCCGGCGCCGGCGCTGCTGAAGATGTCCGACAAGGCGGAGATGATCGTCATGGGAAGCGCCGGCCGCGGCTTACTGGCACGTGGTCTGCTGGGGTCGGTGAGCTCGACCGTGGTGCGGCACGCGAATTGTCCGGTCGCGGTCGTGAGGGACGAGGAACTGCCGGATTTGCGAAATGCCCCCGTCCTGCTGGGCACCGACGGCTCGCCGGCTTCCGAACTTGCGACGGAGATCGCGTTCGACGAGGCGTCTCGTCGCGGTGTGGATCTGGTGGCCATTCACGCATGGAGCGACGCCGCGGTGGTCGAAGTCTTCGAAATCGATTGGCCGGCGGTCGAAGGCGAAGCGGAACGCAGCCTCGCCGAGAGCCTGGCGGGCTGGCAGGAACGCTATCCCGACGTCACCGTTCATCGACTCATCGCTCAGGATCGGGCGGCGCGGCACCTGATTGACAAGTCAGAAACTGCGCAGCTTGTGGTCGTTGGCAGCCACGGTCGGGGCAGCCTGAGCAGGATGCTGTTGGGTTCGGTCAGCAACGCGGTCCTGCACTCGGTCCGGGTGCCGATCATCGTCGCTCGACCACCCTCATAGAGCCGTTACCGCCGTTCGCGCAGCACCCCGGTTGTCCACGCGCACAACGCCGCGACGACGCGCATGCCGGCGACGCGGTCATCGGAAGCGTTCTGCGGCCGTTCGGGCTCGGCGCCGCTGAGGCACGCGCGGCGTGCCGACGTCCGTTGCCCGACAGCATCTTGACGAGAAGTGGCAGTTGCGCACGACGCCCGATCAAGGCGTGGCTCGAGGCAGGCCGATGGGCATGGCTACTTGTGCATGGCCAGACCGGCCACCGTCGCGGCGGCGTCGACCGAGAATGCGACATTCCGTCCAACGGCGCCATCATCACCGGTCGCGCCGGGAGTGGTCCACCGCACGTGTGCGGTCCCGGCGACGTGCAAAGTGGCGCCGGTATCGAAATCAAGGAACAGCAAGGCGGCTCTGTCATCGACAGCCAGGTTGCCGTAGCTGTTGAACATATTGTTCCCCGGGAAATCCGGCCACCACAGCCGGTCCGGTGAGCCGACGCGGACAAACCCGGGTGCGCCTCCGCGGTGTGATGCATCGCTACCACGCGTGGGATGGCTTGTGCCCAGGAAGAACGTGTCGGACGCTGCAATCATTGCTTGATCGGATGGGCCGAGAAGCGTTGCGCGTTCAGGGCTTTTCCAGGGAGCCGCAGCAAGACTAGCGACATCAATCGCGCGGCGGTGAATGTACTTGGGGCAATTGCCGTACGACTGGTCGACGCGGACGGTCATGCCGGCGTGGTCAGCACCGACGAGTTCGCCGTTTATCCGTAGCCTGCGTCGGGTGACGAAGTCGATGGCGATCAGTCCGACCTGCTGACCGATCTGGATTTCATGCAGGGGATCCCCCTCACGAGGAGAGGTCGACACGTGCAAGACACCTTCTTGACCGTGTAGAAAACCCGGTGGTGCGGCCAACGGCGAGACCCAGAGGACGCCGTTGCGGTCGCGGCCGGTCAGCGCCGCGAACCGCTGTGACGCGAGAAAGCGTGCGGCGCCTTGGGACAGACCCGACGAGTCAAGCATGCTCTCGAGCCGCCCGGCCTCGGCTTCGACACCCGCTCGGCGCTGCATTGCGAGTTCTCCGTCGTGGAACCCGGTCGCGGTCATATGCGTCGTAACAACATCACCGACGCAATGCTTCCTAGCGGTACGGACGAGCCCAGGGGCTGTTAACGCCAGGGTTAGGCCTTTCGGCCGCGCTGCGCCACCTGCGCGCGAGGCGCGGAGCGGGCCGCGGGGCGAAACGCCGCCAGTAGCGCTCCGGCCGCGAAGATCACCGCGGTCAACCACGGAAAGTGCCCGTCGGGGGCGAAGCCCTCGGCGGCAATCATGGACAGCGCGTAGGCCGCCATCGCGGCACCGGCCAGCATGACCGGCTCCACCCAGGGCTCGGTGAGCGGGACGCCGACCAGGGGCAGGGGAGCGGCGAAAAGTCTTCGCGCCCAGAACAGCAGCACCATCTCGATCGCGGTCACGACGCTCAGGATGACCACCCATTCCAGCCGGGCCAGCCACCAGTCCGCGCTGCCTTCGGGCGGCTGCGGCAACAGGCCGGCCGGATAGCCGACGATCGCCACGATCACGACGGGAATCATGTGCCACAGGTAGAGGGCCATGATGTTGTTGTTGGCGACCGACAACACGCGCTCGACGCGGATGGCGCGTAGTGCACGGTTGAGCGCGGGAGTGACCGCCATCGCGATTCCGGTTTGGGCGCACCCGAACGCCAACAGGGCCACGGTCGGTGGCGTCGTGTTGTCGATGGTCTGTCCGGGAACGCCGATCATGCTGACCGGATAAATCTTCAGCCAAACCAGTAGCGCCAGCGCCACCGCGGAGGCGCCGGCCAGTACCCAGGGCCTGCGGCCGGCCAGTGATCCGCCGTGCCAAGCAATCCCGAGCTGATACAGCGTGCCCCACCCCAGCAGGTAATTCACCCAGTTGAGGTAGTGCACGTGCCCCGCGAGCCGGGCGACATCCACCGCCGCGACGGCCAGCGCGAGGACCACGGGCACCAGTAGCCCCCAACGGCGTTGTGCGGCAATCGCAATCGGCGTCAGCGATACCACCACCAGATACACGGCCAGGAACCACAGGTGCATCGCCACCGCCCAGCCGGCGTACTCGAGCACCGAGCCGGCCACTCCGCAGGCGCCCAGGACCACCACCACCAGCGACACCAGCACGATGTAGACCGCCGTCGGCCCGAGGACTCGCGCCAACCGGTGCTGCACCCAGGTTCGGCGCGAAACGCCGTCGGTGTCGTGCCGATGGGTCCAGGACACCGCGGCGGCGTAGCCGGCAACCAGGAAGAACGCCGGCACCGCCTGGAAGGGCCACGTCAGCCACTGGGTCCAGGGCAGGTCGACGAGCGGGTTCTGCCGGCCGAATTGCCCGTCGTGGTAGGTCACCGATCCGGCCAGCCAGTGTCCCAGCACGATCAGCACCACGCCCGATACGCGGTAGTAGTCGACCGCCAGATTGCGGGCCGGTCGCGGGGTGTTTGCGCGGTCCATCAGATCGGGGGAAGCTCGACGCGGTGCACAGCGCCACGGTACCGTCCGGCACTCAGCGGAGTCTGGCGCAACCGTAGAAGAGGAGACATCCCATGAAATTGGCTCAGCTCGGCGAGTTACCCGTCGGTCGCGTCGGATTGGGTGCGATGGGGATGTCGGTGGCGTACGCCGGGGCGGGCAGTGACGACGCCGAATCCATCCGCACGGTTCATCGCGCCATCGACCTGGGTGTCACGCTGATCGACACCGCCGAGGTCTACGGCCCGTATGCCAACGAGGAACTTCTGGCCCGTGCCCTGCAGGGGCGACGCGATCAAGTAGTCCTGGCAACCAAATTCGGCTTGATTTCGCACACCGGCCGCGACGGCCTCGACAGCAGCCCCGCCAGCATCCGCGTGGCCGTGGACGGTTCGCTGCAACGGTTGGCGACCGACCATATCGATCTGTATTACCAGCACCGCCTCGACCGCCAGACCCCGATAGAAGAGACAGTCGGTGCGCTGGCCGAGCTGGTCGCCGCCGGGAAGATCCGGCACATCGGTCTGTCCGAAGTCGGCGTGGGCACCATTCGTCGCGCCCATGCGGTGCACCCCATTACGGCCGTTCAATCGGAATACTCGCTGTGGACTCGCGATCAGGAAGACGAGATCCTGCCGGCGCTGCGCGAGTTGGGGATCGGGTTTGTCGCCTACTCGCCGTTGGGCCGTGGCTTCCTCACCGGCGCCATCCGCTCCACCCGGGAGCTACCCGATACCGACTACCGCAAGACCAACCCGCGGTTCTTCGACGACAACTTTCAGCACAACCTGCGGTGCGCGGACGAGGTGCGCGACATCAGCGCGGACGTCGGCGCGACGCCGGCTCAGGTCGCCTTGGCCTGGCTGCTCGCGAAAGGCACTGATATCGTGCCCATTCCGGGAACCAAGCGTGTCACGCGCCTGGAAGAAAACGTCGGTGCCGACGCGGTGGAACTGACCGCCGACCAACTGGCCAGACTCGATGGACTGACCCCGCCCGTCGGAGGGCATCACGCCGAGGCGCAGATGGCCTGGATCGACCGCTAGTCGCGCTAGTCGACGCTCGCCAATGCCGCTGTGCCGTACTTCTTTTCGATCAGCGACCACGGGTCGGCGTAGCGGCCGCGTCCGTCGAGCCGGCGCTGAACGATCAGAACAGCACGCAGCGCAGGCCGCAGCACCGGGGCCAGTACCCGCAGCAGAAGGCGCAGTTGGCCCTGCGATTCGGCGAGCCACGCCAGCGTCTGGCTCCAGTCGTGCTGCTGGAAGTCCAGCAGCGCCTGCGCTTCGGTGGTGTCGTACCAGCCGGTGAAACTCCAGCCGCGGTCGTCGGCCGGGTCGCCGGGCAGGCTCGCCGACGGGCCCAGCGGGCCCAGGCCGATGGCCTCCATCAGGCTGTCCTCGAGCCCGCGCTGCGTCAGCACGTAGGACTCGTTGCCGCCTATGAGCACGACTTTGCCGGAAATGGTCGCCTCGCGATCGACCCCGTTGGCGAATGCCAGCGCCACGTCGCGTGCGTCCACCGCATGCATGCGGTTGTCACCGGGCATCGATCGCATCAGCAGCAGGGAGTCGCCGTTGACGGTCGAGTGGGTGTCCGGCGAGATGACGCCGCCCAACCGGAACAGCGCGTACGGCAGTCCGCTGGCACGGATGGCCGCCTCGGCGAGCACCTTGTCCTGGCCGTATTGATCGATGGGATTCACCGGGGTGTCCGGGGTGATGCGCTCGGGCTGACGGTAGGGGTTGCGCGATCCGTACACCGCGGCGCTGGAGGCCATCAGGAATAATGGCGGGCGGGGGAGCGCCGAGCAGGCCGCCAAAAGGTTGTCGGTCCCACCGACATTGACGCGCCGGGCCAGCCCGGGGTTGCGGTACGACAGCGGGGAGACGACGGCGGCCAGGTGAACGATGGCCCCGGGGTTATGAGCCGCGACGAGCTCGCTCACCGCCTCGGCGTCCAGGAGATCGGTGTACGCGGGGATCAGCGTCCCCGGCCGGCCGCCGGCGGCGAGTTCTTTTTCGGTGGCGACGGTGTTGTCGTTGCGCAGATCCATCGCGACGACGGTCCGTCCCCGCTCCAGCAGGATCTGCGTGCAGCGCTTACCGACTTGTCCGAACGCGCCGGTGACCAACACGGTGTCGACTGTCATGGGCGTGTCACCGATCCATCAGGCGGCCGGCGATCCGGCCGATCGCCGTGCGGACCCGGGGCGAGACGTAGATCGAGAAGAACGGCGTCACGATGTCCTCGCGGAGTCGAGTTAGCTTGGAGCTCTTGATAAGCCACTGGCCGGCGATGTTCTCATAGGTCTCGTGGTAGTGGCCGTAGCCGACCAAGGTTACCCCGGGCCCGAATCGGACCACGTCTTGCAGCGCCCATATTCCGCGCGCCGTCGTCGCCGAGGTGAGCTCAATTTCCGGTGTGTGCACCTGGTGGGCGGTGGGCTGCGTCGGGCGGCCGAGGGCCCGACGGGTGAAGGCCACGAAGTCGTCGGCGCCGGCGATCACCTTGCCGCCGGCTTCGGACGTGTCACTGACGAAGTCGTCGGCGAAGATCGTCCGCCATGCCGCCCAATCCTTGGCGTCCAGGTGGCGGCAGTAGCGGGCTTTCAGCTGCTTGATGGATTCGATGGCCGGCAGGGTCTCGGCGACCAGGCCTTCTGGGCGCTCTGTCATTGCGGCTCGTTTCTTTCGGTAAGCGTCCCGACGTGACGTTTCACTGGCGAAGTGTAAACCCGTCACCCCTTGAAGTAGACGATCTGATGTGTGGTGGCCAGCAGCTGGCCGTCCCGCGTCCACACCTTGGCGCTCTGGTCGAAATAGCCGCGGGAAAAGCGGTTCGCGTGCGCGGTGGCCAGCACGAAGTCGTTGTGCAGGGCGTCGAGTTGGGGCTGGTCGGCGTGGAAATACGTGGTCAGCGAGATGGTCCCGGACGGGACGAAGCCGCCGCGGCGCAGGAACACCCGCGGGTAGAAGATGTCGCACAGCGCGGCGAGCGCGGGATAGTCGACCGGGCGTCCCGCGCCGTCGCGGACCCACAGGGTGGAGGTCGACGACGGGCTCGGATCCCCGCCTTTGCCGGGCATCGCCCCCTCGACGTATCGGGTGTCGTAGCGGCTGGTCCATCGAACGAGGCCGGGATCGACCGCGGGCACCAGCTCGGGTGCCGGCGCACTCGGCGGGTGGCTCTCCGTGTCGGCCCAACTCTCGCGCCGGACCGCGAAGATCGCGGTCGCCGTCGTCTTGACCACGTCGTCCTGGCCGAGCTCGACGATCCAGTGCTGATTGGTGCGGTTGGTGCGCGCGGCCCGCAGCGTGATGTCGAAGTCACCGTCGGCGATGGGAGCGGCGTAGTTGACGGTCAGGGCAAGCGGTTCCCCGATGCGATCGGGGTGTGCCTCGACGGCGCGCAGCATGACGGCGGCGGTGATCCCGCCGAACGGTCCGACCATGTTGGCCCATTCCGGGTGCGTCCGGCCGCGCGTGACGTCCGCGCCGATCGGGTCGAGCTGGAGGGCTTCGTCGAAGGGATGTGTATCGGTCATAGTGATCGACCGCAGATTACTTGCGGGCATCCTCGCAGCCGGACACGGGGCGTGTGGGGCGTGGCGAACACCATCGGTTGATGTACGGTCCGGCGAGCGACAACCTCACCGAAAGCGAGCCACGATGGCGAACCCTAAGGACGACGCCGCAGCCAAATCTCCCGCCGAACTGATCGACGCCAGGATCAAGGAATTGGGGGATTGGCGCGGTGAGATGCTCGCGCGCATCAGGCAACTGATCAAGAAGGCCGACCCCGACGTGGTCGAAGAGTGGAAGTGGCGGGGCGTTCCCACCTGGTATCACGACGGGATGATCTGCACCGGCGAGACGTACAAGAACGTCGTGAAGATGACATTCGCCAAGGGCGCGTCGCTGCCGGATCCCGCGGGTCTGTTCAACTCCAGCCTGGACGGAAACACCAGACGCGCGATCGACTTCCACGAGGGCGACAAGGTCGACGAGAAGGCGTTGACGGCGCTCATTCGCGCCGCGGTGGCGTTGAACGGGTCCTGAGGCGCCAACCTGTACTCCCGTGTGGCGGTGCTGTACAGTCGCCCAGCACAAGGTCGACGCTCGAACGAGAGGCCATCCGGTGACTTCCGAGTCGGTCGAGGAATTTCGGAGCCGGGCCAGGGCCTGGCTGGCCGCGACCATGCCACGACTCGATCCGGCCAAGGCGGCGCAGCTGGAGCGCGATGAGTTGCCGTCCTGGCACCGGGCTCGCGAACTGCAAAAGCTGCTGTGGGACGGCGGATTCGCCGGGATCTGTTTCCCGCGCGAGTATGGCGGGCTCGGACTGAGCTACGAATACAAGAAGGCGTTCGACATCGAGTCCCAGGGGTATGAGACTCCGCTCCTGCTCAACGTCCCGTCGTTCGCCATCTGCTGCGCAACGATTCTCGACATGGGCAGCGAGGAGCAGAAGCGTACGCACGTCGCCGCGGCATTGCGCGGCGACGAGGTGCTGGTGCAGCTGCTGTCCGAGCCCAACGGGGGATCGGATCTGGCGGGCGTCATCACCCGCGCCGAGCGCCGGGACGGACGATGGATCATCAACGGCGCCAAGACCTGGAGCACGTGGGCGTTTGCCGCCGACTATGGCCTGTGCCTGGCCAGGACCAACTGGGACGTGCCCAAACACGATGGGCTGACGATGTTCCTGGTGCCGTTGCACCATCCCGGCGTCACCATCAACCGCATCCAGCAGGTCAACGGCTCCATCGAGTTCTGCGAGGAGTTCTTTGACGACGTTGAGGTGGGCGACGACGCGGTGGTGGGTGAACCGGGCAAGGGATGGGACGTCGCGTCACGGCAGCTCTACCACGAGCGGCGCACGATGGGGGACGGCTCGGAGTACACCAGCGGGCCGGGAATCGCTGAGGCCCATGATGTTTCGGTCGACCTGGTATCGCTGCTGGAAAAGACCAACCAGGCCGGCAACCAACGACTCGAGGAGATGGTCGGCCGGGCGCTGGTGCACCGGGCCGTGCATGGCCAACTCAGCGAACACGTCTTCCACGCCGTGGCCGGCGGATCACTGCCGCCCGCGGCCGGGTCGATCATCCGGCTGTACATGGCCGAGGTGCACGACGTCGAGACCGACACCGCGCTGGCCGTGGCGGGCCCGGCGGCCGTGGTTGACGAGGACGGCGGGTTGGTCGATATCGGGACGCGCTATCTGGGCCGGCAGACCGCCAGCATCGGCGGCGGTACCATCGAGATGGCGCGCAATGTGATCGGCGAGCGGGTGCTGAACTTCCCGCGCGAGCGTGCCGACGACCGCGGTGTGCCTTTCAACCAGGTGCGCCGCGGCAAAAGCTAAGGAGGCGAACGGAATTGAGCGGTCAACCTCGTGACATCCGAGAGTTGCTGGGAGACTCCGACGCCTACCGTGACGAACTGTACCGGCGTTGGACGGGCCTGCTGAGCTACCGCTACATCGGTCGCACACACTCGTCGATGAACCTGGGGGAGACCGACGACACCGTCACCATCCGCCGCGACATGCGCAACGAGGCGGGCGGAA
Organism: Mycobacterium colombiense; assembly: GCF_001665835.1. Classification (GTDB taxonomy): domain Bacteria; phylum Actinomycetota; class Actinomycetes; order Mycobacteriales; family Mycobacteriaceae; genus Mycobacterium; species Mycobacterium colombiense_A. Next base: position 5,328 of record NZ_LZSX01000029.1, on the reverse strand, counting down.
TCATGGTGGCGCCGTTGGCCATTTCCTCCCCGGAGGGCTGCCAGACCGACATGGTCGCCGTGCCCAACCCGGTCATCGCGTCGGTACAGATCGTCGATCCCGGCTACGACGTCACTCGGGTCGAGATCGTCGGGTCGGGCATCGTGCACCAGGGCCGCACCATGGGCTACGGGCGCTGCACCATCGTCGACGCCGACAACCCAAATCGGGTGATCGCCTTCAACGAGGGGCAGGGCGCGATCATCGGCATCCCGCCGGAAGGCCTTGACCGCATGGATGTTTCGGGCACCGAACTGGTGGTCGAGGACTCTCTCGATCTGCCGCCCCTGTGGCAAGCCTTTGGCGCCAGCCGGCGAGGCGACGGCCACTGGATACTGCCCGAGCTGAGTACCGAACTCGCGTCGCCGGACGCCGCGCTGCACATCGGACCCCAGCACGTCGTCCTCGAAACGGCGGCGATCGATCTCGCCGCCGAGGTCGCCGGGACCAAGAAATTGCAGGTCGTCAGCTGGCATGTGATGTTCATGTCGCGCGGCAAGGTGGGGCCGTTCCGGGTCGAGGGCACCGCCCATCCGGGTGGACACGGGCGCGTCGGCGTGCGCATGCTGCTGCACGACGAGGGCAACGCCGACAAGGCGGTCACCTCGGCCGCCGCGGTCTTCGACATCGTCGGCTGAGGCGGGCGGGGCGGCCGGCGTCGCCACTCTCGCGATTGCGGCCGCCGCTTGAGAGCATGATGGGGAAGCTTGGCGGGACAGCGAACGACGTCTACGTTCCACCGCGGAAGGCGACGCAGAGGAGCGTGTGGGTCATGCAGGTCAGTATGTTCGGGCAACTCAGCGGGTCGGGCGGCGAGTCGCCGATCGACGCGACGATCGCCAATCTGGCGATGCTTCGCGATGAAGGCTTCAAACGCGTGTGGATGAGCCAATTGCCTTACGAGCCAGACCTTCTCACGATCCTGGCCATCGCCTTGCACGAGGTCGACACTATCGAGGTGGCCAGCGGTGTGGTGCCCATCCAGAATCAGCATCCGATGCAGATGGCGCAGCGCGCACTCACGGTGAGCCTCGCCTCGGGTGGCCGGTTCACGCTCGGCCTGGGCATGACCCACCAGGCGGTCACCGAGGGGATGTGGGGTATCCCCTGGGACAAGCCGGTGCGCAGACTGAACGAATACCTTGACGGCCTGCTGCCCCTGCTGGCCGGTGAACCCGCCGCCGCGGCCGGCGAGACGGTGACCACCCGCGGTGCGCTGATGATCTCGGGTGCGCCGCGGCCCGACGTCTACATCGCGGCGCTGGGGCCGCAGCTGCTCAAGATCGCCGGGCGCCGCACGTCGGGCACCTGCACCTGGATGACCGGACCCAAGACGCTGGCCGGGCACGTCGGCCCGACGTTGCGGCAGGCGGCCGCCGATGCCGGACGTGAGGGCGAGGTGCGCGTCGCCGCGTCGTTGCCTGTCAGCGTCACCGATAACGTCGACGCCGCCCGCAAGCAGGCGGCCGAACAGTTCGCCATTTACGGCCAGCTGCCGTCGTACCGCGCGATGCTCGACCGCGAGGGCTATGCGGGGCCGGAGGATGCCGCCATCATCGGCGACGAGGACACGGTCCGCGGCCGGCTCGACGAACTAAGCGCCGCGAGTGTCGACGAGTACGTCGCCGCGGCATTCGATCCGTCTCCGGAGGGCCGGGCACGCACACGGGCGCTGCTGCGCGCGTACGACTCCTGACCCGAAGGGATCGTCCAGCCCAGTCCTTTTGGCTATGGCCATACATAGCCTCCGGTACGTATGGTGCATAGACGAACTCACACGACAGGAGAACGCAGTGGCAGAACGGTTGGCGGGCAAGGTCGCCCTCATCAGCGGCGGTGCCCGGGGAATGGGCGCATCGCACGTGCGGTCGCTGGTCGCCGAGGGAGCCAAGGTGGTGTTCGGCGACATCCTCGACGATGAGGGCAAGGCGGTGGCGGCCGAGGTTGGCGACGCAACCCGCTACCTGCACCTCGACGTGACCAAGCCCGAGGACTGGGATGCCGCGGTGGCCACCGCTCTGGGCGAGTTCGGCCGTATCGACGTGCTGGTCAACAACGCCGGCATCATCAACATCGGCACCCTGGAGGATTACGCGCTCTCGGAGTGGCAACGCATCCTCGACATCAATTTGACGGGTGTGTTTCTCGGCATCCGCGCCGTGGTCAAACCGATGAAGGAAGCCGGACGGGGATCGATCATCAACATCTCCTCGATCGAGGGGATGGCCGGCACCATCGCCTGCCACGGCTATACGGCAACGAAATTCGCCGTGCGGGGGCTCACCAAGTCGGCCGCGCTCGAACTGGGGCCGAGCGGAGTCCGGGTCAATTCCATCCATCCCGGACTGATCAAGACACCGATGACCGATTGGGTCCCCGACGACATCTTCCAAACCGCGCTGGGCCGCGCGGCCCAACCGGTGGAAGTCTCCAACCTGGTGGTCTATCTGGCCAGCGACGAGTCCAGCTACTCCACCGGCTCGGAGTTCGTCGTCGACGGCGGCACCACCGCCGGCCTGGGACACAAGGACTTCTCCAACGTCGACACCGGCGACCAGCCGGACTGGGTTACGTAGCGGCGGTTACCGATTCGCGTTCCTTGGCCGGCTGCGGCCAGGGCGACGGGACCGGGCGCTGACGGACTCGTTGCGGCCACCAGAACCACTTGCCCAGCAGCGCGGCAATGGACGGTGTCATCAGCGACCGCACGATCAGGGTGTCGAACAGCAGGCCCAATCCGATCGTGGTGCCGACCTGTCCGATGACGGTCAGCTCACTGACCGCCATCGTCATCATCGTGAAGGCGAACACCAGCCCCGCCGATGTCACCACCGAACCGGTGCCGCCCATCGATCGGATGATGCCGGTGTTCAGGCCGGCGTGGATCTCTTCCTTGAACCGCGCCACCAGCAGCAGGTTGTAGTCGGCGCCGACGGCCAGCAGGATGATGACCGACATCGCGAGCACCATCCAGTGCAGCTCGATGCCGATCAGGTGCTGCCAGATCAGTACCGAGAGGCCGAAGGACGCGCCCAGCGAAAGCAAGACGGTTCCCACGATGACCGCCGAGGCCACCACGCCTCGCGTGATGATCAGCATGATGATGAAAATCAGGCACAGCGAAGAGATCCCGGCGATCAACAGGTCATAGGTGTTTCCGTCGCCGAGGTCTTTGTAGATCGACGCGGTCCCCGCGAGATAGATCTTGGAGCCCTCCAGCGGCGTGCCCTTCAGCGCTTCGTAGGCGGCCTTCTTGATCAACGGGATGTGCGAAATGCCTTCCTGCGACATCGGATCGCCGTCGTGGCTGATGATGAAGCGCACGGCGTGACCGTCGGGGGAGATGAAGTTCTTCATGCCCTTCTTGAACTCGGCATTGTTGAACGTCTCCGGGGGCAGGTAGAACGAGTCGTCGTTCTTGGAGGCGTCGAAGGCCTTGCCCATGGCGTTGGAGTTCTTCTGCGCCTCGTTCTGCTGATCCTGCAGACCCTTCTGGGTCGAATACATGGTCAGCATCGTGGTTTTCATGGCCTTCATGTTCTCGATCATGGAGGGCATCAGCGCCACCATCTGGGGCATCAGTGTGTCGAGGTGATCCATGATCGGCAGCAGGCTCTGGATGTCGTCGGTCATCGTGTCGATGCCGTCGAGGCCGTCGAAGACCGAGCGAAGCGACCAGCACACCGGGATGTCGTAGCAATGCTTTTCCCAGTAGAGGTAGCTGCGGATCGGGCGGAAGAAGTCCTCGAAATCCGCCATGTGATCGCGCAATTCGTTGATGTCGATGGTCATGTCATGCATCTTCTTGACCATCTGGTGCATGTCGTTCGACATCTGCACGGTGATGCTCGACATCTTTTCCATGCTCTCGATGGTCGTCTGCATCATGTCGGCCTGATGCAGCATGTCGGCCATCTGATCTTCCTGGTACTTCTGGTTCATCTGCTGGGTGACGCCCTGCATGCTGATCTGGAACGGGATCGAGGTGTGCTCGATCGGTGTGCCCTGCGGGCGGGTGATGGCCTGCACGCGGCCGATTCCCGGCACCCGGAAGACGGTCTTGGCGATTTTGTCGATCACCAGGAAGTCCGCCGAGTTCCGCAGATCGTGGTCGCTTTCGATCATCAACACTTCCGGATTCATCCGCGCCTGGGAGAAGTGCCGGTCCGCGGCCGCGTAACCCTCGTTCGCGGGCAGATCGGCGGGTAGGTAGTTGCGGTCGTTGTAGTTGGTGCGGTAACCGGGCAGGGTCAGCAAGCCCACCAGCGCGACCCCGATGGTCATCACCAGGATCGGGCCGGGCCAGCGGACGACGAGCGCGCCGATCTTGCGCCACCCGCGAATCCGTTGTGTGCGTTTGGGTTCGAGGGTCTTGCCGAAGCGCGTGGCCACCGCGATGACGGCAGCACCGAGCGTCAACGCCGCTGCGACCACCACCACCATGCCGATGGCCAGCGGAATACCGAGCGTCTGGAAATACGGCAGGTTGGTGAAGTGCAGGCAGAATGTCGCGCCGGCGATCGTCATACCCGACCCGAGCACCACGTGGGCGGTGCCCTTGTACATCGTGTAGTACGCCTCTTCGCGGGTCTCTCCGATAGCCCGGGCTTCCTGATATCGGCCGATCAAGAAGATCGCATAGTCGGTGGCAGCCGCGATTCCCAACGTGACCAACAGGTTGGTGGCGAACGTCGAGAGCCCAATGAGGTTGAAGTAGCCCAGGAAAGCCACCATGCCGCGCGCGGCCGACAGCTCGAGCACCACCATCACCAGCGTCAGCAGCACGGTGACGATGGACCGATAGACCAACAGCAGCATGCCGATGATCACGGTGAACGTGGCCAATGTGATGAGCTGCAGGCTGCGGTCGCCTGCCTCGTGTTGGTCCGCCGACAGCGCCGCGGGGCCGGTGACGTAGGCCTTGACCCCCTTGGGTGCCGGCACGCTCTTGACGATGCTCTGGACGGATTCCACGGAGTCGTTCGCCAGGGCCTCGCCCTGGTTACCGGCCAGGTAAACCTGGACGTAGGCGGCCTTGCCGTCGTTGCTCTGCGCGCCCGCCCCGGTCAGCGGATCGCTCCACATATCCTGAACGTGTTCAACGTGTTTGGTGTCGGCGTCGAGCTTCTTGACGATCTGGTCGTAGTAGGCGTGCGCGTCGGCGCCCAAGGGATTTTGGCCCTCGAGGACGATCATCACCGAGCTGTTGGACTTGTACTCGTTGAATATCGCGCCCATGCGCTTCGTCGCGACCACCGATTGCGCGTCGTCGGGTGCCATTGACACCGA
>NZ_LZSX01000028.1 GCF_001665835.1 Mycobacterium colombiense | reverse complement strand
TCGAGACCGGGACGGCGATTTTGTGCCCGTCCATCTCGATCTCGCCGCCCTTGGTTCCGAACGAGATCGTCGAGATCGGCACGCCCTCGTCCTTGGCCAGCCGCGCCGCGGTGAACGCCCCCTGCGGGGCATTGGGGTCCAGCGGCACGTTCTCGGCGCCGTCGGATTCCAGCACGATCCGCGCCGGCGGTGGACCGTCGCCGCCGCCCATCACCGAACCGACCGTCGCGATCGCCTGCAGGGCGGTGAAAATGCCTTCTCCGGTAGCGGTTTTGGGCATCGGCTTGAGGCTGTCGATGCCCGCCTTGACCGCGCCGCGATTGGTCGTCGGAGGCACCAGCAGCGTGGCGTTGGCCGCGAACTCGACCAGCCCGAGGTTGATCGCCGGGGTCAGCTGGTCGGCGAATTGCTTGCCGGCCTCCTTGGCCGCGTCCAGGCGGTTGGGCGGCACATCGGTGGAGGCCATCGACTCGGACACGTCGATCACCAACATCACGACCGCCCGATTGAGCGGAATCCGGACATCCGACGTCGGCCCGGCCATCGCGGTGGTCAGCAACACCAGCGAGACGGCCAGCAGGATGGTCGGCACGTGCCGCCACTTGCTGGGTCGCGGCGGCGCCACCCGCTCCAGCACCTCCATGTTGGCGAAGCGCAGCACCCGGCGACGACGGGCGAATTGCTGCACGACGTAGAGGCCGATCACCAGCAGCACGATCAGCAGGACCAGGAAGAACCAGGCGTTCTGGAAGCCCGTGAGCGAGACCGGTCCCAGCAGGGGCACCTTCATGTCCAGCCACACTATGCGGCGATCGTGAGCGGTGCATGGACCGCCGCCGCCCGGGGATTACCCGGCGACGAGATCGCGGCGCTGGGTGAACTTGATGTCCAGGCTGCGCAGGTGGGTCTGCAGCCCGGCGTCCTGCACCGGGATCAGGTGGGCCGGCTCGTTGGTCTCGTTGTAGTGGGCGTGCCACATGCCCGGCGGGGTGGTGAAGGCGCACCCGGCCCGCCAGTCCACCCGGGTGGGGTTGATGATGTCGCCGTGCTCGTCGAGCCGGGTGCCGAGCAGCGTGTAGCAGCCGGACTCCGGGGCATCGAGGATGAGATCCAGCGCGACCGACTGGTGCCGGTGCGGGCGCTGCACCTGGTTGGGCGGCAGCACGCCGAACATGGCCCACAGCACGTGGGTGATGGTCAGCGTCTGCTCCTGGTTGGTGTTGGCCAGCAGCACGCTGACCCGGCTCTTGTCGTTGGCGCCCGGGCGCGACGCGATCTCCTCCAGCTTGGCCACCGCGTCGCCGCGGCGGAACTTGGTCGCCGCAAACCGCGGCTGGGTGGCCTCGGCGCCCAGGTAGCGCAGCAGCGGCTCGTCGTGCACCCAGTACATGGCCGTGTCGGTGGCGGCGTAGAAGACCGAGTGGGTGCCGGCCGGCAGCGTCACGAAGTCGCCTTTCTCCCACTCGATCAGCCGGCCGTTGACCGCCGCGAAGCCCCGCCCGTAGAGCACGTAGTAAAGCTGCGAGGTGGCGTTGGGGCTGGTGTCGACCTGCTCCCGGGCGCGGATGCTGACGAAGTTGGCCAGCAGCGCCGGGCTGGTCGCCGCGCCGGTGTCGATGCCCAGTTCCTTGGAAAGATCCAGCGGGATCACGCCGGTCGGCGCGCCGAGATAGATCTCGGGATCGAACCTCCGCAGCGGGACCGGTGGGACGTGCCCGGATCCGATCGGGTTGGCCGCCTTGGAGTACTCGAAGTATTCGGCCTGCTGCGCCCACTCCTCGAAACGGCCCTCGAACCCGTACTCGGCCACGTTGATCATCGGCGCGGGGATCGTCGGGTCCAGGTTCGGTGTCACCAACTGCTGGGGCATCTGCCGCCTCCTTGCTCAGGTATCTCTCGTATCTGAATAGTATTTATCTTGTATCTCAGTGTCAAGCCTCGCAGGTAGGAGCAGCAGTGTACGGTCGTGACCACGCTTGAGATACGACTTAGCTACCAGAAGAGGGCTCGCGTGGCAGCAAAGCACCCCCGACCGGGCACGGCCAAGGACCGCGCGCTGGACTACGTCAAGGCGCAGGTCCTCACCGGCGAATTCCCCGGCGGCGAGCTGATCAGCGAGGGCGACGTCGCCACCGCGCTCGGGATGTCGCGCACCCCGGTGCGCGAGGCGTTCCTGCGGCTGGAGGCCGAGGGGCTGTTGCGGCTCTATCCGCAGCGCGGCGCCCTGGTGGTCCCGGTCTCGCCCGACGAGGTGCGGGCGGTCATGGACGCCCGGCTGGTGCTGGAGCAGTTCGCGGCCGGCAAGGTGATCGGGCGCGGCCCGGCCGTCTGCGCCGAGGTCTTCGAACGGCAGTCGGACGAGCTGCGCCGGCAGCGCGACGCCGCGGCGGCGGCCGACTGGCGGGAGTTCCTGGAGTCCGACCGCGCCTTCCACGCCATCACCCTGGAAGAGTCGGGCAACGCCATCCTGTCGGCTTTCTACTCGTCCTTGCGCGACCGCCAGATGCGGATGATCGGGGAATCGGCGCTGCGCGAACCCGATCGGGTGGCCACGATCATGGCCGAGCACGCGGACATCGCGGAAGCCTTGCGCGACGGCGACTTACCGCGCGCCCTGCGGGCGGTGCAGACCCACTTGGCCAGCACGGTGCGGGCCATGGGCCTTTCGGTCCAACCGGACCCGTTATGGGCTACCGGATTTGGCGCTCGTGCCGCAGACTGATCGATAGCCCGGGGGAAGCCGCGACGGGCACGGCCGTGAGGGGGCACGATGGCTTGGGCGATCTGCGCGGGAGTCCGCGACGCGATGACGAGAGCGGCGGTGGCCGCGGCGCTGTTCACAATCGCCGCGACGGGCACGGCCGTTCCGGCACACGCGGCGCCCGCGCGCACACCAATTGCGCCGCAAGATGATCCCGATCCCGGTCTTCCGACCAACCCGTCCGATCCCCGGTGCGTGGGGATGCCTGGGTTGGCTCAATGTCAGGGCGGACCCTATGCCGGCGGCGCTCCCACCGGCCCGGCGGATCTGAGCTGCATCAGCATGCCCACCGACCCGGTGTGCGCGGGAGGCCCGTACGCCCCCGCGCCGCCGATGGCGCCGCCGCCACCCGCGCCCATGGCCGGGCCGCTGATGGAACCGCCTCCACCAGTGGCGCCACCGCCCGCGGAACCGCCACCGATGGCACCCCCGCCGATGGCGCCGCCGGCCATGCCGGTCGCACCCGAGGCGCCGTCGGACCCGTCCATCGGGATGCCCGGGCACATCTAGCGAGGGACCGCGCCCGGCCTAACCGATCAGCACGGCGTAGCGCGGCTTGATCACCTCGTCGATGATCGCCAGCCGCTCGTCGAACGGGATGAACGCGGATTTCATCGCGTTGATGGTGAAGCGCTCGAGGTCGCTCCACCCGTAGCCGAAAGCCTCGACCAGCCGGTGCATTTCGCGGCTCATGAAGGTGTCGCTCATCAGCCGGTTGTCGGTGTTGACGGTCACCCGGAAGCGGGCGCGGGCCAGCAGATCGAACGGATGTTCGGCGATGCTCTTGACGGCGCCGGTCTGCACGTTGGAGCTGGGGCACAATTCCAGCGGAATTCTCTTGTCCCGCAAGATGGATGCCTGTTGACCAAGCCGGACCTGCCCGTCGTCCAGCACCTCGATGTCGTCGACGATGCGCACCCCGTGGCCCAGCCGGTCCGCACCGCAGAAGGCGATCGCCTCATGGATGGACGGCAGCCCGAACGCCTCACCGGCGTGAATGGTGAAGCGGGCGTTGTGGTCTCGCAAGTAATCGAAGGCGTCCAGGTGCCGGGTGGGCGGGTTGCCGGCCTCGGCGCCGGCGATGTCGAATCCGACGACCCCCTTGTCCCGGAACCGGATCGCCAGCTCGGCGATCTCCCGGGACACCGCCGCGTGCCGCATCGCGGTAACCAACAGCCGCACCACGATCGGGCGATTCGAGGCGGCACAAGCCTTTTCGCCCTCGGCGAAGCCGGCCAACACGGCGTCGACGATCGCATCGAAGGACAGCCCGCGGTCGATGTGCAGCTCGGGGGCGAACCGGACCTCGGCGTACACCACCGAGTCCGCGGCCAGATCCTCCACGCACTCGTAGGCGACCCGATGCAGCGCCTCCGGTGTCTGCATCACCGCCACGGTGTGCGAGAACGGCTCCAGGTAGCGCTCCAGCGAGCCGCTGTGCGAACGGGTGCGAAACCACGTCGCCAGCTCGTCGACATCGGTGGCGGGCAGCCCGTCGTAGCCGACCTGCCCGGCGATCTCCAGCACGGTCGACGGGCGCAGCCCGCCGTCCAGGTGATCGTGCAGCAGGGCCTTGGGGGCCTTTCTGATCTGCTCCAGCCCTAGCGGTGCGGTCATGTGACGATCCGATCGATGATCAGCGGTCGGGAGGCCGGTGGTGTGCCGTCGACGCTCCACCCGCCGTCCAGCTCGGCGAGCGCGGCACCGAAGCGCTCCGGGGTGTCGGTGTAGAGGGTGAACAACGGCTCGCCGGCGGTGACCGGCTCGCCGGGGCGGCGGTGGATCCGGATACCCGCGCCCAACTGCACGCGTTCGCCCGGACGGGACCTGCCCGCGCCGAGCCGCCATGCCGCCAGCCCCACTGCCATCGCGTCGATATCGCCCATTGTGCCGCCCCGGGGGGCGATCACGGTCTCGGCATGCCCGGCGACGGGCAACGGCACCGACAAATCACCGCCCTGGGCCGCGATGAGCCGACGGAACCGGTCCATCGCGGTGCCGTCGCGCAGGGTGTCGGCGGGATCGCGGTCGTCGATCCCGGCCAGCTCGAGCATCTCGGAGGCCAGCCGCAGCGTCAGCTCCACCACGTCGGGCGGGCCGCCCCCGGCCAGCACGTCGAGGGACTCGGCGACCTCCAGGGCATTGCCGACGGTCGCGCCCAGCGGGCGGTTCATGTCGGTCAGCAGCGCGCGGGTGGGAACCCCGTGCGCCGCGCCCAGCTCGACCATGGTGTGCGCCAGCTCGCGGCACTGCCGCTCGGAGTCCAGCAGCGCCCCGGAGCCGACCTTCACGTCGAGCACCAGCGCGCCGGCCCCCTCGGCCAGCTTCTTGCTCATCACCGAGCTGGCGATCAGCGGCAGCGATTCGACCGTGGCGGTGATGTCGCGCAGCGCGTACAGCTTGGCGTCGGCCGGGGCCAGGTCGCCGGCGGCGAAGATGGCCGCGCCGACGTCGCGCAGCTGGTCGCGGACGCGCCGGTTGGACAGCTCGGCGCTGAACCCGGCGATGGATTCCAGCTTGTCCAGGGTGCCGCCGGTGTGGCCGAGCCCGCGACCCGACGCCTGCGGGACCGCGGCTCCGCAGGCGGCGACGACGGGCACCAGGGGCAGGGTGATCTTGTCCCCCACCCCGCCGGTGGAGTGCTTGTCGACCGTCCGCAGGCCCAGGTCGCCGAAGTCGAGAGTGTCGCCCGACGCCAGCATCGCCGCCGTCCACCGCGTGGTCTCGCCGGGATCCATGCCGCGCAGCAGGATCGCCATCAGCAGCGCCGCCATCTGCTCCTCGGCCACCCGCCCGTCGGTATAGGCGCCGATGACCCAGTCGATGGCGGCGTCGGACAACCGGCCGCCGTCGCGCTTGGTCCTGATCACCGTGGGCGCGTCGAACGCGGGATGCATCAGCCGCGCCCCGCGGCCAGGTCGTCGGGGCCGAAGGCGTCCGGCAGCAGGTCGCCGAGCCGGCGCGGCCCGCCGGGATGGTCGATCAGCAGCTCGGGCCCACCGTGCTCGAGCAGCACCTGACGGCACCGGCCGCACGGCATCAGCACCGATCCGCGCCCGTCCACGCACGCCAGCGCCACCAGGCGGCCACCGCCGGTCGAATGCAGGGCGCACACCACCGCGCATTCGGCACAGAGACCAAGGCCATATGAGATGTTCTCCACATTGCAACCGGTGACCACCCGGCCGTCGTCGACCAGCGCGGCCGCCCCGACCCGGAACCGTGAGTAGGGTGCGTAGGCACCCGCGGAGACATAGATTGCCTTGTCCCGCAACGTATTCCAGTCGATCTCAGGCATCACGAAACCCCGCTCACGCATCGTCGATTCCGACGATCACCCTAGTCGCAAAACGGCTTTTCGCTTGGCGGACATTGGCCCAAGTCACACCGTGTCCGAGCTAAGCTCAAGTGCCCGGAGTGGCTGACGTTGAAGTCGGAAGAAGGCGGTGAGGACTGGGGTGACTACGCAACCGACGACCGCGGATCCGGCGGCACCGGGATCGGCTCCCTCGCGCAAACGCAGGCCACCACGGACGCTGTACCGCGGCGACCCCGGCATGTGGTCGTGGGTGCTGCACCGGATCAGCGGCGCGACGATCTTCTTTTTCCTGTTCGTCCACGTGCTGGACGCCGCGATGCTGCGGGTGAGCCCGCAGACGTACAACGCGGTGATCCACGACTACCAGATGCCCATCGTCGGCCTGATGGAATACGGCCTGGTCGCCGCGGTGCTCTTCCACGGGCTGAACGGGATTCGGGTGATCCTGATCGACTTCTGGTCGGAGGGCCCGCGCCACCAGAAGCTGATGTTCTGGATCGTCGGCATCGTGTTCCTGCTGCTGATGGTCCCGGCCGGCGTGGTGACGGTCATCCACATGATGGAGCACTTCCGATGAGCGGTCCGGACGTGCAGCTCGGCCCCGGCGAGGTCGCCCCGGTCAAACAGCGCCTCTACGACCGTCCCGCCAGCCTGGACAACCCCCGCTCGCCGCGGCGGCGGGCCGGCATCCCCAACTTCGAGAAGTTCGCCTGGCTGTTCATGCGGTTCTCCGGGATCGCGCTGTTCGTGCTGGCGATCGGCCACCTGTTCATCATGCTGATGTGGGATGACGGCGTTTACCGCATCGACTTCAACTACGTGGCGCAGCGCTGGGCGTCGCCGTTCTGGCAGTTCTGGGACCTGGCGCTGCTGTGGCTGGCACAGCTGCACGGCGGCAACGGGCTGCGCACCATCATCGACGACTACAGCCGCAAGGACAGCACCCGGTTCTGGCTCAACAGCCTGCTGCTGTTGTCCATGGGCTTCACGTTGGTGCTGGGCACCTATGTGCTGCTGACATTCGACCCCAACATCGGAGGCTGACCCGTGATCCAGCAACACCGGTACGACGTGGTGATCGTCGGCGCGGGTGGTGCCGGCATGCGCGCCGCGGTGGAGGCGGGCCCGCGGGTGCGCACCGCGGTGCTGACCAAGCTCTACCCCACCCGCAGCCACACCGGCGCCGCCCAGGGCGGCATGTGCGCGGCGCTGGCCAACGTCGAAGAGGACAACTGGGAGTGGCACACGTTCGACACGGTCAAGGGCGGCGACTACCTCGCCGACCAGGACGCCGTGGAGATCATGTGCAAGGAAGCCATCGACGCGGTGCTCGACCTGGAGAAGATGGGGATGCCGTTCAACCGCACCCCCGAGGGCCGCATCGACCAGCGCCGGTTCGGCGGGCACACCCGCGACCACGGCAAGGCCCCGGTGCGCCGGGCCTGTTACGCCGCCGACCGCACCGGCCACATGATCCTGCAGACGCTGTACCAGAACTGCGTCCGGCACGACGTGCAGTTCTTCAACGAGTTCTATGCGCTGGACCTGGTGCTCACCCAGACCCCGAGCGGTCCGGTGGCCACCGGGGTGGTCGCCTACGAGCTGGCCACCGGCGACATCCACGTGTTCCACGCCAAGGCGATCGTGCTCGCCACCGGCGGCTCGGGCCGGATGTACAAGACCACCTCCAACGCGCACACGCTGACCGGTGACGGCATCGGCATCGTCTTCCGCAAAGGACTTCCGTTGGAGGACATGGAGTTTCACCAATTCCATCCGACCGGCCTGGCGGGCCTGGGCATTTTGATCTCCGAGGCGGTGCGCGGTGAGGGCGGCCGGCTGCTCAACGGCGAGGGCGAGCGCTTCATGGAGCGCTACGCGCCGACGATCGTCGACCTGGCCCCGCGCGACATCGTGGCCCGCTCAATGGTTTTGGAGGTGCTGGAGGGCCGCGGCGCGGGCCCGCACAAGGATTACGTCTACATCGACGTCCGCCACCTCGGCGAGGACGTGCTGGAGGCCAAGCTGCCCGACATCACCGAGTTCGCGCGCACCTATCTGGGTGTGGACCCGGTGCACGAGCTGGTCCCCGTCTACCCGACCTGTCACTACGTGATGGGCGGCGTCCCCACCACCGTCACCGGACAGGTGTTGCGGGACAACACTTCCACGGTGCCGGGGCTGTACGCGGCCGGCGAGTGCGCGTGCGTGTCGGTGCACGGGGCCAACCGGCTGGGCACCAATTCGCTGCTGGACATCAACGTGTTCGGGCGCCGGGCGGGCATCGCCGCGGCCAATTACGCGCGGGGGCATGACTTCGTGGATATGCCTCCGGAGCCCGAGGCGATGGTCGTCGGGTGGGTCGGCGACATTTTGAGCGAGCACGGCAACGAGCGCGTCGCCGACATCCGCATCGCCCTTCAGCAGTCGATGGACAACAACGCCGCGGTGTTCCGCACCGAGGAGACGCTCAAGCAGGCGCTCACCGACATCCACGCCCTGAAGGAGCGGTACGCCCGAATTAGCGTGCACGACAAGGGGAAACGATTCAACAGCGACCTGCTCGAGGCCATCGAGCTGGGCTTTCTGCTGGAGCTCGCCGAGGTCACCGTGGTCGGTGCGCTGAATCGCAAGGAGTCGCGCGGCGGCCATGCCCGCGAGGACTACCCCAACCGCGACGACGTCAACTTCATGCGCCACACCATGGCCTACAAGCAGGGCAGCGACCTGCTCAGCGACATCGCGCTGGACTTCAAACCCGTGGTGCAGACGCGCTACGAACCCAAGGAACGGAAGTACTGATGGCCGAGAGCGCCGGAACCGAAGAGGCAGCCGAGGTCGAGACCAGCCTGGAGCCGCCCCTGCCGGCGATTCCCGACGGCGCGGTGATGGTGACCGTCAAGATCGCCCGGTTCAACCCCGACCAGCCCGACGCCTTCGCGGAAACCGGTGGCTGGCAAAGCTTTCGGGTACCGTGCCTGCCCAGCGACCGGATGCTCAACCTGCTGATCTACATCAAGAGCTACCTGGACGGGACGCTGACCTTCCGGCGCTCCTGCGCGCACGGGGTGTGCGGGTCGGACGCCATGCGCATCAACGGTGTCAACCGGCTGGCGTGCAAGGTGCTGATGCGCGACCTGCTGCCCAAGAGTAAGCCGGGTAAGCGCGAAAAAACACTGACCATCACGGTCGAACCGATCCGCGGACTGCCGGTGGAGAAGGACCTGGTGGTCGACATGGAGCCGTTCTTCGACGCCTACCGGGCGGTGAAGCCGTACCTGATCACCACCGGCAACCCGCCCACCCGCGAACGCATTCAGAGCCCGACCGACCGCGCCCGCTACGACGACACCACCAAGTGCATCCTGTGCGCGGCGTGCACCACCAGTTGCCCGATCTTCTGGCACGAGGGCAGTTACTACGGCCCGGCGGCGATCGTGAACGCGCACCGGTTCATCTTCGACAGCCGCGACGAGGCCGCCGCCGAGCGCCTGGACATCCTCAACGAGGTCGACGGCGTGTGGCGCTGCCGCACCACGTTCAACTGCACCGAGGCCTGTCCCCGCGGCATCGAGATCACCAAGGCGATCCAAGAGGTCAAGCGCGCGATCATGTTCTCGCGCTAGGCACTCCAGCGGCGGCGTGTCGGATCAGGGCGCTGACTCGCCCCGACGAGTACCCGCCACGTGCCCCGGCCCGACGCGGTCGTCGTCGCGGTCGGATTCCGGCATTTCCGAAGCCGGTTGCTCGTCTGCCGGAGACTGACTCGCACCGCCAGGGGTGCTCGCCGGGCTGGCGGACTTGAAATCGGGATCGGTCGCCGGGCCCGTCGCACCTCCGGCGCCTTGGGCGTCGGTCGCGGCACTTTCTTGGCGTCCCTCGTATGGCGGGATTGCACTCCCCGTGTCTTGCGGGGGCACTTCGCCGGTGCCGCCGTAGGTGTCCGACGCGGTCGGGTCGCTCATCGGCGGATTCGCGTCTTCGTCTACGGTTCCGACCGGACGGTCCGCCCGGCCATGTTCGGGAGTATCCGAGCCGGTGTCGCGCGCACCGCTACCCAACTCAGGGTCGTCGAAGTGCTCGAGCCTCGCATCGTCCGGTTGTTGATCTTTTTGAGAGGTCATAATCTGTCTCCTCACCCTCTCGTTGCCCTGCCGCACCGGTTGGCGCGGCGAGGGTGAGGGGCGGGTACCCGGACCTTCTGACGGGAAACACCTGCTAAGGCGATCCGATCGACCGTGCCGTCACACGTCGCGGGCCTGCATCGTCTGATCGGTATGACACAGAAAACCCGCATCACGCCCCTGCCCCCCAAGCGCACCGGATTGCTGACCCGGGTGATGTACCGCATCGCCAAGCGACGCTACGGCCAAGTTCCCGAGCCATTCGCCGTGGCCGCGCATCATCGCAAGCTGATGATCGCCAGCGCCATGCACGAGACGATGGTCGACCGGGCGTCGAAAACGCTGCCGACCAGCGTGCGTGAGCTGGCAGTGTTGTGGACCGCCCGCCAGATCGGCTGCTCGTGGTGCGTCGACTTCGGATCGATGCTGCAGCGCCTGGACGGCCTGGACATGCAGCGCCTCAAGGACATCGACAACTATGCCACCTCAACGGCATTCACCGATGACGAGCGCGCGGCCATCGCCTATGCCGCCGCGATGACCACCGATCCGCACACCGTCACCGACGAGCAGGTCGACGATCTGCGGGCCCGCTTCGGCGACGCCGGTGTGTTCGAGCTGACCTACCAGATCGGGTTGGAGAACATGCGGGCGCGGGTGAATTCCGCGCTGGGCATCACCGAGCAGGGCTTCAATTCCGGTGACGCCTGCCGGGTTCCCTGGGCTAGCGACGATCGCAAGCGCGGCGTAGCCGGGCGCAGCGGGTCGTCGCCATCAGCTACCGAGCTCAACGAGCCCGCAGCGGGGAGCCGGTGAATTTATCGGGGTTGGCCACATCCCAAAGGGCGCAGACCTTTCCGTCGCGCACCGTCGCGGCCATGATCCGCGGCATCATCTCGCGGTACCCATCGCCGGCGGGGCAGCCGGGCGTGTAGCCGCCCAGCTCGCCGTTGACCAGCCCGAGCTGATACGAGGTGAACATCGCCGGGCCGTAGCGCTGGGCCAGGCCGAAGAAGAACCGGGCCACCTTGTCCGCGCCGTGGATGACGTTGATGGCGGTGGGCGCCTTGCCATTCGCGTCACCGGTCAGGATCACGTCGGGATGCAGCAGCGAGACCACGGCCTCCAGATCGCCGGATGCCATGGCGGCCAGCAACTTTCCTACCACCTCGCTGTGCGCCGGATCGGGCTTTGGTGGCGCCTCGGCCGAGACGGCCTTGCGGGCCCGCGACGCCAGCTGGCGGGCTGCGGCCTCGTTGGTCCCCAGCACCTGGGCCACCTCCGCGAACGGCACGGCGAACCCGTCGTGCAGCACGAAGGCGACGCGCTGATCGGGTGACAGCCGCTCCAGCACCACCATCGCCGCGAACCGCGCGTCCTCGCCGGCCACCACCGCGGAGAGCGGATCGGCCGCGTCGAACCCGGTGACCACCGGCTCGGGCAGCCAGTTGCCGGTGTAGGTCTCGCGACGATGCGCGGCCGAACGCAACCTGTCCAGGCCCAGCCTGCTCACCACCGTGGTCAGCCAGGCCCGCAGGTCGGTGATCTCTGATCCCTTGTCGGGGTCCTGCCGGTGCCAGCGCAGCCAGGCGTCCTGCACGATGTCCTCGGCGTCGGCCACCGTGCCGGTCAGCCGGTAGGCGACCGACATGAGATGGGGCCGTAGCGACTCGAACTCGCTGACCTGCTGCGCTGAGGTCATGTCGACGAGCCTAGCGCGGCGACGCCGAGCGCCGAACGGCGCGAGGAAGAGCCGGGCCATCGAACCGAGCGCTACGCTCAGCGGCAAGATGACTGACAACCTCTGGCTGCACTTCGCCCGGCACGGTCCGGGAATCACGCCGCCAATCATCACCCGCGGCCAGGGTGTCACCATCTTCGACGACCGCGGCAAGAGCTACCTCGACGGCCTGTCCGGGCTGTTCACCGTGCAGGTCGGCCACGGCCGCACCGAACTCGCCGAGGTCGCCGCCCGGCAGGCCGGCACGCTGGCGTTCTTTCCGTTGTGGGGGTACGCCACTCCGCCCGCGATCGAGCTCGCCGAACGGCTCGCCGGCTACGCCCCCGGCGACCTGAACCGGGTCTTCTTCACCACCGGCGGCACCGAGGCCGTCGAGACCGCGTGGAAACTGGCCAAGCAATACTTCAAGCTCACCGGCAAACCCGGTAAGCACAAGGTGATTTCGCGCGCGATCGCCTACCACGGCACTACCCAGGGCGCACTGGCGATCACTGGCCTGCCGAAATACAAGGCACCGTTCGAGCCGGTGACGCCCGGCGGCTTCCGGGTGCCCAACACGAATTTGTATCGCGCGCCGGAACCGTTCACGACCGACCCGAAGGCCTTCGGGCAGTGGGCCGCCGACCGGATCGCCGAGGCCATCGAGTTCGAGGGCCCAGACACCGTGGCCGCGGTGTTCCTGGAGCCGGTGCAGAACGCGGGCGGCAGCATCCCGCCTCCCCCAGGCTATTTCGAACGGGTGCGCCAGATCTGCGACGAATACGACGTGCTGCTGGTCTCCGACGAGGTGATCTGCGCGTTCGGCCGGATCGGGTCGATGTTCGCCTGCGACGACTTCGGCTACGTGCCCGACATGATCACCTGCGCCAAGGGAATGACGTCGGGCTACTCACCGATCGGCGCCATGATCGCCAGCGAGAGGTTGTTCGAACCGTTCAACGATGGCGCCACCATGTTCCCGCACGGGTATACCTTTGGCGGCCACCCGGTTTCGGCGGCGGTGGGGCTGGCCAACCTCGACATCTTCGAGCGTGAGGGCCTCAACGATCACGTCCGGGCCCACGCGCCCGCCTTCCGCGCCACCCTGGACAAGCTCTACGACCTACCCATCGTCGGCGACGTGCGCGGCGAGGGTTTCTTCTACGGCGTCGAACTGGTCAAGGACAAGGCGACCAAGCAGACCTTCACCGACGAAGAACGCGGCCCGCTGCTCGCCCGGGTCGGCGCCGCGCTGTTCGAAGCCGGGTTGTACTGCCGCACCGACGACCGCGGCGATTCCGTCATCCAGCTGGCGCCGCCACTGATCAGCGGCCAGTCCGAATTCGACACCATCGAGGCCATCCTGCGCGAGGTGCTGACGCAGGCCCAGGCGCGGCTCTAAAGTCCTGGGCATGGCCCGCAAACCCCGTATCCACCCGCTGCGGTGGCAGCCGCCGCCGGTCGAGAAGCTGCCCGACGTGCCGGCGCCCGGCGTCACGGTCGTCCCGCTGCCCGGCAACGGGCCCGAGGACGTCGTCGTCGACGCGGCCGGCCAGTTGTGGACGGGCCTCGAGGACGGCCGCATCGTGCGGATCTCCCCCGAGGGCGGCGGGGCAACCGTCCCCAAAGTTGTTGCCGACACCGGCGGGCGGCCACTCGGCCTGCACGTCGCCCGCGACGGCCGGGTGCTGATCTGCGACAGCCACCGCGGGTTGCTCGCGCTGCACCCGGAGGGCGGCACGCTGGACGTGCTGGTGGAATCGGTCGGCGGCAGGCGGCTCAAGTTCTGCTCCAACGTCACCGAAACAGCCGACGGCACAATCTATTTCACCGAGTCGACGAGCGACTTTCATTTCGAGCACTTCGGCGCCCCGATCCTGGAGGCACGCGCGACCGGCGGCCTGTACCGCCTCGGCGCGGACGGCATGGTCACCACGCTGGTGGACGGGTTGTACTTCGCCAACGGGGTGACGGCCACGGCCGACGGGTCGGCGCTGGTCTTCGCGGAGACGCAGGCGCGCCGGCTGTCGAAGTACTGGCTGATCGGGCCGAGGGCCGGATCGGTGACGCCCCTGGCGGTGCACCTGCCCGGCATGCCCGACAACATATCCACCGGCGACGACGGCCGGATCTGGGCGGCGATGGTCACCGAGGCGAATCCGGCACTGGAATCGTTGTTCCCGCGGGCACCGATCATCCGCAAAGTGGTGTGGCGGCTGCCCGAGCGGGTGCAACCGAAGATCAAGCCGGAGATCTGGGCGGTCGCGTTCGATCCGGACAGCGGTGCGGCCGTCGCCGGCCTGCGCACCGCGCATCGGGACTTCGGCTCCGTCACCGGCCTGGTCGAGGCGGCCGGCAAGCTCTGGATGGGCACAATCAACTTCCCGGCCCTGGCCCACGTGGACCTAGCCGCCACCACGCTGTAAGCCTCGCTATCCGGCGGGTGCCCGTCGGACGGCGTCGGCCGCCATCATCACCTCGCGGACGTGCGTGGCGGTCGGGTTGTGGCCGAATCGCGTCACGGCATTGCACAGCCAGGCCAGCGCCGACCGCAGCTCGGCGTCGGTGGCGACATCACGGTGTAGCTTCAGCTCCGCCAGCACCTGGTCGAGCCCGGAACGTCGCACCTGCGTTGCCTTCTCGACCTGCTTGAGCAGATCGTTCAGTGCTCGCGGGCCGGCGCCGGGCGAGGCGTCCGCGGCGCGGTTGCGCCGCCAGGCGGACCAAAACCGATCGCGTGAAATGACAAAACCCCTGAATCCGGTGCGGTGGGTGGCTTTCGGGCTGACCGCGGGCCCAGCGTATCGCGGCCCCGGCGGCACCGCTCAGTAACTTCCGTCTCACCAGTCACAGCGCGGCTCCCCGGATTCGGGCCGCCGATCGCTTACTGTGCACAGACGATGACCCTGTTACGTTCCGTATCATGCCTGGCAGCGGCGCTTTTCCTGATGGCCGCCCCGGTCACGTTGGCAGCACCGGCGACATTGCCGCTGGGGATGCCGCTCGCGAAGGCCGAACCCGGCGCCGAACCCAATGCCGCGCCCCCGGACTGCCCGTACAAGGTGAACACCCCGAAGGCCGTGGATTCGTCGGAGGCGCCCACCGCCGGCGACCCGCCGATCCCACTGGCGGTGCCCGCCAAACCGGTCGGCGGTGACGCGCTGGGCAGCTGCGGGATCGTCGCCGCGCCGAATACGCCGGCGCTGCCCAACGACGTCTCCGCCGATGCCTGGCTGGTGGCGGACCTAGACAGCGGCGCCGTCATCGCGGCCAAGGACCCGCACGGGCGGCACCGCCCGGCCAGCATCATCAAGGTGCTGGTCGCGATGGCCTCCCTGAACGCGCTCAACCTGAACAAGTCGGTCCCCGGAACCGCCGACGACGCCGCCGCCGAGGGCACCAAAGTCGGCGTCGAGGAGGGCGGCGTCTTCACCGTCAACCAGCTGCTGCACGGGCTGCTGATGCACTCCGGCAACGACGCCGCCCACGCGCTGTCCATGCAGCTGGGCGGCATGCAGCAGGCGCTGGAGAAGATCAACGTGCTGGCCGCCAAGCTGGGCGGCCAGGACACTCGGGTGGCGTCGCCGTCGGGGCTGGACGCGCCCGGCATGAGCACCTCGGCCTACGACATCGGGCTGTTCTACCGCTACGCGTGGCAGAACCCGACGTTCGCCGACATCGTCGCGACGCGGACCTTCGACTTCCCCGGCCACGGCGATCACCCGGGCTACGAGCTGGAGAACGACAACCAGCTGCTCTACAAGTATCCCGGCGCCCTGGGCGGCAAGACCGGTTACACCGACGACGCGGGCCAGACGTTCGTGGGTGCGGCCAATCACGACGGGCGACGGCTGGTGGCGGTGCTGCTGCACGGCACGCGGGTGCCGATCGCGCCGTGGGAACAGGCCGCGCACCTGCTGGACTACGGCTTCTCCACGCCGCAGGGCACGCAGGTCGGCTCGCTGATCGCGCCCGACCCGTCCCTCGCGCCGGCCAAGCACGACGCCGCCGCGGATTCGCTGGCCAATGACGCTGCAGCCGGCGGGATCATCGGTTCGGCGGACGCCATGCCGATCCGGGTGGGTGTGGCGGTGATCGGCACCATCGTGGTATTCGCGCTGATCATGATGGCCCGCTCGATGAACCGCCGACCGCAACACCGCTGAGCGCCGTGCTCACCGGATCGCAGCGCGGACTGCTGGTCGGGCTGACCGCCGCCAGCGTGGGCGTCATCTACGGCTACGACCTGTCCATCATCGCCGGCGCGCAGTTGTTCGTCACCGAGGACTTCGGATTGTCCACGCGCCAGCAGGAATTGCTGACCACGATGGTGGTGATCGGCCAGATCGTCGGGGCGCTGGGCGCCGGCGTGCTGGCCAACGTGATCGGGCGGAAACGGTCGGTGGTGCTGATCCTGTTCGCCTACGCGGTTTTCGCGCTGCTGGCCGCGTTCTCGGTCTCGTTGCCGATGTTGCTGACGGCGCGGCTGCTGCTGGGGCTGACCATCGGCGTGACGGTGGTGGTGGTCCCGGTCTATGTGGCGGAGTCGGCACCGACGGCGGTGCGCGGTTCGCTGCTGACGGCCTATCAGCTGGCGATCGTCAGCGGCCTGATCGTCGGCTACCTGATCGGCTACATGCTGGCCGACACGCACAGCTGGCGGTGGATGCTGGGGCTGGCCTGCGCGCCCGCGGTGTTGTTGCTGCCGTTGGTGATTCGGATGCCCGACACGGCCCGCTGGTACGTGCTGAAGGGCCGGATGGACGACGCCCGGCGCGCGCTGCTGCGGGTGGAACCCACCGCGCAGGTCGACGACGAGCTCGCCGAGATCGGCCGCGCGTTGAGCGAAGCCGCGCCCGGCGCCAGGGGCGGGTTCACCGAGATGCTGCGGCCCCCATACCTGCGGGCGACCGCCTTCGTGGTCGTGCTCGGCTTTCTGATCCAGATCACCGGCATCAACGCGATCATCTACTACAGCCCCCGAATCTTTCAGGCCATGGGCTTCACCGGCAATTTCGCGCTACTCGGGCTGCCGGCCCTGCTGCAGGTCGCCGGGCTGGCGGCGGTCGGCGCGGCGCTGCTGCTGGTCGACCGGGTGGGCCGGCGGCCAATCCTGTTGTGGGGCACCGCCATGATGATCGTCGCCGACCTCGTGCTGATGGCCGTGTTCGGTCAGGGCTTCGGTGGCGCGATCGCCGGGTTCGCCGGCATCCTGCTGTTCATCATCGGCTACACGATGGGCTTCGGCTCGCTGGGCTGGGTGTACGCCAGCGAAAGCTTCCCGTCCCGGCTACGCTCGATCGGGTCGAGCACCATGTTGACCTCCAACCTGGTGGCTAACGCCATCATCGCCGCCGTCTTCCTGAGCCTGCTCCATTCACTGGGTGGCGCAGGGACTTTCGCGCTGTTCGGGGGGCTCGCTGCCGTCGCGTTCGTCTTCGTGTACCGGTATGCGCCGGAAACCAAGGGTCGCCAGCTCGAGGACATCCGCCACTTCTGGGAAAACGGCGGCCGATGGCCATGATCGCCGCGGGCACCATGGTGCTCGAGGGTCAGGTCTGCCGCCCCGGCTGGCTGCAGACCTCCGGCGGACAGATCGCCGCCTGCGCACCCGGCCCGCCGCCCCACCCGGCCGACCGGGATTTCCCCGAGTGCGTTGTGGTGCCGGGGTTTATCGACATGCACGTGCACGGCGGCGGCGGCGCGTCCTACACCGACGCCGACGGCGTCGCCGGCGCCGCCGCGTTCCACCTGCGGCACGGCACCACAACCACGCTGGCCAGCCTGGTGACCGCCGCGCGGTCCGAACTGCTCGCCGGGGTGCGCACGCTCGCCGAAGCCACCCACCGGGGCACGGTCGCGGGCATCCACCTGGAGGGGCCGTGGCTGAGCCGCGCACACTGCGGAGCCCATGATCGCACGAAGATGCGCGAGCCGAGCCCGGCCGAGATCGACGCGGTGCTGGCCGCGGGCGACGGCACCATCCGGATGGTGACGCTGGCACCCGAGCTGCCCGGGGCCGACGCGGCGATCCGCCGTTTCCTGGACGCGGGAGTCGTTGTGGCGGTGGGGCATACCGGCGCCACTTACGAACAGACCCGGCACGCCATCGCGCTGGGCGCCACGGTCGGCACGCATCTGTTCAACGCGATGCCGGCGCTGCACCATCGCGAGCCCGGCCCGGCCCTCGCCCTGCTGCGCGACCCGCGGGTGACCGTCGAGGTGATCGCCGACGGCGTGCACCTGCACCCCGACGTGGTGGCGGCGGTCATCGCGGCCGCCGGGGCGGACAGGGTCGCGATGATCACCGATGCGATCGCCGCGGCCGGCCGGCCCGACGGCGCGTTCCGGCTCGGGTCGGTGCACGTCGATGTCGTCGCCGGTGTCGCACGGGTGCACGGGACGTCGACGATCGCGGGCAGCACCGCCACCATGGATCGGCTCTTCCGCACGGTGCACGCCGACGCCGGACTGCTCGCCGCGGTGCAGACGACCGCCACGACGCCGGCTCGCGCAGTCGGCCTGGGGCGGGTGGGTGAGCTGAAGGCGGGCTACGACGCCAATCTTGTTGTACTGGACGGTGGTTTGGGCGTATCGGAGGTCATGCTGCGCGGCGCCTGGCGGGACCATCCGCGGGGTGTTTGTTAGCATCGATCCCGTCGGCACCTGACACCAGGCCCGTACCCGGCCAGCGACAAGACGGCGCCGTGGAGGTGCGTGATGGCCTGGCTCGTCTTGATCGCGTCGGGGATCCTGGAGGCGGTGTGGGCGACCGCCCTGAACAGATCCGACGGCTTCTCCCGGCCCGGGCCGTCGCTGGTCTTCCTTGTCGCGGTGGCGCTTTCGATGACCGGATTGGGGATCGCCATGCGCACCCTGCCGGTCGGTACCAGCTATGCGGTCTGGGTCGGCGTCGGGGCGGCGCTCACGGTGGGGTACGCGATGCTGGTCGGCGACGAATCGGCGTCGTTGCTCAAGCTGGTGCTGATCGGCGGGATCGTGGCCTGCGTCGCCGGCCTGAAGCTGGCCGGCTAGCGATCGCGGCGGGTGAGGCGGGTGATCCGGGAAAGCGCCAGTGCCCCAACGGCTCCCAATGCCATCGCGGTCAGGGTCTGGCGGGTGTTGAGGCCCTCGTCCATCTGAATCCGCGGCGCGATGACCGCCGGGGCCGGAGGCGCGACGGGTTGACTGCGCGGGTCGTTGGAGGCCGTCGCCGCCCAGGCGGTGCAGAACAGCACGAGATACGCGGTGATGTAAGCGAACACCATCAACCCCAGCACCGGGCCGAAGGCCGCCCCCGCCGGGCTGCGCAGCACCGTCCGCAGATAGACGGAGGCAACCTGTTTGAACACCTCGAAACCGATCGCCGCGATCAGCCCGGCCCGCATCGAATCGACCAGGCTGACCTTTTCGCGCGGCAGGCGGGCGATCATCCACGTGAACAGCAGCCACGACACCAGCGTCGCGATCAGGATCGAGAACAGCCAGAAGAGCCAGTCGAGCACCACAAACTGAGGTATGCCAAGCCATTTCAGCAGCGCGCGCATGGGCGCGGCATGGCCGACGGTGGTCAGCGCGACGGTGACCACGATCACCGCGAACGTCCCCAGCATCGCCAGCAGGTCGGAGAACTTGTTGTGCACGAAGCCCGGCGACTCGATGTGGGTGTCCCACCACATCTCGGTCAGCGCCTGGCGCAGGTGCGATATCCAGCCCAGACCCGCCCACACCGCGGTGGCCAGACCGATGACGCCGACCGACGTGCGGGCGTCGATGGCCGAGTTCATCAACTCCTGCAGCTGATTACCCAGCGTCCCGGTCACCTGGGAGCGGATGCGGTCGTCGATGGTGCCCAACAACGAGGGCCGGCGGGCCAGCACGAACCCGAAGACCGCGAAACCGACCATCAGCAAAGGGAACAACGCGAAGATCGTGTAGTAGGTGAGGCCGGCCGCAAAGAACCCGCCGTTGCGCTCGTCGAAACGCCGGTAGGCGCGGATGACGTGATCGATCCACCCGTACCGGGCGCGCAGCCGATCGAAAAAGCCCGGCGTGGCCGGCTCACTCATCGCACGACTCCAAATGAGTAGCGGTACTAGCTCCGTTGTGGAAGAAACCCAAGCCGATCGTAAACCCGCTGGACCGTTTTCCCGGCCACATCGTTGGCCTTTTCCGCGCCGGCCGCGAGCACGGCCTCCAATTCGGCGAAATCGGCGGTCAGTTCGTCGACCCGGGCCTTGATCGGGGCGACGAATTCGACGACCGCCTCGCCGGTGTCCTTCTTCAAATCGCCGTAACCCCTTCCGGCATAGCCCTCCACGAGCTCATCGATCCCGACCCCGGTGACCGCGGACTGGATGCTCAGCAGGTTGGACACGCCCGGCTTGGCCTCGGTGTCGAAGCGGATCTCGCGCTCGCTGTCGGTGACCGCGGAGCGAATCTTCTTGGCGGACACCGCCGGTTCGTCGAGCAGGTTGATCAACCCGGCATCGGTGGCCGCCGACTTGCTCATCTTCGACGTCGGATCCTGCAGGTCGTAGATCTTCGCGGTGGCCTTCGGGATGAGCATGTCCGGCACCACGAACGTCTCCGGGAAGCGGCTGTTGAACCGCTCGGCGATGTCGCGGGCCAACTCGAGATGCTGGCGCTGGTCCTCACCCACCGGCACCAGATCGGTGTCGTAGGCCAGCACGTCGGCCGCCTGCAGCACCGGGTAGGTGAACAACCCCACGGTGGTGGAGTCGGCGCCCTGGCGCAGCGACTTGTCCTTGAACTGCGTCATCCGCGAGGCCTGCCCGAAGCCGGTGAAGCAGCCCAGCACCCAGGCCAGCTGGGTGTGGGCGGGCACGTGGCTCTGCACGAACACGGTGCTGCGGGCAGGGTCGATGCCCAGTGCCAGGTACTGGGCGGCCGTGATCAGGGTGCGCCGGCGCAGCGCCTCGGGATCCTGGGCGATGGTGATGGCGTGCAGGTCGACGACGCAGAAGAACGCGTCATGATCGTCCTGCAGCGCGACCCAATGCGTGACCGCGCCCAGCGCGTTACCCAGGTGAAGCGAATCGGAGGTGGGTTGCACGCCGGAGAAAATCCGGCTGGATCCGGTAGCGGTGCTCATGATGCACCGATCTTTTCACGCGCGGCCGCCGCGGCCGCACCGACCGGCGCCCGCGCAACCCCGCCGGTTGCGGTACCGGCGGTACCGCATTTAATGTCGGGTTATGCGCAAGCTCGTCTGCTCGGCTCCTTCCTCGTGAGCCCCGCTCACTCGGCGTCGCCTTCGGCCCGTTCGCCGATCCACCTCGGTTCCGGAGAGCCGGTCCTGATGCTGCACGGATTCCTCATGTCGCAGACTGTGTGGGATCCGGTCGCCCCGCGGCTGGCCGACACCGGCCGCTTCGAGGTGTTCGCCCCCACCATGGCCGGGCACAACGGCGGGCCCTACGCGGGCACCTGGCTGCTGAGCTCGTCGGTGCTGGCCGACCACCTCGAGCGCCAGCTCGACCAGCTCGGCTGGGAGACCGCCCACCTGGTGGGCAACTCGCTGGGCGGCTGGGTCGCATTCGAGCTGGAGCGGCGCGGGCGCGCCCGCAGCGTGACCGGCATCGGCGCCGCGGGCGGATGGACGCGGTGGAGCCCCGTGAAATTCGAGGTCATCAGCAAGTTCATCGCGGGCATGCCGGTCCTGGCGCTGGCCCGGCTGCTCGGCCAGCGCACCCTGCGGCTGCCGCTGAGCCGTCGGCTGGCCACCCTGCCGCTGACCGCGACGCCCGACGGGATCAGCGAGGAGCAGCTGCGCGGTGTCGTGGACGACGCCGCGCACTGCCCGGCCTACTTCCAGCTGCTGGTGAAGTCGCTGCTGGATCCCGGCCTGCTGCAGTTGGCCGACACCGCGGTGCCCGTCCAGCTGGTGCTGTGCGAGAAGGACCGGGTGGTGCCCGCGAGCAGGTTCAGCCGGCACTTCACCGACTACCTGCCGCCGGGGACGAAGATCACCAAGCTCGACGGCGTCGGGCACGTGCCGATGTTCGAGGCGCCCGACCGGGTCACCGCGACCATCGCCGACTTCATCGACGAGTGTGCCGGCGGGACCCACCGGCAACAGCCACCGGCTAGCTAGCCAGCCGTTTTTCCAGGTTCTCGGCGATCGAGTTGAGGAATTCCTCGCTCTGCTGCCACTCCTGGTCCGGGCCGATCAGGATGGCCAGGTCCTTGGTCATCTTGCCGCTCTCGGCGGTGGCGACCACCACGTTCTCCAGGGTCTGCGCGAACTCGATCACCTCGGGGGTGTCGTCCAGCTTGCCGCGGTGCGCCAGCCCGCGCGTCCAGGCGAAGATCGAGGCGATCGGGTTGGTCGAGGTCGGCTTGCCGGCCTGATACTGGCGGAAGTGCCGGGTGACGGTGCCGTGGGCGGCCTCGGCCTCGACCGTTTTGCCGTCGGCGGTCATCAGCACCGAGGTCATCAGCCCCAGCGAGCCGTAGCCCTGGGCGATGGCGTCGGACTGCACGTCGCCGTCGTAGTTCTTGCACGCCCACACGTAGCCGCCCTCCCACTTGAGGCAGGCGGCGACCATGTCGTCGATCAACCGGTGCTCGTAGGTCAGGCCCTCGGCCTCGAACTCCTCCTTGAACTCCTCGTCGTAGACGCGCTGGAACTCGTCTTTGAACATGCCGTCGTAGGCCTTGAGGATGGTGTTCTTGGTGGACAGATACACCGGCCATTTGGCGTTCAGGCCGTACTTGAACGACGCGCGGGCGAAGTCGCGAACGGAGTCCTTGAAGTTGTACATCCCCATCACCACACCGCCGTCCTCGGGGATGGACACCATCTCGTGCACCATCGGCTCGCTGCCGTCGGAGGGGGTGAAAGTGATGGCGACGGTTCCGGGCTTGTCGACCGCGAAGTTCGTCGCCCGGTACTGGTCGCCGAACGCGTGGCGGCCGATGACGATCGGCTTGGTCCAGCCCGGAACCAGGCGCGGCACGTTGGAGATCACGATTGGCTCGCGAAAGATGGTGCCGCCCAAGATGTTCCGGATCGTCCCATTCGGCGACGGCCACATCCTCTTGAGGTTGAATTCCTGGACGCGCGCCTCGTCGGGGGTGATGGTCGCGCACTTGACGCCCACGCCGTGCTTCTTGATCGCGTAGGCCGCGTCAATCGTCACCTGGTCGTCGGTGCGGTCGCGGTGCTCGATGCCCAGATCGTGGTAGTCCAGATCGATATCGAGGTACGGCAGGATCAGCATGTCCTTGATGAACTTCCAGATGACGCGGGTCATTTCGTCACCGTCGAGCTCTACAACGCGGCCCTTGACCTTGATCTTGGCGTCGCCTGCCATGTCGAGTCCGGCTTCCTACTTGCGGCTCTAGCCTGTCGAAGCCGCTAGCGCCTCGTTGAATGTCTTGCTGGGCCGCATGATCGCGGTGGTCTTCTCGGTGTCCGGCTGGTAGTAGCCACCGATGTCGACCGTCTCGCCCTGCGCCGCGGCCAGTTCGGACACGATGACTTCCTCGTGTTCGGCCAGCGATTCGGCCAGCGCGGCGAAGTGCTTGCGCAACTCGTCGTCGTCGGATTTCGCGAGTTCCTGCGCCCAGTACAGCGCCAGGTAGAACTGGCTGCCCCGGTTGTCGAGTTCACCGGTCTTGCGCGACGGGCTCTTGTTGTTCTCCAGCAGCTTGCCGATCGCGGCGTCCAGCGTCTTGCCCAGGACCTTGGCGCGCTCGTTGTCGGTCTTGATGCCGATGTCCTCGAAACACGCTCCCAGAGCGAGGAATTCACCCAGGGAATCCCAGCGCAGGTGGTTCTCCTCGACCAGCTGGTGGACGTGCTTGGGCGCCGAACCGCCCGCCCCGGTTTCGTACATACCGCCGCCGGCCATCAGCGGCACGATGGACAGCATCTTGGCACTGGTGCCCAGCTCCAGGATCGGGAACAAGTCGGTGAGGTAGTCGCGCAGGATGTTTCCGGTCGCGGCGATGGTGTCCTGCCCGCGCATGGCGCGCTCGATCGTGTGCCGCATGGCCCGTTCCTGCGACATCGTTTGAATGTCGAGGCCCTCGGTGTCGTGCTCGGCCAAGTAGGTGTTGACCTTCTTGCGCAGCTCGTTCTCGTGCGGGCGCTCCTGATCCAGCCAAAACACCACCGGCATACCCGAATTCCGGGCCCGGGTGACGGCCAGCTTGACCCAGTCGCGGATCGGCTCGTCGCGCACGATCGGCATCCGCCAGATGTCGCCCTCTTCGACGTTCTGGGTCAGCAGCACTTCCCCGGTGTCGAGGTCGACGATGTTGGCGACGCCGTCCTCGGAGATCTCGAACGTCTTGTCGTGCGAGCCGTACTCCTCGGCCTGCTGCGCCATCAGCCCGACGTTGGGAACGGTGCCCATCGTGGTCGGATCGAACTGCCCATGGGTCTTACAGAAGTTGATGATCTCCTGGTAGATCCGGGAGAAGGTGGACTCGGGGTTGACGGCCTTGGTGTCCTTCTGCCGCCCGTCGGCGCCCCACATCTTGCCGCCCGCGCGGATCATCGCCGGCATGGACGCGTCCACGATCACGTCGCTGGGCGAGTGAAAGTTGGTGATGCCCTTGGCCGAATCCACCATGGCCAGCTCGGGCCGGTGCTCGTGGCATGCGTGCAGGTCGCGGATGATCTCGTCATGCTGCGACGCGGGCAGCGATTCGATCTTGTCGTACAGATCGGACAATCCGTTGTTGACGTCGACGCCGAGTTCGTCGAACAGCGCGCCGTGCTTGGCGAACGCGTCCTTGTAGAAGATCTTCACGGCGTGGCCGAAGACGATGGGGTGCGACACCTTCATCATCGTCGCCTTGACGTGCAACGAGAACATCACACCCGTCTCGTAGGCGTCCTGCATCTGCTCCTCGTAGAACTCGATGAGGGCCTTCTTGCTCATGAACATCGAATCGATGACGTCGCCCTTGCGCAGCGACACCATGGGCTTGAGCACAATCGTCTTGCCGCCCTTGGTCTCCAGCTCCATCTTCACGTTGCACGCGCGGTCCAGCGTCATCGACTTCTCGCCGTGGTAGAAGTCGCCGTGCCGCATGGTCGCGACGTGGGTGCGCGACGCCTGCGACCACTTGCCCATGCTGTGCGGATGCTTGCGCGCGTACTCCTTGACGGCCTTGGGCGCGCGTCGGTCCGAGTTGCCTTGCCGCAGCACCGGATTGACCGCGCTGCCCAGGCACTTGGCGTAGCGGTCGCGGATCTCGCGGTCCTCGTCGGTCTTCGGGCTGTGCGGGAAGTCCGGGACCTTGAATCCCTTGCCCTGCAATTCCTTGATCGCGGCGATCAGCTGGGGCACCGAGGCGCTGATGTTCGGCAGCTTGATGATGTTGGTGTCGGCCAGCTTCGTCAGCCGCCCCAGCTCCGCCAGATTGTCGGGCACCCGCTGCTCTTCGGTCAGGTGCTCGGGGAACTCGGCCAGGATGCGGGCCGCCACGGAGATGTCGCTGGTCTTGATCTCGATGCCCGCCGGTTCGGCGAAGGCGCGCACGATCGGCAGGAACGCGTAAGTCGCCAGCAGCGGCGCTTCGTCGGTCAGTGTGTAGATGACGGTCGGCTGTTCGGCGCTCACGATCCCTCTCCCGGCGGCAATGATGGGTTGAAATTTTGGGGGCTCAGCGTTCTGACTGCCACGTTATCAAGGGTGTTTGGACAGGTGTCGACCTGCACATGCACCACGAAGGGTTGGCACCGACTCGGCACAGTAAGATAGTCTTCGTATTGGTCATGAGCGCCAGCATCAAGCCCCGGCTTGCTGGCCGGCAACCCTCCAACCGCGGTGGGGTGCCCCGGGTGATGACCAGGTTGAGTAGCCAGACAACCGGCTATCCGGCAAGCGCGGGTCCGCCGTGACGGGCCCCTGAGTAGACAGGGAAACGTGATGTGCGCTCGCTTCGCTCATTCGCTCCTCATCGTGTGTCGCTGCTAACCCACGGCGCCGGTTGACGCCGCCTTCCGGCGTCCCGCCCGTCCGCCAGCAGATCCCCTACGAGCAGAAAGCCACCCCGTGACCTCCGACAACGCCGATCACGACACCGATCCGACCGCGAACTGGTCGTTCGACACCAAGCAGGTGCACGCCGGCCAGCACCCGGACCCGGCCACCAACGCCCGGGCCCTGCCGATCTACCAGACCACGTCGTACACCTTCGACGACACCACTCACGCCGCCGCCCTGTTCGGGCTGGAAGTGCCGGGCAACATCTACACCCGGATCGGCAACCCGACCACCGACGTCGTCGAGCAGCGCGTCGCCGCGCTCGAGGGCGGGGTGGCGGCGCTGTTTCTGAGCTCCGGACAGGCCGCTGAGACTTTCGCCATATTGAATCTGGCTTGTGCCGGAGATCACATCGTCTCGAGCCCGCGGCTCTACGGCGGGACGTACAACCTGTTCCACTACTCGCTGGCCAAGCTCGGCATCGAGGTCACCTTCGTGGAGGACCCCGACGACCTGGATTCGTGGCAGTCGGCGGTGCGGCCGAACACCAAGGCCTTCTTCGGCGAGACCATCTCCAACCCGCAGATCGATGTGCTGGACATCCCCGGGGTCGCCGGGGTCGCGCACGCCAACGGCATCCCGCTGATCGTCGACAACACCATCGCCACGCCGTACCTGATCCAGCCGCTTTCGCACGGCGCCGACATCGTCGTGCACTCGGCCACCAAGTACCTCGGCGGGCACGGCTCGGCGATCGCCGGGGTCATCGTCGACGGCGGCACGTTCGACTGGACGCAGGGCCGCTTCCCGGGCTTCACCACCCCCGACCCGAGCTACCACGGAGTGGTGTTCGCCGAGCTCGGTCCGCCCGCCTACGCGCTCAAGGCGCGCGTGCAGTTGCTGCGCGACCTCGGTTCGGCCGCTTCCCCGTTCAACGCGTTCCTGGTCGCCCAGGGCATCGAGACGCTGAGCCTGCGCATGGAGCGCCACGTCGCCAACGCGCAGCGCGTGGCCGAGTACCTGGCCGGCCACGACGGCGTGCTGTCGGTCAACTACGCGGGCCTGCCCGGCTCGCCCTGGCATGAGCGGGCTAAGAAGCTGGCGCCCAAGGGAACCGGCGCGGTGCTGGCCTTCGAGCTGGCCGGCGGCGTCGAGGCCGGCAAGGCGTTCGTGAACGCGCTGAAGCTGCACAGCCACGTCGCCAACATCGGCGACGTGCGCTCCCTGGTGATCCACCCGGCGTCCACGACGCACGCGCAGCTCTCCGCGCAGGAGCAGCTGAGCACCGGGGTCAGCCCCGGGCTGGTGCGCCTGGCCGTCGGCATCGAGGGCATCGACGACATCCTGGCCGACCTCGAGCTCGGCTTCGCGGCGGCGAGCAAATTCGGTGCGACGGCGGGGGCGTCCGGCACCGATCCGCAGGCCGTGGCGGCGTTCTAAGGGGCCCGGCGATGACGATCTCCGACGTTCCGACCCAGACGCTGCCCGACGAAGGCGAAATCGGCTTCGTCCACATCGGCTCGCTGACCACCGAGAGCGGCGCGGTCATCGACGACGTGCACATCGCCATCCAGCGCTGGGGCGAGTTGTCGCCGACGCGCGACAACGTGGTGGTGGTGCTGCACGCGCTGACCGGCGACTCGCACATCACCGGACCCGCCGGGCCCGGACACCCCACCGGCGGCTGGTGGGACGGGATGGTCGGGCCGGGCGCGCCGATCGACACCAACCGCTGGTGCGCGCTGGCCACCAACGTGCTGGGCGGTTGCCGCGGCTCCACCGGGCCGAGCTCGCGGACCCGGGACGGAAAGCCTTGGGGCTCAAGGTTCCCCCGCATCACGATCCGCGACCAGGTCGAGGCCGACGTCGCCGCGCTCGCCGCGCTGGGGATCGAACGAGTCGCCGCGGTGGTCGGTGGATCCATGGGCGGCGCAAGGGCTTTGGAGTGGATCGTCGGTCACCCGGACCGGGTCAGGGCCGGGCTGCTGCTGGCGGTCGGCGCGCGCGCCACCGCCGACCAGATCGGCACGCAGTCCACGCAGATCGCGGCGATCAAGGCCGACCCGAACTGGCAGGGCGGCGACTACCACGACACCGGCCTGGCGCCCGACACCGGTCTGACGATCGCCCGCCGCTTCGCGCACCTGACCTATCGCGGTGAGGCCGAGCTGGACACCCGGTTCGGCAACGACGCGCAGAACGACGAGGATCCGAACAACGGCGGCCGCTACGCGGTGCAGAGCTATCTCGAGTACCAGGGCAACAAGCTGCTGGAGCGTTTCGACGCGGGCAGCTACGTGGCCCTGACCGAGGCGCTGAACAGTCACGACGTCGGCCGGGCCCGCGGCGGGGTGCGTAAAGCGTTGCGTAACTGCCCGGTTCCGGTGGTGGTCGGCGGCATCACCTCCGACCGGCTCTACCCGCTGCGCCTGCAGCAGGAGTTGGCCGAGCAGCTGCCCGGCTGCACCGACCTGCAGGTCGTGGACTCCCCGTGCGGGCACGACGGCTTCCTGGTGGAATCCGACGCCGTCGGCGAAATGATCCGTAAGACACTGGTGTTGGCCGACTCGGCCGCCAGGGAAGGCGCGTCGTAACGCATGACCCGCTCGCGGCACGACCGCTCCCTCTCGTTCGGCTCGGCGGCCGCGGCTTATGAGCGTGGGCGTCCTTCCTATCCCCCGGAGGCGATCGACTGGCTGTTGCCGGTCGGGGCGCGCCAGGTGCTCGACCTGGGCGCCGGCACCGGCAAGCTGACCACCCGGCTGGTGGAACGCGGCCTGGACGTGGTGGCCGTCGACCCGATTCAGGACATGCTGGAGGTGTTGCGCACCTCGCTGCCGGAGACCAGGGCGCTGCTGGGCACCGCGGAAGAGATTCCGTTGGAGGACAACAGCGTTGACGTGGTGCTGGTGGCACAGGCCTGGCATTGGGTGGATCCGGAGCGCGCGATTCCGGAGGTGGCCCGGGTGCTGCGGCCCGGCGGCCGGCTGGGCCTGGTGTGGAACACCCGCGACGAGCGGCTCGGCTGGGTGCGCGAACTGGGCCAGATCATCGGCAGCGACGGCGACGGCCGCACCCAGGTGATGCTGCCCGAGCCGTTCGCCGACCTGGCGCATCATCGGGTCGAGTGGACGAGTTACCTTACGCCGCAGGCGTTGATCGACCTGGTCGCGTCGCGCAGCTACTGCATCACTTCGCCGACCGAGGTCCGCACCCAGACGCTGGACCAGGTGCGCCAATTGCTGGCCACCCATCCGGCGCTGGCGAATTCGACGGGCCTGGCGCTGCCCTACGTCACCATGTGCACGCGGGCAACGCTGGCCGGCTGAGCATGGAGCAACGACTGAGTTTGATCACCCTGGGCGTTGCCGACCTGGATCGCGCCCATCATTTCTATGAATGCCTTGGCTGGCGCGGTCAACGGGTGCAGGAAACGGTCTTCTTCCAAGCGGGCGGTCTCGCGGTGAGTCTGTGGGCACGCGAGAAGCTTTCGGCCGATCTCGGCATAACGGACCAAGGTGATGACGGCTTCGGCGGCCTCGCGTTGGCTCACAACGTGCGCTCGCGCGCCGAAGTGGACGAGATCCTCGCCATGGCAGAAGATTCCGGAGCGACCATTACACGCGCTGCCGCCGAGACGTTCTATGGCGGGTATGCGGGCGCGTTCCGCGATCTCGATGGTCACGCGTGGGAGGTCGCCCACAACCCAGGGTTCGCGCTAGCCGAAGACGGCGCGATCACCGTGCCCGACTTCTCAGATGTCTAATTGCCCTGGTTCAGTACGCCGGGCCGGTTACCACTCATCATCGTCGTCCTCACCCAGCAGCTTCTCCGGGTGGTGGAAGGTGTTGGTGCGGGGTCGGTCGCGTTCGAGGTGAGGCGGTGGTTGCCATTCGGTGTCTCCGCGCGCGTTTTTTCGGGTGGTCCAGCCGCCGGGTCGCAACAGGCGGTGATGGGGGCCGCAGGCGAAGGTGAGGTTGTTGACGTCGGTGGTATGGCACTTGCTGTAGTCGGTGACGTGGTGGACTTCGCAGTAGTAGCCGGGCACGGTACAGCCCGGGGTGCTACAACCGCGGTCCTTGGCGTACAACATGATTCGCTGTCCCGGCGAGGCGAGTCGCTTGGTGTGATAGAGCGCCAGGGCCTTGCCCTTGTCGAAGATGGCCAGATAGTGATGGGCGTGGCGGGCCAGGCGGATCACGTCGCTCATCGGCAGGATGGTGCCGCCACCGGTCAACCCACGCCCGGCCGCCGCTTCAATGTCCTGCAGTGTCGTGGTGATGACGATGCAGGCCGGTAAGCCGTTGTGCTGCCCCAGGTCTCCGGAGGCCAGCAGCGCGCGCAGGGCGGCCAGCAGTCCGTCGTGGTTGCGCTGGGCCGGGGATCGCGGGTCACCCTCGATGGCTTCCTGGGTGGGCGCGCCGGCCACGCATGGGGAGTCATCGAGGGGGTTGCACATGCCCGGCGCCGCGAGTTTCGCCAACACGGCTTCCAGCGTGGCGCGCGCTTCGGGCGTCAGCCAGCCGCGCAGCGCCGACATGCCGTCGGCTTGCTGGTTACCCAGCGTCAGGCCGCGCTGACGCGCCCGGTCCTCGTCGGTGAAGGTGCCGTCGGGGTTGAGGCAGTCGGCGAGTGCGTTGGCCAGCGCGGCCAGTTGTTCGGGACGAAACCGGCTGCCCTCCTTGGCCAACCGGGCCTCGGCCTGCTCGCGGGTGGCCGCGTCCACCCAGCCGGGCAGCTGGTGGTAGAACTTGCGGATCACCGTGACCTGACCGGCCCCCAGCGTGCCGTCGCGTTGGGCGGCCGCGGTGGCGGTCAGGGCGGGTGGGAGCGGTTCGCCGGTCAGGCCGTGCCGCGGGCCCAGATCCCGCGCCTCTTTGATGCGCCGGGATGCCTCGCCGCGGCTGATCAGAGTTGCCTCGGCGATCGCATGGACCGCTGTGCCGCCGAGCTCTAGGGAGGGGGCCTGGCGGGCAAGGGAATTGATCAGCGGATGCTCGACGGCCGGGATGCGCCGGCGCTGCTGTTCGCAACGCCGCAACACCGCCAGCTGCTGCTGCGGGTCAAGCGCGTCGAAGTTCAGCGCGCAGGCTCGATCCCAGGCGGCATCAAGCGCGTCGAACACCGCGTCGACATCCTGCTGACTACCTGGACTCACACCGCCAAACTAGCCGCACCCACCGACAAAAAGGCGCCCGATGTAACAGTTGAAACAGAAGTGGTGCAAGAGGTTTCGCTAGAAATCCAGTCCCGAGAACATCATCCGATTGGGATCGTACTTCTGCCGGACGGTGGTCAGCCGCGGCAGGTTCGAGCCGTAATAGCGGGCCGGCGTGGGATTGGGCTCCAGGTAGTTGACGTAGCCGCCGACCGAGAACTGTTGCACCGCCTGGTGTGCGCCGCCCACCCAGGTGGTCGCGGCGCCGACCTGGTTGCCGGCGGGCTCGACATACCACTGCACCACCGCGGACTGATTGCGCCACGGGAACGCGGTATCGCCCGGAGCCACGTCGGCCACCGCGCCACCGAGCGGATCGATCAGGACCGAGGCGTGTCCCGCGCCGGAGGCCGGCCACTGCCCGGCCGCGGTCGCAATGGCATGGGCCGCAGCCGAAGTCATCGGCCCGATCACGTCGCACCCGGCCACGAAGCCGCGCGCCGGGCTGGTCCCGCTGCCACCGGCCAGATAGGTGACCAGGTCCATGTGGCTGAGCGTCTTGTTGGTCACCGCGCTGGGCGCCAGCCCCACCGCCGACTTGAGGGCGTCCACCACAGCGGAGCCGGTGCCGGACGGAGCCGTCGCCAGCACATGGCAATTCGCCTGTGCCGAACCGACCGACAGGTCGACCATCCCCCACGTGTTCCGGTCGGCACCCGCCAGCCAGGACTGCCAGCCGGTGAGCACCTGCACCGCCGACGACGGCGGAAAGTCGAGCCGCACCAGGTCGCTGTCCGCGGTGGCGAAGGTCGCGAACGTCATCGAGGTGGTCACCCCGAAGTTGCCGCCGCCGCCACCGCGCAACGCCCAGAACAGATCCGGGTTGTCGTTGGCCGACGCGGTCACCACGTCGCCGCTGGGCAGCACCACGGTCGCGGACTGCAACGCGTCGCAGGTGAGCCCGGCGCGCCGGGCGTCGGCCCCCACCCCGCCGCCCAACGCCAGCCCCGCCATGCCGACGGTCGGACAGGTGCCGGTGGGAACGGCGCGGCCCGCGCCGGCCAGGGCCTGGTGTACCGCATACAGATTCGTCGCCGGGGTCACCGTGACGTTGTTGCCGTCGAAGTTCGTCCCGCCGGGAAGGCCGCGCAGATCGAGCACCATGGTGCCGTTGGCGCCGGACGCCCCGACATACGAATGCCCGCCGCCGCGCGGGGCGATCTTGAGGTTGTTGGCCTTCGCGAACGCGACCGCCTTCTGCACATCGGCCTGCGACGAAACCCGCACCACCGCGGCGGGATTGGAGTTGTTGTAGAACGAGTTGAAAACCTGTTTGCCGGTGGAGAATTGGGTGCCGTTGGCCGGCAACAGCACGCTGCCGCCGATCGACGAGGCCAGGCCGCTCCACCCGGCGGCCGGGTCCGCGGCCGCCGAGCCGGTGCCGAACACCGCTCCCGTCGCGAACGTGACGGCGCCGCGAAGAAACGCCTGACGCGAGATCACATGGCTGGGCGGACGGCTGCGATTAGTCGTCATGGGGCGGATTCTGGTTCATTCCGCGCCCAGAATTCCGGTGCCGCCGCCCGTGTTACATCACAGTGTGGCGTCGATCCGCCGCCCGGCCTTGCGCAATTCGGCCGCGTAATAACCGACGCCACGCCGACCGTGACCTCACGAAACGCTTATTGTGCGAACCTTTACCCCACCGTGTCGCAAACGTGACAGTCATAGATCAGAGTTCGTAGGCGTGATCCGAGTGCCTCAGACGCACTCCATGGCGGACGGGGAAACTGGCGTGAAGGCATTTGCACGAACTCATCAATGGATCTGGGTTTTGCGTCATCAGCCCTTCACCATTCGCCTGCTTGCCGCCGCCGCCGGCCTGCTGACCGTCGCCTCGGCGTTCGCGGCGCCGGCCGGAGCGAATGGGAATGGCGACGACTTCATCGACGCGCTCAACCACGCCGGCATTGATTTCGGCGAACCCGGCAACGCGATGTCGGTCGGCGAGTCGGTGTGCCCGATGCTGTCGCAGCCGGGTGGCAATTTCGCCGCCGTCGCGTCCAGCGTCGCCGGCCGGGGCATGTCACCCACGATGGCGCGCATGTTCACCACGATCGCGATCCAGACCTACTGCCCCGAGGAGATGGCGAACATCGCCAACGGCAACCTGTCCGGTGCCATGCCGCCGGGAATAGCCGGGCAGGTTCCGGGGCTGGCCGGGCAGATGCCGGGCATGGCGGGACAGATCCCGGGCATGCCAGGGATGCCCGGCCAGGTTCCGGCGCTGCCGAGGTACTAGCGGGTGCCCAGCGGGTCGATTGTCCATGCGATGTAGAACATCGCCGCCCCGACCGTCGCGGTGGTCATGAAGTCGATTCCCTTGGCGCGCACCACCAGAAGGCCGGCCCGGTCCTCGGACAACACCAGCCGCAGCAGCGCCGCCACGCCGACGCCGATGCCGATCAACAGCGAACCGCGACGCCAGAAGTTGGCCCCGACCAAGGCCAGCGCCGCCGCAAAGATCAGGCCCACCAACACAATTGGCCATTGGGCCCGCAGCACGGTGCGGGGGGTCATTGCCGCTCGGCCAGCTCGACGACGTTGGTCAGCAGGAACGCTCGGGTCAGCGGTCCCACGCCGCCGGGGTTCGGCGACACGTGGCCGGCCACCTCCCACACGTCCGGGTGCACGTCGCCGGCGAGCTTGCCGTCGACCCGGCTGACGCCGACGTCGATGACCGCGGCACCGGCGCGCACCATGTCGGCGGTCAGTAGATGCGGCACTCCCACGCCGGCGACGATGATGTCCGCCTGTCTGGTCAGCGCCGGCAGATCACGAGTTCCGGTGTGGCACAACGTCACTGTGGCGTTCTCGGAGCGTCGGGTCAGCAGTAGCCCCAACGGGCGACCGACGGTGACGCCGCGGCCGATGACGACCACGTGCGCCCCGGCGATCTCGACGTCGTAGCGCCGCAGCAGATGCACGATGCCGCGCGGCGTGCACGGCAGCGGGGCCGGGTCCATCAGCACCAGCCGGCCCAGGTTGGTCGGGTGCAGCCCGTCGGCGTCCTTGTCCGGGTCCACCCGCTCCAGCGCCGCGTTCTCGTCCAGCTGCTTGGGCAGCGGCAACTGCACGATGTAACCGGTGCAGTCGGGATTGGCGTTGAGCTCGTCGATGGTCTCGTTGAGCGTGGCGGTGCTGATGTCGGCGGGCAGGTCGCGGCGGATCGAGGTGATGCCGACCTTGGCGCAATCGGCGTGCTTACCGCGCACGTATGCCTGCGAGCCGGGGTCGTCGCCCACCAGGATGGTGCCCAGCCCTGGAGTGCGGCCCGCTGCGGTCAACGCGGTCACCCGCTGTTTGAGGTCGACGAAGATCTCGTCGCGGGTGGCCTTGCCGTCCAGCGTGATTGCTCCCACGCTGACAGTCTGGCAGATATCATGATGGCGACCCGCCACGCCCGGCTTCGCCGCGCTTGCGATCGCCATTAGGCTCCCGGTATGTCTACCCCTCCGGACGTGTTCAGCCCCGCGAAGCTCGGTCCGATAACGCTGCGTAACCGCACCATCAAGTCCGCCACCTTCGAGGCGCGCACGCCCGAGGCGCTGGTGACCGACGACCTCATCGAATACCACCGGCTGCCTGCCGCGGGCGGGGTCGGCATGACGACCGTCGCCTACTGCGCCGTCTCCCCCGGCGGACGCACCGAGGGCAACGGAATCTGGATGCGACCCGAGGCGGTGCCCGGGTTCCGCAGGCTCACCGACGCGATCCACGCCGAGGGCGCCGCGGTCAGCGCGCAGATCGGCCATGCCGGCCCGGTGGCCAACGCCAAGTCCAACAAGGCGAAGGCGCTGGCGCCGGTCCGGTTCTTCAACCCGATCGGGATGCGGTTCGCCAAGAAAGCGGCCCGCGAGGACATCGACGAGGTGATCGCCGGGCACGCCAACGCCGCCCGGCTGGCCATCGAGGCCGGCTTCGACGCCGTCGAAATCCATTTGGGCCACAACTACTTGGCGAGTTCGTTCCTGTCCCCACTGATCAACCGCC
This sequence comes from Mycobacterium colombiense, assembly GCF_001665835.1. Taxonomy (GTDB): domain Bacteria; phylum Actinomycetota; class Actinomycetes; order Mycobacteriales; family Mycobacteriaceae; genus Mycobacterium; species Mycobacterium colombiense_A. Next base: position 1,121 of record NZ_LZSX01000028.1, on the reverse strand, counting down.
GCGACGACGAGTTCGGCGGATCTCTGCAGAACCGGGCCAAGGTCGCCCGCGGCATGGTGATGGCCGTCCGGCAGGCGGTGGAAAAGGAGGGCACGCCCATCGCGGTGACGGCCAAGCTGAACATGGCCGACGGGGTGCGCGGCGGCATCAGCACGGACGAATCGCTGATCACCGCCAAGTGGCTGGAGGAGGACGGCGGGCTGGACGCGATCGAACTCACCGCGGGCAGCTCGCTGGTCAACCCGATGTACCTGTTCCGCGGCGACGCGCCGCTCAAGGAGTTCGCCGCGGCGTTCAAGCCGCCGCTGAGCTGGGGCATGCGCATGACGGGCAAGAAGTTCTTGCGCGAGTACCCCTACCGCGAGGCCTATCTGTTGCGCGACGCCAAGCTGTTCCGCAACGAGTTGAAGATGCCGCTGATCCTGCTCGGCGGCATCACCAACCGGGAGACGATGGACCTGGCGATGGCGGAGGGCTTCGAGTTCGTCGCGATGGCCCGCGCGCTGCTGGCCGAGCCGGATCTGATCAACCGGATCGCCGCTGATGGCGCCCAGCACCAGGTGCATTCGGCGTGCACGCACTGCAATCAGTGCATGCCGACGATCTACACCCGAACGCACTGCGTGGTGACTGGCGCGCCCGACGCGGCCCGGTGACGCTCAGAGCTAAACCACAGGGCTGCAAGCTACAGTTGTGGCGATGTCAGCACCAGCCCCGCCAGCGCTAACCGTCCATCACGAAGGATCGGAACGCACCTTCGCAGCGGGCCACGATGTAGTAGTCGGGCGCGATCTGCGAGCGGACATGCGTATCACCCACCCGTTGATTTCGCGTGCCCACCTGCTGCTGCGTTTCGATCAGGGCAAGTGGCTGGCCATCGACAACGGTTCGCTCAACGGAACTTTCGTCAACGGCCGGCGCGTGCCGGTGGTCGAGATCCACGACGGGCAGACCCTGAACATCGGAAACCCCGACGGACCGCTGCTGACCTTCGACGTCGGGCGCCACCAGGGCATGGCCGGGCGCCCGCCCCGAACCGAATCGATGAACATCCCGATGGCGGTCCCGCCGCAGGCCGCGGCGTGGTCGGCGCAGCCGGCACCGCCCGTCGCCCCGCCGCC
>NZ_LZSX01000027.1 GCF_001665835.1 Mycobacterium colombiense | reverse complement strand
GGGGTGGAACTTCGACCGGCGGGGGCGGTGCCCCGGCGACCGGCGGCGGGCCGGCCGGCGGAGGGAACGCCGGAGTGGCGGGCATCGGCCGCGGCATTGGCAAAATCCCTTGCGGCGCAGCGCCGATGATCGAGCCGACGATCGTGCCGTGCGCGTCGCAATCCGACAGACCGTCCTCGCCCATGATGTAGTCGCCACCGGGCACCACCGGTAGTCGCGAGTTCGGCGAGACCCCGGTGTCGATGACCGCCACGGGCACGCCGTTGCCGGTGCTGTACTGCCACGCCTTCGTGATGTTCAGCAGGTTGAAGCCGGGTGCCATCTGCGCGACATCGGGGTTGCGCACGGTGATCGGGGTCGAGCAGCTGTTGGCGCGGCGCATCGGCTGGTCGGATCGTGGCGGACCGTCCGGCGGCACCATTCCCGGATCCACCATGGGTGGTGTAATGGCAAGTGCGGCAGGGATGTTGGCTGATAACGCGACCAGGGTGACGGCGGCGGTCACCGCCGCGGCCCTTTTCAGTGGCGAATCCACGTGAAGAGCCCTCCCAAGGCCGCCGCCGCCGGCAACAGGACGATGAACGCGAGCACTTCCACCCATTCCACGGTCAACCGGATGAATGGCCGAAACCTCATGGCCGGCACCAAAAGTGCCGCGGCCAAACCCAACGCGGCGAACGTCGCCACCGCCACCACCGGCCACATCAGCCCGGTCATGGCGTCGTTCGGCGCGGCGACCGCGTATTTGACCACCCCCGCGCACACCGCGGCGGACGCCCCGCACACGAGCGCTATGGCCTGATATTTGGCGGCGAACCCTCGCCCCTGGGTGAGGAAGATGCCCACCACGAGCCCGGCGACCACCAGCGCCAACCACGCCCACTGGCGTCCCGGCGTCAACACGCCCCACACCGCGGCGGGCAGCACTACCGACACCCCGACGCACAGGCCCACCTGGACCGCGTTGACCAAGCGCGCCGAGGCGGCGATCGCGGCACCGCGCGCGGTGATGTCGGTCAATTCGTTGTCCTCGTCCTCGGATTCGTCCTCACTGACCGGAGACACCGTGTCGACGGGCATTCCCTCGCGCCGCGCGAACAGATCACGGCCGGTGATCGATCCGAAATGCGGCGGTCTGACCCGCGCCACCCACAACGCGATCAGGGGGGCCATCCGGACCAGGACAAGCAATCCGACCAACACGCAGACCGCCAGCACCTGGGCCGAGGCCGGCCGGAACATGCGGACGGCGGCGACGGCGGCCAGGATCCCGCAGACGGTCACCACCGCGGTGACCACCGCTGTCTGCCAACGGTTTCGCGCGGTCACCCCGATGGCGATGGCGCCCAGGATCACCACGACGGCGCCGATGAGGCCATGAGCCGCACCCAGCACACCGGGGGGCGCGCAGGCACCGGCGGTGGCGAGCGACAACACCGCCAGCCAGGCGAACCCGCTGAACAGGTCGCGCCGCTCCCGCCACCCGCTCCGCACCACCAGCGTCGCGACCAGCAGCAGGGCGCCGACGGCGCCCGACACCGTGGCCGGGATGGGGCCGTCGGTGAAGGTCCGTGCCCGCAGGGTCAGGGCCGCCACGACCCCGACGGCCATCGCGATCACCGCGACCGCGGTGTGTGCGGCCGTCAACGGTGTCACCGGCGCGAACATCCGATCGCCACCGTCGCGGCCCAGCCACTTGCCCATGGCCGCCAACCCCGTGGACAGCGACTCGTATTGCGGTTCGAACGACTCGCCGTCGACCCGGGGCACCAGCACCAGGGTGTCGCCGTCCTGGACGCCCAGCTCGTCGAGGCTTTTGTTGATATCGAGGCGAACGCCGTTGATCTTGTGGAGTTCGTAGCTGCCGGCGGGCAATGCGATGCCGTCAAAGCCTTTGCGCTTCAAATCGGCATCGAACAGCTCGACCATTCCCTCGAAGAATCCCTCCATCGGAATTCCGGCGGGGAATACCTGCGAACACAGGTGCTTCTCGTAAGAAATGTTGACCGCACAACGCGCCGGGAAGGCGACCTTATGCGGCGCTGTCACGGCACGGACCGCTCGGCGTCAGGAATGTATTTGTCCGCCAACCCGGCGGTGATTTCGAAGAGGCGCAATCGCGATTTCTTATTCAGCTCGTGAACCGTATCGATGATGCCGCCTTTGGCGAGGTGGGGATCAAACGGCAGCACTTCGACCGTCGCCCCGACCTTGGTGAACCGCTCGGTCAGGTAAGCCAACGCATCCTTGTCGGTGATCTGGTCGGTGTGGTTGACAATCACGGTGCTGCGCGAGACCAATTCGTGGTAACCCTGCGACCGCAGGTAATCGACCGCCCGCAGCACCGGACGTGACCGGTCCGCGGTGATGCCGGAGACGAACACGAGGGTGTCGGTGTTCTCCAGCACCGGCTTCATCACTTCGTGCTCGAGGTCCGGAGAGGTGTCGACGATCATCACGGTGTGGGTGCGCCGCAGCCGCGACAGCACCCCGGAAAACATCGCGGGCACCAGCGGCCTGGGCTGGTCGGAGGTCCGGTTTCCGGCCAGGACGTCGAGCCCAATGACGTTTTGGCCCAGATGTTCTCGAATATCCGCGTAGCCCTGGACATCGGTGTCGTTGATGATGGCGGTGTAGTCGCCGGGCGGGGATTCGTCGATGCGGTCGGCCAGAGTCCCGAAGCCCGGGACGGCGTCGATCGCAATCACGTTCTGCGGGCGGCATTCCCGGAACACACCCCCGAGGCAGGCGACGAGCGTCGTGACGCCCACGCCGCCCTTGCCGGAGACGACCGTGATGACGTATTGCCGTCGAATATGCCGGCGGATGCGATTCTGCAAATCCCGGTAGTGCCGCTCACGGGGCGACTCACCGGGATTTATTTTGTGAAACGAGATGGAGTAAATGAATTTCCGCCATCCCGACCCTGGTGGAATTTTTCGCGGCGCGGCCAGATCGGTAATACGCATCGTGTCGGATACCGAATCCGGGAAGTTGCTGCCCCCTGACGGATCCCCCCGTCTGAGCGCTCCTTCGTCCGACATATTCGGGTCATTCCAAGGGCTCGTCACGACGAGATGCTAACACGGTTGGCGATACCGCGTTTACCCGTTCAGAAACCTTTCAAGTACGACAGGCGTTGCTATTCCAAGACTTTGGTTATCTAAGTTAGTTTCATCGGTTCGCTTCCCGCACACCATGCGCGGTTGGCGTCCGGTAGCCGAGCACACTCCTCACACCACTCGCCGATACGAGTGCCACTCGTCGCCGGCGGGCAGCCGGCGGATGAGCCGTTGAATGGCTCCGCTGATGTCCGTGCGCGAGCCCGGCGAGAGAATCTGGTACTGACGCTGGCCCGAGGTGACGCTCTCGATGCAGATCCGGCCCGCGGGGGTGTCGACGATGGACACCGTCGAATCGCCGACGGCGATCCGCGCCAATTCGTCCGGCCCGACACCGGCCTGCAGCCCCACGATGTTCGCCTGCGCGGACCGCGCGGGGTCGGCGGCCGTCAGGACCATCTGCAGCTGGTCGGCGTCGAGGCGCTGTTCGAGCAGGAACGAGCGCAAGCTGGCGGTGTCGCGCACCGAGTTGAGCAACTGCTCGGTGTCGAGGGTGACCGGCTTCAGCGGCGCCGTCTCGGCGACGCCGCACAGCCGCTCGATCTGACCGACCAGGAGGTCACTGGCCGACGCTTCGTTGCCGGCCGTGCCCGCGGGATACAACCGCACCATGTCGCCGTGGCGTTCCAACACCACCCACCACGTCGCGAAACGGCAAATCGATGCGCGCGTCGGCTCGCGGCCCGGAACCCCGATCATCACCAGCAGCCCCAGGTCCCGCCGTAACAGGACCGTCAGCCACTCGCGGATCATCGGATCGACATTGCCCGCCTCGTCGAGCGCACCGGCGGACACCAAATCGGCGGCCGCGGGGTGGCTCCTCGCGCGCTCCGGGGTGTCCAGTCGCGGCAGCATCGGACGCAGTCCCAGCTCAGGGCAGGTTTGCTCCACCCCGGTGAGCGCCTGCAAAACCCATAAGCCATCGACCGTCGTTGTCAGCATGTCGCTTTGACCTCACTGGTGAGCCGCCCGACCGGTGGATAAGAGACCAAAGGTGGGGCACACACGCCCGGCGCATCTGCCCCACCCTCGCTTGTCTTGGTGTGGTTGAGCGGACTCAGAACAGACCGGCGATGTGCTGGTCCGTGCTGAGCGCGTTGTCCAGCACGTGGGAGGTGGTCACCCCGTGCTGGCGGATGGTGTCGATGAGACCCTGCAGACCGGACAGCATCTGCGCCTGCGCCTCGAAGAAGCCTGATGCGCCATGGCCGGCGAAGAATTCCTGCAGGGCGTGCGTGCGGTTGGAGGTGTCGTCGAAAATCGACTGCAACTGGCCGGCGCGGGAGGCGACGTCGGTGGCGAAGTCGGCTACGGCCCCCGGGTTATAAGTGATCGGGTCGGACATTGTGAAGTTCCTTTCAGAAGACCATTAATGGAATTGCGAATGAATGGGTGGTTAGGAGCCGTGGCCGCCGAATAGCGCGGTGAACGCGTGCGAAGAATCCGCCTCGTGGCCTTCCATCAGTGCCGCCGCCTTCGTAAGGCCTTCGGCAAGCCGTGTGCCGCCGGTCAAGACTTTGTTCAAGTCGTTTTGAACCTCGATCGCCGTCGCGTGCGACGCGGTCACAGCCGAGCCAGACCAGGTGGACGGATTCATCACGTTTTCCTGATTCGCGACGTATCCCTGGCCAATTCCGATCGCGTGTTCCATGTTTGCCTGGATAGCGTTGGAAGCGTCGCGAAGCATTTGCGGTGTTACTTTGATTGTCACGGAATTCTCCTTCTCCGGTGGGCCGCCCCCCGTGAGGGCATGAAGCGAAGTGTATGGCGGCTATTTGGACCTGTCGATTCACCTTTCACCAGTGGCTTCACACTCGAGCGTCGACGACCCGCACGGTCGCGGGTTGGTCTGCCTTGTCACGGGAGCCGCGGTCGCCTCCCGCCCCGTGCCCCACGGGCATTCCGCCCATCGGGGCACCACCCATCGTCGTGGTCTGCGGTCGCATGGCCTCGGCGCCTAATGCCCCGGCCGGCCGCAGCCCCACCGGCCGGCCACTGGTGGCGGGCTCGAAGGCGCTGACCGGACGGGTGAAACTGGTTGCGGGCATGCCCGCGCCGCCCATCGATGCGCCCCCGCTCGCCCCGGCCTCCGCTGCGGAAAGCCCCGTGGTGGCCGAAACCGCCGAAACGGCCGGCGTCGCACCGCCCATGCCCATGGCGCCCGGATTGGCGAACATGCCCATCAGCGGCTGCATCATCTGCATCGGAGCCTGCATCATCTGCATGGGGGCCTGCATCACCTGCGGGACCGCCCCCATCAGTTGCTGTGCGGGCTGCATCAACGAGCCGGCCTGACTCATGAAGTCCTGGCCTCCCGACGCCGCCTGACCGGCTCCCTGGGTCCCCGTCTGCGCGCCCTGCATGGCGGCGCGCATGCCGTCGCCGGCCCCTTCGTCCGCCGCCGACTCGCCTATCGCCGCTGCCGCCTGCGCGGGGGCGGCCGGCGACGCACCCACGGACGCGATCGGCGGAGGAATGGTCAGGCTTTGCGACAAGGCCGTCAGGATCGTTCCGTAGCTGGCCCCGACCGCGGAGTTGTTCGGCCACATCGACCCGAAGTACTCGAGCTCCAGCGACGTGATCCGTGGCGTCAGTGCGCCGAGGACCAGCGGGTTGATGCCGTAATCGGCGGCGGTCTCGGTACGATTCCCGATGCACTCGGGCGCGGGACGCATTGAGCCATAGGCCATTTGATACGCCGAGACCGCGGTCGAGACCACCGCCGGCTTGACGTCGACCCAGCCGGCCAGCCCGTGCAGTGACGCGTTCAGCGCGGTCGCGTTTGACGCCGAGGCCAACGAACCCGAGCCCGTCCAGCTCGCCGACGTCGCCACGGTGTTGATCGTCGAGGCGATGCTGGAGCCGTGATGGGTGGCCGCCAAGGCAGTCCAGGCGGCCTGGTTCGCCAAGTGAGTGATGACGCCGGCCCCCGCCTTGAGCAGCAGGTCGTTTTCCTCAGGCGTACGCGCAGCCCACCCCGGATCGGCCATGCGTACTTCCCCCTTTTACGTCGCTGAGCCCTAAGCCCCGATTGCCATCGTCAAGCTGCGCATGAGCTCGGTGACGAGGTACGTGCTCGAGGCGATGCTCTGCGTGCCGGCGAACAGGCCGCGCTGGGCGGCGTGCTCGGACACTACGCCCAGATAGCTGCCACCGCAGGCGTTGAGCGCCGCCGCGAACATGGCCGAGTCGGGGTCACCGCCCATCGGCAGCACCCCCAGCAGGACCGGCGCGGCCGCCGAAGCCGCCGCTTGGGTCTCAGCGCTGATGGCCGACTCCGCACCTGCCGACGCCAGAACCGCCTCTGTCTGCACCGACGTGAATACCATGATTTCCCTCCGAACGCTCAACCCAAATCCACGTGCTTGGGGCCTTAGTGTAGTGCGGTTTCGTTGATCTTGTATTCAGTGCAGTTTTGGCGGAACTTAGGCCCGAAATTCAGTTAAGTAACGCTGGCCCCGGGGGCGAAAGATCCGGATCCCAGAACGCGTCGTCTATAAACCTCAGTCGCCACTCAAGACTCGGCAGTCACAAATGCACCGCGGTTACCTGGTGCGCCCGCATCATGCCCTTTATCTAGTCACGGTCGTGATGGCATACGGCTTCGAGTTTGATGCCGAACGGGTCGTACCAAAAGGTGGCGTAATAATGACCGGGATATTGCGGGAAATGGCGCGGCGGGTGGATGACGGTGCCTCCGATCCGGACGACGTGATCATGCACCGCCCGCACCGACGACCGCCGCCGCACAATGAATGCCAGATGCTGCAGCCCGGCTCGCTGCGACGAGTACTCATGCGGCTCGACCGCCGAATAGAAGAACAAGTAAGTGCCCGGTTTGTTTTTGGCAGGCCGATAGGAAAACTCGTCGTCGGCATGAAAGAACGCCTCGAAGTCGACAAGAGGCATCAGCGCGTCGTAATACCGTTTTGCGGCTGACAAATCGGGCACGTTGATGCCGAGGTGGCCGAGCATGGCTCATTGTCCGACATCGAGCGCGTGGAGCGCACGGTGGCGGGCCGGCGCCGGCGAACCACAGCTACGCCGGGCCACGCCCATCACCGGCCAGCCGCAACAGCAGCCGGGTGCCGCCCAGCGGGCTGGTCTGCAATGCCGCTGTGCCCCCGTGTAATTCGGCCTGCTGGGCGACCAGCGCCAGGCCTAGTCCCGATCCCGACCGTGAGGCCGTCGACCCGCGGGCGAAGCGTTCGAAGACCGTGGCGCGTTCGGACTCCGGGACCCCGGCGCCGTCGTCGTCGATCGCGATCTCCACACCCTCAGCAGAGCTGCCTACGGTCAGCAGGATCTTGCCGGCGTTGCCGTGCTTGACGGCGTTGGCGATGGCGTTGTCGATGACCAGCCGCAGACCCGTGGGCAGCCCGATCATCAGCACCGTCGGCGAGGGCACCAGCGACACCTCGACGTCGGGGTAGACGCGTAGCGCGTCGTGAGCGGCACGATCCAACAGCTCGGTGATGTCGAACGGGACGAAATCATCGACTGTGGTCAGTTCGCCCTGGGCCAGCCGCTCCAGCGCAGTCAGGGTGGCCTCGATGCGGCTCTGGGTGCGGATGACGTCGCCGATGACCTCGTGTCGCTGCTCGGGCGGCAGGTCCAGGGTGGACAGCACCTCCAGGTTGGTGCGCATCGCGGTCAGCGGCGTGCGCAACTCGTGGGAGGCGACTGCGGCGAAGTCGCGGGCCGATTCGAGGGCGGCCTTGGTGCGCTCCTGCTCCTTGCCGATGCGGGCCAGCATTCCCTCTACCGCTTCGGCGATCTCCACGGCCTCACGCACGCCGCGCACCTGCACCTCGTCGGGACTGGACTGCGCGTTGATCGCCCGGGCCTGCTGCGCCAGTAAGAGGAACGGGTTGACCATGATCAGCGAGATCACCCAGCCCACCACGACGGTGCCGCCGATCACGCTGGCGCAGATGAGTAACACCCGCAGGTGCAATTCGTTGATCCGATGCTGGGCTTCGGCCAACGGCGCGGCCAGCGCTATCGAGGCGGGGCCCGCGGTGAAGGTACGGACGCGGTACTGCACCCCGTTGATGGTGGTGTTCGCATAGCCGTCGGGAAGCTGGGGCAACACGATGCTGCTCGGCACCGACACGGTCACCCCGCCGATGCGCGCGGTGCGCACCAGGTTGCCGTCCGGCGCGGGCCGGTCCGGACTCGTGTGCTCCGCGTTGTTGAGCAGGCTGCTGATGTCACCGAGGCTGCTGACCGAATCGAGCCGCCGATCGAGCTGGTTGTACTGATCGTTGGTGACGCCCACCCAGACCCAGGTGCCCAGCAGGACGACCAGGGTCATCACCGATATGGCGGCGACGATGACGATGGTGCGCAGCGACAGCACCCGCATCGGCAGCTCTACACGCGGTAGGACGCGAATGTCAGGCTCCTTCAGTGGGTCGCCGGTCCTTATCAACCAACCTGAGTACAACCCTCACAGCCGTACCGGTCCGGCGCGCTCAAGCGCAGTGGCGTTTCGCAAGAATTTAACGCTAACCGCCGCGCCGTCTCCTCCGTCACGTGCCAAAACCGGGCCGATTTTGGCTTGACCAGCGTGAGTGAGTACTCTCTCACCTATGCTCGCCTCGGGACGCGACCGGCTGCTCTCCGCAGCCCTGCGGCTCTTCGCCGCCAAGGGCTACGCGGCGACGTCAGTGGCCGACATCCAGCGGGAGTCCGGGCTGGCGCCCGGCTCGGGCGCGCTCTACAAGCACTTCGGCTCCAAGCGCGAGCTACTCGAGGCGGCGGTCGCACACCGGATCGACAGCATCGTGGCCGCGCGAGAGCAATACGACGCGGGGCAACCGGGCAGCGTTGAGCGGGCGGTGCGCATCGCCGGCCAGCTGATCTGGAGCAACCTCAAACAGAGCGAGGATCTGCTCAAGGTCATGCTGCGCGAACCCGACGAGCTCGGCGATCTCGATGAGAAGACGTGGCAGGTGATCACCGACAACGCCTACCAACGCTTCGCCGACGAACTGGCCGCGTCAAATCGGTCCGGCCGCACCAGCATTCCCGATCCCGAAGCGGCCGCGGCGGTCGCGATCGGGTCGCTGTCCTACGCGGCGACGCTGCAAGCGCTGACCGGTCGCCTGCCCGGCAACACCGATGAAGAACGGTACTTCGAGGCGTGGGTCAACCAGACGGTCAGCGTCCTCCACCAGTACAGAAACCGTTGATTCGCAACCTTTCAGGAGCACAGCTGTGACATTCTCCATGCAACTGTCTGACGACGTGATCGAGGTGCGCGATTGGGTGCACAAGTTCGCGGCCGACATCATCCGACCGGCCGCGGCCGAATGGGACGAACGGGAGGAAACCCCGTGGCCGGTGATCCAAGAGGCCGCAAAGGTCGGCCTGTACTCCCCCGACTTCTTTGCGCAGCAGGCCGCCGAAGAGACCGGGCTGGGGATGCTGACCGCGTTCGAGGAGATGTTCTGGGGTGACGCCGGCATCGCGCTGTCCATCATGGGCACTGGCCTGGCCGCGGCGGCGTTGGCGGGCAACGGGACTCCCGAACAACTGGGACGCTGGCTTCCCGAGATGTTCGGTACCCCCGACGAACCCAAGCTGGGTGCCTTCTGCTCATCGGAGCCCGACGCGGGCTCCGACGTCGGCGGCATCCGCACCCGGGCGCGCTACGACGAGGCGGCCGGTGAGTGGGTGCTCAACGGCACCAAGACCTGGGCCACCAACGGCGGCATCGCCAACGTGCACATCGTGGTGGCCTCGGTCTATCCCGAGCTCGGTACCCGCGGCCAGGCCAGCTTCGTCATCGGGCCGGACACCAAAGGTCTGGCGCAGGGCCAGAAGTTCAAGAAGCACGGGATCCGCGCCTCGCACACCGCCGAGGTGGTCCTCGACAACGTCCGCCTGCCCGAGGACGCCATCCTCGGCGGCCGGGAGAAATTCGAGGCGCGGATCGCCCGGGTCAAGTCCGGTGCCTCCACGGGTGGCCAGGCGGCGATGAAGACCTTCGAGCGCACCCGGCCCACGGTCGGAGCGATGGCCGTCGGCGTCGCGCGGGCCGCCTACGAGTACGCGCTCGACTATGCCTGCCAGCGTGAGCAATTCGGCCGCAAAATCGGTGAGTTTCAGGCGGTGGCGTTCAAGCTCGCGGATATGAAGAGCCGTATCGACGCGGCCCGGCTGCTGGTGTGGCGGGCCGGCTGGATGGCGCGCAACAACCAGAACTTCGACTCGGCCGAGGGTTCGATGGCCAAGCTGGTCGCGAGCGAGGCCGCGGTCTACGTCACCGACGAGGCCATCCAGATCCTGGGCGGCAACGGCTACACCCGCGACTACCCCGTGGAGCGCATGCACCGTGACGCAAAGATCTTCACGATCTTCGAGGGCACCAGCGAGATCCAGCGGTTGGTGATTTCGCGGGCGGTGACCGGCCTGCCCATCCGTTAGCAGGCGTACAAGTCCTTGCGTCTGATAGCTTCTGCGGCACAGGAACCGTTAGGGGCTCACGTGAAGCGTGCGGTCGTCGCGGCACTCGGAATCGTCGTCGTCGGCTGCTGGGTGGGCGCGCCCCGGGCGATCGCGGATAACCCGGCCTGCACGGCGTCGGTGTGTGCCTTCCTGTCGCCGTCGCGCAACATCAGTTGCGAGGTCGACTACCAGCGGGACCCCGGCATCCCCGACGAGGCCTATTGCCAGACCAACGAGCCCCCCGCCTCCGTGCGCCTGTCCGCGACCGGCGCGGTCACCAACTGCACGGGTGTTTCGTGCCTCGGCAACGCGGGGATCGGCACGCCGGTCCTGGCCTACGGCCAGACCGCCGCAGTCGGTCCGTTCAGCTGTGCGTCCAAGGCCGATGGCGTCACCTGCACGGTGTCCTCGGGCCGTGGGTTCACGATTTCCAACGCGGGCATCACACCCATCGGGTGACGCTGTGCGCGGGCGCGACATGATGGCCGGATGACCACCGAGATCCGGGTTCTCGATACCGAGGACGACCTCGTCGCCGCGGCGAGATTGTTTCGCACCGCAATGGTGGGCCTGCCGCCCATCTCGAACCTGCCGCCCGGCCAGATCACCAAGCTGCTCGACCCCGGCCGCACCATCGGCGCATTCATCGACGGAGCACTCGCCGGCACCGCGGACGCCGTGACGAGCACCCTCACCCTTCCGGGCGGAGCCACCGTCAGCCACGCCGCCGTGACTCATATCGGGGTGCTGCCGTCGCACACCCGAAGGGGCGTCGCCTCCGAGCTGATCGGCCACCAGCTCCACGACATCGCCGAGCGCGGCGAGGTGGTCGCGTCGTTGCGGGCGTCGGAGGCCACCATCTATGAGCGATACGGCTACGGGGTGGCGAGTTGCTTCCAGAGCGTGGAGATTACGAGCGCGCGGGCGGCGTTTCGCCCCGAGGTCGGGCCGGGTGGTCCGGTGCGGTTGCTCGACGCCGCCGAGGTCTGGGAGATCTTGCCCCGCGTCTATGACGCCAATCGTCCGTCCCGTCCCGGAACCATCGATCGCCCGCGGACGTGGTGGGAGAGCGCACGGCGTCGCACCGAATCCTCGCCGGGTGCTTGGTATGTCGCCGTTCATGGCGAACCGGGCTCCGAGTCGGGCTTCGCCCGGTACCGGCCCGTCGACACCGAGAATTGGTTCGTCAGCGACCAGCGCACCATCGTGGTCGAGGATTTCTTCGCGCCCACCGCCGACGCCTATCTCGGGCTGCTGCGATTCCTGCTCGGCCTGGATCTCGTTCACCGAGTGCTGTTTTGGATGCTACCCATCGACGACGCGCTCCCCTGGCTTTTCGTTGATCGCCGGGCGGCGAAGGTCACCGCGGTGCACGACGAAACGTGGCTTCGGATCATCGATGCCCGGCGTGCGCTGGCGGCGCGCTCCTACGTCGACGGCGGGGCCGTCACGATCGCGGTGAACGACCCAGTGCTGCCGAGCAATTCAGCGAACTTCACGATCACCGGCGACGGCGCCGAACCAACGACCCGCCGCGCCGACGTCTGCGTGGGGATCGACGGACTGGGTGCCGCGTTGCTCGGCGGCACGCGCTGGCGCAGTCTCGCCGCCGCCGGGTTGGCCCGGGCCGACGATCCGGGCGCGCTGGACGTGGCCGATCGACTGTTCGCGGTGCCCGAAGCGCCGCACGCCGGGACCTTCTTCTAGCCGGGTCAGCGGTTCGGCTGCGCCCGTTGCATCGCCAGACGCACGCCGGCCACCACCAGATCGGGCTGGTGGATCTGGATGAAATGGTCGCTGCCGGTCGCGATCAGGTGCGGTGTCTGCGGCCGCAGCGCGATCAGATCCGCTGAGGCCTCTCGCCACGCCTGCTCCAGCTTGGCGCCCTGCTCGGGTGTGACGCTGCCGGGAATCGCGAACGGTTCGGTCCTGGTCAGCACGACGGTGGGAACGGGCGGGAAAGCCGGGGCCGCGCCAACCTGGGCGACACTCTTCTCGATGTCGATCTCCTCGAACTCAGGCGAGTTTGCGAACTGAGGCAGCGGCTGGTCCAACGCCTGGCGATAGGTCGGCCAGTCCGCGCCCAGCAGGCCCGGTATCTCGACAGGAAAGGCATCGACGAACGCCAGCGCCCGTACCTGGTCGGGATAGGTCTGGGCATACAGCCGGGTGAACAGCCCGCCCAGCGAGTGCCCGACCAGGACGTACGGGCCCGGAAGACGGGCGGCTGCGAGTAACGCATGCAAATCCTGGACAACGTCCTGCGCGGTGCGGGGCATGGCCACCGGCGAACTGCGGTCGGAGATGCTGGGCGGATCGGGATAGCGCAGGGTGCCGGGCCGATCGTAGGCGCACACGCGGTGGTCGGCGGCCAGGGCCGGCAGCACGGCCGGGCCCGTTGCCGGCGCGGTGGCGTCGGAATGACTCCACGGATCCGACGAGTTGTGATACCCGGACTCCAAAATGACTGTGGGCCCGCCCTTTCCGTGGCATTCGAGATACAGGTGCCGGCCGTTGCCGATCTCGATCGGACCCGCGAACACACCGCCCGACGACGGCGCACCGCGATTGTGCGCCGGCCCGCCGCATCCCACCACCGCCACCAGCAGCGCGGCGGTCAGCAGCCAGCGACGAACACCCGCCGCGCTTCTCCCGATCTCCCGCACTGCACGCATCGCGTTATTGTGCGGGTAACCCGGCCCCACGTGAAAGCATGACCACCAAAATGGAACACAACTTGGCCAGCACGCGCGGCGCAGCCCTGTGGATCGTGGCGGCCATCGGTTACCTGGTCCTGGAGGCGATCGCCGCCGCGGCCTTCGGGCCGCCCTACAGCTACACACGCAACTACATCAGCGATCTCGGTCTTCCCAGCGGCACACTGGTGCACGGACATCCGATCTACTCGCCCCGCGCGTACTTGATGCATGGGGCGTTCTACCTGCAGGGCATCCTGTTCTTTCTCGGGGCATCGCTGATCGTGGGTGTCCCCGACAACCGAGGGGCGCGGGGATTTTTGGGCGCTGTCGCCACGAACGCGGTCGGCAACATCGTGGTCGGATCGGTGCACAGCGGCACGGCGCACGTCGCCGGCGCCGTGCTGGCGATCGTCGGGGGCAACGCCGCCATCTTGCTGGGCGCCGGTGTCATCGGGCCGCTTGCCGGCTGGCGCCGGTATCGCGGGCTATCCAAAGCGATTGCGGCCCTTGGCCTGTTGTGCTGGGCCATGCTGACGATCAATTCTGCGACTGCGACGACGTTCCTGCTGCCTGACGGCGCTTGGGAACGCGGCAGCGTGTATACGATCACGGGGTGGCAGTTGCTCACCGCCGCTTGCCTGCTGGTGGAAACTACCCGCGCCGCCGCACGATCCGGGTCTCGACAGCGCCCAGGGCCCCGTCGGTGAGTTTGCCCAACCCGGCCAGCAGCACGATGGCCAGCAGCATCACGTCGGTGCGACCGCTGTTTTGGCTGTCGATCAGCAGAAAGCCAAGGCCCTTCGAGGACGCGATCAGTTCGGCGGCCACCACGAATAGCCAAGCGTTCGCCAGGCCTAGTCGCAGCCCGTTCACCAACTCCGGCGCCGCGGCGGGCAGCATCACTGTCCTCAACAGCGAGGCGCCCTGCCGCCCGTAGGCCCGGCCCACCTCCAGCAGCTGAGCGTCGACATGCGAGAGTGCCGACGCCGTGGTCGTGTAGACCGGGAAAAACGCACCGATGGCGACCATGAGGATCTTCGGTGTTTCGTCGATGCCAAACCACAAGAGCAGCAACGGTACCCACGCCAGCGACGGCACGGTACGGAAGGCGGCGACGGTCGGGGCAAGCAACCTGCGCCCGGTGGCCGATAGCCCGATGAGTGAACCCAGCGCGAGCGCCGCCGCCGCGCCGGCCAGGTAGCCGGCCAGAACCCGCGCACCGCTCGCCTTCAGGTGCGTCCACAGCTCGCCGTGCCGCAGCAGTCCGCCCACCGCGGAAACGACGTCGGCGGGAGGCGGGAGCTGGCTGGGTGAGAAATACCCGGTGACCGCGGTGGCAAGCTGCCAGATCACCAGCAGCAGCGCCGGGACGATCAACCCAGCCAGGGCCACCGGCAACTTCGCCAGCGGCCCAGGCTGTTTCGTCAGTGCGCCTGCTGGGCGTACTTCGGCTCGAACAACGTGTTCAGTGCGTTGCGGCCGGCGTCGTCCGATCTGATATCGCCGTCGGCCACCGCCAGCGGCTCGACCCTGGTCAGCACCGCGTGCAGCCAATCCCCCGGCACCGGGTCGATGTCCAATGCCGTTCGCTGCAACTCCTCTTGGGCGACGCTCAGCGTCACCTTCGCCTGCGAGGCCAGCAATGCCGCCAGCTCGGCCGGGTGCGTCTTTGCCCACTTCCGGGCCTCCTCATAGGTGTTGACCACCAACTGGACAGAATCGGGATGGGCGGTGATGAAATCCTCGCGGGCGTTCAACACACCGCCTGAATTGAATTCCGGGTTGCGGTAAATGATGCGGGAGCCCGATTGCTGAATCGTCTCCGCCATGAACGGGTCCAATCCGGACCACGCGTCGACATCGCCGCGCTCGAGGGCGGTCTTGCCGTCGGCGTGCTGCAGGTTGACGATTTCGATGTCACTCGCCGAAAGCCCGGCCGTCGAAAGCGATTGCAGCAGGAAGAAATACGGGTCTGTGCCCTTGGTGACGGCGACCTTCTTGCCCTTCAGGTCGGCCACGGAGTTGATCGGGGAGTTCTTGGCAACGACCAGCGCCGTCCATTCGCCCCTGGCGTACACGTCGACGATCTTGATGGGTGTGCCGTTGGCCCGCGCCAGCAACGCGGGGGACCCGCCGGTGGAGCCCAGATCCAGGGCTTTCGATCGCAGTCCCTCGTTGGCCTTGTTACTGCCCTGCGAGAGCACCCACGTGACGTTGTAGCCCTGCTTTTCCAGCAAGTGCTGATCGCGTATCACCAGGCTCAGCGGGTTGTAGTACGCGTAGTCCAGGCGAATGTCTTTCGACGCCGTGGTGCCGCCGCTCGAACCGCAGCCAGACACCGCGATGAGGGTCACGATCACCGAAATCGCCGTCTGATAACGCTCTTTCACCATGTTTTCGCGTCCTCCTCGACAGCGGGCCGCAGGCTGTCACTGCTGCGTCGGGGGACGCCGAGTTCTTCCAACAGCTGATCGCGCAGCGCGGTGATGCGCGGATCGCCGCGGTCGCGTGGTTTGGGAATCGCAACGTCGAATTCCGCGGCGATGCCGGCGCCGCCGGTCGCGTCGGTGCGCAGGACCAGCACCCGATCGGCGAGAATCACCGCCTCGTCCACGTCGTGGGTGACCAACACGGTGGTGGTGCCGGCCTCCTGTTGCACCGTGTCGAGCAAATCCTGCATCCGCAGGCGGGTCAGCGCGTCGAGGGCGGCCAGCGGCTCGTCCAGCAGCAGCACGCTGGGGCGCCGCGCCAAGGCACGGGCCAGGCCCGCACGTTGCGCCATCCCCCCGGACACCTGTCGCGGATAGTGATCGCGAAAGTTGGTCAAGCCGACAACGTCGAGCCAATGCTGCACTGCTGCAGACCCTTTCGACCGTCCAGTGCCCGGCGTCAGGCCGAATTCGACGTTGGCCGACAACGACCGCCACGGCAACAGGCGCGGCTCCTGGAACACCACTGCGCAGCGCGGGTCGATACCCCGGACGGCCTCACCGTCGATTTCGATGCGCCCGCCGGTGGGGCCGTCCAGACCGGCGATCAGCCGCAGCAAGGTCGATTTGCCGCTGCCCGACGAGCCCAGCAGCGCGACAACCTCGCCCGGCTCGATTTCGATGTCGACATCGCGCAGCACCGTGTGCGTTCCGAAGGTGCGGTTGACGCTACGAAGCGACACCCGTGCCGGCGCCGGGCTGGTCGATATCACCCGCGCAGCCTAGGAAGCTCCTGACGGGGCCGGAAGGTTTCAGGTGGTCATGATTTCAATGGCGCCCCGGTCCGCCCCGGATGACCTCGGGCCAACTGCCGATTTGCAGCCGGGGTCGCGCAGTAGTGGCCACCATCACCTCGGTCGCCGCGAGTTTCGGCTATGCCGTTCGTGATTGCGTGCAGCCCGACTCCCGATCGGGAACCGGCGGCGCGCCTCGGCAGCGGTCAGCCGTGTGGTGCCTCAGAGATCTTGGTGTCGGGCTTGCCGAGTGTCTGGCAGTAGGTCATCGCCGAGAGCCGCGTTGCGGAAATCTCCACATTGGTCGGGTCAGTGCCGCTCTTGTCTTTGAGCATCTTGCTGACTTCGTCGTTCTGCTTCTTCTCGTCCTGCGTGGTGAAATCTTTGCACTTCGTGTCGCCGCCGGTGTTGATGACCTGCGAGGCCGAACACGCGCTGGACAGCAAGACGGAGATCGCGATCGTGGCTGCCGCAATGTACTTCATCATTTGCCTTCCTGGGTGCGAGTAGTGGTATCAGTACACCGAATCGCCTGATTTCAAACCCCGAAGCGACATCCGAACTGGGTCCGCCGTGTTTGCAGGCGCGCTGCGAACGGCGAAATTCAGATGACGTCGGGGTGCCTGAAGCGGTGTGATCACTTCCAGCGGGAATAACTGCCCAGGTGACATCGCGTTCTACCATCGTCGGTCGGTCGCGCACGCACTTTGGGTTTGGTAGGGGAGGAGATCCGTGACCTTGTCGAATCTGCGCACCGGCCGCCGTGACAGTGCCCGGTCGCGGCGTGAGTCCGCGGGGACCCAGACGCTGTTCGTCAGCGTGTTGGCGCTGCTGCTGGCCACGGGGTGGGTCGCCAACCACTTCGTCGGGTTGATGCCGGTGATCAGCGACACCGAGCACCTCAGCACGGCCACGCTCGACGGAATCTTCGGCATTTACGCGCTGGGGCTGCTGCCAGGGTTGCTCGTCGGCGGCCGCGCGTCGGACGCGCTCGGGCGCCGGTCGGTGGCGCTGGCTGGTTCGTCGGCCGCCCTGCTGGGGACGGCGGTGATGCTGCTGTCCCAGCACACCGGCGCTCTGCTGCTGGGTCGCCTGATCGTCGGTATCGGGGTCGGCCTGGCCATCAGCTCGTGCACCGCATGGGCCTCGGATCTGAGAGGCCCGGCAGGTGCCGCGACCGCCGGAGCGGTGCTGACCGCCGGCTTCGCCCTCGGGCCCTTCGCCGGGGGCTTCATCGTGTTGGTCGGACGATCCGGCATCCGGGTGTCGTTCGGTGTCGCCGCCGCCATTGTCGTGCTGGCAACGTTGGCCGTCGCTGCGGCCCGGCACACCGACGTGACCGGGCCGGCGACGGAGTACGACTCGGAACGGGCGGCACCGGCGGTGAACGGATTCAGCCGGGCCCTGAGTTGGGCCATGCCGCTCGCGCCGTGGGTATACGCCTCGGCGACACTGGGATTCGTCACCATCCCCACCCGGTTGCACACCGCGATCGCGGCTCCGATGGCGGCGGGCACGGCCACCCTGATCGTCAACGGTGTCAGCGGTGTCGTTCAAATACTGGCGCGCGCGCTGCGGTGGGGCCCGCAGGCCGGTACGGCGGGTGCGGTGCTGGCCGCGCTGGGTTACGCGACAGCTGCGATCGCGCCGCCGGCGCTGACCCCGGCGCTGGGCCTGCCGCTATTGCTTGTCCTCGGCTGCGCGTCGGGGCTGTGCCTGCGCGAAGGATTGATCGACTTGGAGGCCGCCGCGCCGCCGCACCTGCGCGGCGCGCTGACGGGAGTGTTCTACGTCGTCACGTACCTCGGCTTCGCGCTGCCGCTCGTCCTGGCCACCGTCGGCTCCCCGGCCTCGGTGGTGATCCTGTCGGTGATGGCGGCGCTGGCCTCGGTGGCCGCGGTCGCCAGAGCGGTGCGGTTACAACGGGATAGTCACCGGCAGAACTGATTGGCCCGGCTCAGCGATGGCGATCAAACCAATTGGCGCAGCGTCTCGATCAACTTGATCCGCTCAGCCGTCGTGGACGCGATGGGTGCCACGTTCAGCGTGGTCACCCCCGCCTCGCGGAACGCCGCCAGGCGTTCCTTGACGAATTCGCGGGTACCGATCAGGTTGACGTCTCGCACCAGATCGTCGGGCACAACCTTGGCGGCACCGTCTTTGTCACCGGCCAGGTAGAGCTCCTGAATCCGGTCGGCTTCGGGGCCGTAGCCGTATTTCGTGGCCAGCGCGTGGTAGAAATTCTTGCCCTTGGCGCCCATCCCACCGATGTATAGCGCCAGGTGCGGTTTGACGAATTCCCTTAGCGGCTCGACGTTTTCACCGATGGCCAACACCGGGCCGGCATAGATGTCGAGCTCACCCAGGTCGGGGTCGCGCTTGGCCCGCCCGGCCGCCAGAGCTTCTCCCCACACGTCCTGCGCCTTTTCGGGCAGATAGAAGATCGGCTGCCAGCCCTCCGCGATCTCGGCCGCCAGTTCGACATTCTTGGGCCCCAGCGCGGCCACCAGTATCGGAATACGTTCGCGGACAGGTTGATTGATCAGCTTGAGTGGCTTGCCGAGCCCGGTGCCCCGGTCGGCGGGCAGCGGGATCGTGTAGTGCTTGCCCTGGTGTTGCACGGTCTCGCGCCGCCACACCTGGCGGCAGATGTCGATGACCTCACGGGTCCGGCCGATCGGGGCATCGTAGGGAACACCATGGAAGCCCTCGATGACCTGCGGGCCCGAGGCACCCAGGCCGAGGGTGAACCGGCCGTCGGAGACGTAGTCCAGGCCGGCCGCGGTCATCGCGGTCAGGGTGGGGGTCCGGGTGTACAACTGCAGGATGCCCGAGGCCAACCCGACGCGTTCGGTGCTCGCGGCCAGGTAGCCAAGCGCGCTCACCGCGTCGAACGAATACGCCTCGGGGACAAAGACAATGTCCAGTCCGGCGCGTTCCAGGTCGGCCACTTCGGCGGCCACGTCCTTGAACCCGCCCGCATAATTGATGCTCAGTCCAATCCGCATGGTCACTACTTCTACGCGCTACCGGATTGATTGGCCAATTCCAGCGCCTCCTGTTGGATGCGATCAAACTGGGCACCCATCGCCTCGGACAGCGCCGTCGCGCCCGACAGGGGCCGCACCATCACCATGAAGTCGTCGATGAGACCGTCGTCGTTGAAGTGCAGGAAGTCGCAGCCGGTGAGCTTCACCCCCGGCGCCCCGGCTATCCGGGTCTCGAACACGAAGGCGTGATCGCGTCCGCTCGGGTCGTGGATCTCGCGGATGTAGCGGAAGTCCTGGAAGATTCGTAACACGCCGCGCAGGATGGCGGCGGTGATCGGCTTGCCGACGTAGGGCTTGAACGCCACCGGGCTGGTGAAGACCACGGTGTCGGCCAGCATCGCCTGGATGCCCTTCTCGTCGCGCTCTTCGACGGCTTTGCGGAACGGGTGCATCAGCGGCCTCGCATAGTCAACTAGTTGAGTAGTGGAAATCGACGCTAGGGCGCCCGCCACCGGATGTCCAGAGTGCGATTAATCACTTTGTTGAATAGTCGCACCGTTGTAGCATCGACCGATGTCGCTGCGTGATGCGGTGTTGGCCGCCCTCCTCGAGGGCGAATCGTCCGGATACGACCTGGCTAAAGACTTCGACGCCTCGGTCGCGAACTTCTGGCCGGCCACCCCGCAGCAGCTGTATCGCGAACTCGACCGGCTCGCCGAGCAGGGTCTCATCCGGGCCCGGATCGTGCAGCAAGAACGCCGGCCCAACAAGCGCATGTTCTCGCTGACCGACGCCGGCCGTGACGCGATCCGGCAGTTCACGGCGACGGCGCCGAAGCCGTCGGTGATCCGCGATGAACTGATGGTCAAGCTCCAGGCCGCCGATGCCGGCGACACACAAGCCGTCCACAAATTCGTCCTCGAACGCTTGCAATGGTCGACCGCCAAACTGCAACGCTACGAACGACTTCGGGCGCGCATACTCGACGGGCGAGACGAGGAGGAACACTTTGCCCAGGCCGAACGAATCGGCCCCTACCTGACGCTGATGCGCGGAATAGCCTTCGAGGAGGAGAACATTCGATGGGCCAAGCGGGTGCTGCCCATCATCGAGCGCCGCCTGTCGGCCGGCGCTGTACCCTCCGGCCGGCCACGGCGCCGGGCTGCTACCCGCCGGTGAGTTCGTCCGCTCCCACCTCGGGGACACCGTTTCCGCTTGGCGCGATGGGCGTGGTCAGTGCGTCGCCGGGCTGCTGTCGGCCCAGCAGCTCGTCGTGCCCGATCTCGGGGACGTTGTCGCCCCGGCCGGGGCCGTCACGCTTCGCCGACTTTTTCTTCGGTGCCTTCGCTGACGCGGGAGCGGGTGCGGTTTCCGCGAAGCGGTGGCCGTTGGACGCCAGGCCGGCGGACTGGCTGACCATTTCGATGGCCTTCTCGGTGTAGACGCGGTAGCCGAAATCCGGTAGATACCCATGGATCTCGGGGGTATCGAGATCGCGCATGAATTGCAGGATCTCCCGGCTGAACACCTGCCCGGGCACCAGGACCGGGAATCCGGGCGGGTAGGGCGTCACGTAAGTCGCCGACACGACGTCGACGCCCGCATCCAGCTTCTCCACGACCTGTTCACCGGTGAGGTATTCGCAGTTGGTGTCGTCGTAGGAGAGGTAGAACCCGCGGCGCACATCTCCCTCGGGCGTCGGTTCGGTTCCGCTGTGATCCCGGAACGCAGGATGGAATCCGCTGAAATCCGGTAGCGGCAAGGACATTTCGGTGAGGCGGAAGACCGCCCGCTCGAAATGCTCGCGTTCTCCGAGGCTCATCTCGGAAATATTCTGATCCAACTCGCGGGCGATGTTCACCAGCACTTCCACCAGGAACGCGACCGAGCTGCGGGTGGTGCCGATATTGGTCATGAACAACACGCTGTTGCGCGACGTCTTGTTGATCTGGATTCCGTAGCGGTCCATCAGCTGCTGACGCTTGAAGGTGTCGCCGTCATAGCCGGTGAGTCCGATGAACAACGTGATCCGGGACGGATCGAGCACGAACTCGTCTTGATCCCAGGCCGCCATCATGTTGCGCAGGCCGGAGCGCAACGGTTGGGCGATAGCCGATGGCCGGTACTCCTCCGGAATCAGGTCCGATGTGCGCAAGCAGCGCATGTACTTGCTCAGCAGTGGGTGGTTGTCGATGGCATCGCGCAGCTGCATTGCGTTTTCGATCTGCCGTTGCACGAGTTCGACGCCTTCCAGCGCCACCTGCCGGCGGCCGAGATCCAGCGACGCGAGTATCTGGTAGTTGGGAGACGTCGACGTGTGCGCCATGTAGGCCTCGTGGAACGGCTCGGCGACCTTCTGGTCGAAATCCTGATCGAAGACATGGATCATCGATCCCTGCCGCAGCGCGGTGAGCGTCTTGTGCGTCGACTGGGTGGCGTACACCCGTACCCGGGCCCGGGCGGGATCGGGGTGCAGCCGCCGGTCCAGGAGGTCGTCGTCGGAGGGCGGATCGGCGGACTCGGCGGCCAGCTGGTCCTCGTAGCGGCTTATGTACTCGGGATCCTGGAGCCGCTCGCGCAACGCCCGCGCGGACGCCATGGCCGTGCGGGTCCGGTAGACGGGGTGGAACCGCGCGAAGGCGAACCATGCCTCGTCCCACAAGAAGACCAGATCGGGCTTGATGGCGAGGCACTCCTGCATGACGCGCTCTACGTCGTAGACGACCCCGTCGAAGGTGCAGTTGGTCAACGACATCATCTTGACCCGATCGAGCTTGCCGGCTCGCCGCAGCGCCAGCAGCTTCGATTTGATCTCCCGCAATGGCACCGCGCCGTACATCGAGTACTCGTTGAGCGGATACGCGTCCAGATAAACGACATTCGCGCCAGCTAGCATCATCCCGTAGTGATGCGACTGATGGCAGTTGCGGTCGAGCAGCACGATGTCGCCCGGTGCCACCAACGCTTGGGTGACAACCTTGTTCGCCGTGGACGTTCCGTTGGTGACGAAGTACGTGTGGCGCGAGCCGTAGGCTTGCGACGCGAGCTGTTGCGCCTCGCGCAGGGGGCCGGTCGGCTCGAGCAACGAGTCAAGGCCACCGCACGTCGCCGAGGTCTCGGCCATGAACACGTCCAGGCCGTAGAAACCCACCATGTCCTTGATCCAGTGGGAGTTGACGATCGACTTGCCCTGCGAAATCGGGAGTGCGTGAAAGACACCCGTCGGCCGGTGACTGTACTGCTTGAGGGCACTGAAAAACGGTGTGCGGTAGCGCGCGGCCACGCCTTGCAGGATGGACAGGTGCAGCTCGAGCATGCCTTCGCGGGCGTGGAACACCCGGCGGAAGTACTGGCCCAGTCGACCGGCGATGTCTTCCACCTCGATCTCGGTCATCAGGTAGAGGTCCAGCTCGGGCCGCAATTCGGCGAGCGAGAGCGCCAGGATCTGCGCGCGCTCCTCGGGTGACTGGTGATCGTTCAACTCATCTGACACCGCGGTGTCGACGAATTCCGACAGCGCCGACAGGTCCCGGGTCGACTGGTGGGAAAAGCGCCGGCGGATCACCACCGCCTGCAGGTTGACGTTCAGCCGCGCCGCAATCAGCGCTTCATCCCCGCTGGACACCACCACGAGCTCGTAGACGAATTCGTCGTCGGGCCGTCGCCATTTACGAACCTCGTTGCGCAGCGCCCTCTCCTGCTCTTCGGTCATCTTCTCCACGACGAGCACTTCGAAATACGGCCGGTCGCGCTGCGTCGCGGGTTGATGCTCGAGGAGCCGCCGCGGGTCGGAAGGGAACATGTCCAGCTCGTCGGCACCGGCGTTGTCCACGTCTCCCGAGCGGTAGGACTCCGTGGTCAGTGCCCGGTTGATCTGCCCGACCGCCTGCGCGAACTTGTCATAGCCGCCCGCCACGAAAAGTCGTTGGATACGCGCGAATTGGGGCGCACCCGGATACGCCCAGTACGGCTCCAGGGTGCTCAGGCGTGCCAGTAGCTCCTGGCAGGCGCTCGCGCATTTGTCCTTGAGCTCTCCGGTAGTGGTCGGGCGGGTCAGCCGGTCGGCGGCCTCCTCCAGCCGGCACCACGAGTCGCTGCGGACCTGCCAGAGACTGTTGTAAGCGCGCAAGTGTTCTGTCATGGCGGCCCTTTCCCGAGGCGCCGAGACACGTCCGTCCCGATGCGTTGGTCAAGGTTCGCAGAGCCAGCCCGCCCCTTGGTGACCAAAGGACGAACAACGAGCGTCCGTCACATGACAGCCGCAGAGACCGTTCGTCGGTCAGCCTTCGCGGACCGCGGTGAAGAATTTGGTGCGCATCAACCGGTCGAAGACCACGGCCAGCTGCTGGAAGGGCCGTCCATACTCGGTGGCCGCCTTGACGACCAAGTCGACGCCGGTGACCTGCCAACCATGCTGGGCCAGAAAGTCTTTGGTGTCCGTGCGCGGATCGTCGTACCACAGCTCGGCGACCGGCGGATGGGCGGTGTCCTGGCTGATGGTGGGGACGTTGTCGGCGAATTCCTGCACTTCACCGGGCGCCGGTCCGAGCTCGGCGGCCAGGTGGCTGCCGACAGCCGACAAGGCGTGCAGCTTGTCGAAGAGCGCATCCTGTGCTGCCCCAGGCAGATACGGCAGCAAGCCCTCGAGCGCCCATGCCGTTGGTTGGCCGGGGTCGAACCCCGCCGCAATCAGCTCGCCCGCCCAATCGTCGCGTAAGTCGGTGGCGACGGTGACGCGTCGCGTCGACGGTGTGGCGCCCTGCCGGTCGAGGACTTGCTGCTTGAATTCAAGCACCCGCGGTTGGTCGACTTCGAAAAGCGCATGCCCGGCGGGCCATTCCAGGCGGTACGCCCGAGAATCCAGTCCCGCCGCCAGGATCACCGCCTGGCGCGCTCCGGATCGACTGGCGGCAGCGAAGAACTCATCGAAGAACCGCGTCCGTACCCCGACCCACTGCGCGTTGAACGCCGCCGCGCTGCTCATGTCCGCGTTGTCAACTGCCGCAATCAGATTCGGTTCACCGGCGGCGGCCACAAAGCCTGCGGCAAAATCGTCGTTCGCCAGCGGCGGACTCAGCGCGGCGTCGAGCGCACGCGCCGCGCAAACGGCCAACGCGGTGAAGCCGACACTCGTCACGATATCCCAGGTGTCGCCGGCACTTCGGGCCACAACGGCCTCCAATCATCGATTGAGCCGCCGAACTTTCGTTCGCACGGCTAACGATATCGTACGCCGCGCGCCGGCCGGGCGCATCGTGACCCGATCAGGCCTGCGATGCGGCGCTCGCGTCGATTCCCAACACTCGCGCCGGTTGCGCCGCCGAGCGCGGCGTTAGCCTGAGGAAATGACCGATTACCGCTCGCCCTCGACCGGCCGCGCAGTGCGTGCCGTCCTGTTCGACACTTTCGGAACGGTCGTCGACTGGCGTTCCGGGATCGCGGCCTCGGTAGGGCATTTCGCGCACCGCCATCACCTCAGTCTCGACCCCGCCGCGTTTGCGCTGGAGTGGCGCGGCCGCTACCTCCCGTCGATGGCCGAAGTCCGCTCGGGCCGTCGCGAATTCGTGTCGCTCGACGTCTTGCATCGAGAGAACCTGCTCGCAGCGTTCCAGAAGTTCGGCGTCGCCGCCGAGGCCCTGCCCGGCAGGGAGGTGGACGACCTGGCCCGGTCATGGCGGTGGCTGCCACCGTGGCCGGACAGCGTCGAGGGCATCGCGGCCATGAAGCGGCACGTGGTCGTCGGACCACTGTCCAACGGCAACACCGGACTGCTCGTCGACATGGCGAAGTACGCCGGCCTGCCGTGGGATGTGGTGCTCGGATCCGATGTCAGCAAGGCCTTCAAGCCCGACCCGCGTGCGTACCAGACGCCCGCGCAGTTGCTGGGCCTGGAACCCGGCGAGGTGATGCTGGTGGCGGCACACCCCTCCGACCTCGATGCGGCCCAGACCAGCGGGCTGGCCACCGGTTTCGTCGCGCGGCCAGAGGAATACGGGCCTGGCCTGCCGACGGACCCGACGCCCCCGGGCGCCTGGGACGTCTCGGGCACATCGCTGGTCGAATTGGCGACCTCGCTGTTCGGGGCGCCGGGGCAACGCTGACGTCAGTCGCCCTCGCAGGAGGCGTTGGGCGACAGCTACTTCCAGGCGAAGACCGGTTGTTCCAAATCATCAACCGGGTCGGCTCGCCCTTCCAGTCCCAGCCAACGCAATTGCAGCAGCACAGCGCCGGTCGGGGCGTGGATGAGGTCATTGCCCAGCGGGATCTGCACGACCGGTCGCGGGCTCTCCGGAATGGTGATGAATCGCGGCGAGTCGTCCCGCTGGAGTTGGTGCAGCCCCACCCGGTACACGGCCACCACCTCATCGGGCGCGGGCCGAAGGTCGAGCCGCCCCCCTCCCCAGACCACCACCGGGGTGATCACATACCCGGACCGGGTCGGATAGTCGTCGAGCAACCCCAGCACGGTCGAATCGGCAAGCTCGATGCCGACCTCCTCCCGCAATTCCCGCAGCGCCGCGTCGACCGCGGTCTCGCCCGGATCGAGGCGGCCGCCGGGCAGTGCCCACTGCGCCGCATGTGAGTTTAGCCGAGATGCCCTGCGGCACAGTAAGAAAGCGGCGCCGCCGGACACGTCGACCATGCGGCCGTCCAAATGGGCGGCGGGCGACGGGCGCCCGGCGTTCCACTCGTGCACCGACACCGGATCGACCCGGTCCTCCCCCACCTCCGAATCCACCAGTACCACCGCGACGGCCGCGTGCCGCTTCGTCGGATCGGTTACCGCGCGGCGGTGGTGGCCGGCCAGGTTGTTCCGAATCCGCTCACGCAATGGCTGGTCATACGGGATGGTCACTTCTCGAGCCTAGGCTGAGGCGCTTTTTGGGCCGCAGCTCCGTGCTTGGTCGTGGCCGGCGCCAGTGGTTAACTGCGAGCATGCGACGACAACCGGCCCTGGCCCGACGCTTCTTCGATCGCTATGAGCCCGTGCACGCGGTGACCTATTTTGCACCAGAGGCGCGGTCGGCGTTGGACGCGCTGGGTTACCGGGGTTTCTGGATGGGTTATTTCGCGGCCCGCTCGGCACCGTTGGGCGCGGCGCCCCGCGAGGTGGTCAGCGCGATCTTCTACAACTTCGCACCCGAACGGGTCGCCAAGGCGCTGCCTGCGGCGTGGGAGATCGCGGGTCCGCAGGCCGCGTTGCAGGCCCGGCAAGAGTCCGCGGTGGCGGCGCTGCGCCGCTACGGCCTGGGTGCGGACGAAAAGATCCGCGTTGCAGCCGAACTGGCGGGCCGGGCGGCGCGTCACGCTCCGCTCGACGCGCGCCCGCTGTTCGCCGCGAACCTGGCGCTGCCCTGGCCGGATGACCCGCTGTCCGCGCTCTGGCAGGCCACGACGCTGCTGCGCGAGCAGCGTGGCGACGCGCACGTGGCGGTGCTGGCCGCGGCCGGCATCTCCGGGCGCGAATCCAACGTCTTACACGCCGCGGCGGGCAATGTCTCTCGCGACTACATCGCCCGCACCCGCGACTACGACGAGACCACTTGGCGTCACCACGAGCAACGGCTTGCCGAGCGGGGGCTGCTCAACGACGACGGAACACTGACCTCGGCCGGACGGGAACTTAAGGACCACATCGAATTGACCACCGACACACTGGCCCTGTCCGCGCTCGACGCGCTCGGCGACGACGAGGTGGAGACGCTGTTCCAGGCGCTCACCCCGATCACCCGCGCCGTGGTCGCGGGCGGTGATGTCCCCGCTCTCACCCCGATGACATTGCGCCGCGACGAATTACACGATGACAGCGCGCATCTGGTCAGCCAGTGAGCGGCCAGCGCGTGCCCGGCGGCGTCGTGCACAAGTTGCCTGCGGACCTGCGCGAGTCGCTGATCGGCAACGCGACCGCGCTCGCCGCCTGGCGGGACATCACGCCGCTGGCCCGAAACGAATTCATCTGCTGGGTCGAGGATGCCAAGCAGCCGGCGACCCGGGAACGCCGCATCCGCCGGACCCAGGAGGAGCTGGAAGAGGGCAAGCGCCGGCCCTGCTGCTGGCCGGGCTGCAAACACCGCGAGCGCACCGGAAAGTAAACGCGCACCGGCACTCTCGGAATGCCGCGCTGCTATCGGGCCAATGGCTTGTAGAACACCAAGCCGTTGCCCTTGTTGTCATAGACCACGGCGCGTCGTTCATGGGCATCGTCATAAGGGCCCTTCACGATGCCGCCGCCGCTGGCCTCGACGGCCTTTGCGGCCGCATCGACGTCCGCGGTCTTGATGCCGACCACGACCTGCCCGGGGATGGGGTGGTCGACCGCGGTCGCCAGCGCCAGTGTGACCGGGCCCGCGTCGAGGGCCGCGAAGTGCGCGCCATCGCGAAACTTCAGAGGCATGCCCAGGGTCTCGCTGTAAAACCGGATCGACTCATCCAGGTCGTCGGTGGACAAGATGATCATCTTTGCTTCGTGCTCGCCCATGGCGCCTCCTGTGTCTGGATCGCTACCAGACTAGGCCGCCGCGTCGCGCGCAGGTCGCACCGGACGGAAACGCCTGGCCATCAAGGCAATCCGTCGGCAGCCCACCGCCGAGTCCCGCGCCGAGCTCGGCGACCACGATGGCCAGTGCCGGAGCGCCCTCAATTGTCCCCACCACGACCACCCTGTCGTTGACCGTAAAAAGCGGTGCGGTGCCGTAGGGAGGAAGCATCCGCAGGTTGGACCCGCGGCCACGCCAACGTCGTGTGTCCGGTCAAGACCCCAAATTTGTAGTCGACTGCGTAAGAAACAGGTAGTCGACTACTCACGCCGGCCGCGGTGGGGTGTGGAAGCGTCCTCGATGTCCTCAAATGGACAACGACCTGGACCTACTGGAAAGGACTGAAGCAATGTTAGCTGTGGCTGGAGTAATTATCGCGGGCACCATGGCCGTCGCGGGGTATGCGATTTATAAAAATGTGACCGCGCCGAAACCGAAGCAGTAACAACTCGCAATACCTCGGGTCAAAAGGTGGCGCGCGGTTCAGCATGTGCTTAGGCGCCACCGGCGACAAGGGGCCGGGTTTACTTCGACGGTGAAGGAGCTTTGACAGCGCACCGTCTCCACGTGGGGCCCGGCCCCAACTCGGGCACTTGCCGGCGATTGGATAGTCAGCGTCGGAGTGAAACATGCCATTTTCATAACGCCACAAATACAGACCGGTCTACCAATCAGGCTGAGGGAGTTGATGATGGACATAGAGGTTAAATCGATCGCCGCGGCCGCGGTGGCCGTCGCTGCGATCGCGTATGGAGCATACAAACTGGCGACACGGTCGTCGAAGCCCCAAACGTAGGGGACCGACCGCTTTTCCGTCACAGATGATCTCGGGCCGAACAAACAACCAAGGAGAATAACCGATGACTAGTCAACCTGGACTCGAAGTCGTGGTCAAAGGCGACCTGCCTCAAGAGGTCCTCGCGAAGATAAGCATGGCGGTGCAAAGAACGGTTCGCGACGAAGTCGCCACTATCGACCTATTGAACGGTTATACAGAAGAAGCACCGACGCCGGCAATGCCCGCCTCTGAAGTCGTGGCGGAACGCACAATTCCCGGCTTTCCGCCCGGTCACATTTTGGGCATCATCTTCAATCCGCCCGTCAAGGGGACCTGAGTCATGAGCGTTCCTCCCGCCCATGAGACTCACGGAGAAGGTGCGCTGACGTGCCCCAGTCGTGACTGCGTCTCCGGGAATCTGCTCATCGGCGTAGTTCGAGCGGATGGCACCGTGGCGCGGATGCATCCCCCGGCAGAGATCGACGACAACTTCGTCAGCCGTGCGTGTCACGCAAGTTCTTGGCCAGCAGAAGCGCGCTTCCGTTTCAGCGGCCCGTGCGTTACCGGCGCATGCGAAAACTGGACGGGCACCCGGTGCGCAGTCGGCGATGCGATCACTGCGGCCGCAAGTACGGAACGCGCGCCGTTGCAACCTCTCCCGCGGTGCGAGATCCGTCCCACATGCAGGTGGTGGTCACAGAACGGCGCGACCGCATGCCGCATGTGTTCGTTGGTTGTCCACACACCGCTCGACAATGCACGAGCATCGCTGCGCGATCCGCAAACGATGACATTTCGGCAATTCTCCGCGCCCGAGATGACTGGTCCCAGTAGGCCGGCCAATGGCGAACTCAAGGAAGGAACGATCCGATCATGAAGACTGATGACTCCGTCAACCGAGAGACCAAGGTAGACCCGCACGCCGCGGCGATCAACAACCCGCCGATGTCCGATCCGGCGACAGCAATCCCCGGACGCTACGAGAACAACGTATTCGAGCCCGGAACTTCTAAATACCAAACGCTCATTCTCACCGAACACGGCACCTATCAATACACGTACAGCGCAAAGGTGACGGGCATTCCCGTCTGGGATGCGGAGCCGGTCAAGCCCAATGGGCCGCCCTGGAATGTGGGGTCGCCGAGCTCGGGCGAGAACTCGGGACTTTGGTCGCAGGTTCCGGATACGGACCCTTTGCAAATCACCCTCCAGGAGCACACTGATTCAGGCGGTACCGAAGCATTCATGACGCTGATATGCAACGGAAACACATTGACCAATCCCGACTCGCCAGTTGGCGAGGTGTGGAAACGCACCGGACCACCTGTACCGGTTATTCCGCCGATCATCATGGACTGAATCGACTCACCGCTATTCGCAGAAGGGTCGCATGTCGACCCCGGCGCCGTAGTTGGGAGTTGGCGAGCGCGTAGCTATCCGCAGGCAATATGCCGAGTGGTTATCGATCAGGAAAACACGAGTTGAGAGTGAGGAAAAATGGGTGCTGTCGCTGTAGGTCTTGCGGTCGGAACGGCTGTTGCGATCGCGATCGTCGGTTACCACATCTACCAGAACAACAAGACACCGGTGACCACCGGTGGCTCGGACGCCGGTGGTGACCGCCCCCAGTAGGTTGAGCGATCGCCGTGTGTCGCGGGTGGGCACCAGCATCGCGACATCGCGTGAGCAAGCCCTCGAAATGCCTTCTCCCCCAGGTTAATCGCTGGGACCGGATCGCCACCAGCCTAGCGCCGCGTTGCGCTCAGGCGGCGCCGGCCGGAACCGCCTGGCCGTCAAGGTAATCCATCGGTGGAGCCTCACCGTGGCCGGCACCTCGGTATGCCACCGCGGTGGCCACTGCCGTACCGCCCTCGATCGTTCCGACCACGACGACCTTGTCATTGACCGTGAAATGCGGTGCGTCGGTGACGGGTTGGCGTGCGCCATGCGTGACGACGGTGGTGTTCGGGGTGAAGCGGTAGGTCTGGATGTGCCCGTCCGCGCCGCGCATGGTCACCGAGTCTGCCGACACCGCCACCACGGTGCCTTCCTGACTCACCGGCTGCGAGATGGCCGGCGGCTCGAGAGTGGCGGCGACACTGCGCTTCTCGTGCTGGCCTCCGTTGAGCACCAACGCTGTCGCGCACGCGGCGCACAACAGCGAAGCGGAGATGATGTCGCATACCTTCGCAGCGCCGGACAGGCCACGCCACCGACCGCGATCGGTCGACGTCGGCCTTTGCTCCGGTGACTGCGGCATGCGGTGTTTGGCGCTCACGGTCGGTCCTTCCAGCGGCGTTGCGCCGAGGAAAACCGGCACCCACCGAATGAGGTTGTTGCTGTGGAATTACCCGCGGATCTGGGGCGGTAAACCCAGATCTACCGCGACTGCCCTTGTCAAGGGGCGATCGAGTATCGCGGCACAGGTCCCGCGGGGGCGGCCAGCAGGGCACCGAGGTCCTCGAGGGATCCGGGGTCGGCGACCAACTCGTGCCACGGGAAACGCTCGCACGTTCGGTACAAAAAGGTCAGTGCCGCCGCCAGGTGTCGCGGTTCGTAGTTGTGTACGCCGAGGATGGAAAGTTGACGGCGCACTACCGACTCGGCGTCGACCGCCACGGCCGCATTCGGTGCGACGGAGCCGGCGAGGACGGCTATCCCCTGGACGTCAAGGGCTGCCAGCCCGTCTTCCAGGGCATCCGGTACGCCGGAGAATTCCAGCAATATGTCGTTCGGGTCTGCGTCGCGGACCGAATCCCGCACGGCGGTGGCGCCGAATCGCCGTGCCAATTGTCTTCTGGCCGCGGCGGGGTCGACCGCGGTCACCGCGCAAGCGCCCGCACACACGGCGGCAGCGATCGCGGTCAGCCCGAGCATGCCGGCGCCGAGCACAACGACTCGGCGGCCGGCCAGGTTTCCCGCGCGTTCGACGACGGCCATGACCGTCGCCGTAGCACAAGACGCAGGTGCGGCAACCGAATCGCTGAGGTGATCATCGACCACGGCAACGGGTAAGCCGCGCGGGAGCAGCACGTGCTGGGCGTACCCGCCGGACAGCCCCCATTCGGAGTTCAGCGCCTCATGGCCGGCCTTGCGCACGACCCGGCACTTCGCCGTGGCGCCGGTCAGACACCGGTCGCAGGTGCCGCACGGCCACGTCACGCTCCAGATGACGCGTTGACCGACGCGCAACGGCCGCCCGTCCACGGCCCGTGGTTGGCCGGCGCCCAGCGCCACGATCTCACCGACGGTCTCGTGGCCCAGGATCGACGGACACGGCTGTCGGCGCCGTCCGCTCACCGTGTGCCTGTCGCTACCGCACACCGTGGCAAGCCTGACTCGCACCAACGCATCACCGGGCCCCAGCGGGGGCACGGCCACCGATTCCACCGCGATGTCGGCGCCGCCACGCCACACGGCCGCCAATGTGTGGTCGATCCGGATGGCAGCCTTCTGGGCCGAGGGCGTCGGCTGCGTCACGCGGGACCGGCCGCCACGTTGCGTAGCTCGAGGAGCGTGGGCAGGTCGGCCACCGACGCGACCAGATGGGTGTGCCGATGTCTGCCGAGTTCGACCGCGTCCCCGGCTCCGGACAGGACACCGACGACGAACGCCGCACCCGAATTGGTTCCGGCTTGCAGGTCACGCGGGGTATCTCCGGCGACGAGTACGCGGTCCACGTCGACGACACCGAGGTTCTCCATCGCCCGGAAGATCATAAAGGGCGCCGGGCGCCCAGCCGCCACGTCGCTGCCGCAGACGACGTCGTCCACCACCGATTCGCCTTGCCAACCCAAAGCGGAGATCAGTGAATCGACAATGTCGCGATCGAACCCGGTGGTGAGCGCGACCCGGATGCCGGCGGAACGCAGTGCGGCCATCGCGTCGGTAACTCCGGGCAGCGGGCGCGGTGGAGAGATGGCGTAGGCGGCCGTCAGCCGGGAACGGAAATCGGCCACCACGGTGTCCAGCAGGTCCGCACTCGGGGGCTCACCACCGGGTGCGGTGAGCAGCGCACGCAGCGCCTCGTGTTTGGCCGCCCCGTGCCAGCGGGCGATGTCGGCCGGTGACGGTGCTGCGCCATAGGCGATCGCCGTTTCGGCCAGAACCCGGTAGACCTGCTGACCCTCGTCGACGGTGGTGCCGGCCATGTCCAGTACGGCCAGTTCGAGCCGGGCGATCATCGGGCGTCGGCCTCCGATCCGGGCTTGGCATTTCGGGTGAGGGCGCAGCGCGCGTCCAGGGTGTTCTCGAGTGTGAAGCTGACCATGGCCGGCAGATAGCGGTCGTCGTGGTATTCGATGATCTCGCCGCCGGCTCCTCGGGTGATCCGCTGCTGCCTTAGCAGCGGATCACCTTGCGCCACAGAGAGATGCGCAGAATCGAGGGGATCGGCCGCGATCGCGTCGATGACGTGTGAAGCGGTCGAGAACCGCACCCCTTGCGACAACAGATAGGCCCATAACGACCCTGAGTCGCAATCGAAGTCGAACAACCGGCGACCGACGTTCTCGACGAAGGTCGCGCGTTCCAGCATCGCGGGCTCGCCGTCGAGGTAGCGCAATCGCAACATCTGCACGACCGGCGCTCCCTCGTCGATCTGGAGTACCGACGCCGCGTGTTGATCCGCTCGCCGCAAGGCCAATTCGAGCGTGCGCTGTCCGGGCGTGCGCCCGATTGAATGGGCCCAGGCGGAGTAGGACAGCAGGGTGTCGAACGGCTGGCCGATCGAAGTCGTGCGTACGACCGGCCGTTTCCCGCGACCGCCGGCGATCACCCCTTCGGCGCGCAGTGCGGCCAGCGCCTGGCGCACGGGTCCGCGTGACGCCTTCCACCGGTCACAGAGCTGGGATTCCGACGGAAGCTCGGAACCCACGGGCAGATCTCCCGCCCGGATTTGCTCCCGCAGGCTGTCGGCGATCATTTCGTGCAGCGCCATTGCCATGCACTTGACTATACATGCTTTCGGTACGGCATCCGGTCCTGTCGCCGCCGAACCCTGTTGTGGTTAACGGGTATTGAACATCACCGTAAAGAACGGTACTCCGTTGACTTGTCTTCGGTGCGTGTTGGACCGTACTTATCATGACAAGTTTGGAGAGCCGGCACGATGCTGGGGCCGCCGGATCGGCACCTGTCGGTGTCGTCAGGTCGATCGACGACGCAAAGCTCGACATTTTCCACTTCAAGGCGGCCGCGACCGCCGGCGCCGGATTCTTCACGGACTCCTACGATCTCAACGTCATCGGCACGGTAACCCTGCTGGCCACTCCGCAGTTCCGTCTCACCGGCGGGCAGATTTCGATGCTGACGAGCTCGACCCTGCTGGCAGTCGCGTTGGGCGCCATAGCCTTCGGGCGCCTCGGCGACATGCTCGGCCGGCGGCGGGTCTACGGTCTTGAAGCGGTCTTGATGATCATCGGGGCATTGCTCTCCGCGTTCGCTCCCAACTTCACTGTCCTGCTCATCGCGCGGCTGATATTGGGAATCGGTATCGGAGGCGACTATCCCGCCAGCGGCGTCATCATGGCCGAATACGCCAACCGGCGAAACCGCGGTCAACTGGTCGGCCTGACCTTCATCTTCTATGTGTTCGGTCAGGTCGTCGCCTACCTCGTCAGCGTCCTGGTACTGGCCATCGGCGTTCCCGATCACATCGCCTGGCGGCTGATACTCGGGATGGGAGTCATCCCGTCGCTGCTGGTGCTGTATCAGCGTCGTCACATGCCCGAGTCGCCGCGCTGGACCGCCGAGCGTGGTGACGAACAGCAGGCGCTGAAAGACTTTGCGGCGTTTGCTCAATCGCGCGCCACATTCACCTCGCCCACCGTCGGTGCGACTCCTGCCGCCAAGATCGGACTGTCCAATCGGAAAGTCCTCACCATCCTGTTGGGCACCGCCGGGAGCTGGTTCTTCTTCAATGTCGCCGTCTACGGCAGCTACGTCAGCCAACCCCTGCTCATCAAGCACATCGCGCCCCACGGCAGCGTGGTGTCCAACATCGCCCTCAACGCGGTGCTGGTCATTTGTTTCGGTCTCGGCGGCGCGATCGCCGGCCTGCTGGTGCTGGACCGCATGCCCCGACGTGTGCTGCAGGCACTCGGTTTCGGTATCTGCGCGTTGGCGATGCTGTTGATAACGGCCTTTCCCATCATCAGCGCCTCGGTGGTGCCGTTCGCGATCGTGTTCGGCATGTCTTTGTTCGGCGTCGCCTTCGGACCCAACTACACGACGATGCTTCTCGCGGCGGAGTCGTACCCCACGGCCGTCCGCAGTACGTTCCACGGGCTTTCTTCCGCCATCGCGAAAGTCGGGGCCTTCCTGGGTGCTCTTTTTGTGCCGCTCCTGCTCAGCGGGGCCGGGTTACGGGCGGTGACGTTGTTGGGCTTCTGCTGCTACGCCGCAGGGATCGCCACGACCTTCCTGGTACGCGAACCCGGCGGACTGGCGCTGGACGACGTCAGCGACGGCCTTCGCCTCAAAGCCGTTGTCGCGCAATCTGTTTGAGCGGACGGTCCGGCGGCTGGTGCGTCAGCCCTTGGTCAGGGTGAACTGCGCGACGTCGGTGTAGCCCTCGCGGAACAGGTCCGCGCATCCGGTCAGGTACCTCATGTACCGGTCGTAGACCTCTTCGGACTGAATCGCGATGGCCTCGTCCCGGCGCGCCTCGAGCGCGGCCGACCAGGTGTCGAGGGTGCGGGCATAGTGCAGGCGCAGCGGCTGAATCAGCTTCACACCGAAGCCGGCGCGCTCGGCGTGCTCCACGACGCCCTTGGCCTGCGGCAGGTCTCCGCCCGGGAAGATCTCGTCCATGATGAATTTCATGAAGCGCAACTTCGTCATGGTGATGGGCAGCCCGCGCTCCGCGAATTCCTCGTCGCTGGGCTTGATGATGGTGTGCAGCATCATGACGCCGTCGGCCGGTAGCGCCTCGTAGGCCTTCTTGAAGAATTCGTCGTACCGGTCGCGCCCGAAGTGCTCGAAGGCGCCGATCGACACGATCCGGTCGACCTTCTCGTCGAACTGCTCCCAGCCCTGCAGCAGCACCCGCTTGGTCCGCTGCGAAGGATGGCTGTCCAGGCGGCGCTGCACGTGTGCCTGCTGATTGCGGCTGAGCGTGAGGCCGATGACGTTGACGTCGTAGTTCTCCAGGCCGCGGATGATCGTGGTGCCCCACCCGCACCCGATGTCGAGCAACGTCATGCCCGGCTGCAGCCCAAGCTTGCCCAGCGACAGGTCGACCTTGGCGTACTGCGCCTCTTCCAGCGTCATGTCATCGCGCTCGAAATAGGCGCAGCTATAGGTCCGCGTCGGGTCCAGGAAGAGCGCGAAGAATTCGTCGGACAGGTCGTAGTGCGCTTGTACGTCCTCGAAATGCGGTTCCAAGCTGACGGCATCGCCGGGTTTTTCGGACAAGGCACAACCTCTGACTGATTCTTATTGGGTTAGCGGGTGCGATCGAAGCTGATCGGCGGACTGACCGCCCCAGTGTATCCGCCCGGATAATCGCCTCCTCCCGGTGAGTTCCTGTTCAGGGCCCGCGGCGCCGACGGGCGGTGGCCGGCGGTGTCGCCGGCGGCGCTCGGCCACCAGAGGGCTTACGCGCGTCAAATTGGTGATTCCATTGGCGTGCAGAACAACTCGGACAAAGGCCGGACGCCGGGGAGCGAACCCGGTTGACGGATCCCGCGTCGGGTTGTTACCTCAGCTGGTAAACGGGGTAAGCCCCGGCTGACCGGGATCCAGGGAGGCGGAACTCTGCGATGGCAGACATCACCAGGTTGATCCTGGCCGACCATGAGTGGTTCCGCGAACAGTTCGCGCGCCTGGACGATCTGCAGGCCCAGCGCCCCGACGACCAGGCCGCGCTCAAGCGAGTGTGGGGTCCGCTCGCCGACAAACTCGACGTGCACGCCTACATCGAAGAAAGGATCTTCTACCCGCAGTTGCTGAAACGCGGCGGTGACGACGCCGAGGGCGAGACCCTCGACGCGATCGGCGATCACAACGACATTCGCGACGGTGTGCGCGACGCCAACGCCGCCGCGCTGGGCAGCGAGCAGTGGTGGGCCGCCGTCGGGCGCACCCGGCAGGCCAACGACGATCACATGGGCGAGGAGGAGCGCGAAGGGCTGTCGGACTTTCGCCGCAACGCCCCCATCGGGCTCCGCGAGGCGCTCGGCCGTCAATTCAGCGAGTTCATGGCCGAGCACCCGACCACCGAGGGGCTGCCGATCACCGATCGTGACCCGCAGGGCTACGTCGAGCAATTCGAGGACTCGCCGCCATCCAAGGCCGCCGACTTTTCGCTGCGGATCGGGAGCTTGAAAGGCCAATGAGTTACGCCGCGAACGAGCGGACGTGACGCGAATAACCAATTTCGGCTCCGAAGGCGGCGCGGTGTCGTGGTCGGCGGTGTCGGCGGCGTCGGCGATGCGCGCCTAGCTGGCGTTTCCGGAACCGATCACGTCCGCCCGCGGCCTGGCCGGATGATCGCGGCGGTCTCGGGGTACCCCGCAGAAGGGTCTGATTACCCGACCCCGCTGGTTCGCCCCGGGAATGTTTCGGGTAAGCCATCATTCGATGGGTATTCGACGCCGCCGGAGGAAATGGGCCCGTAAAGACATCAGGGTCGCCGATCCGGCGATGCGGCAGACCATCTTGGGTACCGCCATCGGCAACTTCATGGAGTGGTACGACTTCGGGGTCTACGGCTATATCGCCACCACGATCGCGCAGGTGTTTTACCCCGGCAAGAGCGTCAGCGGCGTACACCTCATCGCGACCTTCGGCACGCTGGCGGCGGCGTTCGTCGTGCGCCCGCTCGGCGGATTCATCTTCGGCCCGCTGGGCGACCGCATCGGGCGTCACCGGGTGCTGGTGGTCACCATCCTCATGATGACGGTGAGCACCACCATGACCGGCCTGCTGCCGACCTACAGCACCATCGGCATCTGGGCGCCGATCCTGCTCGTCATCGCACGAATCTTTCAGGGCCTGTCGACCGGCGGCGAGTACGTCGGCGCGATGACCTATCTCGTCGAGCAGGCCCCCGACCACAAACGCGGCATGATGGTCGGCTTCTTGCCGATGGGCAACCTGGTCGGATTCGTCCTGGCCGGGTTGCTGGTGACTGGCCTACAGACCTGGCTGCCGGACGACGACATGCTGGCGTACGGCTGGCGGATTCCACTGTTGCTGGGCCTGCCCTTCGGCCTGGTCGCCCTGTACCTACGGCTTCGGCTCAAGGAGTCCTCCGCCTACCAGAGCGCGAACGACGGTGCGCCCGCTTCGGGCGGCCAAGGCCCGCGGCAAATTCTGCGCATGGTCGCGGCCCAGTGGCGCCCGATGCTGATCTGCGCGGCGCTGGTGCTGACCTCCCAGGTCGCCGACTTCATGCTCACCGGATATCTGCCGACCTACCTCAGACTCTTCGTGCGCGTCGGGCACACCGCCGGACTGGTCATGATCGTGTCGACGCTGGCGATCCTGATGGTCACCGTGGTGCTCGTCGCCGGCTTGTCCGACCGCATCGGCGTCAAACCCATCATGTGGACGGGCTGCGGGCTGCTGATCGGGGCCTCCATCCCGGCTTTCCTGCTCATCCGTTTCGGTGGCGTGTACCCGGTGATCTTCATCGGTGTGCTGCTGATTGGCCTGATGGAGCTGTGCTTCGACAGCACCGGGCCGGCCATGCTGCCGGCCTTGTTTCCCACCAACGTGCGCTACGGGGCGCTGGCGATTTCGTACAACATCTCGATTTCCCTCGTCGGCGGCATCACACCGCTGATCGCCCAGGCGCTGGTATCCGGCACCGGCAACGTGATGGTGCCGGCCTACATGCTGATCTTCGCCGGCGTGGTGGGAGCCATCACGTTGCTGTTCACTCCAGAGGTCGCCGGCAAGCCGTTGCCCGGCTCCGGGCCCGCCGTCGAAACCGAGCGGGAGGCTCGCGCGCTCGCCGAGGACATCAGCTAGCGGGCAACCCATAAGGACTTTCTGCCGTTCTACGGGGGTTTATTTGGCGGTAGCGGGTTATTCGATGAAGATGAGGACCGGTTTTCACCAGCAGCTGGACACGCTGACCGACCAGCTCGCAGACATGTGCGCGATGGCCGCCGAGGCGATTTCACAAGCGAGCGAGGCGCTGCTGGAAAACGACCTGACGACGGCCGAATCCGTCATCGCCGGACACGGCAGCATCATCGCCCTCGAGGCCCACGTCGAGGAGACCGCGTTCGCGCTGTTGGCGTTGCAGGCGCCGGTGGCCACCGACTTGCGCGCGGTCGTCAGCGCCCTCCGGATCGCCGCGGATGCGCGACGGATGGTCGAGCTGGCCGTGCACATCGCCGAAATCGCCCGCCGCCGTCACCCTTATCCGGCCGTTTCCGCCGAGGTGCGGCCCTACGTCGCCGCCATGGGTGAGGCGGCAGAGGCACTGGCCTTCGGGGCGCGGCAGGTGTTGATATCGCAAGACCCGCGCCGGGCGGCCCAGATTCGCCACGACGACGACGCGATGAATGAGCTGCACCACCGGCTGCTGGCGATGCTGATGAATCCCGCATGGACGCAGGGGGTCGCCGCCGCCGTGGACGCCACCTTGTTGGGCCGCTTCTACGAACGCTTCGCCGACCACGCGGTCCAGATCGCGCGCCGGGTGATCTTCCAGGCCACCGGGCGCTAGCAGCCGCTCGACGCAAAGCGACGCCCCGGCCAACAGCTCACGTAGCACTTGGCATCGGAAAGTGATTGTGTTCCAGAAGGTTTGACGGAATACCTCGACGGGCGAGAAAACCGGCAGCCCGATGCGGCCGCCTGGCCGCACGACGAGGCGCGGCTGCGTGAGCAACGCAAGCAGGTCCCCCTTGAGCGCCGATACGCAAACGGACGCGCACGCAAGCGCTCTTACCGACCGCGAGTCCGAACGCTCATTCGCGATTAGCAATCGCTCTGCGCGGCTAATACGAAAGGGGCATGTGCTGGACGGACGGCGCAGCGGACGGAATGGGAACAACTATGGAACCGATATCACCGATGGACGCGTTGTTCCTCATCGGCGAGTCACGCGAACACCCGATGCACGTGGGCTCGCTGCAGCTCTTCGAGCCGCCGAAGGACGCCGGTCCCCACTTCGTGCGCGAGGCGTATCACGCGATGCTCGAGTGCACGGACGTCCAGCCGTCCTTCCGTAAGCACCCGGCCTTCTTCGGCGGCCTCACCAACGTCGCCTGGTCCTTCGACAAGGAGGTCGAGCTCGACTACCACCTGCGCCGGTCGGCTCTTCCCGAACCCGGACGAGTCCGGGACCTGCTCGAGTTGGCATCACGGCTGCACGGTGGCCTGCTCGATCGGCACCGTCCGATGTGGGAGGCGCATCTCGTCGAGGGCCTGCAGGACGGGCGGTACGCGGTCTATACGAAGTATCACCACTCCCTCATGGACGGTGTCTCGGCGCTACGCCTGGTGCAGCGCGCCTTCACGTCCGATCCGCACGACGACGAGGTGCGGGTGCCGTGGACCCTGGGTCCGCGTAAGCGCAGCGGGCGACGGCATCGGTCGTCCCTCTTCGACCGGGTCGGCCGCACCG
Organism: Mycobacterium colombiense; assembly: GCF_001665835.1. Classification (GTDB taxonomy): domain Bacteria; phylum Actinomycetota; class Actinomycetes; order Mycobacteriales; family Mycobacteriaceae; genus Mycobacterium; species Mycobacterium colombiense_A. Next base: position 56,209 of record NZ_LZSX01000027.1, on the reverse strand, counting down.
CGGGATCGGCGCTCGCCTTGGCGCCGTCCACGCTCAAGCTCGCGCGCGCGGCGCTGCTCGAACAACAACTGACCCTGCCGTTCCGGGCCCCGCGCTCGATGTTCAATGTGCGGATCGGCGGCGCCCGCCGGGTAGCGGCCCAGTCCTACTCGCTGGAGCGCATCAAGGCGGTCAAGGCGGCCACCGATACGACGATCAACGATGTCATCCTCGCCATGTCCGCCGGGGCTTTACGCGCCTACCTCCTGGACCAGAACGCCCTTCCGGACGCGCCCCTGACCGCCATGGTCCCGGTGAATCTGCGCAAGGACGACGATGACCGCGGCGGGAACAACGTCGGGACCTTCCTGTGCAACCTCGCAACCAACCTTGACGACCCCGCGAGGCGGCTGGAGACGATCAGCGCGTCCATCCGCGAGACCAAAGAGGTGTTCTGGCAGCTACCTCCCGTTCAGCAGCTGGCCCTGTCCGCCTTCAACATCGGGGGATTGTTCTTCGGTCTGATCCCCGGCTACCTGTCCGCGGCCTCACCGCCGTTCAACATCGTCATCTCCAACGTTTCGACCGGTAACTCCGACCAATTGTATTGGCGCGGAGCGCGATTAGACGGAAACTATCCGCTGTCAATCCCACTCGACGGCCAAGCGGTCAACATCACCGTCACCAACAACGCAGACAACCTCGACTTCGGTCTGGTCGGATGCCGCCGCAGCGTCCCGCACCTGCAGCGGATGCTCGGCCACCTCGAGGCCGCCCTGAAGGATCTGGAACTGATCGCGGGCATCTGAGACGCGTTGCATCGCTCGACGTCTCCCGGGCGTGTGAGCCCGCCAACGCGGCGCCCCGCCGACGAGCGGCCCTGACACCGACCGTGCCGAAACCTTCTGTGGGGAGTACCACAGTTCCTACTGTAAGGTCCACGGTAAGTCAGCGCAGGCGGGAGAAGGGTGAACCGTGCCAAGCACCATCGATACGCGCAGCCAGCTGCGGCCCGACATCGACCTGACCGACGGGGCCTTCTACGCGGGCGACTCGCGGCCGGTCTATCAGTGGATGCGCGAGAACGAACCGGTCTTTCGGGACCGCAATGGCCTGGCGGCCGCGGCGAGCTACCAGGCGGTGATCGACGCCGAGCGTGCGCCGGAGTTGTTCTCCAATGCCGGCGGTATCCGGCCGGACCAGGACGCGCCCCCGATGATGATCGCAATGGACGACCCCACGCATCTGCTGCGACGCAAGCTGGTCAATGCGGGCTTTACCCGCAAACGCGTCAAAGACAGGGAGCACTCGATCGGCGCGCTGTGTGATGCGCTGATCGACAACGTCTGCGAACGGGGCGAGTGCGACTTCGTCTGGGACCTCGCCGCGCCGCTTCCCATGGCGGTGATCGGTGACATGCTCGGGGTGCTTCCGGAGGAGCGCCAGATGTTCCTTCGCTGGTCGGACGACATGGTGACCCTGCTCAGCAGCACGACCGCGCAGGAGGATTTCCAGGTGTCGGTGGATGCATTCGCCGCTTACACCGAATACATGACGGGCATGATCGCGGCGCGAAAGGCGGACCCGACCGATGACCTGGTCAGTGTGTTGGTGCACGCGGAGGTGGACGGCGAAAAGCTGGCCGACCACGAGATCGTCACCGAGGTGTTGTTACTCCTGATCGGCGGCGACGAGACCACTCGGCACACGCTGTCCGGCGGTACCGCGCAAATCCTGCGGCACCCGCAACAGCACCAGCGGTTGGTCAACGACGTGGCGCTGCTACCCAACGCGATCGAGGAGATGCTGCGGTGGACCGCCCCGGTCAAAAATATGGCCCGCACCATGACCGCCGACTTGGACTTTCACGGCGCGCAGCTCAAGCAGGGCGAGAAGATCATCCTGCTTTTCGAATCGGCGAACTTCGATGAGGCGGTGTTCGGGGATCCGCAGAACTTCCGCATCGACCGATACCCCAACAATCATCTGGCCTTCGGGTTCGGAACCCACTTCTGTCTGGGCAATCAGCTGGCGCGCTTGGAGCTGTCGATGATGCTCGAGCGCCTGCTGAAACGCCTGCCGGATATGCGGCTGGCGTCCGGGGACGCGCTGCCGCTGCGTCCGGCGAACTTTGTCAGCGGTCTGGAAAAGATGCCGGTCAAGTTCACCCCATCGGCGCGATCAGGCGCCTGATTCGGGCGGTACCGGGGCGTCGAGGTGGTAATGACCGGCGGCCTCCGCGTCGGTCGCGTAGTCCAGGTAGACGCTGGTGCCGTTGGGGCGGGCATGGATGGTGCAGTGGTCGGCGAGGCCGTGCATCAGCGTGATGCCGCGCGACGCGTAGGGGTCGCTGGAGTGCGTGGACAGGGGCTTCCGCCAGTTTCCGCGGTCGCTGACGCAGACCCGGATCGACTCGGCGTCGGGGTCGTAACTGGCCTGAAGTTTCATAGCGCCGGCCTCGCGATGCGTGCGGTAGGCGTGCTCAACACAATTCGCCAGCGCCTCGTTGACGCCCAGGACGACGTCCTCACGAATTTCTTCCGGCGCGCGCACCTCTTGCTGCAGCCACCGTTGCAGCGCCCGACGCCACTCCGCCGCCGTATCGGGGCGGGCTGTGCCGGCCAGCGTCAGCCGCACCGGCGCGGCAGTCTCCGACAGACTCATAAAAGCCGCATACCCAGATGCGGAGGGGGCAATAACCTTCGGCGAGTATCGCTTCGGGCACAGATGGATAGCCGTCCCGAATCGCCAGGTCATGGCGCCGAGCCGCGTTTCAAGCAGGTTCTAACGGCGCCGCGGCAGGACGGGTGTGACCAATTCGCCGGTATCGAGGTAGCTGTCCAGGTTGCGGATCGCCAACAGTGCCATGGCCCGCCGGGTCCGCGCGGTGGCGCTGCCGATATGCGGGAGCAGCACCACGTTGTCCAGGTCGAGCAATTCGGCCGGTACCTGCGGTTCTTCGGCGAAGACGTCCAGCCCGGCGCCCGCCAGTTCCCCGGCGGCCAGAAATTCCACCAGCGCATCCTGGTCGACGACGCTGCCCCGCGCGATGTTGATCAGGTAACCCTCGGGACCCAAGGCCTGCAGCACCGCACGGTCGACCAGCTTGTGTGTGTTGCGGTCGCCCGTGGTGGCGATCACCAGGACGTCGACCGACTCGGCGAGCTCCATAGGCGACCCGGCATAGCGGAATGGCGATCCCTCCATGCGGTGGCGGTTGTGATAGGCGATGGCGCAGTCGAATCCGAGTAGCCGGGTCGCGATCGCCGAACCGATCCGGCCCAGTCCCAGGATGCCGACCTGCAGGCCGCTGACATCTCTGGCATAGGGAAACGCACCGTCGCGTGCCCATCGACCGGCGCGCACGTAGCGATCGGCGGCACCGAAACGGCGCAGTGTCATCAGGATCAGGCCCACTGCCGTGTCGGCGACCGTGTCCGACAGCACGTCGGGAGTGTTGCTCACGCCGATGCCGCGGCGCTTCGCCGCACCCAAGTCGATCAGGTCCACCCCGGCCCCGTTGTTGACGATGGCCTCCAGGTTGGGCAGGGCCGCGATCGTGGCGGCATCGACGCCGGGTGATCCCGATGTCACCAGCACGCGCACACCGGCGCCGTGCTCGGCCAGGAACTGCCTTCGCGCGGGTCCGTCGGGAAGCTTCGGAATCGCGTAACGCGCCGCCAACTCTTGTTCGAATGTCGGCTCCATCTCGCCGACGCCCAGCACCCCACGGACCCTGTCCACCGTCACGACTACATCATGCTGGAAGCCGGCTACCGACTCGGTCATCCGGCAGTGGAATATCCCGCCAACTACCGTGGTTGATGAGCCTGGCGGTGTCGGCCATTCCCCCGGGTACCACACCAGAACCGTCGCTTCGAGCGACCACTTGCCGAGAGGTGAGAAGACGACACCGCCCCCAAAACATTTGCAGTGATTGGTGCGCTGCGTCTTTCGTCGCACGGGAAGTAAACCCGATCCCATGCGGTTGCACAGCCAATGCGCATTGGAGTCGTCTTCCCGCAAACCGAGCTCGGCTCGGACCCCGCCGTCCTCCGCACGTACGGTCAGCGCGTCGAGGAACTCGGGTTCACTCACATCCTCGCCTACGACCACGTCGTCGGCGCCGACCCGACGGTGCATCACGGCTTCCAGGGGCCCTACGACATCGACTCGACCTTTCATGAGCCGTTCGTCATGTTCGGCTACCTGGCCGCGGTCACCTCACTGGAACTCGTCACCGGGGTGATCATTTTGCCGCAGCGCCAAACGGTGCTGGCCGCCAAGCAGGCCGCCGAGGTCGATGTGCTCACCGGGGGCCGCTTCAGATTCGGAATTGGTTTGGGCTGGAACGCCGTTGAGTACGAGGCGCTCGGAGAGTCGTTCACCAACCGCGGCAGACGCTCCGAGGAGCAGGTCGAGGTGATGCGCAAACTGTGGACCGAACGGTCGGTCACCTACGACGGCAAGTACCACACGGTGACCGCGGCCGGCCTGGCCCCGCTGCCCACCCAGCGCCCGATACCGGTGTGGTTCGGCGCGGCCTCCGATCGCGCGTACGAGCGTGCCGGTCGCCTCGGCGACGGCTGGTTTCCGATGCTGGAGCCCGGCCCCGGCCTCGACCACGCGCTCGAACAGGTGAACCGCGCGGCCGAATCGGCCGGTCGCGACCCGAAGAGCCTCGGAATGGAAGGCCGGGTCAGTTGGATCGAAGACCGCGACAAGCTGGCCGCCACCATCGCCGCGTGGAAAGCCGCCGGTGCCAGCCATCTTTCGGTGAACACCATGAAGGCCGGTTTCGCGAATGTCGACGAACACCTCGCCGCCTTGGAGCAGGTCGCCGCCGACCTGAGGTAGCCGCGCCGGGCGGTTACTTGGCCCCTGACGCGGACAACTCCTCGACGAGGCTCAGGTGCACGTTACGGCGGTTAGCCTTCGATGACTTCCCTGCGGGACCAACGGATTCCATGAGACCGGTGGCGGCCAGGGCGTCAGATTCACTCGTGTCGACCATGTCACGAACATGGACCTGTCCGCCGGTAGCGCAGTGCCGTCGTTGCCAGTCGCTGATCGCTTGGTGCGCCGCGTGATCGAGATAATTCGTGAGCAGGTGGATGGTGACCGAAGTGCGTTCGGGCACTGACGCCAGGACTCCGGTCAGCCGGGGTAGAGCCAGGAAGGTGCACGCGCCCTCGACGACGACGTGCCACCCGTCACCGACGGGCTCGGCCTCGATCCTGGCTCGCACCACCCGCCAACCGGTCACGGCGACGGCCAGCGCCAGGCCGATCATGACGCCGTGCAGCAGGTTGAGGAAGACGACGCAAACCACGGTCACCAGGTAGACGGCGAGATCGCCGTTGCGCAAAGCGGTTTCGATGTGCGCGGGCTTCAAGAGCTCGATGCCGATGACGATGAGCAGGCCCGCAAGCGCTGCGGTGGGGATCTTTTCGACGAGTCCCGCGAATGGCACGGCGAACAGCAGTATCCAGACGCCGTGCATGATCGTCGAGGCGCGCGTCTTGGCGCCGGCGTTCACGTTGGCGGCGCTGCGCACGATGACGCCGGCTATGGGAAGCCCACCGATGGCACCCGACGCGATGTTCGCCGCGCCCTGCCCGATCAGCTCGCGGTTGAAGTCGGTTCGCGCGCCGGTGTGCATGCGATCGATCGATACCGCCGTCAGCAGGCTCTGCACGCTGGTGATCAATGTGACGGTGATGACGGCGACGACGACAGCACCCCAATTCCCGTGCGGCACCGACGGCAGCCGCAGTGCATCGAGCACTGAGCCATCCAGCAGGATGCGGGATACGTTGAACGGGAAGATCACTGAAATGGCCGTGACCGCCACGATTGCGACGAGTGGGCCGGGGACCTTGGCCACCCGGGCCGGAACCCAACGCCAGGCAACCAGAATGGCGATCACGAGGAGACCCAGGACAAGCCCCGGCCGGTGCGCACCCATGATCTGTGCGGGCAGTCCGGTGACATTGCTCCAGGCCGAGCTCTTCGAGGCGCCGCCCAGCAGCACATGCACCTGCTGTAGCGCAATCGTGATGCCGATGCCTGCCAGCATCGCATGCACCACCACCGGTGATATCGCCAGGGCGGCTCGGGCAATGCGGCTGAACCCCAACAGGACTTGCAGGATCCCGGCGATCACCGTGATGAAACATGTGATGGCCCAGCCAAACTGCGAGACCAGTTCAGCGACGACAACGGTCAGCCCAGCCGCCGGGCCACTGACCTGTAACGGCGATCCGCCGATCCATCCGCCGACGACTCCCCCGACGATCGCTGCAATCAGGCCGGCGAGAACTGGCGCGTCCGAGGCGATCGCGATTCCGAGCGACAACGGCAGCGCCACCAGGAAGACCACCAACGAGGCCGGCAGATCGTATTGCAGGACCTCACGCACCCGGTCGCGTCGAGACGGAGCGCCATCCTCCATGCCCTGCGGTTCTGGCTGTTTCACGTGTTGCACTGGCCCTCCCCTGAATTGGTCATCGGCGGTGGGCTTTTCGATATCCGCCCGGTCACGGCAGGCCGAAGATATGTAAAGCCGTGTAGCGCAGGCGATTACAACTACCTGAACGTCATTGTTCGTCGGGGCATGCCTGGCCTATGCGTTCGAAGGTAGGTGGGCAGGACACAGGGGGTCAACCGGACCAGCCGAGTGCATATCGAATGCAAATTTTTTCGGCACCCAGTGCCAAGGGGCCCGCCAGGGGGCCGAAAGCGACTACTCCAACACGAAAACGGGGATCTGTCGCGCCGTCTTCGTCTTGTATTCCGCGTAGGGAGGAAACGCCTCAACGGCCCGCTGCCACCACTCCTCGCGCTCGGTTCCCTCGAGCTCACGAGCCGTCAACCTGACAACCTTGTCACCGTCTTGCAGCGTCACCGCAGGATTCGCCTTCAGATTGAAATACCAAACCGGATGCTCAGGGGCGCCGCCGTGCGACGCGACGATGACGTAGCGGCCATCCTTCTCGACCCGCATCAACGGGACGTAGCGCTGCTTGCCGGACTTCGCCCCGGTGACGGTCAGCAGAACGATCGGCCGATCGAAGACCTCGACTCCATCGGTCGTGCCCCGACTCAAAATCTGTTCGGTCTGGTCGCGCACCCAACCCCGCGGGCTCAATTCGATTTCGTCAGCCATACCTACAGCGAACACCCGCGCCCTACCACCACATTCCCCGGGGCCTTGCCTGGCACGGTCGGCGCCGCTTGAATCGGCGGCCCGCGCGCCAAGGAGTACAGTTGAGGAGTCGCTTAAATAAGCTAACTAAATGCGCGCAGGTCGCGGAGAGGAGATGGGCGTGGCCCGCACCGAGAACGACACATGGGATCTGGCGTCCAGCGTCGGGGCCACCGCAACGGCAGTCGCCGCGCAGCGAGCGATCGCGTCCCAGGGCCCGGACGCCTTGCTGAACGACCCCTGGGCCGATCCGCTGGTCCGTGCGGTGGGAAGCGATGTCTTCATCAAGCTCCTCGACAACCAGCTTGACCGCAGCGACGATCCGCTGCTGAACCGCCAAGCCGTGAAGGAGCAGATCACGGTGCGCACCCGGTTCTTCGATGACTTCTTCGTGCGGGCGACCGAATCGGGTATCCAGCAGGCCGTCATTTTGGCGTCCGGCCTGGACACCAGGGCCTACCGGCTGCCCTGGCCGGCGGGCACGGTCGTGTACGAGATCGACCAGCCCGAGGTGATCGAATTCAAGACCCGGACCCTGGCCGATCTGGGCGCCACACCCACCGCGGAGCGCCGCACCGTGTCGATGGACCTGCGCGACGACTGGCCGTCTGCCCTCGCGGCCGCCGGGTTCGATGCGCAAAAGCCGACCGCGTGGAGCGCCGAGGGGCTTCTGGTTTACCTGCCGCCCGAGGCGCAAGACCGGTTGTTCGACAACATCGTCGCCGTTTCGGCGCCGGGCAGCCGGATCGCCACCGAACACATGGACCTGCGCGACATTCCCGCGGATTGGGCGCAGAAGCTGACCGAGCGGTCGCAGCGCATCGGCTCCAACATCAATCTGGCCGAGTTGTTCTACACCGGCGACCGCAATCCCGCCGGCGAATACCTGGCCGCACGCGGTTGGCGAATCGACATCGAGACCACCGAGCAGGCTTTCGCCGCCCAGGGTTTCGCGGTACCCAAGGACGAGCTGGCCTCATTCGGCGAAGCGTCCGGCTACCTGACCGCGACCCTCAAGTAGGAGTAACGCCAACCCCAGCTGGGGTTAGTGGCGCGCGAATTTCGTCCGGCACCCAAGCCGCCATCCAGCGAGCCGGCGACCGCGGCCCTCTATATCAGCCCCGTTGACATATATCAGGGCGGTTGATATAAACGATGTCATGACACAACCGACTTCAGAGATGTTCGAATCCGCCTACCGAGGTGAGGCTCCCGAGATGGGTGAGGGCAACCGGCCGCCGTGGAGCATCGGTGAGCCGCAGCCAGAGATCGCGGCCCTCATCGAGGACGGCAAGTTCCACGGCGACGTGCTCGATGCCGGTTGCGGCGAGGCGGCGGTATCGCTGTACCTCGCCGAGCGCGGCTTCACCACGGTGGGTCTGGACCAGTCGCCCACCGCCGTCGCGCTGGCGACCGAGAGAGCCGCTCGGCGGGGCCTGGCCAGTGCCACCTTCGACGTCGCGGATATCAGCGCCTTCACCGGCTATGACGGCCGCTTCGGAACCATCGTCGACAGCACCCTGTTCCACTCGATGCCCGTTGAATTGCGCGAGGGCTATCAGCAGTCGATCGTGCGCGCCGCCGCGCCGGGCGCCTCGTACTTCGTGCTCGTCTTCGACCGCGCCGCAATGCCGGCCGATGGCCCCGTCAATGCGGTCACCGAGCCCGAGTTGCGTGAGGTGGTCTCGAAGTACTGGGTGATCGACGAGATCCGGCCGGCCCGCATCCACGCCAACGTGCCCGAGAGTTTCCTGGCGGGCTTTGAGGCCTTCGCCGGTGCCGACATTCGCGACGAGGACAACGGTCGCAAGTCCGTGGGCGCCTGGTTACTGTCCGCGCACCTCGGCTGACCGCACCACGGAGGGCGCGCCCTAAGGGCCGCCCCAGCTCTCCGGCAGCATCGGTATACGGGCGCCGTCACCGGATTCGTTGCCGGCCAACGTGATCAGGCCCGAAGCGCGCACGTCCGGCTTGGGTAGCGTGCCGGCGAAGCCCTGTATCGAGCCGCCGGAGCCCGAGGGCCGATACCGATCCGGCGCTGCCGATGCGACCTCGGCTGCTTCGTCATCGGCCTCGATGAATTCGTAGCGGTATCCGGGGTCGACGACCGATCGCGGCCGTCGGCGGGAGCGTCCCTGCTCCTGGTCCGCCGCCGCGACGCCGGCCGCCGATGTTGCGGTCTGTCCGGCGGCCAGGGCGCTTCTGGCCCGGGTTTGCGCCTTCGATTCCATGCCGAGGCCGAGGGCGCCGCGCTCGGTGGTCAAGCAATATTGACCCCCGCGGCGCCGTGAGCAGCGCGATCGGCACCGTCAAGGTTGGCCGGGTTTCGGGGCCCGCCATTCGGGAGATCCTGAGTAGAGGCAGTGCAGACGTTCAGAGGAGATCTCGGTGGATCAGCAAGTCAACTTCGACCCGCCCGCTGCGCCCGAGGACGCGCGGAAGGCAACCGAGGAACAGCGCAAGCTGCAGGAGGAACTCGATCACCAGGACGAAGATCCTGACGGCCCGGGATTGCATCAATCTCGGCACGATCTTCCCGACGAGAGCACGCGGTAGTCGGCGAAAGCTAGTTATTCACAGGGTGTTTGGTCCTGCATTAGCCGCCATCGGTCTCAGGATGGAGATTGCGCCGCGGACCTTGATGGCGCCGGCCGCCGGTGGTCATGGGCGAGTACCGCTGCTGCCCGCCAAGTCAGGGCCATCCCGCCCAGGACCGCCGTCGGGATGGCCCACAGGCGTCGCACCATCAGCGCGTTACCGCATTGGTCAACGTAGTTGGTGCCCGCCGGGCCGACCGCGCTTGACGCCTGGTTCAGCTCTGTCGTAAAACCGTTGCCGCACTTGACTTGCCAGCCGAACTGATCGTAGGCGTCGATGAATACCGGGAGGTACAGCGCGAAGAGCCCCCCGGCCAGGAACACCACGGCAGCGAAGACGATCAGCGGCCCGCGGTTGACCATGCGAGCCCCCTAAGTCATACACACGTTGGCGAAAAGCAGCACCGGCCATGACACGATCGAGCCGAGGAACGACACCACCAGATCGGCCCCATGCATGTCGTGCAGATGCTGGGTGTGGGTGCTCGACCAGATCACGCCGACGATCAGGTACGGGGTCCCCAGCAGTATTGCCAGGCCCAGCAGTTCGGCGATGGTCAACTGATACTCCAGGAGTGTGCGAATCCTGGCGAGCATGGGCATGCCTTTCGCGCGGGGCGCTGCCGGGTCGAAGCCGGCCCACCCGAAGTGATGAGCACCGCCCGCCCCGGCGCGCGGATTAGACGCATCTATGTTAATGGTTGTTCGTGCGACCCGGTAGTGCCGTCCGCCGATCGGCAGCGCTCAGGAACCGCGGTCCATTACGGAGATGCGGTGCCGGAACGGGACGTTCGAACGGCCCGGATGCTCCGGGAGGGTGAATGTCCAACTAGCAAGTGGAGATTCATTCTTCGGCCGAGGACCGTCCCCGAAACCCTGTCAGTGCCGCTGCCGGCCGGCCCGGGGCGCGTTACGGGCTGCTGCGGCCGGTCGTCCCAGCACCGTGACCTCCATCAGGCGGCGCACCGTGAGGCTCGCGGCCGCACTGGTGTTGGGGTAGACCAGGCGCCCGGTGTCCACCGCGAGCGCGAACGCGGCGTGTACGGCGTAGCGGGCGCGGCCGAGGGTGAGTTCCGGGCTGGCCGCGACGGCGAGGCTAGCCCAGGATTCGACGGTGGAGCGCTGAATGTTGTAGAGCAACACCGCGTCTGTGTCCGGAAGGTTGTGACGCTCGGTGTAGTACACGCAGGCCAGTTCGGGGTTGGCGAATGACCGGGTGACGTAGGCCTCGATGAGTTGCGCGAGCGCCTGTTCCGGGTCGGCGTTGGTGGCCAGAATGCTGGACAGGTCGCCGGAGAGTTGGTCGGCGGCGCGCCGGTAGTAGACCGCCAAAATGGCGGCCTTCCCCGGAAAGTATTGATAGATGCTGGCGACCGGTATGCCGACCGCCGCGGCGATGTCTTCCATCCCGGTTTCGCGATAGCCGCGCTCGTTGAATAGGCGCATCGATTCGTGCAAGAGAAGCTCATAGCTTCCGGCCGCGCTGGTCAGCGTCGAAGACCGCGACTGGTCGGATCCGCGATCCCGCAGGCTCGGCAACTCGGCATGCAACACCGCGGTAGCGATATCGGCCAGGGCCGCGCGGATCTCGGCATTACCCAGGCGGGACCGGTGGTCGGTGATGCTGCCGATGACACTCAGGGTGGCCGCGGACAAGATCCAGCGTTGCCGCGACGTCAATTTCGGCCGCAGCCTCATCAGCGGACGCTGCAGGCGCCGGTTGATCAGTTTGATCTGTTCGGCCAGGGCGCGCTGATCGTCGCCCCTCAGGTAGCGACCCTCCCACCGATACAGTCCGCCGGCGGTGCGGTTCACGATTGTGGTGTCGATGAGCGCAGCGGTGAGCGCGCGAAGTTGTTCCTCGGGATCGCCACCGGCTGGCAAAGCATCCGCGAATGCCGTGGCGTCGACGAGTTGCTGCCCCAGCGCCAAGAAGACGTCGCGGAATAAGTCGTATTTGCCCTGCGAGTGGCGGTACAACGCGGCCGCGGAGATTCCCACCCGCGCCGCGATGTTCTCCATGCTGACCGCGTGATAGCCCAACTCGCTGAACGCATCGGTGGCGGCGCGGGCGATCTGGACCTTGCGGTCCTTCGGGCGCCGCTTTACCTGATCTGCGGACGAGCGGCCAGCCGACGGCATACAGATCACCGTAGCCGCAGCGGCGGCTGTCCGGGCGATCGGTAGACGACCGGAATCGCGCAGTCGGTGAGCCGACCACGCACGACTGGACGCAGCGTTGTACCCGAGGTCATCAGACGTCTATCCCCGTTACGCTCCGCCGAATTCCGTACGCAGCACCGAGCCGAGTGCGCTGAGCGGAATGTGTGGCTCGACGGCGCCTCCGTCCATCGACCATTGCTCGGACTGCCCGTACTGGATGGGAGAGTCGTGGCCGACCGGGTAGTCCGGCATGTACAGGATCAGCTCGTCGGGCGTGAGCGCCCACGCCTTGTAGCCCCCCGAGAACACCTTGTCCGGTGTCCATCGATCGACGGTGAACGGATACGTGCCCAGGTTGTGCTGCCATGCCGCGCGGTCGAGCGCCTCCTGGATGAACGGCTCGGCCAACGGCGGAATGGCGGTCAGCGGATCGACCCCCGGCTTGGTGATGTCGGCAAGCTGTAACTGCCTGCCTCCCGCCATATCGAAGGTGAAAGTGCGATAGGCGTTGTTGAACGCCGGACCGTCGGCGTGGTAGTCCTCGTGGAAGGCCACTGTGAGCGCGCGCCCATGGGGGAACACCTGATAGTTCTCCTCACCCCAACTGTCCTGGACCATTGAAGCGCCCTTGGTACGCCAGTTGTTCATCAGGTTGCGCAGGTATTCGCGGATGGGTGGCCCGCTGGTGGGACTCTCGACCAGATCACCGGGCAGCGCCATCTTGATGTCGCGAACGGCTTTTCGCTCGGACAGCACCGAGGTGTTGCAGTACTGCCCGTCCCAATCGCCGCCGAGATCGCCGCAAAACGACTGCGCCGACGCCGATGCCACCGGTGCGCTCAACACCGCCGTCGCCGCCGCCGCGACCCAAAGCCGGATCATCCGCATAATCGAAACGTCCTAAGGTAATTCGACTTTGCTGGCCAGCCAGCGGCCACCGACGTTTTCCATCGTGACCTTCATCCGGCTTCGGTCTACCCGGCCGTCGGGACGCACCGCGTTGTTGACCGTCTGGTCCACCATCAACAACACCACCACCTTGTTTTTCGATTGCGATTGGATCGCAGAGTCCACCACTGTGCCGTGCGCCGCGGCCTTGTTGTCGATGAGCAACTGCCGAAGCTGAACACTGGCTTTGGTGTAGGTGTCCTTGAATTCCCCTGTGGCTCCGTCAAGTACGGCAGCGAAGTTCTGGTCCACCTGGTTGGAATCGATGCTCGTCAGCACCTGGGCATAGTTGACCGCCGTCCGCTGGGCGGCCTGCCCGGCCTGGCCCACCGCGTGCTCGTCCCATAGCTTGCAGCCCAGCCCGCCGGCGAGGCCGACCGCTCCCGCGTAGGCGGCGACGACGAGCATGATGCGGGCGTAGCGTTTCCACGGCCGGGCGCCTTTTGCGATGTGCTTGCCGGCGTCCACCGGGGCCAATTGCTCGTCGGCGGGCGGCTTCTCGATGTCGTCGCTTGTGCTGCATTCCTGGTCGGCGGTGATCGTCATGGTGGTGCCTCCTTGCGTTCTCGAATGCTCGTGTATTTAGTGGGGCGGCTCTATCGGCAGCACCGGTCCGCCGTACGGCGTGGGAATGGTGAAGCGCCCCTTCGGGGTTGGATCTGCCGTTTGACCGAGGTCGGCGCCCGGCGGTGGCCCCGCGGTGTCGTCACCGCCCGGTCGGGGCGCGTTCTTGGCGCCACGGACCAATACCTGGGGGTCGTCGTCTCGGCAGTAGGTGTACAGGAAGGGCTCGGGGTAATCCGCCGATGACGACGGCCGCCGGGGGGTGCCGTAGTCGCATGTGTAGCGCGGGTAGATGTCGGCGGTCGCCCACAGTCCATGCTCGTGCATGGTGGTCATCAGGGCCTCGAGTGTGGAGCCGCGATAGTCGGGGAAGACCGCGTTCAACGCCGGGACACGGAGGTAGATGATCCGTGCGGTGGTCACCAGATTGGCCAGCAGCCCGACCATGGTGTCGGAGTTGTCGTCGAACAGGTTGTCCACCGTGGACAGGGCGTGCGGGGTCTGATCGACCAATTTGCGGTAGCCACGGTCCATCTTGTTCACGCCGGTCATGAGGTCGCCGACATTGCGCGACGTCGCACCCAGGCCGGCATTCTTGTCGGAGAGGGTGGTCAGCACCACCCGGCTGGTCTTGAGCATGCTCACCGTCTGCGGCAGCACCGGGTCGATCGTCGACAGCAGGAAGGTGGAGCCGTCGATGATGTCGGTCAGCTTCTGCGGGCCCTCCTTGCTCAAACTCAGTTCCCGCTTGACGATTTCGAGCTTCTTTGGGTCGGTTTGGGCAAGCAGCCCATCGGCGTCGGCGAGCACTTGTGAGAGCGGGATGGGCGTGGCGGTGTGTTGTGGGCCGATCACGCTGCCGTTCGACAGGAACGGGCCGGTGTTAGATGCCGGCTCGAAATCGATGTACTGCTCGCCGGCCGGGGACAACCCGGACACTCGTACCGGGCTGGTGGCGGGGATCTTGGTATTGGCATTGATAGTGGCGATGACCTCGACGCCGGTGGGTGTGGGCCTCAGCGACTGGATCCGCCCGACCCGGATTCCGCGGACCGATACGTCTTGGTTGGCCAGCAGCCCACCGGATTCGGGTAATCGGATGGTGACCCGGTAGGTCGATTCCAGGGGATTGATCCGTAGCGCCCCGAGCGCCAGGTAGGTGATGCCGACCACCAGTGTCAGCGCCAGCGCGAGCCCGGATAGCCAGGCGCGCTGGCGGTGGCCGGCTCTGACGGCGCCGACGATGAGGCCGCCGATAGTCTCGATCATCGCGGCGGCTCCGGGATCGTCGGATCCGGCGGCGCCTCCCCGGCGGGTGCGGGCGGAAGCGGCGGACCGACCGGCGTCCAAGGGCTTTGGCCCATCGGTGTTTGGGGGCCGCGGCCCACGACCCGTTCTTGCAGGCGCCACAGGACGTATTTGATCGAGCCGATCATGTAGTTCCAGTCGCGGCGCATGGGTCCGTGAAATGCCGGATCGCCCTTGAATCCCCCGGTTTCCGCCCCGGTACCCGGCCGCGATCCCATGACCAGCCGATCGAAGCTGCCGCGCACCGAAATCGCGTCGCTGGGAGTGGCTTTCACGAACGGGGGGATCAACCTGTTGAGGCCGGCAAGGCTGGTATCGGGGCTCAACACGACGTCATTCCACGCGGCGGCGATGGTGTTGGCGTCCTTGATGACGCTGCGGCCCGTCTTGTCGGTGCCGGCGATCGACGGGAATTTGGACAGCTGATGGGTCGTGGCGCCGAGCTCGTCGACCACGTCGGCGATTTCGTCGGCATTGCTGGACAATACGTTGGTGGCCGGGCCTACGGCTTGCAGAACGTCGGTGAGCGCTTGGTTCTTCTGATCCAGCCGGTCGGCGAGTCCTGCCGTTTCGGTCACCGCCGCGTCAATCTGCTCGGAGCGCGAATTGAGCTTGCTCAGAAGTAGGTTGGTCCGGTTGATCAGGTCGCCGAACGCGCGTCCCTGGTCGCCGGTCGCCTTGCCCGCGCCGTTGACGATATTGGTGAAGTTGCGGACTGCGCCGCCGTTGACCAGCAGTGCGGCCGAGCTCAGGACGCTTTCCACGGTGGCGGCGGCGCGGGTCGCCGGCAGGCCGATGGTGTCGCCACTTTTCAGCAGCGGCGCGCGGGGGTCGATCGGGGTCGGTGGCTTGATCGCGACGAACACGTCACCAAGCGGTGTCGCCGACCGTAGCTCTGCGGTGCTGCCGACGGGGACCCGGACGCCGTCCATGATTCGCAGGGTGGTGACGGCGGTGTAGTTGCGCGCGACCATCGATTCGAGTTGTCCGACGTCGGCGCCGGCGAGTTTGACTTTTGCGTGGGCCGGAAGGTTCAGCGCGTTGGAGAAGATGGCATTCAGTAGATATCCGCCGTTGCCGATTCCTGGTGCCGGCAGCGGCAGGCTGGACAGTCCGTTGGTGGCGCAACCGGAACTGACCATGACTGCGCTGAGCGCCAGTGCCAACGTTTTGTTCTTGACCACCTTCATCGCTACTGCCCCATCGCCGAGAGACCGTCGAGAATGTAGGTCAGGCCGAAGTCGGGTCCGTAGTCTTGCAGTGTGCCTGTGCTGCAGCCGAGTTGGCGCAAGTGCATGAGGTTGCAGAGTTCCTTGGCGGACTGGCTGTCGGTAAGGGCCTTGTCGAGCAGCCCGTGCACACGTATCGCTCCGTTGTTCTGATCGACTGTGTTGTACAGGTTCTCCAGTGTCATGGGGAGCACGTCAAGCATTTCGGACACTCCGCGCTGATCTTCGACGATCGTCTTGGCGACGGTGTCGCCGTTACGCACCGCCTGCTTGAGGTTGTCCCGGTTCTGCTCGAGCAGCGTGGTGATTTCTTCGAGGATCCGGTTGATGGTGCGTCCGGTGGTACCGGCGCCGAACTTCTCGTCGGCGAGCATCTGACTGAGTTGGCGCGTCGTCGAACCGAATTGACGCACTTTGGTGTCGTTACGGGCGGCGGCCTCCGTTATCGAGCTGAGGTCGGTGATGATCGTGGTCAACTGCTCGCGGGTGGTCCCACCACGCTCGGAGCTCAGGCGCAGCGCGTTGGATAGCTGGTCGAGAGCAGACAGAATTTTCTTGCCGTTGCCATCGGTGATGGCGACCGCGGAGTCACTCAGGTCGGCGACGGGGCCCCCACCCTTTCCGTCCCCCTTCAGCGATTTGGAAACCTTGTCGAGCATGTCGAGCACGCGATCGAAAGCCACCGGCGTCTTGGTTCGGGTCAGCCCGATCGTGTCGTGGTTCTTCAGCACCGGCCCGCCCCGGTAGGGCGGAGTCAATTCCACCTGCCGGTCGGTGAGGATGGAGGTGGTGATGGTGACCGCGCGGGCGGCCGCCGGGATCTTGACTTTCTTGTCCACCGTCAACTCGGCTTCCACGTAGCTGCCTTTGGACGTGACCTTGCTGACCTTGCCCACCGGCATGCCCAGCACCGCCACCACATTCCCTTCGTAAAGCCCCGCGGCGCTGTCGAATTGCGCGGTCACCGTCATGGTGTCCAAGCGTGACTTCACGTAATGACCGACCAACCCGATGGCGACGGCGGCCAGCGCCGCGACCGCGGCGCCCACGGCGATGAGTTTGGGCGTGCCGGAGGTCATTTGCAGTCCTTGAAGTACTGGATCATTTTGAACTCTTTGGCGCGACCGCTGATGGCACACATCCATGAATCGATGGCGAGGCCGTTGGGAAGGTTGAACTCGACGACCGGCCCGTAGCCCGTGGCGTTGGTCAGGCCCCGCAGCGCCACCGGCGCGACCTGCAGGAGGTTGCGCAGCAAGTCATCGTGTTGGCCGACCATGTTCGTCAGCTGGTGCAGGTTCGCGAACAGCTCGTCGAGCAGCGGCCGGTTGTTGACGATGATCTTGTCGAGCTGGTCGACAAGATCCGTCAGTCCGGCGAACATGGCGTGGAAGGTGGCCTCGCGGGCCACCAGGTGTCCGAGCAGATCCTGCCCCTGATCCATCAGATGCCCGATGTTGGTCTGCTGGCGCCTCAGGGTATTGACTACTCGCTGAGTGCTTTTCAGTAATGTGCCGAGTTGGCCTCGCCGATCTGCGGTGATGGTCGAGAGTGTCTGCAGATTCGCGACCGCCTGCGGTATCAGTGGTGGCACGCCGCCAAGTTGCTTGCCCAGCACCGCGAGTGACTGCGCGAACTGGTCGGAATCAACCTGCTCGAAAGTGGTGGTGGCGTCTTCGAGTAGTGACTGCAGGTCGTAGGGCACCTCGGTATGGGCCAGGCTGATCGTCTGGGCCGGCAGGGAGCCCGAGCCGCCGGGCACCAGCTCGAGATAGCGCGAACCGAGGATGGTCATCACCTTGATCACCGCTCGGGTGTCCTTGCCGAGGATGATGTTGTCGCGCACGCTCAACCCGGCTTCGACGTGATCCCCATCGAGCTTCATGCTGGTGACGTGTCCGACCTCTATGCCGGCGATGGTGATGGGGTTGCCGGGTCGCAGCGTTGCGGCTTGCAGGAATTCGGCGGTGTAGTGGGTGTAGCCGATACCGAGCAGCTTGATACCCAACGACACCGCGACGAGAACGGCGACGACCGCCAGTCCCGCCAGCCCCAGCCAGGTCCTGTTGTATGACTCCAGCGGACGACGCCGCGACCACCGGGCCTTGAGTGAGTCAGCCATTCGCCATGTTCCTGCATCGCGGGGTATGCCACCCCATGTTCTTGGTGGTGATCGGATAGGCGTTGCCCGGTGTGGCCGCGTTGACGATGAATGTCGTGATGTCGTTGAGCCCCGGGAAGAAGCCGGTGGCGTTCAGGTCGCACGCGTAGGCATTGCCGTAGGAACCCTCACTGACGGCTCGCGCAAACCCCTTGAGTAGCAGTGGGAGGTTGTCTCCGGTAAAGGCCAGCTGGGGTTCGATGCCGACCATATGCTTGCTGAACCCGGGCTCTCGGGTGATGAGGTCGTTCAACGACGGATCCACGTCGTCGGCGATCGCCGAGAGCCGACGGGTCACCCGGGCGATCGACCCCACCGAGTCCTGCAATGACGCACGGCGGACGTCGAAATTGGCGACCACATCACGTGTTTGGTCGAGCGCGTGATCGAGGTCGTCATTCTGCCGGGCGACGGTGTCGGTGACCCTGGTCAGGCTGCCGATGAGGTCGCCCAGGGATTGATCGCGCGCCGACAACGTCCGGGTGATCGTCGACGTCTGCTCCACCAGCAGCGGGATGGACGCCTGATCACCCTGTAGCGACTGCAACACGCCCTTGGTCAGGTCGTCGGCGTCCTTGGCATTGAGCAAGGTGAACAGCGGCTCGAAACCGTTGAGCAACTTACCGACATCGAAGGACGGGTCGGTCTGCTGCACCGGTATCACGCCTCCGGCGGGGAGCAGGGCCCGGTTGCCGATTTCGCCCAGTGACAAGCCCAGGTACCGCTGCCCGATGATGTTCTGGTAGGTCACCGACGCGACCGTGTTGCCGTACACGTGCTGCTCGTTTTCGACGATGAACGAGACCTTCGCCAATTTGCCGGTCAGTTCTACGTTTTCGACGCGGCCGACCCGTACGCCAGCCATTCGGACGTCATCGCCGACGCGGAGCCCGTACACGTCGGTGAACATCGCCGCGTACCCAGTGGTCGGCCCGGCCACGTCTCGCCGCAGGGTGGCGTACACCATCCACGTCACGGCGATGGCGAGCGCCATGAACATCGACAGGCCGATCAGCGGGCCACGCACTTTCATTTCGGCCCACCCGCCCGCTGCCGCTGGGGCTTCAGCGAGACCGTTGTGCCGCGCGCCACCGGGCCGAGCAACAACTGCGTAGCCACCGACGCCGACCGCCCCTGGCCGGTGATCCAACCCAGCTGGTCACGCTCGTGTTGGCTGCCAACCGGACCGACGTTGCCGCCGTACCCCGATGGTGCGACCGCACCGGGTGGTCCTGGGCTTGGCGCCGGCGGCGGACCCGAAGGGGGTGGCGCGTCGTCGGGATCGGCGGTTCCCGGGACTCGGGGAGCCGGGCCGGTCGGCCACGGCCACCACGGCAACGGCGGATTCGGGTCCTGCAGGCTGGGGTTGGGGTTGTACAGCGGCGGTCCGACGGGAACGAGGTTGTTGTCGGGCCCGATCTGGGTTCCCGGGGGCGGCGCCAGATCGGCGGGCGGATGGTAGTTCTGCGGCAGCAGAACCTCGGGCAGGTCGGGGCGCACCGCGATCGTCGGGGCGGTGTAGCAGCTCGGTCCGACTAGCTGGCCGTAACGCGGGCAGTCGGCGCGCGTGTAGGTGTAGGTCGGGGTCAGTGCCAGATTGACCCGCATGTTTCCCGTGTCGAGTTCGGGATCCCACACCTCTTCGAAGAACTTGTCCGACAACCGGTTCAGCCTGGTGAAGATGGGCACGAACTTGTCGCTGTGCAACGCGAAGACACCCAGGGCGGGCGTGAGATTCTGCGTCATCTCGATCAGCTGATCGGTGTGGTTGTCGAACGCTTGCCGGCTCACCCCGAAGGTGTGGTGCGAACCGGTAACCAGAGACCGGAACTGCTCACGCTTTTCGGCCAGTGTCTGCATCGGTTTGACCGCGTCATGCAGGACGTCGACAAGGTCGGGCGCTGTGGACTGCAGGCCCCGGGTGGCATCCAGCAGCGCGGAAACTGTGGACGGTCCGGGGTCGGTGGTAACGATGCCGTTGAGCTCATCGAGCACCCGCGTCATCTGCGCACCGGCGGTGAGCAGCGCGCCGCGTCGGTTATTGGTGGCGGCCGCGACGGCGGCCAGTATTCCGATGCTGTGGTCTTCGCGGCCCCGGCCGGTCGCGGCGAGGATGTCACGCAGCTTGCTGATCGTGGTCTGAAAGATCACCGTCGAAAGCTGCGCGTCTTCGGGGATGCGTGCCCCGCTGCGGATGCTCGAACTCGGACCTCCGTCGACGAGTTGCACCGACGAGACCGCGAACACGTTACTGGGCACCACACGCGCGGTTACCGCACCCGGAATGTCGTTGGCGTATTCGGGTTTGAGGTTGATGTGCACGTAGTTGGGTTTGCCGTAGGCCGCCGGGACGACGTTGTCGACGGCGCCGACGAGCAGCCCGTGATACTTCACATCGGAGCGGGCGGGCAATCCGTCACCCACGTTCGTCAGCTCGGCGACCACGCGGATGTAGGCGTTGAGCCGGCCGGTGGACTTCAGCAGGAGGCTGCCCGTGACCAAGCCCGCTATCAGCAGCACCGCGACGCCCATGGCGAGCAGCTGGTGGTCGGAAGGGCCCCGCCCGTCGAAGTCCAGTGAATTCGGCATTCAGCCACCGAATCTCGCGCCGGCGTCGATGCTCCACAGCGCCATCGTGAGCAACATGTTGACCATGATCACCACGGTGATGCTCGCCCGCATCGCATGCCCGGCGGCTACCCCGACACCCTCGGGGCCGCCGGAGGCATAGAAGCCGTAGTAGCACTGCACGGTGGACGAAAGCCAGACGAAGACAACGCACTTGACCACCGAGTAGGCAATGTCCTTGGCGCTCAGCATCATCGTGAAGTAGTGCAGGTACGGCCCGACGGACCCACCACTGATCACCTCGGCGACGACCTGACACGTCAGATAGGTCACGGCCAGGCAGGCGACGTAGAGCGGGATCACGGCGATCACGGAGGCCATGAGCCGCGTCGTGACCAGGAACGGGATGGGGCGGATGGCCAACGACTCCAGCGCATCGATCTCTTCGGCGATGCGCATGGCACCCAGCTGCGCGGTGAACCTGCAGCCGGCCTGCATCGCGAAAGCCAGCGACGCCATGATCGGCGCCAACTCGCGGGTGTTGACCAGCGAGGAGATGATGCCGGTGGCCGGCCCCAGGCCGAGGAGATTGAGGAAGTTATAGCCCTCCACGGCGACCAGTGCGCCCGCGGTGAATCCGAGCACCACCGCGACGCCTGCCGTGCCGCCGCCGACGACGATCGAGCCGTTGCCCCACGCGATATTCGACAGCAATCGCTGGAATTCCGTGCGGTATTGGCGCAGCACGGACGGGACGGCGAGCACGGCCCGCACGAAGAACAGCAGCATGTGCCCCAACCGCATGGTCGGGGCGGTCGCGGCCCGATAGGCGCCGACGATCGGTCGGGCCAGCGTGGGGACGTAGGTGGACGCCGTCATGTCACAGCCCCGTCCTGGGGTACAGCGCGTTGTAGAGCTCGCTGATCCCGACGTTGACGATCATCAGCACCAGGATCGATTCCACGACCGCCGCATTCACCGAGTTCGCGACTCCGGCCGGGCCGCCCTTGGTGAATAGTCCTTTCTGGCAGGCGATTACCGCCACGATCGCGCCGTAGATCACGGCTTTGAGCAGCGCGACGATCATGTCCTCCGTGGTGGCGAACGACGAAAACGTCGCTACGAAGCTGCCCGGCGCGCCGCGCTGGAAATAGACGTTGAAGAGGTAGCTGGCCAAAAACCCTACGAAGCAGGTGATTCCGGTCAGGGCGACACCGACCATGATGGCCGCGGCGAAGCGGGGCACCACCAGGCGGCGGATCACCGAGACTCCCATGACCTCCATGGCGTCGGTCTCCTCGCGCATGGTGCGGGAGCCGAGGTCGGCGGTGATGGCCGAGCCGACGGCGGATGCCATGAGGACCGCGGCCACCAGCGACGCGGCCTGCCGGATCACCGCGAGTCCACTGGCCGCCCCGGCGAGTGACGTGGCGCCGACTTGGTTGGCCAGCAGGGCGAACTGGATGGAAAGGGTCACCCCGATCGGCAGCGCCACCAACACCGTCGGCAGCACCGCCGTGGCAGCCATGAACGCGCCCTGGCGGATGAACTCCGCCCATTGGAACCGCCCGGTGAACAGGTCGACCATGCAGTACTCGATGGTGCGTATCGCGAGGATGTACTGCTCGCCGAGGGTGTTGAGTGACGCCAGGGGGTGCCGTACGACGTATCCCGTGGACCACTCTTGGAGAGTGGCCACGCTGTCGGGCGCTCGGTCGTCGTTGAGCGAGCGGTCGTTCTGGGCTGTCATCGCCGGACGCGCCGCAGGTAGCGATGTTTGTCGGTGAACGTTCGTTGTGCCCCCACGGGCGGCTATGTTAACTGTTGCTCAGCTTCTGGGGAAGGTCTCGGTTAACAGAACTGAGCCGGTCCTGCCGACGCACGGGCGCTTACGCATGCGTAATGACTAGTGGTCATTACGCTGTTTGCCTGCTAGCAGCCACTTGACGCATTGTCGACTTCGCGGGAAGATCGCCTACCTAGACGCTGATGTTAATGGCGGTTTCGCAACGAAATTGGTGGTTCGGTATTCGCTGGCCGCGCGATATCGTACTTCTTGAGGAAGAGCGGATGGATCTGACGAGGTTGCGACGGGCAGGTAGCGGCCTGGCGTGCGCCGGAGCGGCACTCGCGGCCGCCCTCGTGCTCCCCGGCCAGGCCGCCGCCGATCCGGGTCAGCCGCCGCCACCGTTACCGGTGTTCACGCCGGCACCCAGCGAGTGGTCGCCGAACTTCGATATCTGGCCGTACAACACATTCACGGCACGCGTGACACCGGAGATGATCGGGGGCATGTCGGACTCCTGCCAATGGTTCAAATCGCAATTCGATCCGCTGATGGGCCAGATCAACGACTTCAACCGGTACCTCGGTGACCAGCATGACGACTACTCGGTCGGTGGCGTGCAGGGGGACGCTCACGCCGTGGTCGCCAATATCGACCAGTCGACGGCCTTTCTGGCACCGCGAGTCAAGCCGCTGATCATCACCAATCAGCCCGATAACTTCGGGCCGTATTCGCCGGTGTATGGCGGTGAATCAATGACCCACTTGGCATTTCAGCTATCGCGAATCAGCGACAGCATCAAGAGAAAGGATCCGTCAGGAGTCACCCATGCGAACATCGTCTCGGCCACCGGCTGGGCGAACGCGCTTCGTGATTCCGGCGCATGCAACTGATGAACTCTCGCCCATCGCTACGAACAGTCGGCAACCCAGGAACATGGTTGGTGAATCGCTTCCGCGCCGCCGCGGAGGGGGTCGGAGACGAAGCGCCACGCCCACCAGCGCCCACAACGGCGGAAGCCGGTGGGACAGGCGAAGATACGCCGCCTGCCGACGCTACCCCCGACGCCGACGGTGATGGCGCGGACACAGCCGTTCCTGACGAGGCGCTTGACGAGGGCGCGAATGTCACCGGCGATGCGCACCCCGATGGCCAAAAGGGACGGCGCAGCAACGTCGCTCGCTGGGCGGCGGCCGGAGTGTTGGCCACGGTGCTCGCCGGGGCGGGCTATGAGGGCTGGCTGGTGTTTCAGCATCACCAGAAGGATGTTGCGGCCGCGCAGGCGCTCGATGCCGCAAAGAAGTACATCATCACGTTGACCAGTGTGGACACCAATGCGATTGACAAGAACTTCACCGATGTCCTGGACGGCTCCACCGGTGAGTTCAAGGACATGTACACCAAATCCAGTGCCCAGCTGCGTCAGACGCTCATCGACAACCGGGCGGCGGCGCATGGAAGTGTGATCGACGCCGCGGTCCAGTCCGCCACCGAAGACAAGGTGGACGTCGTGCTGTTCGTCGATCAGTCGGTGAGCAATGGGGCCGCGCCCGCGCCGCAGCTGGACCGCAGCCGGGTCAAGATGACCATGGAAAAAGTGGACGGCCGTTGGCTGGCAAGCAAGGTTGAGCTGCCGTAAAACCGTTGTGCCGCAGGGGGTGCGGTTAGGGGTGACAGGCCCTTCCTTTGGTCCGCTATCGGGTGTATGCCACGAGCGCGGCGTCGAGGGCCTGATCGGACAGCCGGCACCAGGGCTGCGGCTCGGCCGGGGCCGGGGGCGGGTCGACCAGCCGGCGATGCCACCAGCCGACATCCCACCATGTTTCGTGCTTGAAGCCCACGCCGTAAAAGACGCCTACCGGTGTGAAGCCCAACGCTTCGTGCAGCCCTACGCTGGCGGGGTTGGGCAGCGAGATACCCGCGTAGGCGTTGATGTAGCCCTGCGCGACAAGCACATTGAGCAGCGCGGTGTAGAGCCGGCGGCCGTGGCCTTGGCGGTGAATCGATCCGTCCAGGTACAGCGACACATCAGCAGACCAGCGGTAAGCCTCGCGCGCCCGGTGCGGGCTCGCATAGGCAAACCCCTTGACGCGCTCGTCATCGGTGACGACCAGCCAGGGCAGACGCGCGAGCGTTGTGGTGATCCTCGACCGCATCTCTTCGGCATCTGGGGGCGTCGCCTCGAAGGAAATCGCCGTGTCGCGCACATAGGGCAGATAGATTTCCGCTACCGCATCGGCATCCTGCGGTGTCGCCATTCGCGCCCTCATGACCACACAACGCTAGTCGGGCGGCAATGGTCAGGAAAACAATTTTGCCATTAGTGCTTCAGCGACCCGCCGATGTGTGGTGTTCTGCGACGCGGCGAGCTGCCAGCGGCCGTCCGACCGGACGGCGACACTGGTGTTCACGCGGGCTCTGCGCCGATTGCGCCGTCGCCCCCCTTTGCCCA
Source organism: Mycobacterium colombiense (assembly GCF_001665835.1). GTDB lineage: Bacteria > Actinomycetota > Actinomycetes > Mycobacteriales > Mycobacteriaceae > Mycobacterium > Mycobacterium colombiense_A. Next base: position 31,247 of record NZ_LZSX01000027.1, on the reverse strand, counting down.
CCGACGCGTTCGCGTGGACGAGCGCGACATCGGGGGTGAGAAATCGGACCTCGGTGATGTCTATCAGCAGCCGTGTTCCCTTGAGGAGCCGTCGGAACAGCGGAACATACGATGCCGTGATCGCGTCACGCCCCGTGTAACGCCTGCCCAGAAAGGTGATGTAGTCGGCGTCGGCCGTGAAGACGCCGGCGTAGGCGGCTGGATCGCCTGCGGCCCAACCTTTTACTTGCTGATCGATGAGCGCACGAATGGCTTTTTCGTCGGCCCGCTGGTCGCCGCTTGTCATGATGCCTCCCGCAGTTGCACCACTATAGCGGCCGGTTACGCGATGTCGGGACTGATCATCGAAGCGATCATGTTGCGCGGCACCGATACTTGGGTGGCCTCCATCGCCGGCTGCAGCGCGTTTTGGTCGAAGAAGAACACGATCGCATCATTGGTGATCGCGAAACTCTGGTAGTTCGCCGGCTGGAGTCCGGTGGCCGGCGGAATCGACACGGCCGCCCGATAGCGGTCGGCGAGGGTCTTCTGCACGATCGGCAAGATGGACTGCAGCGGTTGGGTTCCCGGCTGGAAAAGGGAATCGAAGGTGATCGGCTGCTGAGTGGCCACGTTGTAGTTGAAGGACTTGTACCAGACCAGAGGATGGGCGGCGCCGAGGTTCTGATAGATCTCGGTGACCACGGACTGGGTACCCGTCGGTTGGGGACCGGAGCTGTATCGCGTACCGGTAACCTTCAGCGCGGTGGGCGATTTCAACGAATTCAGCGGTCCGCGGGCGTTGCCGAAATCATCGTTCACCCTGGTCAGATAGCCAATGATCGCCTGCTCATCGGGGTAGTTGGCCGGAAACGTCATGCTGATGTCCGAAAATGGCCCCGAGGCTTCGAAGCGGCACATTTGATTCGCATCGACACTCGCCGGATTGCACAGTTGCACGTCCGCGCCGGCCACCGCAGGGCCGGTGAATGCGGCCGCCGTCGCAAGGACCGCCACCGTCATCGCTACCCGCCGTGATCTGATCCGCCGCCCGTTGTCCGAGTTCACCACGCCTCCGTCGAATGTTCCGCAGGGAGCATTGTCACAGATCGGCTGCGGTGGACGAGCGGATGGTGGACAAGCCTATTGGCAGGGCCTCCCGGCCGGATGCGGGCGGGAACTCATCGCGGTGCGTCCTGCAGCTCGACCTGCGGCAGGGTGGCGGCGGGCGTGCCGGCCCTCGCCGCTCGGCGCCGGCCGGATGCCCGGGTGTTGATCCAGCACGCGACTCCGCCCAGCACCAGCCCGACCGCAATGCCCTCGTCGGGACGTTGGCCCAGGATGATCCACGACAGCACTCCAGCCACGGCGGGGATGACGGCGAACAGCATCGCGACCGCCGTCGCGCCGTGGGTGTTGATGGCACGCACGTAGAGGCTCACCGCCAGCGTGGCGTTCAACAACACCATGCCGCTGACCGCGATCACCGCCTTGATGCCATCGTGCACCGTGAACGGCGTGACCATCGCGAGTGCCGATGCGGGTATCAACCCAACGGCATTCTGCATCGCACTCATCACCCGGAAGTCAACACCGGTGCAGAATCGCTGTTGATAGACACCGCCCGCCGAAAGGCCAAGCAGCCCAACGACAAGCAACGCGATGACAGGGTCGGCGCCACGGGTGCTCATCAGCCTGTGCGAGCAGGCGGCCAGCACCGCGACGACGCCGAACACCAGCGCAATCACGCGCAACGTACCGAGCGGTTCCCGAAGGAACATCGCCGCCAGGATCGCGGTAGCCACCGGGTTCATTGCGATCACCACCGCGCACAGCACCGCCGGCGCTCCGAGCTGAACGGCCTCGTACAGGCAGCAGAACTGCACGCCCTGGATCAGCAGGCCGGTCACCAGGACGTGGCCGAATTGCGCTCCCCGCGGCCAGCGGGCCCTGGCCAGCAACGACCAGATCGCCAGAATCGTTGCGGCCAAACTGAACCGCAGCACGAGGGCGGCCATCGGCGTCATCGCCGTTACCGCCAACGTGCCAATGGGATATCCGAGCGCGTAAAAGAACGTCACCGCCGTGGCGGTGGTCGCAGGCATGCGCGGCAAAGACATGCCACCCATGTTCGCGTGGTCGACCGACGCAGTCCAACGATTATTGGCGATCACGATTGATTACAGGACCTTATCGGTCGTGCTGCCTGGGACGTTAATTCGGGGGACCACAGGCGATGATTGATTAGTCACACTGATCGGATTACAGTGCGGCTATGGCCCAGGTGCTCGATATCGCGCCGCTGCGCAGCCTTGTCGCCGTCGCCGACTGCGGCGGCTTCCACCGCGCGGCCGCAGCCCTGCACCTGAGCCAATCCGCGGTCAGCCAGCATCTGCGCCGAATCGAAGCTGTGGTCGGCGAACCGATAGTGCAGCGCTCGGGACGCGGGGTCGTCTTCACCGAGGTCGGCCAGAAGGCACTGCGACATGCCCGCACGATATTGGCCGCGCACGACAACGCACTCGACGACCTGGGCGCCACGGAACACAAGGTCCTGACAATCGGCGCCACCGAGCACGGCGCCGACGTGATGCTGGCCGGCCTGTCCCGGGTGTTGCGTGAGCGCCTCCCCGACCTGCGGGTGCGCTTCCGGCTCGACCGCAACGTGTCGCTGGCCGACTCGATCGATCGCGGTTTGGTCGATCTGGCCATCATGCTGGACGGGGCGGGTCTGGATCGCGCTAACGCATCGGGATTGGTTCGGTTGCAGTGGGTTTCAGCGCGCGCGCTGACGATCTCGCCGCGAGAGCCGCTGCCGCTGGTGATTTTCGCCGAGCCGTGCACATTGCGCGAGCCGGCCTTCGCAATTCTGGAAAGCCACCACATCGAGTACGAGATCGCCGCCGAGTCCAGCGATTTGTCCGGCCTCTACGCGGCGGTGCGATCGGGGCTCGGTGTGGCTCTGCTGCCGATGATCGGCAAGTTCCCCGACGGGCTCAGCCCGGCCGAGGGGCTGCCGTCCGCCAACAGCGCCTCGATACTGGTCCGCGGTCGTACCGGCGTTGACCCCGACCTGCTGAGCACCGTCGACAGCGCGGTCCGCGACTTACTCGCCGCCGCAACCTGATCCGCTCAAGCCCGGCGTCGAACCGAATTCACCGCTTTCTGACGTCGCGCCCAGCGTCCGGTGTCTGCACGGCGGGCAGAATCAGCGTATCGATCACCTGCCGGATGAATTTCGCATCGACGCTCTGTCCGCTGATGACGCGCAAGAGGCCCATTGCGGTCAGGACGTCGGCGACCAGCGACCAGTCGCGGGTGGCGGAGATTTCGCCGCGGCCTGCGGCTCGCGCCAAAACGGCCGACAGCACACGTCTGCCCTTGAACAGGATCAGGTCATTGAGCGCGGTGGCGAGTTCGGGATCATGCGCAGCCCCCAAGGCCACTCGCAGCACGAGGTCATTGGTGATCAGGGAGTTGTCATTGCGCTTGGCGCGCTTGACGACGGCGTCGAGGTCGCCGGCCAGACTACCGGTGTCAGGGGCGTCGTCCTTGAGTAGATCCGGCCGCCAGTAAACGAGAGCGTCGGTCATCAGGGCGGCTTTTGATGACCAACGCCGATAGATTGCGGCCTTGCCGACGCCGGCCTGTGCCGCGATGTCATTCATGTTCGCCGCGTCATACCCGTGCTCGGCCAGAGCCGCCAACGCGGCATCAAGGATCGCGGGATCGCGGGATCGATCCAGCCGCCCCTCGGTGCGCTGGCGAAGTTTCGATTCGGGTTCTGCCATTGGTCCCGGCCTGTCAGCTGACATTGTCATTGTCGACAGCTTGGCAGACCGGCCGATGCGTTTCACCTTGCCGTCAGTTGTGGGATCGGCGCGGTGCGCGGATCGGCGTCCCGATCTTCTCGATTTTTCTGCCTGGTCATGCGGATGGTGTTGATCGGCCACCAGAACCAGTGCCCGAGCGCAGCCGCGATCGAGGGGGTCATGAAGGAGCGCACGATCAAGGTGTCGACCAGCAGGCCCAAGCCGATCGTGGTGCCGAGCTCGCCGATCACGCGCAGCTGGCTGACGATCATCGACATCATGGTGAAGGCGAATACCAGCCCGGCGGCGGTGACGACCCGACCAGAGGCGCCCATGCCTCGGATGATTCCGGTGTTGAGCCCGGCGTGGATTTCCTCCTTGAGCCGGGAGACCACCAGCAGGTTGTAGTCCGATCCCACCGCCAACAGGATGACGACCGACAGCGGCAGCACGATCCATTGCACGCCGAGCCCAATGAGGTCTTGCCACATCAGTACGGACAGGCCGCAGGCCGTGCCCAGGGATGCGGCCACCGTGCCGACGATGACCAACGCGGCGACCACGCTGCGGGTGATGATCAGCATGATCGCGAAAATGAGGATCAGCGAGGAGATGCCGGCGACCAGCAGGTCGATGATGACGCCTTCCTGCATGTCGCTGTACATCGACGCGGTCCCGGCCAGGTACACCTTCGAGCTCTCCAGCGGCGTTCCCTTGATGGCGTCGGCGACCGCGTCCTTGACGCCGGCGACGTGCTTGATTCCCTCGACCGAGGCGGGGTCGCCCTGGTGGGTGATGATGAACCGCACGGCGGTGCCGTCGGGCGAAACGAACATCTTCAGGCCACGTTTGAAGTCGGGGTTCTTGAAGACTTCCGGCGGCAGGTAGAACGAGTCGTCGTTCTTGGCTTCGTCGAAGTACTGCCCCATCAGCGTCGAGCCCTCGGCTCCCTCCTGCTGGTGGGCTTGAATGCCGGCCATGGTGCTGTGGGTCGAGAGCATGAAGTTACGCATCGTCTTCATCGAGTCGATGGTCTTCGGAAGATCCGCCAGCATTTGCGGCATCAGCCGATCCATATGGTCGAGATCCACTGTGAGCCCAGATATCTGGTCAGAGAGCTCGTCGATGCCGTCGAGCGCATCGAAGAGGGAACGCATCGACCAGCAGACCGGGATATCGAAGCAGTGCTTTTCCCAATAGAAGTAGCTTCTGATGGGTCGGAAGAAATCATCGAAGTCGGCGATATGGTCTCGCAGTTGGTTGGTGGTGTCGACCATCTCGTGTGTCCTGCCGACCATGCTGTGCGTGGTCGCCGTGAGCTCTTTCATCACGCCGTACATGTGCTCCATGACGGCGATCGTCTTGTCCAATTCGTCTGCCTGCTCGAGCATGTTGGCCATCGTGTCGTTCATGAACTTGGCCGTCTGCAGCGTGCCGGAGTTCTGCATCGCGATTTGGAACGGAATCGAGCTGTGCTCGATCGGCGCACCGAGCGGCCTGGTGATCGTCTGCACGCGCTCGATGCCGCGAAGATGGAAGACGCTCTTGGCGATTCGGTCGATCACGAGCATGTCCGCCGGGTCGCGCAGATCATGATCGGCCTCGACCATCAGCAATTCGGGGTTCATCCGCGCTTGCGAGAAGTGCCGTTCTGCTGCGGTCATCGCGGCATTGGCGGGCATATCACTGGGGGTGAACTTCTGGTCGTCGTAGTTGGGCACATACGTCAGCAGGCTGATGAATCCGATGACCGCGATAGCGGCGGTGACGACGATGATCGGCTTGGGCCACCGCACCACGGCGGTACCCACTTTGCGCCAGCCACGCACATCGACTGCGCGTTTGGGATCGAACAAACCGAAGCGCGAGCCGACCGCCAGTACCGCCGGCGCGAGCGTCAGTGCGGCGAAGACGATCACCAACAGCGCTATAGCACACGGCAATCCCATTGTTTGGAAGTACGGGAGCCGGGCCGCGGTCAGACACAGGCAGGCACCCGCGATAGTCAGGCCCGAGCCCAGGATGACGTGCGACACGCCGTGATAGGCCGTATAGAACGCCTCCTCGCGATCTTGGCCGATCGACCGCGCTTCGTGATAGCGACCCAGCAGGAAGATGACGTAGTCGGTACCCGCAGCGATGCTGAGCATGGTGATCATGCTGACCGCGTACGGCGTCAGGCCGATGATGTTGAGATTGCCCGCCGTGGCCGCAACGCCTTGCGCCGCAAAGAGTTCGATGCCGATGACCATAAGGCACAGGATTGTCGTGACTATCGACCGATAGACCATCAGCAGCATGACGAAGATGACGCCGATGGAAACCAAGGCCATCATCGCCATGCTCTTATGACCGACGAGACTGGTATCGGCATTGAGCACGGTGGTGCCGGCCACGTAGGCCTTGACGCCCGGTGGCGCAGGCGTGTCGGTGACGATCTTGCGTACGGCGGCGACGGACTCGTGGCTAGGAGTCGTACCTTGCGCACCGTTGAGGAAGACCTGCACATAGGCCGCCTTGCCATCCGGGCTCTGCGACCCGGCAGCGGTTAATGGGTCGCCCCAAAAGTCCTGAACATTCTGCACATGCGCGTGATCGTCCTTCAACTTGCTGACGATGCGGTTGTAGAAGTCATGCGCGCTGTCGCCGAGTTTGTCCTGTCCTTCCAGGACCACCATCGCCGTCGAGTCCGTATGGAATTCGTTGAACTTGTCGCCGATGTGCATCATCGATTTGAACGCCGGGGCGTCCCGCGGGGTCATCGGCACCGAATGCTGGTCCGCGACGGCGTCAAGAGATGGGGAGAGCACGCCCAAAGCGACCGCGATGAACACCCAGGCCAACGTGATCGGCAGCGAGAGGGCTCGGATCAGGCGCGGAATGGCCGGCCGCCTGGGCTGTAGATGCGGGTTGCTCATACGGATTTCACCAAGCAGTAGATGAACGGTTGGTAGTCATTGGTTTTGCGGTCGTCGCGAACCTGGTCGTCGACGATGACGCGACACCGGAGCGCGTGTACCTCTGTGCTGGCCTGAGCGACGATATTGGCCGACATCGACGGCAGTGTGGTCACGATCGTGAACGACCACGGCAGCGGGGCAGCTTCGACGAGGTGGGGCTGGCCATTTTCGTCGAGGTAATTGGCGTTCACCGTGCCGCTTGGGGTACCGGTTATTTCATACGTGATGTGCTTGGGGTGGAACGGTTTCGTATTGTCGCCACCGCCTTCGCCGCTCGTGACACCGCCGTGCGCGCCGAACGTGTCACGGATGCGGATCACCGCGTAGGCGCCGACGGTTATCACGACGACGAGAAGCAGGGGCAGCCATGCTCTTCGCGCAATGCCGAGCATCCGTTGCCTCCCTCCCACTCTTCGCACGACCGTGGCAGCGCGCAGCGGGGCACCCTCGCCGGACGCCACCCGCGAACCCCGGTCGCGAGACGGAACTCGAGTTCCGTGAACCGGTCGTCGAGAACTGTACAGCATGGCTCGGCAACTTTCTCACCGGAGCCGGGGCACGACATCCCTCGCATTCGCACCACGGCTTGGCAGTAAGTCGACCCGGCAGTGACGCAATTCCAAGAGGGGGTGCTGCCCGCTCTCGCCGAGCGATGGCGAAATCACCTGCCGCCAAGGGTTTCCGCTTTTATGCCGACTGGTTCGCCGGCTCCGCGGCACCGCTCACGGCATCATCGGCGACGGTATGCCCAGCGCCGTGGTGACGCCATCGGTGTCGTATTCCAGCCGCTCGGATTCGGTCCAGGACGGTACCGTGAATCTTTCGAGGAACGTATCGGGTTGCCCAACACTGTGATACAGCGGCCAACTGTGGCCCAGCGCACCCGCCACGCGAAGCTTCACGGCGACCAGCGCGTCAGCCGTCTCGATGGCGGAGCACCTCGAACCAGTTGTGTGGCACGCGCCCGCGGGGCCCCGGAACCGACTGGTCCTCGGGCCGGCACTCGGGTGGCGCCAGCTCCGGGCCATCGTAATAGTCGTTGGCCTCGTAGTTCCAGAACCAGTCCTCGCCGGGCTCGAACGACCGGATGATCGGATGCCCCGTCTGCTGCCAGTGCTTGGTCGCATGACGAGACAGCGAGTCGTCGCAGCAACCGATGTGCCCGCAAGCGGCGCAGCGCCGCAAGTGCACCCACCAACCACCGACCTCATCGCACTCGAGGCAGCCCATGCCGCTGGGCGGCACCGAAGGGTCGACAGGAGCAGTCATCAGCGCCTTCTTCCTCGCTTGCGGCAACCGCTGGAGCATCTGCGCGGGATGCTACCTCCATGTGTAGCGGGGCGACATCACGTCGAGTTCCAACGGTCGACTATTCGCCGGAATTTGCTGCGATACTTTTAACGTGAGTCCCAACAACCTTGGCCGCCTCCTGATGCGAGCCGCACCTGTTTTCAATGCGCCGATAGCCGCGCTGGCCAACTCGCGCCGCTTCGGCCGGCTGATTAATCGCAACATCACGATGCTGACCTACACGGGGCGACGCTCCGGACGCACGTACAGCATCCCGGTGGCCTACCGCCGTTCCGGCGGCGACATCGTCATCAGCGTCAACATGCCCGACGCGAAGACGTGGTGGCGGAACTTCCTCGACGCCGGTGGGTCCCTGACGTTGCGGCTTGACGAGACCGAACGCGCCGGACACGCCGTCGCCACCCGGGACGAAAAGGGAGCGGTAACCGTCACGGTGCGGCTGGCCGAGACGAATTCGTGAATTCCACATTTCCCGCCCCGGCGAGCCGCTATTGGCCGTGCCGAGCGAAACCTGGATTAAGACAACGCGGTTGAATCCTCAGGAGGTCGGAAAACTGTTTTCCCGCTCGCGCCAGATGCCTATTACACCGTCCTGGTTCACCACCGCGCTCGATCAAAAACCGGACCACTGTGACGTCGACGTCGACGGTTGCCGCATACACCTGCGCGTCTGGGGCGATGCCGACCAACCTCCGGTGGTGCTCGTCCACGGTGGCGGAGCGCATTCAGGGTGGTGGGATCACGTCGCGCCGTTCTTTTCCCGCACCCATCGGGTGATCGCGCCGGATCTGTCGGGCCATGGCGACAGCGAAGCACGTGGCAGTTACGACCTGCGAATCTGGGCAAGTGAGGTGATGGCGGTCGCCGCAGCAGCCGGGCCCGCCGGACGTCCGACGATCATCGGCCACAGCATGGGCGGCTGGGTCGTGTCCACGGCGGCGATGCACTACAGCCAGCAGATCAACAGCATGCTGGTCATCGACTCCCCGTTGTGGGAGCGTGCGCCGGAGGAAGGGCGGCTACGTAGGCACAAACACAACCACTACCGGACGAAAGATGAGATCCTGGCCCGCTTTACGGCCGTGCCCTCGCAGGAGTTGATCCTGCCCTACGTCCGGCAGCACATCGCGGGCGAGTCGGTGCGCAGAACCGACGAAGGATGGATTTGGAAGTTCGACCCGGCCATCTTCGGCGGTGAGTTTCTCGAGCCGACGCCCGCCGACGAGAAGTCGTTAGAGACCATGCTGACCGCGATGCGTTGCCGCGTAGGGTATTTGCGTTGCGAAGCCGGCTTGGTGCCACCCGATATGGCCGAACGGATCCGTTCCCTGCTTCAGCTGCGCGGCCCCTTCGTGGAGCTGGCCCTGGCCGGCCACCATCCCATGCTGGACCAACCGCTCGCGCTGGTGGCGACATTGCGAACCCTGCTGGAGTTCTGGTCGATCACCTAGGGCGTGAAACTTGGCTATGCGAGCGTCAAGCCCTTGCGCGGCGGGCCAACTTCGCGGGTTGGTCGATGATGATGGCCTTGCCCTGTTGCCGGATCCATCCGCGTTGGGTGAAGTCCGATAGCGCCTTATTGACCGTTTCACGCGAGGACCCCACGAGTTGCGCGAGTTCCTTCTGCGTGAGGTGGTGCTCGACCATCACCGAGCCCCCGTTGCTGGTGCCGAAACGCATTGCCAGATCGAGGATTTGCTTGGCTACCCGGGCGGGGACGTCAGTGAAGATCAGGTCGCACAGGGTGTTGTTGGTGTGCCGAAGTCGGCGTGCCAACACCCGCAACAGCTGCTCGGCGATTTCGGGGCGTTCGACGATCCAGGTCCGCAACGCGTGGCGGTCCATCCGCACGGCTTCCAACTCGGTGAGGGTGATCACCGTCGAGGTTCGCGGGCCGGGATCGAACAGCGCAAGCTCACCGAACACGTCCCCGGGGCCCAGCACCGCGAAGACGGTTTCGCGACCGTCGGTCGTCTGATGGCGGATCTTCACCGAGCCCGACAGGATGACGTAGAGGTCGTCGCCCAGCTCGCCCTCGACGAAGACGGTGCGCCTGCGCGGGAACGATACGTGCTGCAGGTGGCGAGCCAACGCATCGACCGCATCGGGAGCGATCCCCTGGAAGATGCCGGCTCGCGCCAATACCTCGTTCACGCCGCCCCTTTCAACGCGTTTCGCACGGCGTTGCGCGCACTAGGCGCTGCTCCAGAGTGGGGGGCGTCTTTGCGCGCGGTCCAGACCTTACACCAGGGCGCGGTTCCGTAACGTAGCAGGTCGCGCCCGCCAACTTCAGCCTGGAACGAGAGCCGGGTGAGCCATTCAGGCGGCCGGCGTGGTCACCGCCGACGCGATGGTCACCTCGGAGTACAGGTTTCCGCACGAATCGCAATGCACCTGATATTCGAGCTTGTCGTCATCGCGCTCAAGAAACCGGTACTGCGCCCACGCCATGCAACGCGGGCACCGTGCATGACCGTGCTCGATTGCCATTCGCCAACCCCTTAACTCACCACAGACACACTGGAAAGTACCCAGTGCGGAGCCGGGCTAACCATCGGTTGATTGGCGGCTAGTAGTTCAGCCCCGAGTACATGACGCGGCCGGGATCGTATTTCTGCCGTACGGCGCTCAGCCGGGACAGATTCGGGCCGAAATAACGCGACGGAGGCTGGTTGGCTTCGATGTAGTTCACGTAGCCGCCGACCGAATACTGTTGCACCGCTTGATGTGCCGTGTTGAGCCAGTTGGTCGCGGCCGCGGGATCGCCCGTCTCCACATACCACTGCACCAGCGCCGACTGCCGGCGCCATGGAAAGGCGGTGGCGCCTGGCCCCACCGTGGCGAGGGCGCCGTCCATAGCGTGCATGATGGCCAGCATTCGGCCGGCACCGCGGGGAAAGGCATTGACCGCCGACGCGATCCCCTGCGCCACCCCCGCATTGACGGTGGCGAAGACGTCGGATCCTCCGACGTACCCGAGCGGTGACGGGTTGAGGTTGCCGACGGCCAGATAATTCACCAGGTCCATGTAGTTGAAGGTGTGGTTCTCGGTACCCGATGGCTGCAGCCCCACCGCCTGGGTGATCGCGGCCGCGGCGCTGCCACCCGACCCGGCCGGGCAGGTCGCCAGGATTCGACAGTGCACGCCCATCGGGTCGACGGTGGCGTCTGCGAGCGCCCAACTGTTGCGATCGGCGGTACGAAGCCAGTTCTGCCAACCGACGAGGACCTGCGCGAACGACTGCGGCGGGAAGTTGAGGTTGACGACGTCGACGTCCTTGGTGGGGAACGTGGCGAAGGTGAGCGAGGTCGTCACGCCGAAGTTGCCGCCGCCGCCGCCGCGCAGTGCCCAGAACAGGTCCGGGTTGCTGGCAGCGGAGGCGGTGACCGCCTGGCCACTGGGCAGCACCACCGACGCTGACGTCAACTGATCGCAGAGCAGGCCGGCGTGCCGGGATTGGGCTCCCATGCCGCCGCCCAGCGCGTGCCCCGCGGCACCGACCGACGGACACGTACCGGTTGGGACGCCGCGACCGGCCGCGGCCAGCGTCCGGTGCATCGTGTACAGGCTCGTCGCCGGCGTCACCGTCACCTGCCCGGTGGCGGCGTCGTAATTGGCATCCCCGGGCAGTTGGCGCAGGTCCAGCACCATGGCGCCGTTGGCGGTCGACGCGCCGATGTAAGAGTGCCCGCCGCTGCGCGGGGCGACCTTGAGGTTGTGGGCGGCCGCGAAGGCCATCGCCTTCTGCACGTCGGCCGCCGATGTCGGGGTGACCACCGCCGCGGGAGTCAGCCCGTTGTAGTTGGTGTTGAAAACCTGCTTGGCCCCGGCGAATTGGGGGCTATCGGGAAGCAGCACCTTACCGCCGAGAGCGGTGGACAGACCCTCCCAACCGGTAGCCCTTGGATCGGCGGCGACCCGGGGTGCGCCGAGGACCGCGCCGGTGGCCAACGCTCCCACAGCGCCTCGCAGAAACGTCTGCCGCGAGAACTCACGCGCCATCGTCGGACTCCCGCGATTGCGTCATGCCCGAATTGTCAACGACGAGAAGCGTGGTGCCGCACGACGTGTCGCGGGGTGATTGAAACGTGCCCGAACCGTTACCGCACCCCGGTCTGCGGGCCGGGTTGCCGACCCTTCGCCGACACCCTCGATGGTGGTTGGCTCAAATACCCCATAGGGGTACGGTGGCGCCATGGGCGCAGCGCAGGCGATTTTCGTCAGGTCACGATGTTGCATGCCATGATCGGCGAACCGGCGCTGCGCTGGGCCGTCACCGTTCTGTTCGGCGTGAGCGTCGCCATGTACGCATATCTCGCTGTCGCACAACATGCTCGATGGATGAGCCGGCTCACTCACCTGCTGCACCTGACGATGTCGGTCGCGATGGTCTTGATGGTGTGGCGGGTTGGGCTCGATCTGCCGGCAATCGGTCCGACCCTCTTTTTCCTTCTGGCCGGCGTCTGGTTCGTGGGCGTTGCCGTCCGGGCGTCTTCGGCATCCCGTAAGCGACTGAAGACGTGCTACTACGCGGCGATGATGGCGGCGATGGCGTGGATGTATGCCCTGATGAGCGGCGCCGTGCCGGGTGTTTCCACACACCTGCACGCACAACCGGAGTCGGCGGCCATGGACATGCCCGGCATGCAACTGCCCTCACACGACATGCCCCCGGCCGCGGCCGGCTTCTCCTGGTTCGCCGCGGCGAACTGGATCGGGGCGGTGGGGTTCGCCGCCGTGGCCCTGTACTGGGCCTGCCGCTTCGTCGGCGAACGCCGAAGGGCGCGGATGCCGGCCGCCGCGCGGCTGCTGCGGTGGGAACCGCTGTATCAGGCGCTCACCGCCACCGGCACGGCGCTCATGTTCGACGCCCTCGTCTGGTAGCCAGGGCAGCATCGTGCTGCGCTTCTCAACCGGCGCCTTTGCCGTTGTCGACCCGGTAGACGGCGCCGTGGACCGCGGCCGCGGCATCGCTGGCGAGGAAGGCGATCACGTTGGCGACCTCTGAGGGTTGCATCATTCCGCGCGGCGACGCCGTCCGCATGATCAGGTCGTAATTGGGATCGTCTGGCGCGCTGAACTGTTCGATCTGCGGCGTGAGCATGCCGCCGGGACAGACCGCGTTGACGCGCAACCGATCGGCGGTGTACTCCACCGCCAACGCACGGGTGAGGCCGATCAAGCCGTGCTTGGCGGCACAGTAGCCGGCCGAATACGCCTGCCCCTCGACTCCGGCGATGGAACTGACGTTGACGATGTTTCCGCCGCGTTGCAGCAGCTGAGGCAGTGCCGCCCTGCACAGGTAGAACGGCCCATTGAGGTTGACCGCGAGGTCTTGTTCCCAGTCGTCGTCGGTCATCGACTCCGTCCGGCGCATCTGGTGGCGCCCCGCGACGTTGACGAGGATGTCCAGGCCGCCGAAGTCGCGGACGCACTGCTCGACCGCGTCCCGGCAGGCCTGCACCGAACCGATGTCCACCGCGGCGAATCCGCCACGTTCGATGTCAGTGAAAACATCGGTCAGGCGTCCGCTGTCACGACCGATGCCGAAAACCGTTGCGCCCTCGCGGGAAAACAACTTCGCCGTTTCGGCGCCCAGGCCCGACGACGCTCCGGTCACCAACGCCACTTTTCCCTGTAGTGCAGCCATGCCAATGCACCTTAATAGGGCCGCAACCGCACCGCTCCGCCGCGCCGAAATTGGAGGGGCGCAACTACTCTCAGCCCGTGTCTGGCGGCGATGTCGGAGACGATGCGCTCGGCCCGAAAGCGCTGCTGGATCCGGCGTGCGGTGATCATCGCGAGCAGGTTGATGGCCTGCCTGCTCAGTGCGACCCGACTCGTTCGCTTCTTCCAGCTCGGCGGGGCCGAGGCCGCGCGCCGTCCGAAGTAGTAGCCGATGCAGGTAGCTGTCGCGAGCGCGGCGATGACCGCGATTACCGTCACGTGTCGAGCGTCCTTCGTCGCCGTCGCGAGAAGGTCACGCACGGGCTACACCTCGGCCAACAAGTGCGGTCCGGCCGCGGGTCAGCGGCGGAAGACCACCCACCTCATCGCGCTGTACATGTACACCGCTTCACACATGCCCGCCGCCAGCCGCGACAGCTGATACTGCACTCCAATGGCGGTCAGGGCGGTGGTGACCCCGAGGATGAAAGCCAGGTAATTGACGACGACCACCCCGACGTAGGTCACGACCTGCGGCCCGACGGGTGCGTGGGACCGGAAATTGAGCATGCGATTGAGCACGTAGCTGAGCGTCAACGCGCAGACGTAGGCAGCCGTGACCGCGATCGGCACCGGAAGGCCGAGCGCGCCACGCAAACCCGTGAGGACGCTCAGATCAACGCCGAAGGTGAAGCCGTTGATCACGCAGAAGCCGACGAACGTGGGTGCGACGAACGCCCCGAGCCCGAACGGCAACCACCCGACGAACGCCTCACACCAGGTATGGAACCGGCCGGCCAGCCGTGATTGGCCCGTCGACGGTTCCGCTCGCACATGAGCACGGTGACATGACCAGGTATCCACCACGTGATCAGCTGGCCAACTGCGGTCAACGGCGCAGTCTGCGCTTCGCCCCTGTTGCCGTGGATCGCGCCCCCACGATCTGGGTTGTGGACGAGATGCCCCAGTACACGGGCCCGATAGATCCCCCGCAACCGCAATATCTTTGGCGCTTGTGTGTCGCTGGTCGGGTTGGCGGCGATGATGCTCGCGCTTCTTCTGTTGCTGATTGCCGAGAGCAATCGCGCTCTGGCGTTCAAATTGGAAACCGGCTTCTTCCCGCTGTTCTCCGAATCCGCGGTGCAGTCGGCGCGCATCGAAGTCGTCATCGCTGCCGGGTTGACAGTACTGGCGACCGCTTCGGCGGTCACGGCGGTGATCTTTCGGTCGACCATTACGTGGCGGATCATCGGGGGCGTCACCTTGCTGGCTTTGATCTTGGTCGGCCCCCTGCCCTGGGTCTGTTACGACATGGCTTTTTGAAAGCTACCGTCTCGGCAGTTGGCAAGACTGGCGCGAGTAGCGGCTCGAGCCCCATCAAGCCCGCCAGTAAACATGTTGGACCGCAAGGGGTTTGCGGCTGCGACTGCTTAAGGCGACAGCCGATTGGGCAAGTCGAAACGCCGCAACGCGGCGACGTCCATGAAGGCCACGACTCGGCCGATGCCTTCCGGCGCGAGCGGTTGACTTAGCCGTGCGGCGGGCGTTTCACCCCATCAGCTGCCGCAGGTGACTAGCAGATGACGGCCGGGCCGCCGGTGAGGGGGCAGTAGGGAGGTACGCAGCTCACCGACGTTGTTGAGACGGCGAAGGCGAGCAACAGCGCAAACAAGACTCTCGTAACCTTGTTCATAACTGGAGTGTAAGTCCAGCCAGGATCCTCCGGGGTGGTTCGGGCTTGTCCAATCGATGATGGCCGAACCATAGCCAACAGAGATCGGCGGTTCGGTTCCGATCACCCTGCGCACCGACGCTGGACGTGCGCTTCGGCCTCTTCGGTTGAGACACAAGGCCACTACCGTCGGCGAACAACGCGGTCACGATTTACATGCCTAAGACCGAAAACAGAGTGCACCCATTAAAGCGGCGCCACCGCTTAGGCCAGGTAGCGAGATTCCCATGTTTGTGGTGGATCCGCCATCTGTACGTCACGAAGATGGAATTCCGCCATCTTGGATGGGAACCTAAACAGACGCTGTCGAGATGCAGCGACGATTGACAGGACACGCCTGCCTACTTTGACAGGATCCGGGCGTGTCGCGAGAGCTTGTCAATCTTCGTTGCAAAAGCGCAGTTCAGAGCGGTTTCAACACCAAGGGCCGCGTTGGTTGAGCAATCCTCTCTGCGAGTCCGCGCTCAGCTGCCTACGATTCCTGCCTCCGGCGTCCATACGGGAATAACGGTGTCCTTGGGCGGCTTGATGATGAACCCGACGCTGTGCCGAGCCCGAGTGACCGCCACGTAGAGATTCGCTGCCTGCTGGTCATTTAGCTCGCGTGCCTTGGTTATGAGCTTGCCAATAGGTCCGGTGGGATGGATCAGGACTCGCGGTCGCTCCAGTCCCTTGGCCTTGCCCCAGTTCAGGCACTCAAGGTGGTCATACTGCTTGCCGCTTGCCTTGCTGTTACGCAAAAGAATTGGATGGTAAAGGGCGTCATACTCATCGACATGGCCTGGTGCGATCAGGAAGATCCCATCGTGGTCTGTGCGAACAGTGTTTAGCGATACCGTCGGTTCGAATCCCCACTCGGGGCCGAATAATGAATCGGCGAACGCTGCGATCTCCGGTGCGCAACGCCAAGTTTCGCATCGTTGCTCGATGGCCAGGCGCCCGGCCTGTTCCTGCGTCTGAAACCATTTCCAGATTTTCATGTACATGAACGGCTTGTGTTTGGCTTCACGTTGGTTGGTGGCCAAGATGGCCTGACGAATGTCGCCGACCATCTCGAGGGTGACCGAGGATGCCATCAGCAGGTCCAGAATCTCGAGGTCATAACCGCAAAGGTCCTGAACCTCGTCGATCATGAGCCGGTCATACACCCGTTCAAGTCGCTGCAGGCATATTCCGGCACCAGCCTGGTTGATTTGCACCGCGAGCTCCGGGAGGTGTACGCGCCGGACGTCGGCTTGCTCATTTATGTACCGCTGCCAGCTACCTGTCGCGGCGTAGGTCTGGGGTGGGCTGTCGAAGTCGAACCCTTCAACGCGCCTGCCTTCAAACATCAAGGGCAGGAAGGGGTGGACGAAATTTTGAAGCAGGAACGAGAACCAGCCACGCACCTCGATGTGTGGGTGGTCGCCCGCCAGCCGATCCAATCTGGAGGACAGCTCGCGTTGGTTATGGCTAGTGTAGGTAAGAACGAGAATGCGCTCGCGCGGATCGGCCGCTTTGCAGGAATCGACAAGCCCTTGGGTCTTTCGGGATCCGGCGACAGCGAGCGTGAGCCGGTTACTGGGCTGATTCGTCAACGAAGGCAACCGCTTCAATGATGTAGCTCGGCGCATTGAGCGTCGTGTCGCTTTCCAAAATTCGTAATGCACCCTCGGTCTTATTGTTGTCCATCCAGGTGACGAGGACCGCCTTGTCCGTGATCGCCAATACCTTGCGTAACGTCTGCTCGTCGTTGGCGTGCACGATTTGGGGTTCAAGCGTGTTTCCCTGACCGGATGCTCCGATGAAGATGCGGTGGTCATCGTTGAGGTACTCGGCCAGGTCCTCGAGCAGTTCGGTTGGATCTTTGCCGTCGTTGTCACGCAGAACCGCGCATCGACTCCCGAGCGCCTGGACCAGGCGCAGGCAGTGCTTCAACGACAGTGCACGCATGCTGATCACGTCGATACCGTCATCAATGGGCCGCCGCCCGTGGTGCGTATCCATATAGAACCGTTCGACGACAATCTCGTCGGACGGGCCCTCCACGAGGATCAGACGCCCCGCCAAAGCCATACGCAGTGTGTCGTATCCGGGCAGCTTCTTGAAGTAGGCAACGGTGCCCTCAGGGAGTGCGCCCAAGACCGTGATGCCGTTTTCTCCGACCAGTTGCAGGCCGTCAACACCGATGCGGTTGAGTACGTATGAGCTGTGTGTAGTGACGAACAGCTGCTGATCGTTGCCAGCAAGATCCGCGATGCGCGCTAGCAGCTTTCCCAAATTGGTATGGGACAGGTGGTTTTCCGGCTCTTCAATCATCACCACCCGTGCCGCGGATGTCGTCCGCCCCATGGCTAGCGCAATCTTGATCGCGGCCTGCTGACCTTGCCCAGACAGCAGGAAGGGGACTTCGGCGACATGCGGGATTACGCTGGAATCCCAAGCGCCACGACCGGTTTGATCCATGGCAAGCTCTAGCGCTTTGTCGTCCAGTGGCCCTGGCAGCTCTGCCATCTTTTCGTTCACCACCTCCAGATGTGGCGACGCCAGGGTGTCGCGCGTGGCGCGCACGGCCAGGGACACCTTCGCCTTCTCGGAGGCGTCGAGGTGATCGTTGAGAATCTGTTTGAGGTGGACGTCCATCCCACTGTTCGACCGAATAGTGCGGGAATCGATGACGGCAGTAGTCAGCTCTTTCGGGCGTGCCGTCAACGTCTTGTTGGAAAACGTGCGCCAGTCCACGCGGTAGTACTCCACAGGCAGCGCCGAGGGCCCAGCATCGTCGGACTCAATCTGAGATAGGTAGGCCTCGATCTCGTCACCGTAATCGGGATCGGGCTCAACTCTGAGACGGATACCCGCGCAAGCCCTTGTCGGCTGCTCTGAATTATTGGCGCCGAACAGGTTTCGCTGAAATTCGTCGTGGTCGCGGAGAAATACTTCGATCTCGATCACTGGTGGCGCTGGTGTATCACCCTTGGTTCTGGCGGCGAAGAACTCCCTCACCAACTGGGCGTTAAACCAGAACGGGTTGACCTCGTCGCTGGCGAGACGCCCACTGACCCGCCCAGTCAGCGCCAAAGTGATTGCTTCGAGGAGGGTCGACTTCCCCGCGTCATTGTCGCCGACGAGAATGTTGAGACGCTGGTGCGGCTCGAAATTCAACTCGCGAAACTTGCGATATCCCAGAATCCGCACCCGCTCGATCACTGATCACTCCAGTCCGCCGCTATCTCGCCACCGCATCTGGCCACGGCTTCCCCCATACGGCCGCCGGGTTCAGCCGCGTCCATACACACGGCGCACCCGCACAGCTCGGCTCATGCCGTCGACGAGCATCAGACCGTCACGGGTAACAGTCGCCTCCGGGCGGTATGCATAGTGGTATTCGTAGTGGTACTCAGCCTGCTTCCACTTCGAGCCGTCGGTCATCTCGACGAACGTCTTTCCGTCCCAGCCATTCCAGGCCCCTTTGACGGTCATCGTGGTCATCTGATTCTCCAATTGCACTCACGGGTTGCTACTACGACACCCGCACTAGGTACCGACACTCGGCCGCAACCACAGCGAGGTCGCGCTTGGGCTCACCCCAGACCACCTGGCCGTGCCCCAAACCCTCGCGGAGTCGCCTGCTGAGTCTCAGATGAGAAGTCGCTTGCCCCTAGTTTGCATCTGGAAAGCAGCACGCGATTTATTTTGCTCTGTATCCGGCGTGTCTGCCGCGAATAAGGGCCTGTTATTCACGCTCTACAGCGGATGACATGCTAGTTTATGGTGCAATTGCTCGCGATTTATTTGGATGGAGATGGATAACCGCGTTGTGCCGTTACGGTCCGCTAGCTCGGCCCGTAACCGCGGCGTGCGTCAGCCCGTCCAGACCGTCACCGCGGTCTGCCTGCGGCCGCAATGCCGCGCCGAGTTCCAACGCAAGCTGTCCCGCGGACGGCGGCAGGACTACTGCTCACCGCAGTGCCGCCATCTGGCAGATTCTGAGCGCCGTCGCGCACAGGCGAAGCTCAAGCACTACGAGCAGAACACGCAAAGGTTGCGCACCGATGTTGAGGCGCTGAACCCGAACGGCAGGGGCCCCACAGCGCCCTCCGACGACGCTCCATTGGGCCCGTCATCCATCTGCTCGGACCTCCAACTTGCCAGAGCTGTAGGCCGCGCCGAAGCTACCCTCTCACTGTCTGACCAGATGCCGGACGCCCGGAATGCATTGGCTGCTGAACTGGAGGCCCTCGTCGAGGCCGTCCAGAGGCATCTCGATTTGCGATGACAGTGAGGCCCCCGAGAGGGCCTACCGGTGCGGAAATTAGGGCGCTAAAAGAGGTCCCTTTAGCTTCGCAAAGCAGCCGAGATCGCGCGGTGCATCACCGTAGACAGGCCGTGCGTGCGTAATAGGCCCGATGGTCTGGGGGCGAATCCGCATGCGGACCGCCTTCGCCACGAAGGTGGGGGCCGCGTCGATGAACAACCGGCTCGGCAGCTCGGCGGATTCGGCGCGCAGGTAGCGTCCAACTGGTGGGCTACCTCAATCGGGGCGCCTGAAATGCCAGATTCGAGATGACACGGTCGATGGCCGGCGTGTCGAACATTGAGAGCTCGAATAACGCGTCGGTGGACAATTGGCCGCTGAACATTGGTACCGAAATGTTGTATGGCTCTGGCGGTTTGCCGTCTGTTTCGCCGAGTTGGATGCGGCCGCGTTTGCGGTTGGGCATTGGGTCTGTCACTTCGATTAGTCCAAACTCGGCCAACTCGTGGAGGGAGACATAGGCCTCGTCGGTGAGCCCGAGCAAGCTGTAGCGGAACTGTTCGGCGAGGAACATGCTGGTGCTGCGGTCGTGCAGGAGCCGGAGGTCGGCCACATGGCAGAGCACCAGGAACGTCACCAGCTCGTTGGGGGTGAGCACCAGATGCCATCCGGCGGTGAAGAACTCAGTGGGGATGCAGAGGTGCTTAGGCGCGGTGGGGGTGCCCCGCGGGATGGTCTAGCCCCGGCCGGATCCGTCTTCGCGTCGGAATTTGAAGTTGGCGTAGCGCTGCCCCGTGTCGCTGAGGGAGACGAATCAATCATTGACCGCTTTGGTCACCTTCTGTGTTGAGTGGGTATCGAGGCAAGGAATCCGGTGATCGCTTCGGCCAGTCCACGCGGGTTGCTTGACTGAATGGTGTGACCGGCATCGGTGACCCGGCTCCACGTCGCACCGTCGATCAGGTCGGCGAGCTCGCCGGCTGCGGCGTCGGACACGACCCTGCTGCGGTCACCCCGCAGGACGATGGTCGGGCAATGGATGCGGCGCGCCAACTGCCGCATCTCGTCCCCGACAGGTAGCTGGGTGTTGCCCAAATGGAACTGCGAGTCATCGTATTTGAAGGCCAGTCGTCCGTCGTCGCGCCAGCGCAGGTTGCTCGCCACGCTGTCGCCACCCGGCCCGTCACCGGCAACGAAATCGTCGACCTCCTCTAGGTTGGCGAAGGATGGCTGCGATGTGATGAAGCCCCGGACCGAGTCGGTTGCGGATTTGTCGAGGTCGGCTCCGAGGTCGATGACGATGAGACCGGCGAGTTCGGGGGCGCCTCGAGCAGCCCAGGCCATCGCGCCCATGCCGCCCATCGAATGCCCCACCACGACAACTCTTTTCAGACCCAAGAGCTCCGCGGTTGTCGAGATATCGTCGGCTGTGTGCTCTGCGCCGTAGCGGCCGGGCGACCACTGGCTTTCGCCGTGACCACGCAGGTCGAGCGCAATGCAGCGGGCATGGTGACGCAGCAGGTTGCCGACGACGTCGAACGTGTGGGCATGCAGACCGCCGCCGTGCAGGAAGATCACCGCAGGATCGGCACCGGCGCCTGGCCATTCGAGGTAGTGAACGCCGACGCCGTCGGCGCTGACGATCATTGCCTCGGCGGGCAGGACAAGACCCGCAGGATCGACACCGTGCCGCTGCGCGGTAGCCAGTAGACGGGCGTAACGGGCGCCGAAGGATTCCATCCGCAGGGTCCGCGCAGTCGGCCTGTCCGGGGCGGTGGAGGGCCGCGGGCGACGGATCCGGTCGGTCACAGGCCCGCTGGGCGGCCGCTGATCGCGCCGACCCCCTCCAGGGCGGACAGGTCGTCGGCCGTCTTCATCAGTACCTCGGTCAGTACTTCGGCGGTGTGCTGCCCGTAGAGCGGCGCCGGCGTGGTGATCCATCTGCGGGGACGCCCCGCGAAGGCGAATGGCAAGCCGATGGTCTTGAAGCGGCCAACGACGGGATGGTCGACGACTTCCCAGAAGCCCCGGGCCTCGAGCTGTTCATCGTCGAGCAAGTCGGCGGCAGACACCACCGGGGCGGCGCCGAGCCCGCGTGCGCGCAGGCAGGCCACCACCTCGGCTGGGCTGCGGTGCGTCGTCCACTCTGCGATCAGTTTGTCGATCTCATCCGCGCGCTCGCGGCGGCCAGGTTCGCGTCGAAAGCTTAAGTCGACGCCCAGGTCTGGGCGCCCGATCACCTCGGCAAGGGCGGGCCATGTGTCGTCCTCGAGTACCGCCACCGCCACCCAGGCGTCGTCGCCTGCGTACCGAAACACACCCTGTGGGCTCGCGTGGGGACCGCGGTTTCCGTTGCGGCGCAATGTGACTCCGTTCAGCGAGTGTTCCAGGACCGCCTCAGCGGCGGCGTTGAGGGCCGCCTCGATCATCGTTGACTCGATGTGCACGCCGATACCGGTGCGATCCCGGATCTGTAGTCCGGCGATCGCCGCAAACGGCGCGTGCAGGCCTGCGAGGGGGTCGCAGACTCCCCGGGGGATCAGCGGAGCTGCGTCCGCAGTTCCGGTCATCCAGGCCATGCCGCTGGCCTGTTCCATGGTCTGGGCGAATCCGACGCGGTCACGCCAGGGACCGTCCAGTCCGAACGCCGGCATCCGCACCATAGTGACTTGGGGATTGGCGGCGTGCACGGTGTCCCATTCGAGGTCGAAGTTGGCCATCACCCTCGGCGAGAAGTTCTCGATGACCAGATCGCTGTGCGCAATCAGCTCGAGTGCCGTCTGGCGGCCCTGCGGTGTGCTCAGCTCGAGACTGACGCCGCGCTTGTTGGTGTTGCTGCACTGGAAAACCGGTCCCCACTCCCACGACTGATCCCAGCTGGGCGAACGGCCGCCGGCGAATCGCATGCCGTCAGGGCGGCGCACGCCTTCGATCTTGATGATCTTTGCTCCCAAGGCGGCCGGCAGCTGGGTCGCCATCGGCCCGGCCCAGAAGGCGGTGAGGTCGCTGACCCGAAGACCGGTCAACGGAAGTGCGCCCGTCGGGTGCTCGCTGGCCGCCCGTGGGTCCGTGCGTGCCGACCACGACACCTCGCCGTTGTCGGCACCCAGATCCGGCGCGAGGGCAAGAGGCCGGACTTGGATAGCCGAGCTGCGGTAGGGGACTCGCGGTCCGACGGCTCCGGTTCGTGATTCGAGGAAGACACCGCGAACGACGAAATGGTCGATCGTCGTTATGGTCTGCGGGCTGGCGATGGGGGCTACCGGAATCCGGAAGGCCGCGGCCCGTTCCACGATGTCGGTGGTGGTCTTGTCAGCGGCCCAGTCGTTGACCATCGCGAGGAATTCGTCGCAGCGCCTGATCCGTCCGGCCATCGACGCCAAGTCGTCGTCGAGCAGGTCGGCGCGCTCGATGAGCACCAGGAAGTCCTGGAACTGCTGCGCCGTGATAGTGCAGAACCCCACCAACCCATCGGCGGTCGCCACGATGGACAGCAGTTCGAAGCTTCTGTTGCCAAGGTCCTGATCGTCGCCGAGCACGCTGGCCGACGCCGCCCCCAACGAGCCCACCGCGATGACCATCGCCTCGTAGATGGAGAGGTCGATCGTGGCGCCGGTACCTGTGCAGCCGGCATGGCGAACCGCGGCCGCCGCAGACACCGCCGCGAATGCTCCCGCAGTCCACTCGCCGATGCGCCCGCCTGCCTGCACAGGCATCGAACCCGGCCTGCCCCGGCCGCCGATTGATCCGCGCAGCCCGAAAATACCGACATGTAGGGCGGTGCCGTCAACAGATGTGACCGGCTGTTCACAACCGGCTGTCAATTCTACAACCATCTCGCTACGCCTCCTCGGCGGTGATTTCGTGCGGTCGCTACAGACACTCGCGGGCCGATAACCGATGCGGTGAACGCGGCGGTGGATCGGAAAAAGCCACTGCGCACTAGTGATTGGCATCCGCGGATCCACCGAGTAACACCGCTGGCAGCCACGCCGCAATGCGGTCCCAGAGACGAGTGCGCGTGGATGCCAGGTTGTGCGCGTGGGCGGCACCCTGAGCGACGAAGGTGGTGATGTCAGTGGCCGACGGGTAGTTCAACGCTTCCGCGCGCGGATCGCTGGCCATGTCACGCACTCCGCCGAACCCGAGGAACACGGGCACGTCGATGCCAGCGGCACAGGCTTCGACGATGCCCGCCGTCATTATCTCGGCGACCACGCGGACCGGTATCCGCGTGGCGTGCGCTTCGTCGGCGGCGATCACCGGCTCTGGAACATCAGCGGCGTAAAGCATGTCGCGAAGGGGACCGCGCGGGATCGTGCACGATAACGCATCGTGAGCCGCACCGGTCATCGTCCGTATCAGCATCTCGTTTTGTCGCATCGCGGCTTGTAGGCCCATTCCCGAATCTGCGGTCGCCACGTGTTGTTCGATCCCACCCGGCGCATTGACGTAGCTGCGGGCGGCATAGCCCAGCAGCACCAACGCATCGAAAGGCCGGACCGAACCGTCGCCCGCATGCGCGGCGAGGGCCAGCCCGGCGCCAAGCGAATGGCCGACTCCCACAACGGGAACCGACATCGCGGGCAGGCTCGAATGCAGTGTCTTACTAGCCGCACGCGCCCGTACCTGGTTGACCACTTCGGCGTCGCCTCGGGCCAGCATCGCAGCGGTCACCTGTCCCGCAGCAACGGGGTCCGTACTGTCGCCCACCCCAAGGTGGTCGACGGCCACCACCACGTACCCGCAGGCCGCGAAGTGCTCGGCGAAGCTGTAGCCACGGTAACCGTGCACCTGCAGATGCCAGTAGTGCTTGTCGTAGCCAGCCCCGGCCAAACAGACGAGGATGGCGCGAGGCGGGACTGCCTGCTTCGGTATGAAGAGCCAGGCCCGTTGCTTGAGCTGCTCGCCCCCTCCGACCGCGGCGGTGACGTTGAAGTCGAGCTCGGCCCGCCGGATTTCACTCACCCTGTCGACAACATCGGCTTCACCCCCTCGCGGCCGCATCGTCAACTCGCGAGGGATCAATCGACGTCTCCGGTTTGTCGCTTACTCAAGGTCGTTCCTTTCTGACGAGTGGCCGCCGTGCGCCCCGCGGCGATGATCGGGCCCACGTGGTTATTCCGGGCGGGGATCGAGCATGAGCTCCTGCCACGTCTCGGCCGTGCGCATGTTCTCGCCCGTCGCTAAAGTGCCCGGCTCACCGTGTGGGGTCACAAAAGATCCCGTGGGCCGGTCCATAGCTGGTCAACCCCGCCGCTGCAAGCCGTACGAACAGAACGCTGCGTCGGTGGGTCTGCATGGTGGCCGCCTACTCAGCAATCGGTTCGACATGCCGAATGCTTGCGCCAGACAACGGTTCCAATGCTGAAAGTGCCTCGTTTCCAAGCGCAATCACTAGCTGGTTACTCCGAACACCGCCACCCGATGGTTGAGATCCCACGACCACCATCACCGGGATACCATCGGAACCGTCGGGTCTGCCGGCCACTGGGCTGCTGATACCGGCACTATTCGACTTCCTTCGCTGACAGCCAGTTTGGCCCGCCTACAGGCGGACTACTTGGCGACGTAGCCGCCGTCGATGGGCAGCAGCACCCCGGTGATGTTCTTCGCCTCGTCGGAGCTGAGGAACACCGCCGCGTCAGCGCAGTCCTCTGCCGTGATGACCTGACCAAGGGGATGAAGCTGGGCGACGTAGTCCACCACGTTCTGATCGGCGGGTTCGAACTTCTTGTCGTCGGTCGCCGAAAAATTTGTCAGCGGCATGCCGGCCGGGCAGATCGCGTTCACCCGAATGTTTTGCGCGGCAAACTCAATGGCAAGACCCTTCGTCAACTGGTTGACAGCCCCCTTGGTCGCGCCGTAGAGGACGCTCCCGAAGCCGACCATGCCCGCGACCGAGCCGGTGTTCAGGATCACCCCACCGGTGCCCTGCTTCTTGAACTGGCGGATCGCGTACTTGCTGCCGTAGAAGACACCGCTGACGTTGATCTGGAGCAATTTCTGCCACTCCGCGTCGGTGAAGTCCTCGGCCGTGCAACCGGGCTTCAGCCCAGTGATCCCGGCATTGTTGTGCATGATGTCCAGTCGGCCGAAGTGGCTCACCGTCGCGGCCACCACCGCCTCGAGATCACCTTCGACGGACACGTCGCAGGGAACCCCGATCACCGAACTCTCAGGGGCACCAGCGAGTTCGAGGGTCTGGTCGACCCAGTCTTTACGCACGTCGGCGCACACGACCTTCGCTCCCTCTGCCAGGAAGCGAAGAGCCGTGGCACGCCCGACGCCGGAACCCGCCCCAGTGATGATGGCGACTTTGTCGTTGAGTCGCATCGTCTCAGTGCCGGCTTCCCACTCGGTGGAAGGTGAGAATGTCCATCAATTCCAGGATGTCGCGCTGCTGGTCGAGGTTGAGCACGAGGTCCTCCACCCGGTCGGCGGTGGCGGTGTCCAGCATCCACTCCAGGTATGGCCTGCTGACCTTGCGGATCTCCTCGGTACTCAGCGGAGCTTCCGGGGAACCCAGCCAGCCGTCAAGACGCTTGGAGTAGGTCTGGCCAGAGGTAGTGGTAACAAACACCTCCGCACCCGGGTCGTGCACACCGAAGTCTTCGTGATCTCCGGTAGCGACGATCTTGCCCATCGC
Source organism: Mycobacterium colombiense (assembly GCF_001665835.1). Lineage (GTDB taxonomy): Bacteria > Actinomycetota > Actinomycetes > Mycobacteriales > Mycobacteriaceae > Mycobacterium > Mycobacterium colombiense_A. Next base: position 4,899 of record NZ_LZSX01000027.1, on the reverse strand, counting down.
CTCGCGGTAGCGCGGATCCTGAAGTGAGGAAAGGTCTTCGAAGGTCTGCTCGCTGATCCCGCCCTTAAGCATCACCTCGGCCAGCAGATAGTGCACGCTGAATCGCGACCCCTGCAGGTCGACCGGGTCCGGCGTGATGCCGACGGCCAGGTTTCCGATCACGCCCTGGCGGGTCTTGACCGACTCGATGTCCTCGTAGCTCAGGTTGTGCTCAGACATGAGCAGCCCCAGCGCGTCGATCGAGGTATGCGCGTAGGTACAGGCCGAGTACTTCTTGATGCAGGCCCGATTGATGCGGTACGGCGCGATGCCGAGATCGGCATCGATGATCGACAGATCAATCTGGTTATTGGCGATCAACGGTGCATACAGGCCGGACTTCCCTTCCAGCACACCGAGCTCCCCGGTGGCGCCGAGCCGCGCCAGCAGCGCCGACTGCACGCCCATCTTGGCGGTGTGACCGGATTCGATGAAGTGGGTGTCGCAGCCGGCCTGCCCCAGGCCACACGCCCAGGAACCCGCCATGGTGATGGCGTGCTCGGTGCGCCGGGCGTCGAGTTTGAGCAGTTTAGCCGCCCCCGCCGCAACCCCGAGCGGACCGAACCAGGTCGGGGGGCAGATGTGCACCGACATCAGCGCCTGACCGGGACCGGCAGAGTTGTACCGCGAGGCCACTTCCCACGCGGAGATCGCCGCGGTGATCAGGTCCTTACCGCTCGAGGTTTGCTTCTGCGCCAGCGGGAACAGGCCCGGCAGCACCCAGTAGGCACTGGTGAAGTTGGGCATCTCGTTGTCCTCGAGTTCCGAGGAGTGCGCGAACGTGGCATTGGCGAACGCGGCGTTCTCCACCGTCGTGCGGTAGCCGGCGCCCACCACACCCGCGTCGGGAGCACCACCCTGTTCGGCATAGTAGGTGGTCAGGATCCGGGCCGCGGGTTCGCGGCACCCGGCCAGCATGCCCGCAATATTCTTGAGCAGCAGCGCCTTGGTGAACTCGACGGTCTGCGGATCGAAATCCTTGTAGTCGACCCGCTCGACCCATTCAGCGACGTTCTGCGCCCGGCGCTTCTGTGGATCCTTATTGGCCTTAGCCTCGACGTATTCTTTCCTGGCATCTTCCAAAGTGTCAGTCATGACGCTTCTCTCTTTCCGATCTTGTTGACTGTTGATGGTTTTGGAGTTCAGCTGTTCTCGGCTGCAGCCTTGGTGAACAGTTCCTGGATGGCCTCCCCTGCGACGCGCAGCGCTTGCACAGCTTTGGGAACGCCGATGTAGGGAATCAGATGCAGGAGGATCTCAAAAATGTCCTCATGGGAATGCCCATTGGCCAAGGCGGCCTCGACGTGCAACTTCAATTCCTCTGGGGCACCCATCGTGGCCAGCGACGACAGGCAGATCACGCTGCGCGTCTTGAAATCCAGGGTGTCACGCGCCCAGGCATCGGCATAGCAATGTTCGACGGTGATGCGCTGGAAATCGTCGACGGCCTTAAAGCCGGTCTCCCTGGTCTTGTCCCGCCACGAGGGACCGAAAATGTTGTCGAGGATCCCCGCACCTGTCTCATAGCGGGACGATTCTTGAACGGTGCTCTCAGTGGTCACGTGATGGCCCTCTTCTTTTCTTTGTGGTTGGTTGTCATTGAGGAACGCCCGGTAGATCCCAGACCACCGGCACGCTGGTGACCCCCCGTTCGTACATGCCGATGATGCGCGGGGTCTCGGCGTCGGGGTCCAACCGCAGCCCGGGCAGCCGTTGAGTCAATGCCGTTATCGCAGCAGAGATTTCAGCGCGTGCGACATGTTGACCCAGACAAACGTGGGTTCCCCGGCCGAACCCGAGATTCGGCTGAATCGGCCGGTCCGGGAGAAACTCGTCGGGGCGGTCCCAGCGCAGCGGGTCCCGATTGGCCGCGGCGAAGCACGCATGCACAACCGCACCCTTCGGAATACGCACTCCCCCCAGCGTGGTGTCGCAACGCGCGAACCGCCCGAACGCCGGATCGGTCGGCATCCACCGCAATGTCTCCTCGACAAACGGATGGACCAGTCCCGGGTCCGCCACCACGCGTGAAAGCCACTCGGGGCGCTGCAGCAGCGTCAGCATCGTGATGCCCAGTTGCTTCCAAGTCGTGCCAGAGCCGGCCGCCAACAGCAGCAGCGAGAACATCTGGACTTCCGCGTCCGAGAGATGGTGCCTGCTGCCGTCCTCGTCTTGGAATTCCTCACTGACCAGCATGCTGATCAGGTCGTCGCGCGGGTCAAGCCGACGGGCCTCGACGATCGGTTTGACGATCTCGGCGATCGCCGTAATCCCGGCGGCGTCGGAGACGATCGCGGCGCGCACCTGCAGCGCCTCCTCCACACTGACGCCGAAGCTGCTACAGATGGTCAGCAGTGGAATCGGTGCGAAGAACTCGACGTTGAGGTCCGACTTGCCCTTGCGCGCAATAAGGTTGAACAGCGCTTCGACGATGTCGTCGATCCAGTTGTCCACCCACCAACCGGCCCGCTTGGGCGTGAACGCGTTTCGTACCAATGACCGCAACCGGCGATGGCGCTGGCCGTCCATGAACAGCAACAGCGCCTGACTCTCGTACTCTGCCGATCCCGGTTCATGCTGGGACGCGGCGAAGGTTTCCGGATCCTGCAGCATCTCACTGCACGTGGCGTAGTCGAACGCCGTGAAGTGCGGACGCTCGTCGAACGGCAGACCGGAAAAGAACGCGGGTCCGTCATAGCCGACGAGCTCGCCCGGGGTGCCCGCGTGTACCGGCCCGCTCTCCCGCAACTCGTTGAAGGCGGGGTAGGGATCGTCTTCAAACGACCCGCCGCGCATCTCGTAGACCTCACTGCGCAGATCGAACAGCTCCTTAAGCCGCTTCGGATCGAGCGCAATTATCTCGTTGGACAGCATCTTTCAGGCCCTCTCCAGCACCACGACGGGGATCACCCGGTCGGTGCGGGTCTGGTAGATGTCGTAGCTGGGCCACGCCTCGGCCATCAACTGCCACAGCCGCTCGCGTTCCGGCCCCTCGGCGGTGCGCGCAGTAGCCTCGAAGCGATCGCCCTTGACCTGTACGTGGACTCGTGGGTTAGCCACCAGGTTCAGGTACCACTGCGGATGCGCGGGGGCTCCGCCCTGCGATGCGATCACGACGTATTTGTTGCCGTCATCGCCGTCGGCAGCGCAGATCAGCGCCGTGTCCCGCTGCTGGCCGCTGTGGCGGCCAATGGTGGTCAGGATGAGAGTCGGCACACCGTTCCACAGGTAACCGACCTCACCGCCGGTCTCGCGGTAGCGGCGCACGTGGTCGGCACCGAACAGCGAGAGGTCGAGATTGGGGGTCGACATTACTGTATTCCCTTCAGCAACAAGTGAATTTGAAGTGGTCAAGGCCCAACGACCAGGTGTTTGACCTCCTGGTACTCGCGCAGGCCAGCCACACCGCGTTCCCGACCGATCCCGCTTTGCTTATAGCCGCCGGTCGGCGTGTACGCCGTAGGGGCCCCACGGTTGACATGCACGGTGCCCGACCGGATCCGTTGTGCGACAGCCACTCCGGCCGGCAGGTCGGCGGTATAGACGCCCCCGCCCAGTCCGTACTCCGAGTCGTTGGCGATGGCCACCGCCTCGTCAAGGTCGCGGTATCCCTGAATCGTGACCACGGGTCCGAACACTTCTTGCTGCGCAACCGGATTGGAGTTGTCCTCGATGCGCAGCACGGTCGGCTCGATGAAGTACCCCCGTTCCAGGCCCGCGGGCCGCCTTCCTCCCGCAACTACTTGCGCACCGGCCTTGATGCCGGCGGCAATGAGGTCCTCGATCCGCTCTCGCTGCCCAGCCGAGATGACCGGACCGATCATTGTCTTTTCGTCACTGGGGTCACCGACGGGCAGGAATGGAAGAACTGAGGTGATCTTCTCCAGCGCGGCGTCCACGGCGTCTTGTGGTACCAGGACTCGGGTCTGAGCGGTGCAGGCCTGGCCAGAATGCGACGCGAACACGGTGAGGACTCCGGTCCCGACCCGCTCGAGCGCGTCGGGCAGGTAGAGCTGGACTGATTTGCCGCCCAGTTCCAGGATCATGCGTTTCACGGTCGGCGCAGCCTGTGCGCCGATCTGGCGCCCGACGACCGTGGACCCAGTGAACGAGACACAATCGACGCGCGGATCGCTGGTGAGCTGCAGTGCTCCCGAGGTGCCCTGCTCGACCACGACGTTGAGGACGCCGGGCGGCAGATCAGCGGCAAGCGCAGCCTCACCGAGGGCCAGCGCAGTCAACGGGGTGAGCGGACTCGGACGCAGGATCACCGAGCAGCCGGTTGCCAGCGCCGAGAAAACCTTCCAGATATTGGTCTGCAGTGGGAAGTTGTACGGGGTGATGGCGGTGACCACGCCGACAGGCTCATAGCGACGGATGCTGAGCAGAACGTCTTTGGCGGTCACCAAATCGCCCAGCGGCATCTCGTTGTGCTCCCACTGCGGCAGACCACTGAAAAGTTCGGGGAGTTGTCGAGCCTGGTCCAAAGCCATGCCCACCTGGGCGATGCGGGCGATTCCCAGCGGGGCGCCGACCTCGTGGACGGCCGTTTCAACCAGCTCCTCGCGGCGCTCCTCGAGCCATTGCGCCATCCGTCCGAGCGTCTCCAGGCGCTCGGACACCGACCTGTCCGCCCACACACCACAGTCGAAGGACCTGCGTGCGGCGGCGATGGCCGTTTCCACCTGGTCCGCTGACGCGGTCGCCACGGTGGTGAGAATCTCCTGGGTCGCCGGGTCCTCGACCGGCAACGCCACTCCGTCGCCGGCGACGGCGCGGCCGTCGATCAGCAACCGGTCCACCTCGAGGTGAACGACCATCCCGAGAATTCCCCTATCTGCTGATATTTCAGCGTTCTAG
>NZ_LZSX01000026.1 GCF_001665835.1 Mycobacterium colombiense | reverse complement strand
CGACCGTGGGGTTTCTTTTGACGCCGCTTCTCAGCTGCCAGAGATAGGCCGGACTGATCGATACGCCGGTTTTCTTGCTGATAGCCGCCGCGGCGGCGGCGTTGGACAGCGGGGCCGCGCCGGCCTTCCGCATGACCTCGAAAAGCTTCGTCAAACGCGATGCCAACTCGCCGTTATCCGGCCCTTCGGCCTGGACATCGTCGACTCCCAATGGTCTTCCGTTTCATGCGCACGCCAACAAGTTTTGCCCATGTTACAACCTGGCCGTTTGCCGATGGCCTCCCGAATCGTCGCCCCGGACGGTTACCGCGGTGCAAGGGCGCGCAACCTCAGAGCCGGTATCCGCATCCGTCCGCATTTGCGTTTCTGAGCCCAAACCCTTTCGCGCAGAAGGAAGTTCGTACCGACGATGTGCGTGGCAGACGGACGATCCTGCCAGCTGGAACGCCGCATCGACGAGTTTGCGCCGACCGCCTGCGAGCTTCATCATGCCGCCGGGGCTCGTCGGCGGTCAAGGCGCCGACCGCGGCGGCCGCCCCTTTCCGGGGGCCAACGACCAAGGTCAGGCCGGGTTCTCGGTGGATTCAGCGCTAGGCGGCTGGTAACGTGAGTACACGATGATCGCGTTGGAATGAGATGAGAGTGCATTGGATCGCGGCAGCGGGCCAGACGAAGCGCCAGCCGGTGGCGGTGCTGACAACGACTCTGATCTCGCGCTCAGGTTGACCAAGCTTTTCGAGGTCATGCGGAAGGCCGGCACGGCCCCGCTGTCCAACGCCGCCGCCGCGGCGGCTATCAGCAAGAAAACCGGCGTATCGATCAGTCCGGCCTATCTCTGGCAGCTGAGAAGCGGCGTCAAAAGAAACCCCACGGTCG